>NZ_CP110139.1:3430000-4123640 GCF_025979885.1 Hymenobacter sp. YIM 151500-1
ACTCTTTAAAGGAATGGCTGCTTCCAAGCCAACCTCCTGGCTGTCAAAGCAAGTGGACCTCCTTTGTTCAACTTAGTCCGAATTTAGGGACCTTAGCGGATGGTCTGGGTTCTTTCCCTCTCGGCCTGGGACCTTAGCACCCCAGGCCTCACTGCCGGCTATATTACTAGGCATTCGGAGTTCGTCAGGATTCGGTAGGCTGTGACACCCCCTAGTCCTATCGGTAGCTCTACCTCCTAGTAACTCCACGCCGACGCTGTACCTAAATACATTTCGGGGAGTACGAGCTATTTCTCAGTTTGATTGGCCTTTCACCCCTACCCACAAGTCATCCAAATCCTTTTCAACGGAAACTGGTTCGGCCCTCCAGTTGGTGTTACCCAACCTTCAGCCTGCTCATGGGTAGCTCACAAAGTTTCGCGTCTACCCCCTCTGACTCTGCGCCCTATTCAGACTCGCTTTCGCTGCGGCTCCAGGCGTCAACGCCTTTAACCTTGCCAGAGAGGAGTAACTCGTAGGCTCATTATGCAAAAGGCACGCGATCAGGCCACTAAAGCCCTCTCACTGCTTGTAAGCACACGGTTTCAGGTTCTTTTCACTCCGGTATTCCCGGTTCTTTTCACCTTTCCCTCACGGTACTAGTTCACTATCGGTCTCTCAGGAGTATGTAGCCTTAGCGGATGGTGCCGCTGGATTCGGACAGGGTGTCTCCGGCCCCGCCCTACTCAGGAGTCCTCTACTGTACCCTACTCGCTCGCTTACCGGACTCTCACCGTCTCTGGTTGGCCTTCCCATGCCATTCAGCTAAAGTAGAATAATCAGATGCTGAGGTCCTACAACCCCGCGGTGGCCGTAACCACCCCGGTTTGGGCTCCTCCCCGTTCGCTCGCCACTACTAGGGGAATCATTAGTTATTTTCTGTTCCTGCGGGTACTTAGATGTTTCAGTTCCCCGCGTTTGCCTCTACCCTCTAGTAAGAAGATAGATCCTTGGGCTTCACCCAAGGGGGTTGCCCCATTCGGATATGCCCGGATCACCTCGTATGTGCCAATCCCCGGACCTTTTCGCAGCTTATCACGTCCTTCCTCGCCTCTGAGAGCCTAGGCATCCCCCGTGTGCTCTTGTCTGTTTCTCTTGGCGGGCTACCCACTACCCGTGCCCGAAAGCAGGAGCAGCAAGCAGCCACTGTACGGGCGTGGCCACCAGACCACGCACTCCGCCCTTCTTACTCGTATTGCCTTTATGTCAAAGAACGTATGATGCTCCATTTGAGCAACAATGGGAGATAGACTAGTTATTCTAGACCATTCCAAGAATCATCCACCCAGCACATCCGCTCAATCAGCAGTTATGTTGTAGTGGAGGATAACGGATTCGAACCGTTGACCCCCTGCGTGCAAGGCAGGTGCTCTAGCCAGCTGAGCTAATCCCCCGGTTGATTCATGTCTAACCTTACGCCAGACAGAGTGGGCCTGCGTGGACTCGAACCACGGACCTCTACATTATCAGTGTAGCGCTCTAACCACCTGAGCTACAAGCCCGGGTCGACTTTCGTCGAATCCGAAAAAACGTTGAATAGCCAGAAAAAGACGCATGGGTGGGGGGCGCTGGCGAGCGGGACTCGTGGTCCCCACGCGCTCCAGAAAGGAGGTGATCCAGCCGCACCTTCCGGTACGGCTACCTTGTTACGACTTAGCCCCAGTTACCTGTTCTACCCTAACCGGCTTCTGTGACGAGCACCGGCTTCAGGTCTACCAGACTTCCATGGCTTGACGGGCGGTGTGTACAAGGCCCGGGAACGTATTCACCGCGTCATGGCTGATACGCGATTACTAGTGATTCCAGCTTCACGAAGTCGAGTTGCAGACTTCGATCCGAACTGAGAACGGTTTTTTGAGATTGGCATCTGGTCACCCAGTAGCAACCCGCTGTACCGCCCATTGTAGCACGTGTGTAGCCCTAGGCGTAAGGGCCATGATGACCTGACGTCGTCCCCGCCTTCCTCACTGCTTGCGCAGGCAGTCTGTCTAGAGTCCCCGCCTTGACGCGCTGGCAACTAAACATAGGGGTTGCGCTCGTTGCGGGACTTAACCCAACACCTCACGGCACGAGCTGACGACGGCCATGCAGCACCTTGCTTTGTGTCCCGAAGGAAAGGCCCATCTCTGAGCCGGTCACGCGCATTCTAGCCTAGGTAAGGTTCCTCGCGTATCATCGAATTAAACCACATGCTCCACCACTTGTGCGGGCCCCCGTCAATTCCTTTGAGTTTCACCCTTGCGGGCGTACTCCCCAGGTGGGATACTTACCGCTTTCGCTAAGCCAGTGACCGTCTGTCGCCACCAGCGAGTATCCATCGTTTACGGCGTGGACTACCAGGGTATCTAATCCTGTTCGCTCCCCACGCTTTCGTGCCTCAGCGTCAGTACCAGCCTAGTCAGCTGCCTTCGCAATCGGGGTTCTAGACGGTATCTATGCATTTCACCGCTACACCGTCTATTCCGCCAACCTCGTCTGGACTCAAGCCCGCCAGTATCCAGGGCAGTTCCACTGTTGAGCAGTGGGCTTTCACCCCGGACTTAACAAGCCGCCTACGCACCCTTTAAACCCAATAAATCCGGACAACGCTTGCACCCTCCGTATTACCGCGGCTGCTGGCACGGAGTTAGCCGGTGCTTATTCACCAGGTACCGTCAGTGTAGGACGCATCCCACTTTTTCTTCCCTGGCAAAAGCCGTTTACAACCCAGAAGGCCTTCTTCCGGCACGCGGCATGGCTGGGTCAGCCTCTCGGCCATTGCCCAATATTCCCTACTGCTGCCTCCCGTAGGAGTCTGGCCCGTATCTCAGTGCCAGTGTGGGGGATCACCCTCTCAGGTCCCCTAAGCATCGTCGCCTTGGTGGGCCTTTACCCCGCCAACTAGCTAATGCTACGCAACCCCATCCGTGACCAATAAATCTTTAACTACCAAAAGATGCCTCTCGATAGTCTTATGCGGTATTAATCCGCCTTTCGGCGGGCTATCCCCCAGTCACGGGCAGGTTGGTTACGCGTTACGCACCCGTGCGCCACTAATGCATTGCTGCATCCGTTCGACTTGCATGTATTAGGCCTGCCGCTAGCGTTCATCCTGAGCCAGGATCAAACTCTCCATTGTAGAAAATCCTGTTCGCTGCTGCTTCAGCAGCAGCCGTGTCTTCTGCGGTGGGTACCCCCCGCCCCGGTCCAGCTTATGGCCAGAGCCCGGACGCAGCGCCCCACGCGCCAGTTCCAAACCGCCCACCCGCAGGTGGGCAGCCCTTACCCAATTGTCTTTTCCAGCTATTCAAAGAACGTCTATCCCCTCCCTACCGGAGAAGATCCAGTGGCTTAGCGACCCTAAGCCTTTCTGCTATCATTCATTACTACTTTCCCGCCTCCGAGCGAAGCGGGCTGCAAAACTACACCTTCCTGCCGCTTCCCCGCAAGCCCCAAGCAAAACTTTTTTTGCTCGCCGGCCCGTCGCGTCTCCCCGTGCAGGCCCGGTGCTTTGGGGAGGCAAAGGTACCAACCCACTAGCTCTTTTCCAAGTTCCCACTCACAGAAAGTCTTACTCTCTTTCCGCTAGCAGACTAACCCAGGATCGGTTTTTGCCAATCGACCTAGCCTACGAGCTCAGCTGCCAGTTGGCTTTTACCAGGAACTATCTACCCGTTGTTTCCCGCTTCCAATCGAAACGGGCTGCAAAGATACACTCACTCCATCAACTCATGCAAGCACTAGCCTAACTTTTTTTCTAGCGGCCCAGCGCGGCCGACCGCCTCCGACTGAAACGGGCTGCAAAGATATGCTTTCGAGCCGTAGTAACACAAGCTCCCCCTAAACAACTTTTTTATCAACTCCCTCTGGTACCAAGGCCCTGGGGGCGGCAGGGTGGCTAACTGCTTGGACCTTGTTTCCGCTCCAAAATCCTGCTGGAGTTTGCCTTGGGGCATCTATAGACTAGGCCGACAATTACTTATACTTATAAGAAAAGCTTGGTTCTGGCACAGAAAAGGCTCCTGCACTTTGCAGGAGCCTTTTCTGTATTCAATCATCAATCTATTCATGGACGGTGGGACTCTATATATTGCTGTACCTCGCGGATGCTGGACTGGAATTGGAAGACATCGTACACACGGTAAAAATTCTGACGGTCGGCGACGCGGGTGTACAGGTATTTAGCTAACTCGATGCGGTTGCGGTCAAACGATATGGTGCTCACTAGACGGCGGGCGTCATCAGCGGGAAGGCTGGTTTCGTGGAGTGCTTCGCGAATGAGGGCTAGCTTGTTGTCGTCGAAAGATTGACGTTGGACGGTTTGCAGTAGCTCGTCGGCCTCTTGCGGAGACAGTATATACGAGTGGGCGGGATAAGCTGGCTCATTGCCGTACGGGCCTTGGTCAGGGTAGTGGGTGTCATAGTCAGGGCTGGGGCGTGACGGACGAACGGGGGGATATGGGCCACGGGGCCCACCGTAGTAGCCGCCCCGCTGAATGGGCATAGCCGATATTTTCCGTAGCTCAGGCGGAAACCCATTACGGGTTAGTAGAACATAGCTTGTTTCCAAACCAGGATCTAAAAAAATCTTTGTGCGGTAATTGATATTTCGGCCGTAGGAAACGGGAATAACGAATTCTGCCCAGTGCAAACCGGGTCGTAGACGATCAAGGCGGACCTGGCGAGTGCCCCCTGGAGTCAGGGGGTATCCATCAATGCTGAGATAAAAAGGAATGCCACGCTCAGAGGAGAAGTTGACAACTGCTGGGGCGGCCTGGAGCGCATTGCTCAGCAGTAAGCATAGACTAACGCAGAAAAGAAGTGCCTTTTTCATAACGGACAAAGCTTAATCGAGCACCAAGTTGCTCGGCTGGATTTAGCCAAGTTCTATGCCAAGTTGCGAGTCGGATGAGCTGCCAGGATAGGCGTGGATTCCGTTGGGAGAACAGACGCTCTTATTCTCCAGAAAGCACAAGTCCGCCGCGCTAGCTAGCGCGGCGGACTTGTGCTTTTTGTGAGGAAACGGCTTCTACTCGCTAATCTTGGTCACTTTGAACTCAGTACGGCGGTTGCGCTGGTATTCGTCTTCTGTTTTGGCATTTTTAAGTACCGGGCGAGTTTCACCGTAACCGCGGGCCGTGATGCGGGACGGAGTAATACCCTTCGATATAATGTATGCAACGGCTGATTCGGCGCGGCGCTGTGAGAGCTGCTGGTTGTAGGCTTCCTTACCCCGCGAGTCGGTATGGGAGCTAAGCTCGATGGTGATGTTGGGGTTGTCGTTAAGTGTTTGTACCAGCTTATCGAGCTCCACGGCCGCGTCGGGGCGGATATTAGCTTTGTCGTAGTCGTAGAAGATGTTTTCGACTACAATAGCTTTGTTCTTAACGATGGGCGCGAGCGTCAGGGTCACAGGGACCTTCACCTCGTTCATCTCATTGGGCAGTTCCGACTGCGGCGGCCGGCGGCCCACGGTGCTCAGGGCGTTGCGAGCCGTAAAATAGCCTGGGCGGTCGGCTATCAGCGAGTAAGTGGTAGCCGCAGTATCGAGCCGGATGCTGAATTTACCGGCGGGGTCGGTGGTAACTTCCTGAAGCTTGCGGCCTTTGCTGTCAAAAAGCACCACATTTTCGTTGGCGAGAGGTGCAGTTCTGCCCGTTTTATCGTTGCGCTCCACCACGGTGCCATCGACAATGAAAGTGACCAGCTTCAGCAGGTTTTCGCGGAACAGATACAGGTCGTCGGAGCCTTTGCCACCGGCCCGATTGGAGGAGAATACGCCCGTCTTCTGCTCAGTGAAAAAAGGAGCGAAGTCGTCGCCGGGGCTGTTGATGGGTACGCCGAGGTTGACCACTTTGCCTTTTTCGACTTTAAACAAATCGAGCTTGCCCAGGCCGGGGTGGCCGTCGGAGGAGAAGTACAACTGGCCGCCGGGCGAAATAGCGGGGAAACTTTCATTGCCAGCCGTATTGATTTGGTCGCCGAGGTTTTCAGGCGCAGAGAAACGGCCGGGGCTTTCCATGGTAGCCTTATACAGGTCGGTGCCACCGAGGCCGCCCTTCCGCGACGAGGCGAAATAGAGGGTTTGTCCATCGGGGGAGAATACCGGGGAGAAGTCGTCGGCGGTGCGGCTGTTGAGGCCACGCACCAGCTCGGGCTCGGTCCAAGCGCCGCCGCGCAGGTAGGATACAAACAGATCCACGCTCAGAAAACCGTCTTTTGCCTGCTTCTTGGAACCGTCGTTGGAGCGGGCAAACACCATCATCTTGCCATCGGGCGAGTAGGTGGCGCTGGCCTCGTGCTTGTTGTCGGAGTTGAAGATGGGCTCCAGTTTGCGAACCGTGCCGCCGGTGAGCTGCTTGTCGTCCTCGAACTTGATGGCGTACAGGTCGTTAAATCCTTCGCCGTTGCCGGGATACATCTTGCCTTCCCGTCCCGAGGCAAATACCAGCTCCTTGGTATCGGGCATGCGCGTGGCGCCGAAATCAGAAGATGGAGAGTTGATCTGGTCCAGGGGCTGCACTTTGTTGTTGGTGCTGGCCGTAAGCAGGGTGGTGGCTACGCGGGCGTTTTTGGCCTCCACGGCGGCCCGCTCAGCCAAGGTTCGGTTGCTGCCGCTTTCGGCGTACCGCTCAAACTGGGCAGCAGCTTCCTCGGTTTTGCCAGCGGCTTTTAGCGCCTGGGCGTAGTAGAAGCCAGCGTCGGCGCTTTTCACTTTAGCATCCAAGGCCACTTTGTAAAAGGGCTCAGCCAGCTCAATACGGTTCGACAGCCGGTACGACTCGGCAATGCGGAAGTTGGGCAGGGCTGTTTGCTTGCCCTTGGCCACATCCTTCTTATATAAAGCAATGGCAGCTTCGTATTCGCCGCGGGCAAAGCGCTTATCGGCTTTGCTGAGGCCGCCGGTGGTGGCGCATCCGCTGAGCAGAGCTGCTGCGCCCAAGGTGGCGCCTAGTATAGCATAGGGTTTCATAACGACGTCGGGAAAAGGAAGGGGTACGGCCCTACAACGGAAAACACCGTTCGGGGGGTAAGTATACTAAGATTAACCAGGTTCGGAAGCAAGATGAGGCACCGGCGTGCCCGTGGGCTGGAAGTAGCGGGCCAGCCACGTGCGCCCAGCCGGAGCGGGCCAAACGGTTTGCAGCTGCCCGTGTTGGCTGATGGTGTTGTCGAAATACGGCGTTTCGGGCCCAATGAGCCCCGTGGCTACGGCCTCGCGCAACTGGCGCCGGTCGAGCAGGCGCACCTCCTCCCCTAGCAGAAAGGCTAGCCGGGATTTTTCGAGCAGTTCCACGCCCAGCTGTTCCTCCAGGCTATGCACAAACCGCACTGAGGCGTCGATGGAGCAGCCACTAGCGTCGGCCACGGCTTCGTCGAGGCCAATGACGAGGAACTGCTGATGCAGCACCGCCGCTGATGCCGCTAGCGTGCGGCCGTGGCTGGTCCATTCCTCAGCGAAGCGCTGAAGCAGCGGCTCAATGGAGGCCTGCTCAGTGACGGTAAGCGGACGGCTGGCTTGGTAGATCCATATCCGAGCTGAGGCCGGCAGCTGATTAAAAGGAGTGTACATAAACTTAAAATGCTGGAACTGCTAGCCCCCATCGTAGCCGGGGCAGCTTCTTATTCCCACAAAGAAACAGCCCCGCCGAGAAGTTCCGGCGGGGCTGTCTAACAATTCATTTTTAATGATCTACTTTCACTTTAGGCATTGATGCCTTCGGCCGAGGCAATCAGCTCGGCTAGGTCAAACACCTGCACGTCCGATTCCCGCTCTTTGTTTTTCACGCCGTCGGCCATCATGGTCATGCAGAAGGGACAGGCCACGGCAATAACGCTGCCGCCGCGGTTGGAGCCGGCGGGCAGCGGTGGGGCAGTGCTTTCCACGCCGCGCAGGTTCAGGAGCACGTCGGCGTCGCCGTCGAGCGTGGCCAGGGCTTCTTCGGTCCGTTCGATGTTGATGTCTTTTTTGCCGGGTTCGGGCTCTTTCCACATCTGGGCGCCGCCGGCCCCGCAGCAGAGGCCGTTGGCCTTGCTACGCTTCATTTCCAGCAGGTCGGCATCTAAAGCCTCCAGGACGGCGCGCGGAGCTTCGTAGATGTCGTTGGCGCGTCCCAGGTAGCAGGAGTCGTGGAAGGTAATGCGGCGGCCCTTGAACGACTCGCCCCCCTCGGCTTTCACGCGGCCCTCGTTGATGAGCTGCTGCAAAAAGGTGCTGTGGTGGATGACCTCGTACTCGCCGCCGAGGGCCGGATATTCGTTTTTGATGGTATTGAAGCAGTGCGGGCAGGCTGTTACCACCTTCTTGATGCCGTAGCCATTGAACGTGGTAATGTTCTGCATGGCTTGCATCTGAAACAGGAACTCGTTGCCGGCCCGCTTGGCTGGGTCGCCGGTGCAGGTTTCTTCCATGCCCAGCACGGCGTATTTCACGCCTACGTGCTCCAGGATGCGCACAAAAGCCCGCGTCACGCGCTTGTACCGGTCGTCGAAGGCGCCGGCGCAGCCGACCCAGAACAGCACTTCCGGCGTTTCACCCCGCGCGGCCAGGTCGGCCATCATCGGGACGTTGATTTGACGTTTTTCCATTAGGGACTTGGGGTCTTAGGGGCTTAGGGTCTTAGATGCAGACCGACAGAGGGCAGCCCCATTTCACTGGTTAGATATGTCTTCTTTGCTTCACAATCAGGCAAAAGCTAGGCTGAGGATTGGGGAGGATGCTTGATCTAAGTCCCCAAGCCCCTAAGTTCCTAAGCCCCTTTCTCCGTCACGTACAGGTCGTCGGCCCAATTGAACCGGTCGGAGGGCGAGAAGGCCCAGGGGGCGCCGTTGTTTTCGATGTTGGAGAACATGACGTTCAGGGAGTTAGGCGCGGCCGACTCTTCCAGCACCAGGAAGCGGCGCATTTCCACGATGCTTTCCAGCGGGTTGATGTTAACGGGGCAGGCCTCGACGCAGGCATTGCAGGTGGTGCAGGCCCACAGCTCCTCGGGCGTCACGTAGCCGCGCAGCAGGGTGTGGTTTTCCCGGTCAAGCTGCTCCTGGGTGCCGTGCTTGGCCTCTTGCCCATACAGGTTGGGGCTGAAAATCAGCGGCGAGTTATACTTCTCCTCCACCCGGTCGCGGGTGTCCATCATAATTTTGCGGGGCGAGAGAAGCTTGCCGGTCAGGTTGGCCGGGCACACGGCCGTGCAGCGCCCGCACTCGGTGCAGGAGTACGCGTTAAGCAGGTTGGTCCAGGCCAGGTCGTCCACGTCTTTGGCGCCGAACGGTGTGGGTGCGGCAGCCGAGCCGTCAGGGGCAGTGGCCGGGGCGGGCACCTGGTAGCTGGGGTCCATCATGGCCTTCACCTCGTGGGTGATGCTGTCCACGTTCGAGAACTGCCCCTGCGGCACCAGCCGCGAGAAGTACACGTTCGGGAAAGCCATGATGATGTGGAAGTGCTTGGAGCTGGGCAGGTAGTTCAGAAACAGCAGGATACCCACAATGTGCGCCCACCAGCCCACGCGCTCCAGCACGTGCAGAGCCGTGAGATTATCGGGAAACAGGCCGGTGAGCAGGCTGCTGATCGGGAAAGTGCCCGGCATGTCGAGGTCTTGCAGCTGGTGCCACTTCAGGTCGGCGGTGTTCATGGTAAACAGAGCCGTCATCAGCACCACTTCAATGTAGAGGATAACGTTGGCATCGAGCCGGGGCCAGGCGCGCATCTCGGGGCCCGTAAAGCGGCGGACACCCTGCACGTTGCGCCGCCACCACAGGGCTACCACGGCCAGAATAACCAGGGCGCCGAGGATTTCATTGGTCGCCATGAGCACGTCGTACACCGGCCCGAGAAACTGCAGGAACCGGTGCGTGCCAAACAGGCCATCCACCAGTATTTCAATCAGCTCGACGTTGATAACCAAGAAGCCAACGTACACAATCAGGTGCAGCACGGCCGGCGTGAGACGCTTGAACATTTTCTGCTGCCCGAAAGCTACCAGCAGGGTTTTCCAGAGCCGCTCCGACACGTGGCCGCTCATGTCCCGGTCGCGCCCCACCTGAATGTTGGCCCTGATCTTTCGGACCTGCCAGGCAAACAGGCCGAAGCCAGCCACTGCCACCAGCAGGAATAAAATGTTTTGGATAGAGAAATGCACAGGAAAGGGTAGGTTTGGGTTTAGGCCGAAATATACTCGGTATGCATAACACTTTACGCGTTTTTCCGTGGAAAGATTTTTTGGCCGAAAGTCTTGCGGGTTGATTCTGGTTTGCTACTTTTGTGCTCCCCAATAGCCACAAGGCCTTTTCAGGGGAACTTGACAAGCTGGTAATGTAGCTCAGTTGGTAGAGCACAGCACTGAAAATGCTGGTGTCGTTGGTTCGATTCCAACCATTACCACTTCTTAACCTGAACAGCCCCCGTAAGTTTGACTTACGGGGGCTGTTTGCTTTGGTGCGGGCCATACTGCCTTCCTGCGGTTCGCAGTACGGGCTATTTGTGCTGGGTCAGGAAGATTACGTTTATACAAACACTGCTATACCCTATTGCTAAGCAGGCTGGAAGTCAGTAACTAGGCAACTCCAACACTACGTCTACTACTTTCTTTCCCAACTGCGTATGATGTCTTACTCTTCCCACGCCGAACGAATACCGACCACCATCTACCCCGACTCGGAGCAGGCCTCCGTGGCGGTGGCTCGTCAGATTGCCGGCCTTATCCGGCAGCGCAATGCCGACGGCCAGCCCTGCGTGCTGGGCCTGGCTACGGGCTCCACGCCCACCCGCCTCTACGAAGAGCTGGTACGCCTGCACCAGGAGGAGGGGCTAAGCTTTCAGCGCGTCATCACCTTCAACCTCGACGAATACTACCCCATGCAGCCCGACTCGCTGCAGAGCTACGTGCGGTTTATGCACGAGTATTTGTTTGACCATATCGACATCCGGCCCGAAAACGTGCACATTCCGGATGGCACCGTGCCCAAGGAAGCCGTGGCCGATTTTTGCCGCCGGTATGAAGAGCAGATTCGGGAGGCTGGTGGCATTGACTTGCAGGTGCTTGGCATTGGCCGCACGGGCCACATTGGCTTCAATGAGCCGGGCTCGGGGGCCACGTCGCGCACCCGTTTGATTACGCTCGACCACATTACCCGCACCGACGCCGCTTCTGACTTCTACGGGGAAGAACACGTGCCGCGCCGCGCCATTACGATGGGCGTAGGCACTATTCTGGAGGCCCGCGAGGTGGTGCTGCTGGCCTGGGGCGAAGGCAAGGCCGCCGTGGTGAAGCGCATGGTGGAAGGCGAGCCAACCGACTCGGTGCCGGCTACCTACCTGCAGCGCCACCCCCGTGTGCAGGTGGTACTCGATGAAGCCGCCGGGGCCGAGCTGACGCGGATAAAAACGCCCTGGCTGGTGGGAGAGGCCAGCAACTGGCACGACGAGGCCGTGGTGCGCCGGGCCGTGACCTGGCTGGGCCGGCAGCTGCAAAAGCCCATCCTGAAGCTCACCGACGAAGATTACAACGAAAACGGCCTCTCCGACTTGCTGGCTGAGTCAGGCCAGGGCTTGGCGTATACCATCAACATTCGGGTGTTCAACCAGCTCCAGCGCACCATTACGGGCTGGCCCGGCGGCAAACCCAACGCCGACGACTCCAGCCGCCCGGAGCGGGCCACGCCCTTTCCCAAGCGGGTGCTCATCTTCAGTCCCCACCCCGACGACGACGTTATTTCAATGGGTGGCACGCTGCTGCGCCTCGTCGACCAAGGGCATGAGGTGCATGTGGCTTACCAGACCTCGGGCAATATTGCCGTGTTTGATGACGAGGCCATCCGCTTTGCCGAGTTTGTAGCCGACTACGACGAGGCGTTTCGGCTGGACGAGGAGCCGGCCGAGTCGTTGTACCGGCGCGTGGTGAATGCGCTGAAAAATAAGGCTCCCGGCCAGGTCGACTCGCCCGAGGTGCAGCAGATTAAAGGGTTGATTCGGCGGGGTGAAGCCAAGGCTGCCTGCCGTTACGCCGGCATCCCCGACGAAAACGTGCACTTCCAGGACCTGCCCTTCTACGAAACGGGCCGGGTGCGCAAAAAGCCCTTGGGGGAGGACGACGTTCGCCTGACCATAGAGTTGCTGGAGCGGGTGCAGCCCCACCAGGTGTACGCCGCCGGTGACCTGAGCGACCCGCACGGCACGCACCGCGTTTGTTTGTCGGCTATTTTCCAGGCTATTCAGCGCTTGAAGGCGCAGGGTGCGGCTTGGCTATCGGACTGCCGGGTGTGGCTGTACCGCGGGGCCTGGCAGGAGTGGGACGTGCACCAGATTGAAATGGCCGTGCCCCTGAGCCCCCAGGAGCTGACGCGCAAGCGCCGCGCTATTTTCAAGCACCAGTCGCAAAAGGACCGGCCGCTGTTCCCAGGAGCCGACCAGCGCGAGTTCTGGCAGCGGGCCGAGGAGCGCAACCGCACCACCGCCCAACTCTACGACCAGCTCGGCCTACCCGAGTACGAAGCCATTGAGGCCTTCGTACGGTGGCATTTCTGAGCTTTCTTCCCAGCCCCACAATTATTCGCTATGTGGTGATTTAATAGAGGCGGGAGGGTAAAAGTCTGAGAGTGCCTTTTGATACAAGAGCCGCTATGATTTTATAGCGGCTTTTGTATTTGCTGTCTTCTTCAACAGCCTCAGAAACTAATATTTAGTACATTTTGATACTATTACAGATTATTTTTATACGGTGAAGCATTTTTATTCAACCAAATTACTTCTAATTAAGTAGGATAATGCACTTTCCTGCCATATTTGATGACCGGGCGTTAGTTGACGCTAATTAAGCTGCCTTCTTGATGAAGTACACTCTACTCCAGCAGTTGCTTCCACTGCTCGAAGAATACGAGAGTCGCACGGGCGACACAGCCGAAAGCACGCCCGCTGACTTTGCCGCTTGGCTGCAACAGCACAAAAGCACCGCGGCCGCTCCTGCTTCCTTGGCTGCTACCCCCAACCCCGGCCCCACATTGCCAGCTGGTGCCCGAGTAACGCCCGACCAGCACGAAACGGCCGAGTCGCTTATCACCAAGCTGCTCACGTTTGTATACCGCTACGTGCGCGGCTACGCCCGGCAGGCCCTGGCCGGCACACCCCTGGTCAGCTTCGACGACTTCACGTACCTGATGACCTTGTACACGGCAGGGCCCCAAACCAAGTCGGAGCTGATGGCGCGCAACATCCACGAAAAGGCCACCGGCACCGAAATCATCCGGCGTTTGCAGCGCAACCTGTTCCTGACCGAAGAGCCCCACGCCACCGACCGGCGCAGCAAGCTACTGCGCATCACCAAAGCCGGCCAGGCCATGCTGTTTCGGGTGCTGGGGCCCATGAGCCAGGTGGCCGAAATGGCCGCCGGCAACCTCACGCCCGCCGAGCGGCAGCAGCTGGTACTGCTGCTGCACAAGCTCGACGCCTTCCACTACGACATCTTCGCGGGCAGCCGCCCCACCTCCTTCGAGGCGCTAGTCATGACCTTTTTTCAAAACGCCGCCGGCGGTAAGCCCTCTAACCGCCCCCAGCTCACCCCCGACACCCTTCTGGGCAGCCGCTGACGTGTGCGCTGGCTGCCCAGAAGGGCTACGGGCAGGTTTGCCGGCGCTGCTCGGCGGCGTATTGGTAGCCCATGAGCACAGCCCGGCGAAAAAACTCGCAGGCCTCCGTCGTATCTCCTTCCTTTTGCGCCACCCGGCCCAGCAAAAAATAGGTTTGCCCGCTGTGCGGAGCCAGGATTAAGGCTTGCCAGTAGTCGGCGCGGGCGGCGCGCAGGTCGCCGAGCTTGTAGCGGGCCAGGCCGCGGTAGAGCAGCAGCCGAGCGGCCACAGCCGTTGGAGCCCCACGCGTGTGGCGCAAGCCAGCCGTAAAGCTGGCATTGGCCTGAGCATAGCGCAGCTGTTTAAATAGTTGCCCCTCCCCTAGCAGCAGCCAGGCCCGCGCCTGCGTGGAATCGAGGTGCACTGCCTGGCGCAGCACGGCCCGCGCCGAATCGGACTGATGCAAAGCCCGAAAACTCTGGCCCAGACGGGTAAGCAGGCCGGCCTGGGCTCGGGCGTCGGTGGTGTGGCGCAGCGCGGCCCGATAATCGACGACAGCAGCTTTGGGGTTCTGATAGGCCAGCTGCTCGATTTCGGCGCGGCGGCGCAGGGCATTAGTGTAGTCGGGCTTGAAGTGGAGGGCTTCGGAGAAAAAGCTGTGCGCGGCGCTCCACTGGTGGCGGCGGTAAGCCTCCAGCCCCCGCTCGTAGTTGCTCACGGCCGTGACGTGGTACATGGTGACGCGCACAGCCACCACAAACAGAATAATTCCGCCAATCAGCAGCAGAATAAAGCGCAGGTCGCGGCGCGTAAACTTGGGGCGCTGGCGCGGAATGGTGCGGTAGTGCCGCTCCCGGGACCCCGCCGGCGGACGGGTGCGCAGCGGGGCGGGCGGCGGCATGGGCACGCCGTACACGTGCTGCGACTGTTGCCGGAACTGCTGCTGGCGAAGCTGGGCTTCGGCCCGGCGCGCTGCCGCCTGCAACTGGTAGTCGTACTGGGCGCGGCGGCCAGGGTCGCCAAGGATGTGGTAGGCCGCTGCCACGGCCTTGAACAGCTCTTCGTAGCGCGTGTTGCCGCCGTGCTTATCGGGGTGGTACTGCACTGCCAGCCGCTTGTACGCCACCTTGATTTCGTGGGCGGAGGCCGTCATCGACACACCCAATACGTGGTAATGATTCTGGCTCAACTTGCAGGCGTATAAGGTAAAAGTACGGCAATTTTCAGACACGCCGCCGTCTTTTCCGTATGAAGGGGCTACCCGAAAAGACCGCCGTCGAGCGGCTTTTTTCGGGGGTCAGAAGCTGTAACATCCTTTCCTGCAAATCTTCTCCCGCGTATGGCCCTCTTCACCACCGACGACGACGACACGACCAAAACGCCCCGCACCGACAACCTCATGGGCAACCTGATGGGCTACCTCGACACGCGCATCGACTTGGTGCGCCTCGAAGCCCAGGAGAAAGTAAAAACCGCTTTCGTGGGCACCGTGCATGGGGTGGCGCTGGCTCTGATTGGCCTGTTGTTTTTTGTGTTCCTGAATTTATTTGTTGCGCTGCTGCTTAACGATGCCCTCGACAGCCCGTTCTGGGGCTTTGGTATCGTGGCGGGCTTCTACCTGCTGCTGCTTATCATCTTCGTGGTGGGTGTCGACAAAAAGCTGTTTCAGGGGCTGGCCGACAAGCTGCTCAACAACACCATCTACAAATCTGATAAACGCCAAGCTCAAGCTTAAGTATTCGTATGGCTGACCTGCACAACCCCCTGTTCGAAGACGAAAAAGAGTTTCTGGAGCATCAGAAGCTGGAATATGAGCGTGCCTTGCTGGGCGAAGTCGAAGAAATCAAGGCTAAGTCCCAGGAAATCGGCAAGTACGTAGCTATTGGAGCCGGCGTGCTGGGCGGCATCTGGCTGCTGAGAAAGGCCTTCGGCGGAAAAAAAAAGCACGAGTTGAACGGCCACGACGACCACGATAACCGCGCCCGTAGCCGCCATTATCTACAGAACGCGCCGCGCCGCTACCCGTACGAGGTCGAATCAGAGACGGTCGATGACCTGGATTTTGGCGCTGGTCGCCATCAGTACGACCGAGGCCGCACGCACACTTCTTCAGCTTTCGATTCCGACCCGTTCCAGCCGCAAAGCTATTCGGCGGAGTCACGCGAAGGCAATTACCCGATTATAACACAGCGGCACAACACGTCGGTGGAAGAGTCTTCTCTCCTGCATGATTTTCTACAGTCCAACACAGGCAAGATGCTGGTAGCGCAGGCATCGGCGGTGCTGCTGGCCTTTGCGGCGAAAAAAGCCGGGGAGTATTTTCCAATGCTTAAAAATCCCGACCTTGCGTCTTCGCCATCCGGCACGGTTTCGGCGGAGCCCGAAACCAAGGACATAGAATTTACTTTCCACGACGACGCGGATGCGCCTTCCCAGCCTCTACGAAGCTCTGAGCAAACGCCGGATGCGCGGCCAGAAGTCACTGGCCATTCTGCTTGACCCAGACAACCTCGACGAAGCAGGCTGCCGACATGTGCTGGCGCTGGCGGATAAACACCCCGTAGATTACTTTTTTGTGGGCGGCAGCTTGGTGACAACCGATCATCAGGCTGCCCTCATTCGTTTATTGAAGAGCCTCTCGGCGGTGCCGGTGCTGCTGTTCCCGAGCCACAGCCTGCACCTCGACGCCCACGCCGACGGCATCTTGCTCCTGTCCCTGATTTCGGGCCGTAACCCCGATTTCTTGATTGGGCAGCACGTCATTGCGGCGCCTCGGTTGCGGGAAAGCAACCTGCAAATCCTGCCCACCGGCTATATGCTGGTCGATACGGGCCGCCAAACCACAGCCAGCTACGTTAGCGGCACCACGCCCCTCCCGCACGACAAGCCCAGTATTGCGGCCTGCACGGCCATGGCGGGCGAGCAGCTGGGCCTGCGGCTGATGTACTTGGACGGCGGCAGCGGCGCCCTGTACCCCGTAGCGCCAGCTATGATTCGGGCGGTGCGCCAAGCTGTGGAAGTGCCGCTCATCGTGGGTGGCGGCATCAACACGGTCGAAAAAGCCCAGGCCGCCCTCACCGCTGGCGCCGACGTCATCGTAGTAGGCAACCAGGTAGAAAAGTCCCCCGATTTCTTGGCTGACATGTCCAAGCTGATCCACAGCTTCAACCAGACCACGAATAAGGACGAATATTCGGATGGATTGAACGGGCGCAGCCACTCATTCGCCTAACGCTGGCAGCATAACATACAGCACCTAGGAAAAAGGCCCCGAAAGTCAGGGCCTTTTTGCTCGAATATGTATTTGCTCGAATAGGTAGAAGAAGCATGCTGGACTGTTCATCAGAAAATCCACCATCCGCTTAATCCGTCTACTTATCCGTTCTTATCTGTGGTAGTTAGATGTTCATGGCCGATTCGCGGCGGCGCATCTTGCCGGCCGGGATGCCGAACATCATCTTGAAGCGGCGGCAGAAGTAGGCGGTGTCTTTGTAGCCCACTTCTTTGCCAATGTCGCGGATGCTTTTCTTGGTAGTGCGGAGCAGGAACACGGCCCGTTCCATGCGCTGATACTCGATGTAATCCTGGGGGTTGATGCCGGTCAGCATTTTGAAGTACTGGCCCACGTAGTCCTCGCTTACGTTAGCCACGCCCGATAGGACTTTGTTCGACAGGTCGCCGCCGATGTTCTCCTTGATGTAGTTGAACAAGTCGATGAGACGCGGGTCCTTGAAGTAGGTGCTATTGGTGGCCAGCTGCTCCACAAACATTTTGTTCTTCAAAATGTAGCGCACAATCTCCACCACAATGTTTTCGGTGTAGATGGTGATGAGCCGCTCCCGGCCGGGCAGGTCCTGGAGGCTTTCCTCCACCACCTTAATCACCAGATTAGCCAGCTTAGAATTGCCCGTGATAAGAAAGGCCGGCACGTCCAGCGACGCGAAGAAGTTGACCGAATCAAACACCTTCGCCTCGAAGCTCACAAACGAGTGGCTTTCCTCGGCGTCGCCAATCAGGTCGAGGTCGGTGTTGGAATGGAAGAACTTGTCTTTGTTGGTAATAAGGTCGTCGTTGGTGATGCTTTTGGGGGACGGCTCACCGTAGGTGACCTTGGTAGCCCGGCCGCCGGGGATGAACAGCATTTCCCCCTCTTCCACCACCTGGTCTTCGTCGCCAAAGGAGATGCGACCCTTGTGGAGTAAAATCAGGTTGTTGCCTACGTCGTAGGAGTTCTTCACAGTGAAAGGCTGCTGCAGAACCAGGTTTTTCGCTTTGATGTACCGAACACCGAGCGACTCGATGACTTTATTGTAATCTTCCATCTTCGGACGGGTGATGAGGAAACGTGATTGGTGCCAGAAAAATAGCACCATAGACTTGACTAATGCAAAACAACATATAAAAATTCACAAAACACAAAACCCAACCAAAAAATGGCTGGGTTTTGTGCAACATATCTGAATTTAGGGCAAACAGGGCCTTATTTGAGGATTTCCCGCGAGATTACAATTTTCTGAATCTCCGAAGTTCCCTCGTAAATCTGCGTGATTTTGGCGTCGCGCATGAGGCGCTCCACGTGGAACTCCTTCACGAAGCCGTAACCACCGTGCACCTGAACAGCCTCCACGGAAGTTTCCATGGCTATTCTGGAAGCAAACAGCTTGGCCATAGCCCCCGATTTGGCGTAGTCCTGGTGCATATCCTTGTCGTAGGCGGCTTGCAGGCACAGCAGGCGGGCAGCGTCGATGTTGGTAGCCATGTCAGCCAGCTTGAACTGAATAGCCTGGTGCTGGGAAATCGGCACCCCGAAGGCTTTGCGCTCCTTGGCATACTTGAGAGCCAGCTCATACGAACCCGATGCAATGCCCAGCGCCTGCGCGGCAATGCCGATGCGGCCGCCGGCCAGCACCTGCATAGCAAACTTGAAGCCGAAGCCGTCTTCACCGATGCGGTTCTCCTTGGGCACTTTCACGTCGTTGAACATCAGCGAGTGCGTGTCGGAGCCCCGGATGCCCAGCTTGTTTTCTTTCGGGCCCACTACGAAGCCGGGCGTGTCGCGCTCCACAATAATGGCGTTGATGCCGCGGTGCTTCAGCTCGGGGTTGGTTTGGGCAATAACGATGTAGACCGAGGCCGACGAGCCGTTGGTAATCCAGTTCTTGGTGCCGTTGATGAGGTAATGGTCACCTTTGTCTTCGGCCGTAGTACGCTGCATGGTGGCGTCGGAGCCGGCTTCGGGCTCGGAAAGGCAGAAGGCGCCGATGATTTCGCCGGAGGTCAGGCCGGGCAGGTACTTCCGCTTCTGCTCCTCGGTGCCGTACTTCTCCAGGCCCCAACAAACCAGCGAGTTATTCACCGACATAATGACCGAGCAGGAGGCATCCACCTTGCTGATTTCCTCCATGGCCAGCACGTAGCTCACCGTGTCCATACCGCCGCCGCCGTACTCGGGGCTCACCATCATGCCCATAAAGCCCAGCTCGCCCATCTTCTTGATTTGCTCGGCGGGAAACTTCTGGTGCTCGTCGCGTTCAATCACGCCGGCCCACAGCTCACTCTGGGCAAATTCACGGGCAGCGTCGCGCACGGCCAGCTGCTCCTCAGTGAGTTGGAAAATAGACGATTGGGTGGAGGTCAGCATACGCAGCAATGGCCCGACGGCCTGAAAATGAGGGGGTGTGGTGGGAATTAGGCCACGAATTTACGGCAGTTTCGGCAGATAGAATAGCCGCCACGGTTATTCTCCGCCGACCCTGGCGTGGCTCTGCTACAACACGTATCCGGCCGTAGAGTTTCACTTGAGGAGGCCAGCCCTTGCAAAAACAAAACCGCCACCCTGGCAGACCAGAGCGGCGGCGAAAAAGCAGCATGCGCGACAGGACGTGGAAGCTGTTGGAGTAGAGCTACTGGATTGGTTGACCGGTAGAGAGACGCTGCAACAGCTCCCGCCAACCGCTTCTTACTCGCGGCGGCGACCCATGAGCAAGGTGGCGTAGTAGAACAAGGTAGCCAGGGAGCCCAGGGCCGCCACCACGTAGGTCATAGCAGCCCACCACAGCGCGTCTTTCGCCATGGCGTGCTCCTGGGGCGTCACAATGCCGCGCTTGTCAATCCAGGCCAAGGCTCGCTTAGAAGCGTCGAACTCCACAGGCAGGGTCACGAAGCTGAACAGCGTGGTAAGCGCAAAGAAGGCCACGCCAATGCCGAGCGGCAGGGGGGTGGTGTTCAGCATGAGCACCCCGATAAACAGTAGAATGGGCATGAACTTGGACACGGCGCTCAGGGCCGGTACCATGGCCGAGCGGAATTGCAAAGCCGAGTAAGCGGTGGCGTGCTGCACGGCGTGCCCGCACTCGTGGGCGGCTACGGCAGCCGCAGCGGCGCTGCGCTCGGCGTACACGGCCTCGCTCAGGTTTACGGTTTTATCGGCGGGGTTATAGTGGTCAGTCAGGCGGCCTTCGGTGCTGATAACGCGCACGTCGGTGATGCCGTGGTCGGCCAGCATTAGCTCGGCAATCTGCTTGCCTGACAAGTTAGCCCGCAACCCAACCTGGGAGTACTGCTCAAACTTGCTTTGCAGGCGGCGCTGAATCAGCCAGCTGGCCAGCATGGTCAGCAGGACAATGATATACGCGGGATTCATATGATACATGGTGCGTGAGTGGATGAGAAGATGAACACTGGCCCAGCCGCCGCAGCCCGTACCAGAGCCCTTGCGTGGCTCTTCTACTCAGGCACCCGGCGCCTAGCCCAGCTGCCGGATACGCTCCACAATGCGCGTAGTGCTGTAACCGGCAACGAGTGGTACGGTCAAGACCTGCCCGCCGTTTTGTAACACCACCTCGTGGCCCACAATTCCGCTGATTTGGTAGTCGTCGCCCTTCACCAGGATGTCGGGCAGCACGGCCTGAATCAGGGCCAGCGGGGTCGGTTCGTTGAACAGTACCACGGCATCCACAAACAAAAGGGAGGCCAACACCCGCGCCCGTGACACTTCGTCTTGCAGGGGCCGGCCGGGCTTGAGGCAGCTCACCGAGGCGTCCGTGTTCAGCCCCACCACGAGGCGCTGCCCCAGGTGCCGGGCCTTTTCCAGGTAGTCCACGTGGCCCAGATGCAGCAGGTCGAAGCAGCCGTTGGTAAACACCACTTGTTCCCCCGCCGCCTTCCAGCCCGCCACCACCGGCAGCAGTTCTTCCAGGGTCAGAATTTTCTCTTTACTCCACATGGTTTAGAAGTGAGACGGTGAGACATGAGAGGCGAGACTTTGTTCTGCTAACAATACCATGAACGTAGTTAGGACGTAGTCTCATGCCTCACTTCTACTCTCTCACCTCTACTCCGGGCTACGCGGCCCGACTTCATCATGCTGGCTACGAAGCTGATGCCACCCATCAGGACCACCAATAGGGTTTGGGAGCCGTGCACGACCAGGGCGTAGGCAATGCCAGCCTCCTTGCCGATGCCGTAGACCAGCAGCGTGCTTTGCACCATAAGGTGAAAGGCCCCGATGCCGCCTTGCACGGGGGCTGCCATGCCGAAGGCGCCGAAGGTAAGAACGGCCAAGGCGGCACCCACACCCAGGCCCTGGGTTTCGGGGAAGGCGAAAAACGCCAGGTAATCCATCAGGTAGTATACCAGCCAGGTAAAGGCCGTGTGCAGCAGAAACAGGCCCGGCCGGCGCAGCTTGCGGATGCTGAAGACGCCCTCCAGCAGCCCCCGCACAAACGTTTCGAGGCGGTTAAAGAAAGCCCGCTGGCGTAGCCGCTCCAGGTTGCGGTACAGCAGATAGCCGAACAGCGCCGCCAGCAGCAGCAGCAGCCCGGCGGCCGTAAGCAGCAGGCCTTGGTGGGCAGCCAGGGAGTTGTAGCGGTCCGAAAACAGGCTGACAACAAAGGCCCAGAACTTGTGAAAGTCGAGCAGCAGCGTAGCGCCCAGCAGCCCGGCCAGCACCAATAGGTCGATGACCCGCTCCGTAATGACGGCTCCCAGCGCCACCTGCACCGGCACGCCCGCCGTGCGGCGCAGCACCGAACACCGAATGACCTCGCCCATGCGCGGCAGCACTAGGTTGGCGAGGTAGCCCACCATCATGGCGTGGTACACGTCCCAGTAGCCCGGCCGCAGGCGGCTGGCTTCCAGCTGCATCTGCCAACGGTGGGCGCGGCTGAAGTACCCCAGCGCCGACAGCACCATGGTCAGCACCAGCCAGGAGTAGTTGGCCTCGCGCATGTAGCGCCCAATCAGGCTCAGGTCTTGCCCCCGCAGCGCGTACCACATCAGCACCCCGGACAAGGCCAGCAGCAGCGCGTACTTGGCAACAGTAAGCAGTTGTTTCACAAATAATTTTTAGTGCACCAGCTGCCCACAGCTAGCCTTAGTAAGTATCAGCCCCGGCCCCGGCGGGCTACACCAAGCGGTTGTGCTGGTCCGGGAATACAAGCGTGGGCTTGTGGCTGCGCGCTTCGGCAAAGTCGATCAGGGCGTAGGAGAAGATAATGACGATGTCGCCGACGGCTACGCGCCGGGCGGCCGGGCCGTTGAGGCAAATCATGCCCGAGCCCCGTTCGCCGCGGATGGTGTAGGTTTCAAACCGCTCCCCGTTGTTGACGTTTACGATGGTCACTTTCTCGTTTTCCACCATGTTGGCCGCGTCCAGCAAGTTTTCATCAATGGTGATGCTGCCCACATAGTGCAGCTCCGCCTGCGTGACTTTGGCCCGATGAATCTTCGACTTAAGAACCTCGATATGCATGAGTGGGTGATGCGCGTGTTTGAGGCGGCAAAGATATAGAATCGGGAGAGGTGAGTAGTGGGGGGCTTAGGAACTTAGGGGCTTGGGAACTTAGATTAGTTTTTCCGTCGCTTTGGAGCAGTAGCCCAAGAATCTGTTCACGCCAGGACGAGTTGGCAGCTGTATTAGAACGTCCTCTAAGCTCCTAAGTCCCTAACTCACCACCACATTATCAATCAGCCGCACGCCGCCCAGGTGAGCGGCCAGGCACAGGGCCACGGGGCGGCCGGGCTGCCACTCCGTCAGGGGTTGCAGGGTGTGGGCATCCGCTACCTCAAAATACTCCAGAGTAATCTGGGGTTCGGCGGCTACAAACCCGGCGGCGGCAGTTTGCACGGCCGATGGAGTGGCCTGGCCGGCTCGCACTAGTTCTTCGGCTAGCTGCAAGCCCTGGTATAAGCGTGGCGCCACGGCCCGCGCCGCGGCGTCGAGGCGGCGGTTCCGGGACGACATGGCTAGTCCGTCGGCTTCGCGCACTGTTGGAAAGGCCACCAGCTTCAAGTCGAACGACAAATCAGCCACCAGCTGCCGCACGATAGCAACCTGCTGCAAGTCTTTCTGCCCAAAATAGGCCCGGTGCGGGCAACTCAGGTGGAACAACTTGCTTACGATGGTGGCTACTCCGTTGAAGTGGCCCGGCCGGTGGGCGCCCTCCATCACCCGCTCCAGAGGGCCGAAGTCGAACCGCAGCACTGTGGGCTGCGGGTACATCTGCTCTACTGTGGGCAGAAACAGTGCCGTGCAGCCGGCCGGAGCCAGCAGGGCCGCGTCGGCTTCGGGCAGGCGCGGGTACAGCCGGAAATCATCGGCGTTGTTGAACTGGGTGGGATTTACGAAGATGGTAGCCACCACCACGTTGCACTCGCGGGCGGCGGCGCGCACCAGCTGCAAGTGGCCTTCGTGCAGGGCGCCCATGGTGGGCACCAGCCCAATGCGGCGGCCTTCGCGGCGCCACATTTCGGCGCGGGCTTGCAACTCAGCAGCCGTATGCAGTATCTCCATAAGGTAAAACAGCCCGCTGGCTGAACAAGCGGGTGATTTTAGTTGAAAAATCCCTCAAAAATGTTTAATTTTGTGCATCCCAAAGTGTTGCCTCCTCCCATTCACACCAACTGACCTAGTATGTCCAAGTTGAGAATACTCTATGCTGCCACGGAAATCAACCCGTTTTTGCAGACCACCAAGGTAGCAGAGTTTTTGCGGCGCTTGCCGCAGGGAATGCAGGAGATGGGGATGGAAATCCGCATTTTCGTTCCCCGGTTTGGCATCATCAATGAGCGGAAGAACCGCCTGCACGAAGTGGTGCGGTTGTCGGGGATTAACATTGCGGTGGGCGAGGATGAAAAGCCGCTGATTATCAAGGTTGCTTCTATTCCAAATGCCAAGCTGCAAGTATATTTCATCGACAACGAAGACTACTTCCACCGCAAATCGGTGCTGGTAGATAAAAACGACAAGTTTCACACCGATAATGACGAGCGCGCCATCTTCTTCTGCAAGGGTGTGCTGGAAACCGTGAAAAAACTCGGCTGGGCCCCCGACATCGTGCACTGCAACGACTGGATGACGGGTCTGATTCCGATGTACCTGAAAACGACTTATAAGAAGGACCCCATCTTCAAGGACGCCAAGTCGCTGTTCACCATTTACAACAACGAATTTGACCACAAATTCGAGGGCGACATCATTGAGAAGGCCAAGATGCTGGACATTGAGGATGACATGCTGGCCGCCCTGAAAACAGCTGACTTCGGTGGCTTCATCAAAGTGGGCATGGAGTACGCTGATACGGTGGTGAAGTCGGATGAAGACTTCAGCGACAACCTGAACGCGCTATTTGCCGAGTATTCGGCTAACAAACAAATCGAGCAGGTCGGCGCCGACGAAAACCTGCTAACCTCTTACTACGCGCTTTATAATGAATTGGCCAGCTAGCGCCAGCCGACTTGCTTCGGTTTCCCTTTGTGCCGCGGTGCTCCTGGGTGTTGCGTCGTCCTGCGAAGAAGCTAATGACGTGGGCCTGGACCTGCCCGGCACCGCTCCTATCAACGCTGAGTTTCTCGAATTTCCGGTAGCCGCCTCCACTATTCGGTTGTCGCCGGTGCAAACCGGGCAGGCTAATCAGGTACTGGTGGGTCGCCTGCGCGACAACCAAGTGGGCCTAACCACGGCCCGGGCCTTTCTGAATGCCCAGGTAGTTATGCCTCTCGATTCGCTGCCGGCCAAGTTTACGGCCGTGAAGCTGGACTCAGTGGTGCTCAGCTTTGGCTTCAGCCAGGGCTACGGCAACACGGCCCAGCCCCTGCGCTTCGACTTGCTCCAGCTCCAACAGCCGCTCGACGAACGGGCCGTCTACAATTCCACGTCGTCGGTGGCAACGGGCAACGCGGTGCTGACCAACTTTGTAGCCTCGCTGAACCGGACCCGCAAGGTGCGGCGCCGTCTCAACGCCTCCAGCACCACCGATACGACGACGACCGTGGTGACGGAGCCAGACCGCACCATCAAAATCCGGCCGCTAAAGCAGGCGTCGGCGGCGGGCTTGGCTACCACACTGTTTGCAGCGTTGCAGGACCCAGGCTTTAACCAGGAGCGCCTGAATAGTGTCTTGAAAGGCTTGGCCTTGGTGCCAACGGCCGGCTTCGATGATAACATTGTGGCTTTTGACCGTTCGGTAAACACGTATCTGCGGTTTTACTTCACCGGAACCAACAGTGCCGGTAAGGTGAGCACGCGCCGAGGGTATGATGTGCTGTTCGGAATAACTCAGTCCAACCTCACACGGGGCACCAAGTATTTCACCCAGCTGAACACTGATTTTACGGGGACGCCGTTTGCGGCACTCAGCAGTACCTCCCAGCAAGTTGGCCCCAGCGCCGTGGGCGGCTACACGTTTGTGCAGAATGGCGTGGGCCTGAGCACCCGGCTAGAGTTCCGCGGCCTGGATGCGCTCCGCACTACGCCCGGCCTTACGATTAACAGGGCCGAGCTGCTGATACCGATTCGGCAATACACCAACGCGCTGTTCCCGTACCCGTCGAGCTTGTACGTGTACGAGCTGAACGCCAGCAACCAGGTGCTGCAACGCACCATCAACGGTACTACTTACGACCGGCTGGTGCAGGCTGACCTGGACTCGGTATCAGGCGCACCGGTAAACCCGACGGGCACTGGCGTTCCGGCTGCGGCTACCTTCCCTAGGGGCTCAGAACCGCAGTTCTACCGGCTCACCATGACCAACTACTTGCAGGCCTATTTGTCGGACCGCCTGAATGGGGAGCTGCCGGCAGCTCTGGCTTTGTCGCCGCTCCGGCAGGACGACCTGACGCTGAACCTGAACCGGGCTCAGGTAGACGCTGCCGCCATTAAGCTGCGCGTATACTACACTAAACTTCGATAAACGGCCCGCTGCGGCGGCCAGGCTCAACTGAAGGGCGGCACGGCTTTTGCCGGTGCCGCCCGATTTTTGCTCTTTCCCTGAAGGATTTTGCTCTGACCCAACCATCAAGCTATGTGCGGAATTGTCGCTTACATCGGGCACCGTGAGGCATGCCCCATCATCATCAAAGGCCTGCGCCGCCTGGAATACCGCGGCTACGACTCGGCCGGGGTAGCGCTGCTCAACGGGCAGCTGAGCGTGTACAAGAAAAAAGGCAAAGTTGCTGACTTAGAAGCGTTTATTGCCGAAAAAGATACTCACGCGCACATTGGCATGGGCCACACCCGCTGGGCCACCCACGGGGAGCCCAATGACGTTAACGCCCACCCGCACTACTCCACGTCGGAGCGGATTGCCATCATTCACAACGGCATCATCGAAAACTACGCGGCCCTGAAAACTCACTTGCAGCAGCAGGGCCACGAGTTTCACTCGGACACCGACACGGAGGTGTTTGTGAACCTGATTGAAGAGATTCAGAAGCAGAACAAGTGCACGCTGGAAGAAGCCGTGCGCCTGGCCCTGCACGAAGTAGTGGGCGCCTACGCTATTGTGGTACTGAGCAAGGACGACCCCGGCCAGCTGATTGCGGCCCGCAAAGGCTCTCCGCTGGTAATCGGGGTGGGTGAAGGCGAGTTTTTCCTGGCTTCCGACGCCACGCCCATCATCGAGTACACCAACGAGGTAGTGTATGTAAACGACTACGAAATTGCCGTTATCCGCAACGGCAAGCTCGACATCCGGACCAAGGAAGACGTGCCGCAGACGCCCTATATCCAAAAGCTGGAGCTGGAGCTGGACAGCATCGAGAAAGGCGGCTACGAGCACTTCATGCTGAAGGAAATCTTTGAGCAGCCCCGCTCCATTCTGGACTCGATGCGGGGGCGCCTGGAGCTGGAAGCCGGCCACCTGAACATGGGCGGCGTGCGGGCCTACGAGCGGAAGTTCATGAACGCCGACCGCATCCTGATTGTGGCTTGCGGCACCTCCTGGCACGCCGGCTTGGTGGCCGAATACCTGATTGAGGACCTGGCCCGCATTCCGGTGGAAGTGGAATACGCCTCGGAGTTCCGCTACCGCAACCCCATCATCACGGAGCGCGACATCGTACTTGCCATTTCGCAGTCGGGCGAAACGGCTGATACACTGGCGGCTATTGAGCTGGCTAAGAGCAAGGGCGCTACCATCTTTGGCATCTGCAACGTGGTGGGCTCCAGCATTGCCCGCGCCACCGACGCCGGCGCCTACACCCACGCCGGCCCCGAAATTGGGGTGGCTTCCACCAAAGCCTTCACGGCCCAGGTAACGGTGCTGACCCTGCTGGCAATGATTGTGGGCCACAAGCGCGGCACGCTCTCCGACTCCAAGCTGCGGGAGCTGATGATGGAACTAAGCAACATTCCGTCAAAGGTGGAGAAGGCGCTGCAGCTGAACACCGAGATTAAGCAGATTTCGGAAATCTTCAAGGATGCCACCAACTTCCTGTACCTGGGCCGCGGCTACAACTTCCCGGTGGCCCTGGAAGGCGCCCTCAAGCTCAAGGAAATCAGCTACATCCACGCCGAGGGCTACCCAGCCGCCGAAATGAAGCACGGCCCCATTGCCCTCATCGACGAAAACATGCCGGTGGTAGTAATTGCTACCAAAGACAGCTCGTATGAGAAGGTGGTCAGCAACATTCAGGAGGTAAAAGCCCGCAAAGGCCGCATCATTGCCGTGGTAACCGAGGGCGACGACGTAATTCCGCAGATGGCCGAGTTCGTCATTGAGGTGCCTGCCACGAGCGAGGTGCTGATGCCGCTGGTGTCGGTGGTGCCGCTGCAGCTGCTGTCCTACCACATTGCTGTGCTGCGCGGCTGCAACGTCGACCAGCCCCGCAACCTCGCTAAGTCGGTGACGGTAGAGTAGAAGTGAGATACGAGAAGTGAGACGTTAGACTCTTATCGGCTCACGCATATACGCAAAGTGCCGCTCCGGAAGCTTCCGGAGCGGCACTTTGCGGTTGGGGGCTATGGTGGTTTAGAGTTCCGTGCGCATGGCCGGTGTAGAGACGCGACCCTTCTCGTCGCCTTGTTCAACAATTCTTTCCAGGCGCCGCGGACGAGGAGACGCGAAGGGTTGCGTCTCTACACCGGCCACGTACCCCAATATAAGCCGTACTTATACTTCAAACTGCTGGCCGCGCAGGTACATGGTTTTCAGCAGGGGGCACACTTTGTAGCGTTCCTCGTGGGTGTCTTGGTACAGGCATTCGAGGGTTTCGTAGACGCGGGCCAGGCCGATGGCGTTGGCCCACTCGAAGGGTCCGTGCGGGTAGTTGGTGCCCAGCTTCATGCCCAGGTCAATGTCGCGGACCGAGGCCGTGCCTTCCTGCAAGGTGTAGCAGGCTTCGTTGATAATCATGCAGATGATACGGGGCGTTACCAGGCCCACGCGGTCCTGCACCGTGCGGAACTCCGTGCCCAGCGCGGCGCACACTTCGGCCAGCTTATCGGCATCAGCAGCGTACAGCAGACTAGTTTCCAGCAATCTTCGGTCGATGAGCGTAGGCAGGCCGCAGAAGCCGAATACGGGACCCAGCGGCGGCTTTTCTTCATGGAAAAGCTGGGCCAGGCTGCGGGCCGTAGTGTCGTAGAAAACGGGCTGCCGGAGCTGCTCGTAGTGCAGCTCCGGCCAGGAGCGCAGGTCGAAGGCTACATCGGCGGCGCCAAGGCGGGCGTGTAGGTCGGGGGCCGCAGCGGGGCAGAAGTCGTAGGTGTGCGCCGGGCCGAATTTGCGGCGCAGCTCGGCCTCTACGGGCAGGCCTTCGACGATGAACAGGTGCATGGATTTTTCGGCTTACTTTGGCTTCAAAGATAGATTCCTCCTGTACAATCCTGCCGGTTCCGCTCATGGCACACTCCATCGTTTACTCCAACCACGCTCCCGCGCCCATTGGGCCCTATAGCCAAGCCATTCAGGCCGGCAACACCGTGTACGTATCGGGCCAGATTGCCCTGGATGCCCAAACCGGCCAGCTCGTGGGCAACGGCGACGTAGCCCAGGAAACGCATCAGGTAATGCGCAACCTGGAAGCCGTATTGCAAGCCGCCGGCTGCACCCTGCGCGACGTGGTGAAGTGCAGCATCTTCGTCAAAGACCTCGGCAACTTCGGCCTCATCAATGAAATTTACGGCAGCTACTTCAGCGCCGACTACGCCCCCGCCCGCGAAACCGTGGAAGTCAGCCGCCTGCCGAAAGATGTGCAGGTAGAAATTTCCTGCGTAGCCGTGAAGGCATAAGCTCGCCTGTCATTCCGAGCAGAGCGAGGAATCTGGCGTGCTGACATTGCAATGGTATTGTCATGCTGAGCGGAGCCGAAGCCTCTCTACCTCTGGCTAACCAATGCCATTGCAACGAAGCGGGAGAGATGCTTCGGCAAGCTCAGCATGACGGTTTACTCACCATTCACCTCATCACCTTTCTCATGAGAGAAATAGGCATTTTCTTGTTGCTGGCGGGCCTGATAGCCATGGTAGCGCCGTTTCTGCTGCCCAGCAACTTTCGGTTTCCGCTGCTGGACTGGATGAACAACTGGGGGCCTACGGCGGCGTGGCTGATCAAAGGCGGCATTTCGCTGCTGGGCTTGGCGCTGTGGCTGCGCTACCGAAGCCGCGACTGATGCCGCGCTCAACTGCGCGCAAAGCGGCTAAGCCCCTGCGCAAACCCGATTATTTCCCGCCCGAAAATGTTCTGCACCGTACGCTGCCGGCAGAGCTGGCCCGGCAGCGGGAGTTTGAGGAATATCATTTCGTAGGCTTCGACTGGAGCCAAGCTGACTTGTCGGGGTGGCGGTTCAGCGAGTGTCTGTTTGAGAACTGCAACCTGGCGGGGGCCACCATTACCAACACGGCGCTTCAGAACGTGGCCTTTGCGGGCTGCAAGCTGCTGGGGCTGCCGTTTCAGCGGTGCCGGGAGCTGCTATTTGCCGTGCACTTCGACCAGTGCCAGCTCGATTACGCCTCCTTCGCCGGCCGGGCGCTGCCACACACCCGCTTCGTGGGCTGCTCCTTGCAGGAAGCCGACTTCACCCAAGCCGACCTAACCGGCACCGTGTTCCAAGACTGCCTACTACGCCGGGCTGTGTTTCAGCAAACCACGCTCGTAGAAGCCGACTTCAGCACGGCGCAGGAAGTGGAGCTGGACCCAACGGCCAACAACCTGAAACACGCCCGGTTTTCCTTACACAGCCTGCCCGGCCTGCTCACCCAGTACGGGTTGGTGATTGTGGATGAGTAAATGAGGGAATAAGCGAGTGAAAGTAGCAGCCCGTCCTGCTCCGTCTGGCGTCCGCTTGCCGAAGCATCTCTACCGCTTCGTTGCAATCGTCAGAAATTATCCCCAGTAGAGATGCTTCGACTGCGCTCAGCATGACGGGCTGCTACTCTCACCCCTTCATTCCCTCATCTACTCATTCACTCATTGGATATCGTACCTTTGCGGCGCGTTTCGGGACCTGAGCCGGGCGTGTATTAGCTGTTTGTATGGAAAGAGAAGTACGGGTGCGGTTTGCGCCCAGCCCCACGGGGCCGCTGCACATTGGCGGGGTGCGCACTGCGCTGTATAACTACCTGCTGGCCCGCAAGATGGGTGGCAAGATGCTGCTGCGCATTGAGGATACCGATCAGAACCGCTTTGTGCCGGGCGCCGAGCAGTACATCATGGACTCGCTGCGCTGGTGCGGCATCGAGATTGACGAAGGACCCGAGCAGGGCGGCCCCCACGCCCCCTACCGGCAGAGCGAGCGGAAGCCCATGTACCGGCAGTATGCCCAGCAGCTGCTCGACAGCGGCCACGCCTACTACGCCTTCGACACGCCCGAGGAGCTGGATGCCATGCGCGCCCGCCTCACGGCCGCCAAAGTGCCCAACCCCCAGTACAACAGCATCACGCGCACCCAAATGCGCAATTCCCTGACCCTGCCGGCCGAGGAAGTGCAGCAGTTGCTCGACTCGGGCGCCCCGTACGTGATTCGCCTAAAGGTGCCCCGTAAGGAAGAGGTGCGCTTCAACGACCTGATCCGGGGCTGGGTGGTGGTGCACTCGTCGAGCATCGACGACAAGGTGCTGATGAAGTCGGACGGGATGCCGACCTACCACCTGGCCAACATCGTGGACGACCACCTGATGGAGATTACCCACGTGATTCGGGGCGAAGAGTGGCTGCCCTCGGCACCCCTGCACGTGCTCTTGTACCGCTACCTGGGCTGGGAAAGCACCATGCCGCAGTTTGCCCACCTGCCCCTGCTGCTCAAGCCCGACGGCACGGGCAAGCTGAGCAAGCGCGACGGCGACCGGCTGGGCTTCCCGGTATTTCCATTGGAGTGGCACGGCCAGGACGCCGAAACCGGTGAGCCCACCGTGAGCAGCGGCTACCGCGAATCGGGCTACCTGCCCGAGGCGTTTATCAATTTCCTGGCCTTTCTGGGCTGGAACCCTGGCACCCAGCAGGAGCTGTTTACGATGCCGGAGCTGGTAGAAGCCTTCTCGATTGAGCGCGTAAGTAAGTCGCCGGCCCGCTTCGACCAGAACAAGGTGCGCTGGTATAACGAGCAATACCTGCGCGCCAAGCCCGACGCTGAGCTGGCCCAGTATCTTACGGAAAGCCTGCGCGAGCAGGGCCTGGAGGTACCCGCCGATAAAGCTGAGCAGATTGCGGCCCTGGTAAAAGAGCGTGCTACCTTCCCCGCCGACCTGGCCCGCGAGGCCCAGCTGTTCTTCCAGCGCCCCACCGCCTACGACGAGCAAGTAATCAGCAAAAAGTGGAACGCCCAGGTGGCCGGCGCCCTCGCCCAGTTTGCCCAGGAGCTGCCCGCCGCCCTCGACGCCAGCCCCGACGGCATCAAAGCCCTGCTCACGCAAGTGCTCGATGCCCAGGGCATCAAAATCGGGCAGGTGCTCCAGGCCCTGCGCGTGGCCGTAACCGGCGCCGCCGCCGGCCCCGACCTCATGCACATCATGAGCATTCTGGGCCCGCAGGAAACCGCCGAGCGGATTGAAGCTGCGGTGGCGGCCCTGCCGGCTAGTGTGGCCTAAGCTTCAGCTTGGGCCGGACTTTGACCTTCGGCTGAGCCGGCACTAGCCAGAATTCAAATCAAATGAGAACCCGCTCGACACGCACCGAGCGGGTTCTTGCTTTTTGTCAGGGCAGCTGGCGGTTTGCCCTAACCGCGGCCGAGCTGCTTCGTACTAGCTTATTCCAAAGCAGCTTACCGCAAACCGCTGCCCGTTGCATCCCGATTTTAGCGCTTAGCACCATGGCCAAGAAACCCGTCAGCCCGAAAAAGAAAAAGAACGACCCCGACAAGAAAGCCCGCGTGCACAAAGAGCTGGAGGGCTTTGAAATCAAGGTGAACCCGCTGGGTGAAATCACCTCCAACTACAGCATCGAGGACATCAATCAGTTTCTGAACCGCCACGTGCGCGACAAAAAGCTGGTGAACCGCGACGGGCAGTTTGGCGAAAAAGACGAGGAGGAGGACCTGCCGCTGGAAGAAGACGTGCAGGAGCCCGAAGAGTCGGATGAGGACTTTATGCGCCGCACCAGCAAGGAGGCCAAGAAAAAAGGCCCCAAAGCCAGCGCCGACGACGACCTGGAGGCCTTGCCTTCCAGCGAAGAGTAACCTTGCCTCCTTGCGAGTAGGTCCACTACCTCGCGCAGTAAACGGCCCCAATCCGTTTTTTTGTCAAGTTGCCCGAATGACTTATCCCTGCCCCTGATGTCTAGTGATGTCAGGGGTTTTCTGTGTAATGAGAATGGGCATTTGCTCTCTTTTATTGGCGAGACAAAGGTGCACAGGGCGCGCAACTGTGAGAGTTATAGCTTATTGCGCCTGAAAAGAACGGATTGCCGGGCCTCTGCTTTGCAATGGCACGCGACTCCACAGGGCAAATCACTATACTTGACTCCGTATTCACCTTTCGCCTTTTCCTTATGCAGTCCCACGACGTTGACTACAAGATTCTCGGCAATGATATTCAGGTGCTGGAAGTAGAGCTGGACCCCAACGAAACCGTTATTGCCGAGGCCGGCGCCATGGTGTACATGGACGAGGCCATAGCCTTTGAAACCAAGATGGGCGACGGCTCCGAGCCCGAGCAGGGCTTTATGGGCAAGCTGTTTTCGGCGGGCACGCGCCTGCTCACGGGCGAGTCGTTGTTTATGACGCACTTTACGCACCGCGGCGGCTACGGCAAGAGCCGGGTGGCGTTTTCGGCCCCCTACCCTGGTACCATCATTCCGCTGGATTTGCGTGAGCTGCCCCAAGGGCTCATCGTGCAGAAAGACGGCTTCTTGGCCGCCGCGCGGGGCACCAAAATCAGTATTCATTTCAACCAGAAGCTGGGCGCGGGCTTGTTTGCCGGCGAAGGATTCATCTTGCAGCGCCTCACCGGCGACGGCAAAGCGTTCATCCATGCGGGCGGCACCGTCATCGAAAAGCGCCTCAACAACGAGCTGCTGCGCGTAGACACGGGCTGCGTGGTAGCCTTCGAGCCGGGCATCGACTTCAGCATTGCGCGGGCCGGGGGCCTGAAGTCGATGATATTTGGGGGCGAAGGGCTGCTGCTGGCCACGCTGCGCGGCACGGGGCGCGTGTGGCTGCAATCCATGCCGGTGAAAAAGCTGATTCAGGCCCTGGCTCCCAACGGCGGCAATGCCCAGAAAGAAAGCGGCAGCATCCTGGGTGGCCTGGGCCGCGTGCTAGACCAGTAATCAGCTGGCAACCCTATCCAAAAAAATAAGTCCCGGCACCTCTGCACATGCGTGCAAGGTGCCGGGACTTGTGGCGTATGCAGTAGGCTAAGCTAGGGCAGTCGGAGTGTTAGCTACCCAGATTGGCGGCAATAACCCCGAGACTGGCTAGCAGAATGAGCACCAGAAAACCCAGTACTCCGAGCGTAAACTTAACCGTACGCGCTGAGGGAGTGGCGCTGCCCGCAGACCGACGCCGCCGCCGGCGCTTTTCTTGAAATGGAGGAAGGGAAGTGGATGTTGTGGTCATAAAAGTGGGATTGGAAAAGAACGATTCGACTAATATATAGAACTATAAATTAAAAAAACAACAAGGACATTCGGCTTTTCCGTCCCACAGTGCCAGTCTTCACTATAAATCTTACCTTTTATGGCAGTCGGAGCCCGGATTCTTTGAAACAGGATTATTTCGTCACCTGCTTTTTTTGAAGGGCTATTTCTTACTCAGCCGTGGTGGTAGGAGTGGGTACCTGGTGACCATTCTGGTAGTACTCAGCGGGCAAGGAACGGCCATCGGGGGCGTAGCACTGCCACTCGCCAAACCAGAAAAAGCGCATCACCGTGGGCTCGGAACGGTACAGGGCCTGGCCGCGCTTGGAAAGCTGTCCGTTGGGGTGATAATACGCCAGCGTAACCTGCCCGGCCGGCCGCCGATGATACCGCTCGGTGCGCTCCAGCTGGCCGGTGGGTGAGTAGTAGCGCCACCGCCCCACGGTTCGTCCGTGGCGGTAGCGGCCCTGGTTGGCCAGGCGCTTTTCTTCCGTGTCGAAGTAGCCGCGCCAGGGGCCGTGGCGCTGGTCGCCGCTTCGGCCGTAGCGGTTGCGCGACCAGAAGCCCACGGGGCCGCGCTTCAGGCGGGCACAGGAGGAGCTGAGGCTGCCCGCAGCCAGGAGCAAGCCGAGCACGATACGGGGGTAGAGGAACATATAGCCACGCGGTACGTGAAACAGGATAAGCTGCCGGGCAAGATAAAACTACTGCGCCACCTGAGCGAGCAGCTCGTCGAGCAGCTCCCGCGAATTGCTGAGGCGGGGTACTTTGTGCTGGCCGCCCAGCTTGCCGCGCCGGGCCAGCCACCGCTCAAACGTGCCGGCCGGCGCTACCATCACCTGCGGGGGCGTGAGGGCTAGGTCGCGGTGGCGCTTGGCGTCGTAGTCGGAGTTGAGCTGGCGCAGGGTGTGGTCCAGCACCTGCGTGAAGTGGGCCGTATCCTGCGGGGGCTGGGTGAACTCAATCAGCCACTGGTGGCCACCGCGGGAAGCACCGTCGGTGGCGGCGAAGTAGATGGGTGCGGCCGTGTAGTCGCGCACGGTGGTACGGGTGGCGCGGCAGGCGGCGGCAATGGCCGCGTCGGCGTTTTCAACTACTACTTCCTCGCCGAAAGCATTCAGAAAGTGCTTGGTGCGGCCCGAAATGCGGATGCGGTACGGCCGAAGCGACGTGAACCGCACCGTGTCACCGATTTTGTAGCGCCACAGGCCTGCGTTGGTGCTGATGACGACAGCATAGGTGCGGCCCAGCTCCACATCGGCCAGGCCCACGGCTTGGGGCTCGGGGACGTCCCACTGGTCGGCGGGCAGGAACTCGTAGTAGATGCCGTGGTTGAGCAGCAGCAGCAGGTCTTCGGAGTCGGGCTGGTCTTGCAGGGCCAAGTAGCCTTCGGAGGCGTTGTACACTTCCAGGTAGTGCATGTGCGGGCTCGGAATCAGCTGCTGGAAAAGCTCCCGGTACGGCCCAAAGGCCACGGCCCCGTGCAGAAACAGCCCTAGCCGCGGCCACACGTCCAGGATAGAGCTTGCACCGGCCAGCTCCGTGACGCGGCGCAGCAGCACAATCATCCACGTAGGCACGCCGGCCAGCACGCGCACGTCCACTTGGAGCACGTGGCGGGCGATGCGCTCAATTTTTTCTTCCCACTCATCCAGCAAAGCCAGCTCCAGGGGCGGGGTGCGCACATACTCGGCCCAGGCCGGTAGGTTTTGCATGAGAATGGCCGACACGTCGCCGATGCGGGAGCCAGCCTCGTTGGGGCGGAAAGGGTTGGGGCCGTGCGTGCCGCCCAAGGACAAGGTTTTGCCGCTCAGAATGTTGACCTCGGGGTAGTAGAGCGTGGCCAGGGCCGTCATGTCGCGGCCGGCGCGGTAGTGACCCTCCTCCAGGGCTTCGCGGGTGACGGGGATGTACTTGCTGCGGGCGTTGGTGGTGCCGCTGCTCTTGGCAGACCACTCCACCCGCCCCGGCCAGAGCACATTGGCCTCGCCCCGCAGCACCCGCTCAATCTGCGGATACAGCTCCTCGTACGAACTCACCGGCACCCGCTGCCCAAATTCCCGGACCGACATCCCATCCTCATACCCATACCGCCGGCCCCAATCCGTACCGCGGGCCGTGTGCAGCAGGCGGCGCAGGAGCTGCTGCTGCACCTCGTGGGGGTTGTCGCGGAAGTGGTTGATGCTGGCCAGCCGACGCTGCACAGCCCAGGTAAGAATCGCAGATTGTGCAGATTGAAGGAATTTCACAGATTCAAACAGGGCAGTACGGGCCGCTAAGGTGAGAAAAGCCAGAAGATGGTACGAGCCCTGGGGCAGCATTTGTTTTCCGCTGCTCCGCTTTACTCACTCAGACTGCTCTGAATGAAGCGCTTAAAGCGCAAGCTCGCCTCACCAAAATTTATCAGTAGCCCTACATTCAACTGATAGGCTTTCAGGTAATTGATAATTTGCTGGTGATGCAGTGGCACAATTTCACTGACGGCCTTCAACTCAACTAACAGGATGCCTTCAACTAAAAAATCAGTGCGCCTCGCTCCCACCTCCTTACCCCGATAAAAAAGCGGCATCACGATTTCCCGCTGAAAAAGGACCCCAACGGCCTCTAGCTCCAGCGCCAAGCTACGCTGATATACCGCTTCCGGAAATCCTGCACCCAATGTCCGATGCACCTGCATTGCGCACCCAATAACCGTGTGCGTCAACTCCTTGTACTTGTACTCCATAGAATCGCAGATTGTGCAGATTAAATTGATTTCACAGATTAATTGATTCTGCTCACTAAAGCGTGAATTTCCACTGGCGCCTGAATCTGTGAAATCAATTTAATCTGCACAATCTGCGATTATATTTTGCGCTTCAGCTCGAAGTGCTTGCCCAGGTACACGCGGCGTACCATTTCGTCGGCGGCCAGCTCTTCGGCGGTGCCGGCTTTCAGGAGCTTGCCTTCGAAGAGCAGGTAGGCCCGGTCCACGATGCTCAGCGTCTCGTTCACGTTGTGGTCGGTGATGAGGATGCCGATGTTCTTGTGTTTGAGCTTAGCCACGATGCCCTGAATTTCCTCCACGGCGATAGGGTCGACGCCAGCGAAAGGCTCGTCCAGCAGCACAAACTTGGGGTCGACGGCCAGGGCGCGGGCTATTTCGGTGCGGCGCCGCTCCCCGCCCGACAGCACGCGGCCCAGGTTTTTGCGCACGTGGGTGAGGCTGAACTCGTTGAGCAGCTCTTCTACTTTGTCGCGCTGGGCCTGCTTGGGCAGGTCGGTCATTTCCAGCACCGATAGGATGTTTTCCTCCACGCTCAGGTCCCGAAACACCGATGCTTCCTGGGCCAGGTAGCCGATGCCGAGGCGGGCCCGCTGGTAGATGGGCAGCTTGGTGATGTCCCGGTCGTCGAGGAAGATGCGGCCTTCGTTGGGCTTGACCATGCCCACGGTCATGTAGAACGACGTGGTTTTGCCGGCGCCGTTTGGGCCCAGCAGGCCCACAATCTCGCCCTGCTCCACGTACAAAGACATGTCGTTGACAACCGTGCGCGACTTGTACTTCTTAACCAGGTGTTCGGCTCGTAGAATCATGGGTGGCAAAGGTAACGACGGGCGGGATGAACGAGGCGGGCGGCTAGCGGCGCCGGTTTTGATGAGCCAGCACGGCGGCGGCCCACTCGGCCTGAAGGCAACCAGTGGCCTGCTCATCGGCATCGGTAAGCCAGAACAGGGCCGCTTCGACCTCATCGAAGAGCTGCAATTGAAAGCGCGTCAGGTGGCGGCCTACCCATAATACGGCTTCGGCCATCATTACATTGTGCAGCTGGTAGCCCGGCGGGTACACCAGTGCCACCCGCTGAATGGGCTGGGCAGCAATACGCGGAAACCAGTGCACCGACATCCACAGCTCGTCGGTGATGCTTAGCTGGGGCAGGCAGTGAAAATCGACGAGCACGTGGGCAGGCTTGTGCTCCACTACCAGGTCGCGGCCGTGCACCAGGCCGGGGCGCAGGCGGGTATTGGTCACATCCAGCCACTGAAAGCGCATCAGGCGCCGGTTAGGGTCGTGCTGCACCAGCAACTCATCAAATACAGGCAAGACCATCAGCTACCTCATGGAAACGCAACGTGCTGCTGCCGACGTGAAGCGCGTCTCACGCCGGCAGCAGCACGCAGGCAAAAATGCTGCCGTTGAGCTGGTTGAGGTGAGGGGGTGACAGGTGACAAGTAACAGGTGACAGGTGAGGGAGTGACAGGTGAGGGAATGACAGGTGAGGGGAGGACCGTCCTGCTTCATCTAGCGTCCGCTTGTCGAAGCATCTCGCGTGCTGGCGTCAGAGGCTACCTGTCATGCTGAGCCTGTCGAAGCATCTCTACCGCTTCGTTGCAGTTGTCAGGAATTACCCTCGGTAGAGATACTTCGACTTCGCCTCCGGCTGCGCTCAGCATGACGGTCTACCTGTTACCTGTCCTCCCCTCACCTGTCACCTCTCACCCCCTCACCAGCTACCCCTTCAGCAGTGCATCCTGCATGGCTTGCTGGCTGGGGGTGGGCGTGGGTACGATTTCGACCAGATTTTTTAGCTCTACCTCGAACTCGCGTGGCGTGGCGGTGCGCTCCTGCTCGGGGCCGGTGGCGCCGCTGCGGAACTTCACGCGTACGGGGTCGGTGGTTTTGGGCTCCACCAGGGGGCGCAGCAGCTTTTCGGCGGTTTGCATGGTCACGGCCTGGCCATTTATGGCTACGATGACGTCGCCCTCTTTCAGGCCAAAGGCGTTTTCGTCGGCTTTGGTTTTCATGGCCTTGAACTGGTCCTTGGCCTGGTCGTAGCCGAAGCCGAGGTTGCCGAAGGCCTTCACCCTGGACTGCCCAACCGGCTCGTACACCCAGCCGATTTTGCCCAGGTACTCGGCTAGCGGCAAGGGCTCCTGCCCCACCACGTAGCGGTTGAAAAACTGGCCTACCTCGGGGTGGGTGAGGGCCACGATTTCGGGGATGAGCTGGCTGTCCTCGAACGAACGATCGGGGCCGTACTTCTCGCGCAGGGCCAGCAGCACGTCGCGCAGGGTTTGGCGGCCCTGGCTCAGCTCCCGGATGCGAATGTCGAGCAGCAGGCCGATGAGGGCGCCCTTCTCGTACACGTTCTGGTACATGTCTTTGTAGGGCGCGTCCAGAATGCGACGGCTCATTTCCGTAAACGATACGTTGCCGTACTTCTCGGCCTTGTCGATTTTATCCTTCATCCGCTCCCGAAACTCATCGGGTGTAATCAGGCCGCCGCGCACCTGCACCAGCTGCGACACGTACTCGGTTACGCCCTCGTACAGCCACAGGTGCTGCGACATCTGCGGGTTGCGGAAGTCGAACTCCCCGATTTCGCGGGAGTGGATGTTCAGCGGGGCCAGCATGTGCAGAAACTCGTGCGAGGCCACCTCCAGCACCATGCTCCGGCGCCGGTCGGCGTCCGGAATTTCGGGCAGGAAGTACACCGAGGAGTAGCTGTGCTCCATGGCTCCGTAGCCGCCGTTTTTGCTGTTGAGCGGCGACGTGAGCGACGGGAAATACATCAGGAACTGGTAGCGCGGCACCGGCATCTTGCCGAAAAACTTGGTCAGGGCCTCGGCCATGGGGCGCAGCATCTGGCTCACCTCGGTGGCCTTCACCACGCCGCCCTCCGACAGCACCGCCACCCCGATGCGGGCCCCGCCCGTCACGAAGCTAGCCGTGTCGGGGCGGGCGTAGAAGATGGGGCCGTCGGCTAGGGTCACGTAGCTGCTGGCCGTAAACACGTCCTGGGTGGGCGATTCGCGGCGCACGTCGAGGGCGGTGGCGCCGTAGAGGTCGGCGGGCTTCTGCACCGTCACCTGGTAGGGCTGCATTTTGTAGCCTTCGAGGTAGCCGTAGAGGCCGTAGTGGTTGAGCGTGAAGTTGCGGCCGGCGTCGAAGTTGGTACCGCCGGGCTGGAAGATGAAGGAGTCGTCCTGCTTGGCGTCCCAGGTGTCGTCCACCAGGTAGTCCAGCCGGGCCAGCTTGGTGGCGTTGTCGATGAGAAACAGGTTGGGGCCGCTGTTCTTGACCTTCAGGCGCTTGCCCTGCTTGTCAAAGGCTTTGAAATCGGTGACGAAGCGGCCGTAATCCTTCTTTGAATAGGAGCCCGGCACCACCGAGGGCATGACGTAGGTAACCTGGTTTTCCTTTACGGGCGGGACGCTGATGCTTACCCGCACCTTATCATTCGGCACATTTTGCAGGTCGAGGCTGATCTGATAACCGGCTGGTTGCTGAGCCAGCGCAGCGCCGGCCGTAGCCAGTCCTAGCCCGAGGGCCAGTGGTAGCTTTTTCATGGAGAGAAACGGAGTAGAAAGTTGTGCAACTAAGGTACGCATTGCGGCCCGCCAGCTGCACAGTAGAAAAGAAAAAGGTGTTATGGTGCTATATAGAGGACAGTTGCTACATTTACGCAGTAGTCCTACTTTTTCTTTATTCTTTTCAATGCGTAAGCTATTATTCCTGAGTTTGCTGCTCGGCAGCCACGCAGCTAATGCCCAAACCTCTCCCCCCATCACCGTTCGCGCCACTGCCGTCCGCGACACGCTATTTCAGCAGGCCGCAGCCGTGCGCAATGACGTAGCCGTGCGGCTGGCGCGATTCAGTACCAGCTCCCTCAGCCTGACGGGCTTGCGCACCAAGACCAGAGGCTACGCCTCGCGCACCGATGGGCGACCTTACCGGGTCAAGCGGCACGTCATCAAGCGCAAGAGAACAACCTGGTTGGTAGAGAAAATAAGCTACTACAACAGCAAGGGCAATCTGCTGTTGCGCGAGAAGTACCAGAACGGGCAACTCACCACGCTACGGCTCCGCACGTATTACACGCCCCTGAGTTCGTCCCCAGGCCGGGTTTTCACATTTACGCAGGGCGACTATCTGCGGCGCAGCACCTATCCTTCTAGGGTAAACATTACTGCCCGGGGCCCCGCCACGCATGAGTATTTCTACGTGCCGGCTGCGCCGGTAGCCCGGTAGTAGCGGCCCAGAAAGCCACCGAGGGCCCTGGCCTTCCCGCCTCCCTCGGCGGCTTCATTTCACTCCCAGCGAATGTCCTTCACGCGCAGTTGGAGGTTGCGCACACCCCGGAACTCGTTCATCTCGATGGTGTAGCACACGCTGAACGGCTGGCCCTGGCGGATGCGGGTGTAGTAGTCGCCCAGCCCGAAGCCGATGGCGTCAATGGTGTGGCGGCCGTCCTGGGTGAGGGCCAGCTTAAGGTGGGAGTTGCCTACGATGCGCGCCGAGTCGGGGGCGGCGTACACCTGCTCCGACTGAAACACGGGGTTGGGGTTGCCGGGGCCGAACGGCTCCATCTGCCGCAGCAGGTTGAAGAAGCCCAGCGTAATGTCGCTGAGCCGGAGCGTCCAGTCGATTTCCACGGGCGGAATGAGTTGCTCGGGCTGGATGCGGCTGGCCACGATGCGCTCAAACTTTTCGCGGAAGGCGGGCACGTTTTCCAGGGGCAGGGTGAGGCCGGCGGCGTACATATGGCCCCCGAACTGGTCGAGCAAATCGGCGCACTCCTCAATGGCCTGGTGCACGTCGAAGCCCACCACCGAGCGGGCCGAGCCGGTGGCTTTGCCGTTGCTCTCGGTGAGAATGATGGTAGGGCGGTAGTACTTGTCGAGGCAGCGGGAGGCCACGATGCCCACCACGCCCTTGTGCCAGTCCTGCTTGAACAGCACCGTGGTGCGGGCTGACCGGAGCAGGTCGTCCTGCTCTATCATTTCCAGCGCCTCTTTCGTAATGCTGGTGTCGAAGCCGCGGCGCTCCTGGTTGGTTTTGTCGACCACGCCGGCTGTCGAAACGGCCTCGGCGGTGGTGTCGGCCAGCAGCATGGCCACCGAGCGTTTGGCGTCGCCCATGCGGCCGGCGGCGTTGATGCGGGGCGCGAAGCCGAACACGAGGCTGCTGATGTTCAGCTCGGCGTTTTGAATGCCGGCCAGCTCGCGCAGGGCGTCGAGGCCGGGGCGCTGGGGGTGACTGGAGTCGTTGAGCAGGCGCAGGCCGTGGTAGGCCAGGGTGCGGTTTTCGCCGGTGATGGGCACGATGTCGGCGGCAATGCTCACGGCCACCAAGTCCAGCAACTCATACAAGACCTCCTCGGGCAGGCCCTGGTGCTGGGTAAAAGCCTGCATCAGCTTGAACCCCACCCCGCAACCCGACAGCTCCTTGTGCGGGTACTGACAGTCGGGGCGCTTGGGGTCGAGCACGGCTACGGCCTGGGGCAGCTCGGCGCCGGGCAAGTGGTGGTCACAGATGATGAAGTCGACGCCGCGCTGGTTGGCGTAGGCTATCTTCTCCACGGCCTTTACGCCGCAGTCGAGGGCAATGATAAGCTGGTAGCCGAAGTCGGAGGCGAAGTCAATCCCGGCCTCCGACACGCCGTAACCTTCTTTGTAGCGGTCGGGGATGTAGTAGTCGATGCGCTCCGGCCCGAAATACTGGCGCAGGTAGCTGTACACTAGCGCCACGGAGGTAGTGCCGTCCACGTCATAGTCACCGAACACCAGCACCCGCTCGCCCAGGTGCAGAGCCCGCACGAGGCGGTCTACGGCGCGGTCCATGTCGCGCATCAGCAGTGGGTCGGGCAGTTGGCTTAGGTCGGGCCGGAAGTAGGCGCGGGCCTCTTCAAACGTGCACACGCGGCGCTGACAGAGCAGGGCAATGATGGCTTCGTTCACGCGCAGCACGTCGGCCAGGTGCCGGATTTGCTCCGTATCGGGCGTGGGCTTGCGAATCCATCGTTTTTCCATACTGCTGCCAATTGCTACCGCGGGCGGTATCTTCAAAAGTAAGAAGAAAAACCGCGTTTTCGGCGTGGGCCTCACCCCCCGGCCCCCTCTCCCGTGGAGAGGGGGAGCCAGTTCCGGGTCGTTCTGCGCCGCCCTGTCGGCTACCGCCTCCAGAACGGCTACCAAACTGTAGTAGCACAGTGGCTGCGTAGCGGCTGAAGGGTTGTAGCAGCTACACGTAGTAAAACGCCGCGCCGCGTAGGTGTGCCAGAAACGTTCGGGCGTCTCTTGCACCGCTACGCGGCGCTAGCCTGTTCTTTCCCCATCTATCTGCAAACCTGTAGGCCGCTACGCGGCTACCTTGTTGGCACAACTGGGTAGCCGTTCTGGAGGCGGGAGCCGACAGGGCGGCGTAGCACGACCTGTCGGCTGGCTCCCCCTCTCCGCGGGAGAGGGGGCCGGGGGGTGAGGCCAGATTCCTCGCTGCGCTCGGAATGACAGCTATTGGTTTACGTCGCCGCGGAGCTTGCGGAAGCGTTTGCGGGCGTCGGCGACATAGATGCTGCCGGGGTATTTGACCAGCACTTGGTTGTACAGCTCCTGGGCTTTGGCTGCGTCGTGCAGGTTTTCTTCCAGGATGGCGGCGGCCAGGAACAGGGCGTCGTCGCTGAGCACGTCGTACTTCGGGTTGGCGGTGATTTTTTCCAGGGTGGTCAGGGCGCCGGGGTAGTCGCCGGTGCGGCGCTGGAGCTGGGCTTTCAGGTACCAGGCATCATCCTGGAGGGCGTGGCCGGGGTATTTCTGGAGCAAAGCATCGAGGCCGCGCAGAGCTTCGGGCAGCTTGTTTTGGAACACCTGCTGCTCCACGGCGGCGTAGTCGCGTAGGGCCAGGCCGGCGGTGTCCATGGCCGTGTTGTCGGTGATAAGCAGGCTGAGCTGCATGGCATCGTTGGCAATTTCGCGGGTGGTGGCCTGCTTCAGAATGTCGAGGTGGGACTTGGCCAGGCGGAAGTCGCCGGCGAAGTAGCTGAGGCGGGCGTTGCGCAGCTTGGCCTCGTAGCCCAGCGGCGTGTCCTTGTGCGACTTCTCCACCTGTGAGTACAGCAGCGTGGCCTCCCAGGGCTCGTTGCGCAGCAGGTAGATGTCGGCCAGGTCTATTTTGGCCTGGTCTACCACTTCCAACGGGGCCCGCGGCATGTCAATGACTTCTTGCAGGAGCTTGATGGCCGGCTCTTTCTCGTCGAGCTGAAAAGCTTGTAAGGCGGCCATGCTGCGCAGCACCGGCGCGGTTTCGGGGGTGCGGCCCAGGTCTTGCAGCACCTGCTGGTAGTCCTGGAGCAGGCTGCGCAGCTGGGCCACGTTCACGGGGTAGGTGGTGCGGACCTGGTCTTCGCGGGTTTGCACGAGGCGCTGGCGGGCCAGGGCATAGAGCGGCCGGCCACGGTACTCGCGCACCACGTAGTCGTAGCCCTGAATGGCGCTTTCGTAGTCTTTGTTGCGGCGGGCAATTTCGGCTACTTCCAGCACCCGCTGCCCCTCGGTGCGGCCGCGCCGGTCGAGGGCCTTGGCCTGCACCAGGGCCCCGGTGAAGTCGCGGCGCTGCACGTGCAGCCACAGCAGCAGCTCACTGTACACGGGCAGCTCCGGATTTTTCTGCACCAAGCTCAGCAGCTCCTTTTCCAAGGCATCAAAGTCTTTCTCGTCCTGGAGGCTGTTTTGCAGCATGTTGCGCACGAAGGGCAGCTGCCGCTCGTCGTTCTGCACCAGGCGCAGGGTTTCGGCCATCAGCTTGTCGCGCTGCCCGCTTTGAGTGTAGAGCTGAATAAGCTGGGGCGCGTACTCGGTTTCGGTGCGGGCCAGCTCCCGCCCGCGCAGGTAGGTGCGGGTGGCCCAGTCGGGCAGGCTGGCCTGTTGGAAGGCCGCCGCTACGGGCAATACCTGCTCGGGCCGGCTTAGCTGGCTGAGCACCCGCTCCCACTGCTTCTGGGCGGCGGGCTGGTCGCCGGCTTTGGCCAGCACCGTGCCCAGCGTCACGCCCAGGCTGGGGTCGTCGGGGCGCTGGCGCTGGGCCCGCTTCACCAGCTTCTCGGCGTCGCGGTGGCGGCCCAGGGCTTGCAGAGAGGTCAGGTAGTCGGGCAGCACGTTGGCGGCGGTTTGCTCGTCGGTGCTCAGGCGGCCGAAGAGGTAAGCGGCTTTGTCGTGCTCGGCCTTGCGCACGTACTCGCGGGCCAGTTGCACCCCGCCTTCTTGCTGGGCCAGCGTGGGAGTGGGCTGGGCAGCCAGCCCGCCCAGGAGCAGTAGAGTCAACCCGCACGCGGGCAGCACAGAACGTAGACGCATGGTCGTTACCGATTATTCTTTGCTATCAACCCGCAAGTAGCCGATTTCATTGCAGGCCGAGCAGAAAGATACGCAACCCTGCTGACCCCACCCTCCGCTCCTGTATGCGTGGAATGGACATACTACCTGACCAGCGTCAGTAGGTGAAAAACAAAAGCATACATGCGCTTTGAAATACAAAGTTCTTTTATCTACTTTGCTCACGCTATCCGACCCAGGTAGCCATAGGCGGAGGCACTTCCTCAACCTTGGCCTTACGTACACATTTCCCTGACCTGGTTCCTGGCCACGGCCGGCGCTGGATTCTGACCTCGCTCCATCACAACTCGTTTTCAGACGTCTTTCTGCCATTCGTAAACCCCAACGCTCTACTACCATGACTCTTACCCAACGTATTGTTCGCCCTGCGCTTGTAACGGCAGGCCTTCTGCTGGTGCCTTTGGTGGCAATGCAGTTCACTCAAGAAGTGGCCTGGACCCTGTCCGATTTCATTGTTGCTGGTGCCCTGCTCTTCGGTACAGGCCTCGCGTATGAGTTGATTACGAGCCAGAGAGGCAATGGCGCGTACCGCCTGGCGGCCGGCGTTGCGCTGGCAACTGCACTGCTGCTGGTTTGGGTGAACTTGGCCGTTGGGCTTATCGGCAGCGAAGACAACCCCGCCAACCTGCTGTATGGCGGAGTGCTTGCCGTTGGGCTCGTGGGCGCCATCATTGCGCGCTTCCGGCCGCGGGGCATGGCCCGCACCATGCTGGCGGCGGCGCTCGTGCAATTTCTGGTTCCTATCATTGCGCTACTTATCTGGAAGCCCGAGCTTACCCTGGGGGTAGCAAAGGTGTTTGGGGCCAATGCCCTCTTTGTTGTGCTGTGGCTGGGTGCGGCGCTGCTGTTTCGGCGCGCCAGCAGCACCGGCTTATAGGCTGGTCGTTGAAGATTGAAAAGTAACAAACTGAAGTATTTTGGGCAGCCGCCTGACCGTCCTGCTGAGCAGGTGGTGCATCAAGCCAGGGTGCGTAGCCGCCGAACCGCAGGAAGGCGTAGCCAAGCAGCTTTACCGCTGGCTAACTATTAACGCTTGCCCAACGAAGCGGGAGAGATGCTTCGCGGGGCTCAGCATGACAATACCAGCACAACTAGGCTTCACAAACACAAGAGCCACTCCTCAAGGGAAGTGGCTCTTGTGTTTGTGAGGACCAAGCTGCGGCTTAGAAGAACTTGGTGCGGTTGTCTTTCACGTTGGCGTGCTGCTTGATGGCTTCGTAGGTGAGGCCGTCGGTGCGGGCGGCGCGCTGGGTGGCCAGTTGCTGGCGGATGGGTTTCAGGTCGGCGGGGGCGGGGGCAGGCTGCACCGTTACGGGCTCCACTAGTAGCACACCCTGCTCCCCGGCCAGGGGTTCCGACTTCTGACCGGGTTTCAGGCCAAAGGCTTTGCCCACGGCTACCGGCTCGTTGCCGAGGCCCGGAATCTGGCCCTGGCCCAGCACCACGCCATCGGCGGTGCGCACCTGGGCGGCGGCACCGTAGGCCTGGGCTATCTGCTCCAGGGTGCCTTTCTTGCCTTTTAGCTTGTTGATGATTTGCTCGGCCTTCAACTCGTTGCGCACGGCAGCCGTGATTTCGGGCTTCACGCTGGCCAGGTCGGCGGTGCCTTTGCCCCGCTCGCCGGTGAGCACGGCAATAACGTACTGGTCGCCGATTTCAAATACCTCTGACACGTCGCCTACTTCGGTTTCTTTGCCGGAGGTTAGGTTCACGCCGTAGGCCCAGCGCACCAGCTCCCGGGCACCTTGCAGGTTGTTCACGGCCAAGTCGCCGCGGCCCAGGTTTTTGGCTTCTACCTTCTGCAGGCTCTTATCCTTGGCTACGGCCCGGCGGAACGACTCCAGGTTGGTGGCTTCGCCCTTCAGCTGCTGGGCTTTCTGGTAGGCGGCGTCGCGGGTAGCGTCGGAGGGCTGAATGCTCTTTTGCACGGCGGCTACCTGGTAGGTTTGCGAGGTTTTGGGCGCCGTGATTTTGATGATGTGGTAGCCGAAAGAAGTTTTCACCGGAGCGGGCAGCAAGCCGGCCGAGGTAGCCCCGAACACAGCCTTCTCAAACTCCGGCACCATGCGGCCCTGCTGGAACCAGCCCAGGTCGCCGCCGGTGGCAGTGGTACCGTCCGAGCCGTACTGGCGGGCCATGGCGGCAAAGTCGGCGCCGCCCTTGATTTTGGCCAGCACCTCGTTGGCCTTGGCTTTGGCGGCAGCATCGGCCTCGGGCGTGGTGCCCTCGGCTTTGATGAGGATGTGGCTGGCGCGGGCAGCGGCCTGGGCGCCGGGCTTCTGGTTCATCACCTTAAACAGCGAGTAGGTGCCGTTTTCGGCGAAGGGGCCGTACACCTTGCCTACTTGCAGGGGCAGCTGCTGGCGCAGCTTCTCGGGCAGGTCGGCCGGCGAGAGGTAGGCACCGTTGAAGGGCGCGTCCGAGTTCAGCTTCACAAAGGCGGAGTCGTTGGTAGCCGTGGCAAACTGAGCGGCCAGCTCCTCCACCGTCTTGCGCACGGCGGCGCTGTCTTCCCGCGAAGCCACCACCGGCACAGCCACGTACTCGATGCTGCGGCCATCTTCTACCTTGTAGCGGCCCCGGTTTTTGTCGAGGTAGGCCTGTAGCTGCTCGTCGGTCACTTTCACGCTGGAATCCGACAGCGAGTAGTAGGGCACGAACAGGTAGCGCAGGTTGGCGCGGCTGTTCTGGGCTTCGTGAAAGCGCTTGGCCTCGGCCGTCGTCACGTAGGTGCTCTGCTTGAGCAGGTTGGTGTACTTAATGCTCAGGCGCTCGGGGCCCAGGTTTGCCTCGAAGTTAAGGAAGGCCTCCTTAGCCTGGGGCGGGGCCTTGTCGAGGTTGCGCAGGTACTCCAACACCTTGGCTCGGTCAAACTGCCCGGTTTGGGGGTTGGTGAAGGCCTGGCGGATGCTGGGGTGGGGGTTTTCGCCCTGCACCATGTCGGTTATTTCTTCGTCCGACACCTTCAGGCCCAGCTTGTCGAACTCCTTCTTAAAGGCAATGCGGTAGAGGGTCTGGTTCCAGGCCTGGTCGCGCAGGTAGCCCATGGCCTGCTCGTCGGGCTGGCGGCCCTGCTGCTGGATAAAGGCCTGCTTGGCTTGCTCCAGCGTAGCTTCAAAGGTTTCCCGGTCTATTTTTTCGCCGGCCACCTCGCCCACCACGGTGTCGTTCTGGCTGAAGAAGCTGTTGCGGCCGTACAGGAAGTCGCCGCCCAGCATAAAGAGCAGCAGGCCAATGATGATGGCCCCGATTGCCCAGCCCGATTTTTCCCGAATCGTGTTAATTAATGCCATTTACTTGAAGAAAAGCACAGTAGAAGAGTGGATTGAGGCGCAAAATAACCAAAAAAGGGTGAGAGGTGAGGTGGTAGTGAGGTAAATGGTTACAGGGTGACAGGTGACACGTAACAGGTAAGGGAAATGGTCCTGCTGAGCGCAGGCACAGGCGCAGTCGAACCGAAGGTCAGCGAAGCCAAGCGTCTCTCCCGCTGGCTGCTTTCTGACGACTGCAACGAAGCGGGAGAGATGCTTCGACAGGCGGACGCTTGATGAAGCATGACGGGCTACTTGTCACCTGTCACGTGTCACCCTTTACCTCCTCCCCTTCTTCGCCGCTTTCTTGCTGGCGGCTTCGGTGGCTTTGCGGGCGGCTTCGGCCTCGGCGGCGGCTATTTTGTCGCGCTGCCGCAGGTAGCGCAGCCAGATAATCAGCCCGAAGGACAGCATGAACAGCCAGTAGTTGTCGTAGAGGCCATCCATGCTGCCGCTGGCCAGGGTCTGGTAGCAGGCCACCACAAACGTGAACACGCCCAGCACAAACAGGATGGTGCGGCTGATGCCGGGGTCCCAGAATTGTTTCATAAAACCGTGGGGTGTGGCAGGCTAGCGGGCTGGCGCGTCGGGAGCCGGCGCGTTTTGCAGGGTGAAGATGCCGGTGGGCGTCAGGATGCTGTAGCGCGAGAAGTCCTGGTTGGCAGTCAGGCCCCGGCCGGTCAGCACTTCGGTGGGCGTGGTGACGCGCACGGCCACGTCTTTTTGGGTGTAAATCTGGGCCTTTTGCTTGTCGAAGAAGGCTTCTTCGGTGCTGAGCGTCTGCTGCTTCTGCTCGTTGGTCACCTGCACGTTGCCGCGCAGGGTGTACAGGTTTTTCTCTTTCTCAAACTTGCCGTAGTTGCCCACAATGGTGCTGGCTACGGTGCGCCCGTCAGCCGCCAGCGAGGTCAGCCGTACGCCCTTGGGATACACGATGTTACCGTTCTCAAACTGCTGCTCCAGCGGCGAAGTCAGGCGGATGCGCAGCCGGGCCGAGTCGCTGATTAGCATGAGCACGTTGTTGGTTTCCACAATGGGGCCATTGTAGGCTACCTTCTTGGTCACACTGTCGCTGTCCGACTTCTGGCAGCCGGCTGCTGGCAGCAGCAATACCGCTAGCAGCCACACGCGGCGGGGTGCTTGACTTCTTTCCTGCTTCATCTTCCCTTCAGCCTACTCAATGCGGCGCTTGATAAACCAGCGGTTGTTCAAAGTCACGCCCAGCTGCATCCGCACGTAGCTTTCTTTCACGTTACGCTCCTGGGTGCCGTCGGTGAGGGAGCGGACGTCGGTGTTGCCGCGCTGCCCGTAGGTGAAGCCCAGGTTGATGGTGGTGGCGTCGAGGGGCGTGGCGTTGGGCAGCGGCAGGGCAAAGCCCCAGCTGATGGACCGGTCGTAGAGGGCGGCCCCGCCGGGACGGTAGGGCAGCTGGGCCACGTTGATGCCGGCGCGGTACGTGACGCGCCGGAAGTAGTTTTCCACCGACGTCGGGTCCGGGGTCAGTTCGCCGCCCACGCCCACGCGGTAGGTGTCGCTGAGCAGCACGCCGGAGCTGCCGCCCTGCTCGCCAAAGGCCCGGAACTTCGACCACTGCTGGTGGGCCGCATCCAGGCTCAGGCTCCAGCTGCGGTTGTTGTCGAAGCTCACGCCCACCTGCGCCAGGCCCGGCACGGTGGCGCGGCCCGGCACTTCGGTTTCCAGCGTAGAGGCGGCCACCGTTACGCCTTCCACATTTTCGCGGGTGAAGGTAGTGGTCCGCTCGCCATCCAGCTTCGAGGGGAAGCTGTACACGCCGCCCACGTTGAAGTTCAGCTTGTCATTGACCTTGCCGCGGTAGTGAGCCCCGGCCCGGAACGTGAAGTCGGAGTAGTGCACATCCTGCAGGAAAATGTCGTTGGTCAGCTCCGAGGCCGGCGTGGAGCCGCCCGGCGACACCAACGTGCCCAGGCGCTGCTCGATGTTGCCGAACACGTAGCCGGCCGAGCCGCCTACGGTCAGGTTCTTGCCCAGGCGCACGGCCTGGCCGATGTAGGCCTCGGCCAGGCCGCCGCTGCCTTTGTACTGCTTGAGCACCTGGGCGCCGGGCGCGCCCTGCACGGGGTCCACGGTGTTCGACTCGTAATCGACGGAGCTGAAGGGCTTGAGGCCAATGGCGCCGGCCCAGCGCCGGCTCAGCGGCACGGCCAGCGACAGGTAGCTCAGGTTGGCCGAGCCCGTGCGCTGGGAACTGACCGTGTTGCGCAGGGTTTTGAACTGAGCGCTGTAACCGGCCTCGAAAGTGGTGCGGGCGGTATAGTACAGCAGGGCCGGGTTCAGCTCATTGACGTTGACGCTGTTGGGCGCCGCCACCCCAATGCCGCCCATACTCATTTGCCGCACCCCGCCCATGTTGGCGTTGGCGTCGCCGAGGCCCAGGCGCGAATACGGCGAGTTGCCGAGGCCCTGCCCGTGTGCAAACGTAGCCACCAGCAACCCCAGCAGCGAAAGACCCCCGGCGCGGCCGGCACAATTACGTTGAGACATGGTGTACTAGAATTCGGTGGAGCCCAATCAACACAAGCTCCGGAACAACAAAGATAGGTCCTTTCAAACGGGCGTAGAAAAAGCCGGCATCACCCCCGGCCAGCACCACGGCCAGCTGCGGAAACTGCCGCCGGTAGGCGTCCAGCATTCCCTGCACCTCGGCCGCAGCCCCGTTCAGCACCCCGCTCCGGATAGCCGACTGCGTATCGGTGCCGGTGAGCGGTACGGGAGCAGCCGGGTCGGCGGGAACTGCTACCAGCGGCAGCCGCCCCGTAAACACCTCCAGCGCCCGAAACCGCATGGCCAGGCCCGGCGCAATGCTGCCCCCCCGAAACGTATGGCCGCCCTCCACCAGGTCGCACTTAATGGCCGTGCCGGCGTCGAGCACCACGGTGGTGCGGGCCGGTAGCAGCCAGGCGGCCCCCACGGCCGCGGCCAGTCGGTCGGCGCCCAGGGTGTGCGGCGTGGCGTAGGCATTGTGCAGGGGCAGCGGCGTAGCGGCCGGCACAAACTCCAGCACTGGCCCCGCCACCACGGCCCGCAACTCCGCTGCCCACGCTGCCCCCGGTTCCGCCACCGACGACACAATGGCCGCTTCAGGACGCAGGCGCGGCAGTTGCTCCCGCAGCTGGTCAGCCGTCAGGCCCGCGGCATTTTCCACCAGCCCGTCACCTTCAAAGTACCCGTACTTGATGGCCGTGTTGCCAATGTCCAAAGCCAGTGCGCGCACAGAGTAGGGAAAGAGGTGAAAAGTGAGGAGAAATGCCTCCCCCGTTAGAGCCGCCCGGTAGCCGGGCGGTTGCGTGGCTACATGAAATATTTCAGGCGGATAACTTCTTTCTCGTTGAGGAAGCGCCACTTGCCGCGGGGCAGGTCTTTCTTGGTCAGGCCGGCGTACTGCACCCGGTCCAGGCTTACCACGTCGTAGCCCAGGTGCTCGAAGATGCGGCGCACGATACGGTTGCGGCCAATGTGCAGCTCGATGCCCACAAAGTGCGGATTGCCGGCTACCACGGCTACGTCGTCCACTTCGGCTTTACCGTCTTCCAGCTCCACGCCTTCCGCAATCTGGCGCAGGTGCTCTTCGGTCAGCGGCTTGTCCAGCTCCACCTGGTAGATTTTCTTGTTGCGGTGCGAGGGGTGCGAAAGTTTCTGCGCCACCTCCCCGTCGTTGGTAAACAGCAGCAAGCCCGTGGTGTTGCGGTCGAGGCGGCCCACCGGGAAGACGCGCTCCTTAGAGGCACCGGCCACCAGGTCCATCACGGTGCGGCGGCCTTCGGGGTCGTCGGTGGTGGTGATGAAGTCCTTGGGCTTGTTGAGCAGCACGTACACCAGCTTCTCCCGATTCAGGTTGGTTTTGCCGTACTGCACCGTGTCGCCGGGCTGCACCTTATAGCCCATTTCCGTCACCACCTGGCCGTTTACCTTGATTTCCCCGGCCGCAATCAGCGCGTCGGCCTCGCGGCGGGAGCAGATGCCGGCATTGGCGATATAGCGGTTGAGGCGGGTTTCGTCGGTTTCGGCGTCCGACTCCGTACGGCGGCGCTTGTTGCCGCGGCTACGGTCTTCCTCGTAGTGCCTGAGGTTTTTGTAATCGGGCGCCTCGCCGGCTACCTCGCCGTACTTGCGCTTGCCGGCTTGGTTGGAGTCCAGGTCGCGGCCCGTGCGCTTATTGACTGGGCGGTCGGGGCGCTCCGCAAACGGCCGCTCCTCCCGGCGGCCCGCACCGCCGCGGGGGTCGCGGGCGTCCCGGTCGTTGCCGAAGCGGCTAGGACGAGCGGTGGGCCGCTCGCCAAAGCTGCCGCCCCCAAAGCCTCCCTCCCGCCGTTGAAATCCGCCGGCTGGCTTGCGGGGCTCAAAGTCGCGTTTGTCGCTGCCAAAGTCGCTGCCACGGCGGCCTTCGTCACGACGAGCATCGCCGCGACGGTCGTCGTCACGGCGGCTGTTTTCTCTGTTGCCGGTGGGGCGTTCCTCTCCCAGCCCATCGGGGCGGCTGCGGTAGTCGAACGGCCGGGCCGGGCGAATCTCGCGGCCGGCACTATCGAAACGGGGAGCCTGGCCAGGACCACCACCAGCCGGGCGGAAGCCGCCTGGGCGGGCGTCGTCCCGCTCGTTCGGGTTTTGCTTTACAAACTTCCGGTTCCGCTCACCCGGCAGGCCGCGGGGCACGGCCGACTTGCCCTCCGTCCGATACGGCTGGCCGCTCCAGGTTTTTTGGGGGGCGTAAGGCCGGGCAGGCCGCTCGTCACGCTCCTCTCCCCTACCGAAAGAGCGCCGGGAGTCGGTATCGTTGAACCGTCCTTCGCCGCCCCGGCCGTAGCCCGAGCCAGCAGCACCGGGCTTGCGGGGCCCGCTAAAGTCAGAGCCGCCAAACTTCTTAGGGGCACCGAAACCGCTGCCCGACGAGCGGCCGAAAGCAGGACGCTCCCCCGCGCGGCCACGGGGCGCATCGGGGCCGCCGAAGCGGGGGGCACCGCCGGACCGCTCGTCGCGGCCCCGGTCAGGACCCATAAACTTGCGGAAGCCCTCGCCACCAGCGCCGGGCTTATTGGTACGGTTGGGGTTTCGGTCGCGGCGACCAGAGTTCTCGTCGGAGAAATGTTTCTTGCCCATGTGGAAGAAGCGTGCGTGCCGTATCGCTACGGTACAAGGTGAGGAAGTCAGTAAAGCAAAAGGTGGCAGGGCCGGGGTCAGTACAACCGCGGACCGCAGAAAACAGTGCCCGGACTAGCTCCGCGGCTTCTCCGCTCTAGGAGAGACGCCGGGCGCAGGTCCGGGCAGTGTGAGAGGGGTGGCGAGGTTAGTCGCGGCGGGCCATTTTGGCCTCAATGGAGTGCTGGGTGTGGGGCACGGCGCGCAGGCGCTCCTTGGGGATAAGCTTACCCGTGCCGATGCACACGCCGTAGGTGCCGTTCTTAATCCGAACCAAGGCGTTTTCCAGCTGCTGGATGAACTTCATCTGGCGGGAGGCCAGCTGGTTCAGGCTTTCTTTCTCGGCTGTATCGGCTCCGTCTTCCAGCACCTTCGACGAGGAAGCCGTGTTGTCGGTACCCGAGTCATTACGGCGGCTCAGCGTCTCTTTGATAAACGCTACCTCCTTGCGAGCTGCGGTGAGCTTGTCCTGAATGATTTGCTCAAACTCCGCTAGGTCTTCCCTGGAATAGCGTAGGGCTTCTTCACTCATGTCAGTACAGGAAGATTAAAGGATTAAAAGAATACAGGTTCTGGCTAAGCTCAGCCGAGCCAGTGTTGTGGTTGTGCCCCCAACAGCAGACTGCCCGAATAAGTTTATCCCGGCGGTGCGCTGCCAAAGTGGTGCTTGAATGGAAAGCTGAGACGATACCCGACTGGCAATCCGGCATTTCCGGCCGCAAAGCTACGGTTTTGTTGCACATTCAGCCAGCCTCGGCCAAACAAGCGGCCAGAGCCTAGAAGCCTAGAAGCCTAGCATGTGGATGGCGGCCACCGCCGCTTCCACGCCTTTGTTGCCGTGCTTGCCGCCCGCCCGGTCCCAGGCTTGCTCCAGCGTATTCGTCGTTACCAACCCAAAGATGACGGGCTTGTTGAACTTCAGCCCCACGTTGGTAATACCGTTGGCTACAGCGTGGCAGATGTAGTCGTCGTGCTTGGTTTCGCCTTTGATAACTACGCCCAGGCAAATGACGGCGTCAATTTCCTCGTGCTGGGCCAGCAGCTGCGCGCCCAGCGTCAGCTCGAAGCTGCCGGGCACGGTATTGCGGAAGATGTTGTCGGGCTGGGCCCCGTGCTTGATGAGCGTATCGTAGGCGCCGCGGGCCAGCGTGTCGGTAATGTCGCGGTTCCACTCGGCCACCACCAGCCCAAACCGCTTGTCGGCAATGTCAATGAAATGGTCGGAAGTGTAGTCGCTCAGGTTTTTGAGGGAGGTTGCCATGCGTTGCGGAGGTGCCGTTGGGTACGTGGTGGGCAGGGGTTTCGGCGCCAAAGATACGCTGACCACCGCAGTCGGCCCCTGACCCGGTGGCCCCTAAAAAAGAAGGCGACCCGTGGGTCGCCTTCTGTGCAGCGTATAAGAGCGGGTAACCTACTTGCCGGCCTGAGCTTCGGTGCGAGCCTTGTATTGCTTGGCCTCCGTTACCTCAGCGGCGGCGGGGTAGTCGGTCAGGATTTGGTCGTAGGCTTTCAGGGCGCCGTCGTAGTCCTTGGCCAGCTCACGGGCCGTGGCTTCCTTCAGCAGATAGGCTGGCGTGAACTGCTCGTTGGCGTTGTGGTTGGCGGCTTTGCTGTAGAAGTCGGCCGCTTCTTTGGGCTGGTTCAGCTCCAGGTGGGCGTCGCCAATCAGGGAGTAGGCGCGGGCCTGCACCAGCAGGTCATCGGAGCTGAAATCTTCCAGGTAGTCAATGGCCTGCTTGTACTGGCCTTGCTTCAGGGCGGCCACGCCGGCGTAGAAGTTGGCTAGGTTGCCGGCGGCGGTGCCGCTGTACTCCGCAGCCACCCGCTCCAGTCCCAGGTGCTTGCCGTCGCCTTTCATTGCCTGCTTCAGCGAGTCGGACTCCCAGTAGCTCACAGCAGGAAACAAGGCGGCCTGGCCTTTGCTGTCCTGCGAGGAGCGCCACATGTAGTAGCCCACCCCTCCTACTACGGCCAGCACCACGGCGGCCAGCAAGCCCAGCAGCACGTTCTTGTTGCGGCGCACAAAGTCTTCCGACTCAATCAGGCGCGTAGCCAGGGCGTCCGGGTCTTCCAGCAAGGGATGCTCCGGATTGTACGACTCAGCCGGTTGCAGGGGGTCCGGGGAAGCCACGCGCTGCTGGCGGGCCTGGGGGCTTTTACCGGTGAAGGGAATTTTTGACATGAGATTACGAGGAGAATGACCCGTGTCGGGCCGGATAAACGTCCGCGGCGGTTAGTCGTGGATGTAGGGATAGTCCTGCTGCACGTACACATCCTTGTACAGCTCGTCGGGGGTCGGGTAAGGCGAGTTTTCGGCAAACTCCACCGACTCCTGCACCTGAGCTTTGATGCGCTCATCAATGGCCGTTAGTTCTTCCTCGGTAGCCATGTTGTGCGTGAGGATGGTGTGGCGCACGGCTTCGATGGAGTCGCGGGAGCGGTAGTCTTCCACTTCTTCCTTGGTGCGGTACTTGGCCGGGTCGCTCATCGAGTGGCCTTTGTAGCGGTAGGTTTTGAACTCCAGAAACGTAGGACCTTCGCCGGCTCGGGCCCGCTCGGCGGCGCGGGCTACAGCGTTATGCACGTCTTCTACGTTCATGGCATTCACTGGCTCCGAGGGCATGTCGTACGCCTCACCCAGGGTGTACAGCTCGGTCACGTTGGAGGAGCGCTGCACCGAGGTGCCCATGGCGTAGCCGTTGTTCTCAACCACGAAGATGACGGGCAGCTTCCACAGCATGGCCATGTTGAAGGCTTCGTGCAGGGCGCCCTGGCGCACGGCGCCGTCGCCCATGTAGCAAATGCAGAGGTTGCCGGTCTTGTTGTACTTCTCAGCGAAGGCAATGCCGGCACCCAGCGGTACCTGCCCCCCTACGATGCCGTGGCCGCCCACGAAGTTTACCTCTCTATCGAAGATGTGCATGGAGCCGCCCTTGCCTTTGGAGCAGCCGGTGGCTTTGGCAAACAGCTCGGCCATGATGGCGTTGGGCGAGGTGCCCAGGGCCAGCGGGTGGGCATGGTCGCGGTAGGCCGTAATCCACTTGTCGCCCTTGGTGAGGGCTGATACGGCGCCGGCCACGCAGGCTTCCTGGCCAATGTAGAGGTGGCAGAAGCCTTTGATTTTTTGCTGACCGTAAAGCTGGCCGGCCTTCTCCTCAAACTTGCGCATGAGCTGCATTTGCTCATACCAGCGCACGTAGGTTTCCTTCGGGAATTCCGGGTTGGCCGGGGTCGTAGCTTTGGGGGCTCCGGTGGCGGCAGCGGCTTCGCTGTTGGCGGGTGGCAGCACCGGGTCGGGCTGCTTCACCGTATCGGGAGTAGCCTGGGGTTTGTTGGCCGAATTGGAGGCCTTTGGGGCACCCTTTACTTTCGTCTCCGCCATCTTGCTTTCAATTATTCGCGTTTGGAATGCGAAAGTACGTAAAAGGATTGCATTTCCGAACCCCTGCATGATACTCGAAAGCCTGCATCTGTTGTTCTTCAAAAACTACGAAGAAGCCAATTTGAGCCTGTCACCGCACATCAACTGCTTCGTGGGCGACAACGGCAGCGGCAAAACCAACCTCCTCGACGCTATCCATTACCTCTCGCTGACGAAGAGTGCCTTTGCCCCTTCTGATACGCAAAGCATAAAACAGGGAGAAGAGTTCTTCGTGGTAAAAGGACGTTTTCGCACTCTGCCCGCCGAGCGGCCCGAAACCATCCAGTGTAGCCTGCGCCTGGGCCAGAAGAAGGTGTTGACCCACGACAAGCAGCCTTACGAGCGGGTGTCCGACCATATCGGCCGCTTCCCGGTGGTGCTGATCTCGCCCTACGACACCGACCTAATCCGGCAGGGCAGCGAGGAGCGGCGCAAGTATTTCGACAGCCTTATTTCCCAGCTCGACCATGAGTACCTGGAGCAACTGATGCGCTACAGCCACTTGCTGAAGCAGCGCAACTCCCTGCTCAAGCTGGCCACCGACCGCCAAGCCGGCTACGACCGGGACTACCTGCTGACCTTAGATGAGCAACTGGCTCCCGTGGGGCAGCAGCTGGTCCAGCGGCGGCAGGAGTTTTTGGCTGAGTTTGAGCCTATCTTCCAACGTCACTACGCCCAACTGGCCGACTCCCGCGAACAGGTAACCCTAGTTTATAAGAGTGAGCTACCTGGCGCCGATTTTCTGAAGCTGCTGCGGCTTCAAGAGCGCAAAGACCTTACGCTGCAGCGCACCACCGTGGGTCCGCACAAGGACGACGTGTCTTTTCTGATGGATGAAGTCAGCGTGAAAGGGTTTGGGTCACAGGGCCAGCAGAAGTCATTTGCCATTGCCCTCAAACTGGCGCAGTTTGAAATTATGGCGCAGCGCAAGCAGCACAAGCCTTTGCTCCTGCTCGACGACATCTTCGACCGCCTGGATGAGAAGCGCATCACTCGCCTCATGCAGCTGGTGGCCAACCATACGTTTGGACAGATATTCCTGACCGATACCCACCTGGAGCGTACGGATCGTATCCTTGGGTCCTTGTCCGAACAGATTCGCCGGTTCCGAGTGGAAGCGGGGTCGGTGGTTCCGCTGTAAGCAGGTACCTTTACTGAGTTGCGCACCACCTTCGCGCGTATATTACCACAATGAATTCAAAAAAACACTACAGCTCCGAAACTTCCCGTAGCTCTGACATCCAACCGTTAAAGGAAGGTATTTCGGCTTTGCTACGAGCGTATCGCCTTCAAGGTAAGCTCAACGAGGTAACGGTTGTTTCGAGTTGGGAGCGGGTCATGGGCAAGGCGGTAGCCCTGAAGACTCAACAACTGTACGTCAGCAACAACAAGCTTTTCGTGCGCCTCTCCTCCGCGCCCTTAAAGCACGAGTTGGTCATGGCGAAGACCCGGGTGCTGGAACTCATCAATGCGGAGGTGGGTGAAGAAGTAGTTAAAGAGGTTGTCTTTTTGTAGAAGCTCTTCTATTGATATCTGTTAAGCTGCACTCCTATCCGGTGTGCAGCTTTTTATTTAGCTCTATCTACTCCAGCTAGTTTTTATGGCTGGGCATTCTGAGTAAGTCCAAATTCAGGTGCCAGCACTTATGTCCTGCCGCGTATTTGGGTTGTCTGTTGCCGACCCAGAATCAGTGCATCAGTTACCTTATTGTCTTTGATTGTCTATTTCGCTCTCGTAACCATCGAGCTGCATTTCTCCTAAGCAGCTGTTAGGATTTGGTGCAGCGTCGGACCGCTGTAGTGCCGCGACTCTAGACAATCCCCTCCTACGGTTTGCAGCTGCTCGTGGGTAAATCATCCAAGCAAAGTGGACGCGAACTGCCAGTCGGCGTAGCCTAGGCGCGTGTCTCCACGGCAGTTAAGTCCTACACATAGTGCAGAACGCTTTTTGAGTTACTATAGGTATTCGGTTAGGACCACGCTGCGCATGGCGAAGCATAATGGCCTTTTGTTGGTGTAGGTTATCCGCTTGATGTGCCCTTTGTTCATTTAGGGCTACGCGTGTGCTCTTAGCTGGCCCAGGCCTGGCCACCTTGTGACTGACTTGCTGAAAACCGCTTCGCCAACCTGAACTCTCTACAATGAGAGGGTCCTAAGTTGTAGCACTAGTACATCTCAGGTTGGGACTTTACTTGCCCCTTATCTAGCCTTGCTGCTTACCATCTGCTATTACTAGCGCTACTTCAAAAATTGTTCGTGCGCAGGTGTAGGTTGGCACCTCGTAAACTATCCTAATGCGTTACCTCTATAGTTGGTTGTCCTCGATTTAGGACTTGCATGTTAGGCTACCATGGTTCTTCGCCTTTTACATTCTTTTACTCTATACATATCTACTCGTGCTTGTCTTGATGGACTATGTACGAAGCTGCTATCCTGTTGACCATATCACTTCACAATCTTCCCGTCCGCGTTGCTAGACGTGTAGTCACTTAGCTCAGGGTTGCTTCTATCCAACTAGTAATTACAGTATGGAACACCGACTGTGGAACAAATATGTTTCACGTGGAACATATCTGTCATTTTGGGCCGTACACCTTTAACAATAGCTCATTATACGCTTCGAGCAGAGCAATATACTTCTGCTGTAGCAGCATAAGCTGTTTTAGACTGTCAGCCTCCGTGTTTGACGAAACAGGTGTACGAGTATTTGTAACACGTTCTGTATGATTTGTTACATGAGACACCGTATTACTTACAGTGAACGGTATTACAGCTTGTAGTGGTAACGTAAAGTCATGAGAAAAGTCGTGTTGTATTATCTCACCCACGCGTTTTACAAATGATGCATCAAGTGTCTCATCTTTGAATTTACGGTATATCGTGGGACGTGTAATGCCAAGCTCCTCCACGATACGCGTAATGGAAATACCGCTGTTTTTGATTGCTTCTTGCAGGATTTCGCCTTGATGAGGCATAGTTGCAGGAGTAAAGGAGGTGGAATGTGTAAATATGAGCAATGGGTGCTGATTACACAAACGTAAGCGAAACAAAACTGTTCGTATTACAAGCAAGACGTAACAAGTGCACAAACGTTGTAACGTGTAATAAGAAGAGTTGTTACAATAATGCATAGTGTTACAATGTAATTGTTATTACACATACGCCTTATGTGTGCGTTACACCTGCTGATACACAGTATCCCTTGTCACCTCCAACTAAAGGATGACGACCCCGTTCCTTTACTAACTACGCAAAGCCAGAAGTCTATCCGGATAATCGGTGGTGATGCCGGCTGGCTTGAAGGCGAGTACCTGGGCTAAATCGGCCGGAGTGTTTACGGTCCAAGGGACGAGTTGCATGTCCAGCTCGCGGAGGCTGCTGACCAGGGCGGGCGTGAGCAGATGAAAGTGCGGACCGTACACGGCCGGCTGAAAGCCCAGCTCGGCCAGGTGCCATGCGAGAGGTTGTTCGTCTTCGACCAGCAGGCACAGCGGCAACTCTGGAAACACCTGGTGCGCTTGCCGAAGCACCCGCTTATCGAAGCATAGCAGCGTCGTGCGTTCCAGTACCTGCGCGGCTCGCAGCTCGGCCACCGCCAGCTCCAGAAAAACGTCCGGCGCCGGGTGCCGTAGGTTGTCGCCGACGGCGGTGCTTTTCAGCTCCACGCTGTAGCGCACAAGTGGCCGGCCAGCCCGCCGGCAGTACTGCTCACACTCGGCCAAGACAGTTCTGAGCAAGGGCTTGTGGGCAGGCAGAGTAAGCTGCTCTGGAAAGCCCGGATGCTGAGTCAGGCCGCAGTCATAGCGCTGAATTTCGGCGTAGCTGAGCTGGTAGATGTTGTGGGCTTGCTGCTCAGTGGGCAGTATAGGCTGGCCATCGGGAGTGCGGCAGATGGCGGCCGAAAACCACGGTTCATGCGAAACCACAACCTGCTTATCGGCAGAAATAACCACGTCCAGTTCCAGCACATTAACCCCGAGTTGCAAGGCGTGTAGGAAGGCTGGCAGCGTGTTTTCGGGGCGTAGCCCCCGGCATCCTCTGTGGCCGTGCACTTCAGGGAAATGGCTTGTTGGGTGCATACACAAAATCTGGTTGGCGCTGCCCCTTGCTTACGTATACCCGCAGCAACGCGCCGTTACCACTTGCCAGGCGGCGCATTCACTGTATTCTTGAACTAGTTTCCAGCACCATATTTCGCACGTATGACCAAATCCCGCTTCTTGTTGTTCATTCTGGTGCTGGCTGCCGCCGGCGCTGCCTGGTATTACCGTCATCTGACGACTACGCCCGAGTATGCCCTGCTACAGGCCGCTAAAGCCGCACAAACGCACGACATAGCCGCTTTCGAGAAGCACGTGGACGTACGCAGCGTGGCCGACAACCTCGTGGACGACGTAGCAGCGCAAGCCGACGTTCTGAATGACCTCTTTCCCGGCAACGCCGTTCGGCTGGGGCCTGCTTTACAGCTGCTTAAACCCCAATTGGCCCAAACGACCCGCGCGCAAGTAAGGCGTTATATCGAAACGGGCTCGGTGGAAGCAGCCGCCCAGGCCCAAGGGCCACTCGGTGTTTCGGTGCTGGGGGCGGGTGGGGCACTGTTTGGCTCGGGAGGGCAGTTCAAAGGGGTGAAATACACTCGCCGGCAAGCAGACCAGGCCATTGTAGGTTTGGAATTCACGCAGCCGCGGTACGATACCACCTTGGTGCTGGAAGTGCAAATGCGGAACCAGGGCACCTATTGGCAAGCCACCCGTATTGCCAACGCTGGGGCCCTGCTGCGTAGCGTGGCTCGTTTGGAGAAACAACGTCTCCTAAGAAACTAGTCTAGCAAAATAGCGTCGTCGCCAGCCCCTCATGCCACTCATGCAAACAGCCCCGCTACTCCAGTGAGTAGCGGGGCTGTTTGTTTCAATTGAGAGAAGTTGGCTAGTTGTCTTTACCGAACAGCAGGAAAGCCAGGGAACCTAGGAAGGGGAAGAAGAAAATAATCAGACCCCAAATCAGCTTTTTGCCCAATGACCACGGCTGCTGGAACAAGCGGTACAGCGCATACACCGCCAGAATCAAGTGGATAATTCCGGCCGTAGTCAACGAACCATCGGCGTTACGGGTGCGGCCGCAGCTGCTCAGCACAAACGACAGCAGCATGGTCAGAATGCCGGTTACGGAAAGCGAACGGCTGGAAGAAAGGTTAAGTAGCTTGTGCATGGGTGCAGGGAGTGTAGAAGTTGGGAAAGAGATTTGGGGGCTTCTACGCACAGGCTTACAATTAGATATCAACCAGACCCTTGTGCAAACACATCATGCTGTATATCAATTATTTACGCAATAAAATCCCTGATTTGCTCCCAAAAAAGAGGCCCAACGCGGGGTATCAGGATGAGCGTCAGCACGATGCCGTACAGGGCACCGTAGAAGTGGGCATCGTGGTTGATATTGTCGCCACGGCGCTGGCCCATGTAGTAGGAATACGCCAGGTACAGCAAACCGAAGATGAAACCGGGAATCTCGAAGGGAATGGGGAAGATAAGAATGCCGCCGGTAGGATTGAACAAGATGGCAGCAAACAACACCGAAGCTACCCCGCCCGAGGCTCCGAGGCTGCGGTAACCGGGGTCGTCGCGGTGGCGCAGGTAGGTGGGAATGTCAGACAGGATGATGCCACCGAGATACAGCAGCAGAAACAGCAACAAGCCAGTAGTTGGCCCGAAAACCTGGGTGTAGATGCTCTCCACCACCCGGCTAAACGAGTAAAAGGCCAGCATGTTGAACAGCAGGTGGCCCCAGTCGGCGTGCAGGAAGCCGGAGGTCAGGAAGCGGTACCACTCATTGGACCGCTTAACGCGGTAGGGGTCCAGAATCCAGCTGTTCAGCAGCTCCTGGTTCGACCAGGCGTAAAGCGAAATGCCGCAGGTAAGAATCGTCAGGACCAGCGTGGGGCTCAAAGAAAGCATAGAAAAAAGGAAAAATGTTCAGGTAGTGGAGGCGAGCAGAGTCAGTATCCGAAAGTTGTGCTTCGGGGTATTGATTTCTACTGCTCCCGCTCCATGAGCTGCAAGGCCAGGCGGCGCAGCGGCTCTTTGCGCGTTTCGGGGGCCGCCACGCGCTCCAAATGATGCAAGGCGTCCTGGAAGTAATCGTTGATGAGTGCTTCGGTCTGCGGGCGTATTTCAAGCTCGTCGTAGATGGCACGCACGGCCTGTACTTTGGCCTCGGCGTCCAGAGCGGGCTGGCCGATGTGGCGGGCCAGTATGGCTTGCTGGGTGGCGTTGGCCTGGGCTTGGGCCGTGAGCAACAGGAAGGTCTTCTTGTCCGACACAATGTCGCCGCCCACGCGCTTGCCGAAGGTGGCGGCGTCGCCGTACACATCGAGCAGGTCGTCGCGCAGTTGGAAGGCCAAGCCGATGTCGGTACCGAACTGCCGCAGGTGGTCGGCATCGGCGCGGGAGGCGCCGCCGAGCAGGGCGCCCAGCTCCAGGGCAAACCCCAGCAGCACGGCCGTCTTCAGCCGAATCATGTCGAGGTACTGCTCGATGCTGACCTGGGCTTCGGTCTCGAAGTTCATGTCCCACTGCTGGCCCTCGCACACCTCGGCGGCGGTTTGGGAGAAGCGGCGCAGCACGTGGGCCAGCAGCGGCGGCGGCACGTCGAGCAGCAGCTCGTAGGCTCGCACCAGCATGACGTCCCCGCTCAGGATGGCTACGTTGGGGTTCCACTTCTCGTGCACAGTGGCGTGGCCGCGGCGCAGGGGCGCCTGGTCCATCAGGTCGTCGTGCAGAAGGGTGAAGTTGTGGAAGACTTCGGTAGCCAGGGCTGGCTTGATGACGGGGCTGAGGTCGTCGGTGAACAGGTGGGCGCCGAGCAAGGTGAGCAGGGGCCGGATGCGTTTGCCACCCAGGCCCATGATGTAGCGGATGGGTTCGTAGAGGGCCGCGGGCTGCTCGCCGTAGTGCAATTGGGCTAGGCCCGCGGAAAGTTGGTTTGAGAAGTAGGAAAGGTCCACAGAAACGGGGGTGCGGTTCAGGAAGGAAAGGTACGGAAGCCATTGTCATTGCGAGGCAGGGGCGAAGCATCCGCACCAATCCATCCTTCACGGGGTACCAAGAGTCCGAGCCCCCCGCCGTGTGCCTATCCCCCGGCCCCTTCTCCGGAGAAGGGGCCGGGGAAGCCAGACATCACACACGAAGCCCCTGACATCGTGCTAATGTCAGGGGCTTTCTGCTAGGTCAGAGTTTCTCACCCTGACAAGGACGGATTGGCTGCGCCTTCCTGCGGGTGCTTCGTCCTTCGTCCTCGCAATGACAGTTACCGCCGGCGCTTGCCGCCTCCACCGCCGGGCTTGCCGCCTCCGCTGCTGCGTTCGGGGCGGTGGCCGCGGCGGGATTCGCGGCGGGTGTCGCGCTCCTCCTGCTCGCGGCGCTTCACGAAATCGGGGCGGTTGTCTACCAGTTCGAAGTCGATGGTGCGGTCCAGAAGGTTGGCGGCTTTCACTACTACTTGCAGCTCATCGCCGAACTGGATGATGCGCTTGGTGCGCTGGCCGACGAGACGGTAGTTGTCTTTATCCAGCTCGAAAAAGTCGCCGGGAATGTCGCTCACGCGGACCATGCCTTCGCACTTGTTCTCCTCGATTTCGACATACAGTCCCCACTCCGTCAGGCCCGACACCACGCCTTTGAACGTGTCGCCGATGCGGTCCTGCAAGAACTCCACCTGCTTGTACTTGATGCTGGCCCGCTCGGCATTGGCGGCCAGCTTCTCGCGCTCCGACGAGTGCTTGCATTCTTCTTCGATGGGCTCTACCTCCATGTTTTTGCCGCCTTGCAGGTAGTGTTCCAGCAGGCGGTGGGCCATCATGTCGGGGTAGCGGCGGATGGGTGAGGTGAAGTGGGAGTAGTGCTCGAAGGCCAGGCCAAAGTGCCCGCGCGGGTCGGTGGTGTAGGTGGCCTTAGCCATGGTCCGGATGGCCAGGGTCTGGATGACGTTCTGCTCGGGCCGGCCCAGCACGTCGTGGCTCAGCTCGTTCAGCTCGGTGCTCAGCTTTTTGGGGTTGCTCAGGTCGAGCTGGTGGCCGAACTTCTGGGCGAAGAGGGCAAAGTTTTGCAGGCGCTCCTCGTCGGGGGCGTCGTGCACGCGGTACACCATCGTGAGGCGCGGCTTGCGGTTTTTGAGGCGGAACACGAACTCGGCCACTTTGCGGTTGGCCAGCAGCATGAACTCCTCAATCAGCTTGTGCGCGTCCTTCCGCTCCTTCACGTACACGTACTGGGGCTTGCCGTTCTCATCGAGCTTAAACTTCACTTCCTGGGTCTCGAAGCTGATGGCGCCCTGCTTGAAGCGGGCCGCGCACAGCTTCTTGGCAATGCTGTTCAAGAGCTGAATTTCCTGGGCGTAGTCGCCCTCCCCGGTTTCGATGCGCTCCTGGGCTTCTTCGTAGGCGAAGCGGCGGTCGGAGTGGATGATGGTTTTGCCGAACCAGGAGTTGTAGAGCTTGCCTTTTTCGTCCAGCTCAAACACGGCCGAGAAGGTCAGCTTGTCCTCATTCGGGCGCAGGGAGCAGAGGCCGTTGCTGAGGCGCTCCGGCAGCATGGGAATCACGCGGTCCACGAGGTACACCGAGGTGGCGCGGTAGCGGGCCTCCTTTTCCAGGGCCATGCCGGGCTGCACATAGTGCGTCACGTCGGCAATGTGGACGCCAATTTCCCAGTGCCCGTTTTCGAGCTGCTGAATGCTCAGGGCATCGTCGAAGTCCTTGGCATCGACGGGGTCGATAGTGAAGGTGGTGATGCTGCGGAAGTCGCGGCGCCGCTCGATTTCGGCCTGGGGTATCTCGGCCGGAATGGCTTCCGATTCTTCCTCTACCTCGGCCGGAAATTCAAAGGGCAAGCCAAACTCAGCCATGATGGCGTTGATTTCGGCTTCGTTCTGGCCGGCCGGCCCGAAGTTGCGCACCACCTCGCCCACCGGCAGCATGCCGGAGTCCTGCGGAAACTCGTTGATGCGCACCAGCACTTTTTCGCCGTGGCGGGCGCCGTGCTGCTGCTCAAAGGGCACCAGCACCTCGAAGTACATTTTGCGGTTGTCGGGCTTCACGAAGCCGATGCCGCCCTGCACGTGCAGGCGCCCGACCACCTCGGCGCGGCGGCGCTCCAGCACCTCCACCACGTCGCCGACGGGCTTGCCGTCGCGGGCCCCGCGCAGCCGCACGCGCACTTTGTCGCCATCCAGGGCAAACTGGAGCCGGTCGGTGTACACGCGAATGTCGTCCTCGCTGTCCTCGCTCACCACGAAGGCAAACTTCTGGGTGGCCAGGTCTACGATGCCCTCCACCGTGTCGCCGCCCTCGAACTCGGCGCGGCGGCGGCTGGCGGGCCGGGCGTCGCCGGGGAAGTCGAAGCCAGCCTCGCGGCGGCGGTGCACCACGGGGTCCTGGCCGAACTCGGCCTCCACGGGCCGGGCGCCGCGGCGCCGGCTGCTGGGCGGCACGGTGGCGGCCGCCGCAGCGGCGGGGTCGGTGAGGCGGTACTCGTCGTTCTGGACGAGCGTGAGTACGCCGGTTTTCTTGAGTGCCTTGAGGTGGGCGAATATCTCGTCGCGCTGCTCTTTGGTGGTCACGCCGAGGCGGCGGGAAAGCTGGCGGTACGGAATTACCACGCCGGGCCGGTCGGTGAAGATGCGTAGCACCTGGTCTTTGCCGATGGAGGCGGGAGCGGCTTTGGCGCCGCGGGCTGCCTTCGCGCGAGGGGCGCGGGGGGCAGCAGAATCGTCTTGTTCTTTCATGTAAAAACGGGCCGCCGGGGTCTTATCTTCTCTCAGGCGGCAGGGTTGGGTAGAAAGGAAAGCAGTAGCAATACGAGGCTTTCCGGGGTGAAGGTGAGAAGCACACAAGAGCTTCGCAGAGATGATACGAAATATATCAGTGAATACCTATTTCTGAGTTGAAGTTCAGGTGAAGGGTAATAGGTAAGACGCGACAGGTAGACGGTCACGCTGAGCATGTGGCGCATCAAGCCAGGGTGCGCAGCCGCAGTCGAACCGAAGGAAGGCGAAGCCAAGCATCTCTCCCGCTTCGTTGCGATGCTAGTTGATTACTCCTGCGGGAGAGATGCTTTGGCAAGCTCAGCAGGACGGTCTACCTGTCACCTTTCACCTCTTACGCCCGGCTGGCTACGGCGGCGCGGATGTCGGCGGGCTCGTCTTTGGGGATGGCGGCCAGCAGGGTGCGGGTGTACTCGTGCCGGGGGTTGGCGTAGACATCGGCGGCGGGGCCGCTTTCTACGATTTTGCCCTGGCGCATCACCAGTAGCCGGTCGCTCATGAAGCGGGCTACCGACAGGTCGTGGGTGATGAAGAGGTAGGTGATGCCAAACTCGCGTTTGAGGTCGTTGAGCAAGTTCAGCACCTGGGCCTGCACCGACACGTCGAGGGCCGACACGGACTCGTCGCAGATGATGCACTTGGGTTGCAGGGCCAGGGCCCGCGCTATGCAGATGCGCTGGCGCTGGCCGCCGCTGAACTCGTGAGGGTAGCGCTGGTAGTGCTCTTCCCGCAGACCCACGGTGCGCAGCAACTCCAGCACCCGGCCGCGCTGCTGCTGGCGGGTGCCCCCCACGCCGTGCACGCGCATCGGCTCCAGGATGGCTTCGCCCACGGTCATCATCGGGTTCAGAGCCGCGTACGGGTCCTGAAACACCATCTGAAACTCCCGGCGGCGGCGGCGCAGCTCCCCGGTTGGGAGCGTAGCCAAATCAACCCCTTCGAACAGAATGCTGCCCGAGGTTGGTTCCACCAGCCGCAACAAGGTCCGCCCCAATGTAGTCTTGCCGCAGCCCGACTCCCCTACCAGCCCCACCGTCTCGCCGGGATAAATGTCGAAGCTCACCCCATCCACGGCCCGCACAAACTCTTTTTTGCGGTTGAAAAATCCTTTACGGATGGGAAAGTGGACGTTGAGGTTTTCGACGCGGAGAATGGGGGCTTGGGGTCTTAGGGTCTTGGGGTCTTGGTCGTAGTTCGTTGGTGCAGCTGATTCGGCCGATGCGGGCGGCCCAGGGTTGAAACCCTGGGTTACGGAGGATTCTGTATTCAACACCGGAGTGCTGACTGGAGTAAGGCTTACATCCAGGGCCACACCGGGCAGCAGCTGGCCCGATTCCAGTGCCGGGGCTGATTCCAGGCCAAACGTGGGTTCGGCCGGGCGTGAAACAGAATGTTCCACGGGGAACGTTTTGGTGGATTCATTGCCGTTCTGAGAGGACAGAGCGGAAACCTGACCGTTTTCAGCAGCAAGCACTTGCGCCGAGCTGCTTTCGGTGACGACAAAGCTTCCATCGGCCGTTTCACGCATGAAATCGGCTACGACGGGCAGCTTTTTTTTGCCCACCGACAGCTTGGGGCGGCAGGCCAGCAGACCCTTGGTGTAGGGGTGCTGGGGGTTGGTGAAGATGTCGAGCACGGGGCCCTGCTCCACCACCCGGCCGCGGTACATGACCAGGATTCGGTCGGCTATTTCGGCTACCACGCCCAGGTCGTGAGTGATGAAGATGACGGCGGTGTGGTGCTGGCGGCGCAGGTCGTCGATGAGGCGGAGCATGCGGGCCTGCACCGTTACGTCGAGGGCGGTGGTGGGCTCGTCGGCAATGAGGATGGCCGGGTTGCAGGCCATGGCCATGGCAATCATGACGCGCTGCTTCTGGCCGCCGCTGATTTCGTGGGGGTAGCTGGTGAAAATCTTTTCGGGACGTGGCAGCTGGGCCATCGTGAATAGCTCCACGGTGCGGGCCTCGGCTTCTTTCTGCGTGAGCGGGGTGTGCAGGCGCAGGGCTTCTACTACCTGGCTGCCGCAGGTATACACGGGGTTCAGGGAGGTCATCGGCTCCTGGAAAATCATGCCGATGTCGTTGCCGCGCACCTGCTGGAGCTGCTCGTCGGTGAGTTGGAGCAAGTCCACCTCGCCCAGCGCCTCGCTCTGAAACCGCGCCTCACCCGACACAATCCGGCCCGGCGGCAGCGGAATCAGCCCCATCAAGGCCAGCGACGTCACCGACTTGCCCGAGCCCGACTCGCCCACAATGGCCAGCGTCTCGCCCCGCCGCAGGTCAAAGGAAATGCCTTCGACGGCCCGCGTGTTGCCGCGGTGGCTGTGGAAGTCGATGGTGAGGTTGCGGACGGAGAGGATGGGCTGGGACATCGGGTGAAGTGAGGCAGGTTGGTAAAGATACGCAGGCTGTAGCGCGAACTGTGGCTTCGCTGAGTTGCGGTTGTAGTTGTTGGATATCATCGTTCCGGATAGCGCAAATTATACCCGCAACTCAGTGGAGCTACAGTTCATGCTACAGCAAAACAGCCCGCCAGATTGCTCCAGCGGGCCGTTTTAAGTGCTACTAGCTTTTCTGTAATTACCGCAACATGGTGGCTACCGTTTCAGCCAGCGGGTCAATTTCGCTTTCCAATACGTTACCTACGACCTCAAAATCAACGTCGAAGTAATGGTGAATCAGCCGGTCGCGCATACGCGCAATCTGTCGCCAAGGCACAGCAGGATACCGGTCGCGCCAGTCAGCAGGTAAGCTCTTCACGGCTTCGCCAATTATTTCCAGGCTCCGCACAACTGCCCGGCTCAGATTTTCGTCGTGCACAATCTCGCCCAATGGGTACGCTGTACGGCACCGTTGTAAGTAGGCGGTTTCCTGCTGAATGTGCAGCAGACGCTCAAGTGGCGGTAAGGACATCTTCTAGCGCGTTGAGGATGTGCGGACCAATGAATGGCGACAATCCCGCCCGCGTCAGGATTTCCACTCGCCGGCCCAATGTCTCTTCCAGCAACTCGGCAACGGCGCACAGGGCACGGTAGGTTTTACGCCCTTCCTCAAAATCCACCAGCACATCTACGTCACTCGCGGGCGTGGCTTCGTCACGCACAAACGACCCGAACAGCCCCAGCTGTGCTACTCCCAAGGCGCGGAGTGCCAGCTGCTGCTGCCGAAGCCGCGCAAGTACCTCGGCTTTCGTCTGGACGGGATGTTGGGCCTGGTTCATTGAGCGAGTTTACGAAAAGTGCATAAGAATGCTTGTCGCCAGCGGATGTAAGTTCTGCAATCCTTGCATACGTAAACGGCCCGCTAGATTGCTCCAGCGGGCCGTTTTCAAGTAACATGCAAAGCACTAGGCTACTCCCGAGGCTTCGGCGTCGTGGCGGGCCTGGGCGGCGGCGGGGTCGTCGGCGGCCAGCGGGTGGGTGGGTTCTTCCTGGGTGAAAAAGCGGCCCTGGAAGAGCAGGATGATGGCAACGCCGACGAAGATGGACGCATCGGCAATATTGAAGATGGGCCAGAGCGACACGTGCGAGCCACCAACCAGCGGCCACGAGGAAGGCAGAAAGCCTTCGTAGATGTCGACGTAGAGCATGTCAATCACCTGGCCGTGGAACCAGGGCGTGGGGGCTCCAAACGGCGCGTTGTTGTAGATGATGCCGTAGAAAATGGAGTCGATAACGTTGCCGATGGCCCCGCCCAGAATCAGGGCAATGCACACCAGCAGGCCCTGCGGAGCCCGGCGCTGCCAGAGCTTGTAGATGTAGTAGGCAATGCCCGTCACGGCCAGCAGGCGGAAGCTGGTGAGCAGGATTTTGCCGTAGGGCGGCGGCAGCTCTACCCCGAAGGCCATGCCCGGATTCAGCGTGTAGTGCAGCTTAAACCAGTCGCCGAACACCGGTATTTCGCCGGGCATGCCCATGGGCATGTAGCGGTGCACGGCCCATTTCGACAGCTGATCAATGACAATGACCAGCAGCGCCACGAGGTAGTATTTCCAGTACTTCATTCTTGAGCAGGTGAGAGGTAAGAAGCGGGAAGTGGGGCTCCGGGCTGACGTGTTGTCAGGGCCGCAACCTCTCCCCTCTCCTAGCACAAAGGGACGAAGATTTTTTGACTATGCTGCATTAGGCCCCACCAGAATACTGGCCCAGTTGGTATATGTTCCAGCGAGTGTTTTGTGCCGGTTTAAGCTCAACAGCCGGGCGTTTGTGCGGCGTTGTGCTACTCGGGCTCTGCAAAGCCAAGCAAATCCAGGTGCTTTTACGGGCAGCCCGCCGTGCCGTGCGTCTGAGGTTCGTAACGGAGCAGCCTCGCAGATGAGCCTTGTCAGCGTGAATTCTTCTACATTTCCGCGGCACGCACTGAAGCTGTTTAGGAAGTCGTCTAAAATATATCGGACCGTCATGCTCTATCTGGCGTCCGCCTGTCGAAGCATCTCTCCCGCTTCGTTGCAATGCTATTCAGACGAAGCGGGAGAGATGCTTCGACAGGCGGACGCCAGATAGAGCATGACGGTCTAGTGACTTGCTAAGCAGCTTCAATGCCTAATTTATGTCGCTATGCTACCACTCCTAATTCGTTTTCGGCTGATTATAACGCGCAGCCTGTTGCTGCTGGGAGCAGGCCTGGGCGCCTGCGCCACGCCCCACCCGCTCACGCAGGCCAACGAGCAGCAAAGCACCATGACCATCACGGTGTACAACCGCCAGCTCAACACCAGCCTGCTGCTCAACGGCAAATACGACCTGAACCTGCAACCGCCCAATCGGCCCGACGCCGTGACGAAGACGCGCCTGAAGCAGCTGGCCCTGCCGCGCCGCCAGGCCGCGGTGCTCTTCACGGCCCAGACGAACCTAGCGCCCACCTACCGGCTGCGGGCGGTGCGGGTAGCCGGCAACCCCGATTGGAAAAGCCTAGGCTTTCAGGAAAATGGCACCGGCCGCTACCAGCGCACCGCTACCGCCGGCTCCGATTTGCTGATGGAATACGCCGCGCCCCTACCCGAAAAGCAGGGTTGGCTGTACCTGCTGGCCACCGATGAGGCCAAGTCGCGCCCCGACGCTTCCGTGAAAGAGCGTAGCCGGGAGATGGACGCGGAGTTTGTCACCTTCACGTTTCCCTCGGTGCAACAGGGCCGCTGGCCGCGCATCCTGTCGCCGGGGTGGCTGGCCAACGATGCCTTTCTGAGCCGGCCCAACGGAGACTATCTGGCCCCACTGGTAGCCCTGTCGCAGAGCCGACATTCACCCCCCGGCGACCCTTCCTTGGATGGCACGCTCTGGTACCTGCTGCAACAGTACCACAGCATGGCCGGCAACTTCGATTCGGTGGAGTATTTCCAGCAGCTAGGCCCCAGCCGGGTACGGCTGCCGGCCCCGCCTGCCCCGGAGCGCCCCGCCTCCCGGCGAATCGCGGCTGCTCCTGATACGCTGGTGGCGGTGGAGGCCGTGCCGGAGATTCTGCGCCGCGCGGCCGGGGCGCGGGCCGTGCTGCTGGATGAGTCGCACATCCACGGGCGGGACCGGGCACTGGCGGCGGCGCTGCTGCCGGGCCTGTACCAGCAAGGCTTTCGGTATCTGGCGCTGGAAACCCTGGAAGACTCGGCCACGAGCCAAGTGCAGCCGCTGCCCTTGCAGGCCGGAGTATATACCCGCGAGGCCACGTTTGCTAACCTGGTGCGCACGGCCCGGCGGTTGGGCTTTACGCTGGTGGCCTACCAGAACACGGGGCAGCAGAGGGAGCGGGCACTCCAGCAGGCCACCACGCTCTACCGCGTCCTGCAACAGAATCCGCAGGCGCGGCTGCTGGTGTATGGCCACGATGACCAAGCCACTCTTCGGTTACGCGGCAATATTCCCAACAAACGCCTGAGCCAGCACCTCGCCGACCTGCTGGGCCAGCCCGTGCTGCGCATCAACCAGACCCGCATGAGCAACGAGGCGCGTGGCACCCTGGCCCCCACCGCGCCCGGCACTGCCGAGGTGGTGTACCAACTTCGGCGGGGCCAGCGCGTTTCGCCTCACCCCGGAAGCGACCTGGTAGTGCGCAACAACTTAGCATTGCAGCAGCTGCCTCTGCCCTATCTGGACGCTACCGATGCCCGACCGGTGTCGCTGGATGTGCGCCCCTACCGGCCTACTTCTACCACCGGCCGCCGACTGATTCAGTTGTATATGCAGTCTGAGCTAACCATCCGGGAAGACATTGCGCCCATCTACACCCACGAAGTGCACCTCACCGATGCCATCTTACCCCTGCGTCTGGTGCCGGGCCGCTACGTGTATCGGGTAGTGTCGGAGAAGGTGAAGGAGGAAGTACGCCAGGAGCTAGAGGTGAAGTAGGGATGCAGCGTCTGGCGTCCCTGTCCTGCTCTATCTGGTGTCCGCGCAGCCGAACCGAAGGAAAGCGCAAGCCAAGCATCTCTACCGCTGGCTAACTGTGTGGACAGTTGCAACAAGACCGTCTTGCTTCATCTGGCGTCCGCCCCGCGCAGCATCTCTCCCGCTGACTACCTGATTGGCATTGCAACGAAGCGGGAGAGATGCTTCGGCTTCGCTCCGCTGCGCTCAGCATGACGGTTTACCTGTCACAACACAAAAAGGGCCGCGAAACCTGCGTTTCGCGGCCCTTTTGTGTCTACTGGTACTCCGAATTAGCTGGTTGCCACTTCCAGCTGCACGGGCACCGAATACTCGTCAAATTCCAGCACCGAGCCGCCGCTGATTTCGGGGGCGAAATCCAGGGTCAGGGCCTGCACTTCGGTGCGGATGTAGTCGCCGAAGCTCTGCACGGCGGCGCGTAGCTCGGGCTGCTCGCCCAGGGTCACGCGCACCTTGTCCTGGACTTCCAGGCCGCTGTCTTTGCGCAGGTTCTGGAGGCGGTTTACCAGCTCACGGGCTACGCCTTCCTGGCGCAGCTCGTCGGTCAGGGTCACGTCGAGGGCTACGGTGAGGGGGCCGTCGGTGGCCACGAGCCAGCCGGGCAGGTCCTGGGTGCGGATTTCCACGTCGTCAGGCGTCAGCGTGTAGGTTTCACCTTCGATTTCGACGCTGAGCTGACCGGTTTTTTCGAGCTGGCTGATTTCCTCCGGGGTCATCTGCTGGATGCGGGCCCCTACGGCCTTCAGCTTGGGGCCGTACTGCTGGCCCAGGCGCTTGAAGTTGGGCTTCACCGACTTCACCAGCACGCCGCTAGTGTCGTCGAGGAACTCCACGTGCTTCACGTTCACCTCGGCGCAAATCAGGTCTTCCACCTTGCCCACCTGCTCGCGGGTGGTATCGTTGAACACCGGTACCAGGATGCGCTGCAACGGCTGGCGCACCTTCAGCACCGACTTCTTGCGCAGGGAGTGCGTGAGCGAGGAAATGCGCTGAGCCAGCTCCATGCGCTCCTCCAGGGCCTTATCGATGCGGTTGGGCTCGGCTTCTACGAGCAGCGTGAGGTGAATAGACTCCGGGGCCAGGGGCGTGTTCTTTTCCACGGCCTCGGCGCGCATGCCGTTGGTCATGTTCTGGTAGAGCCACTCGGCGAAGAAGGGCGCAATGGGAGCCATGAGCTGGGCCACGACTACCAGGCACTCTTGCAGGGTTTCGTAGGCAGCTTTTTTGTCCGGGGTCAGCTCGCCCTTCCAGAAGCGGCGGCGCGAGAGGCGCACGTGCCAGTTGGAAAGCTGGTCGGTCACGAAATCCTGGATGGCGCGGGCGGCCTTGGTGGGGTCGTAGGCATCGTAGTGGCCGCGCACTTCGAGGATGAGCGACTGAAGCTTGCTCAGAATCCAGCGGTCCAGCTCGGTTAGCTCTTCGTAGGGCACCCGGTCGAACTCGCGGGCCTGGAAGCCATCGAGGTTGGCGTAGAGGGCGTAGAACGAGTAGGTGTTGAACAGGGTGCCGAAGAAGCGGCGCTGCACCTCCGTGATGCCGTTGAGGTCGAACTTGAGGTTGTCCCAGGGCTGGGCGTTGGCAATCATGTACCAGCGCGTGGCATCGGGGCCGTACTGTTCGATGGTTTGGAATGGGTCGATGGCGTTGCCGAGGCGCTTGCTCATCTTGTTGCCGTTCTTGTCGAGCACCAGGCCGTTGGCCATCACGTTTTTGAAGGCCACGGAGTCTTCCAGCATCACGGCCAGGGCGTGCAGGGTGAAAAACCACCCGCGGGTCTGATCCACGCCTTCAGCAATGAAATCAGCTGGAAAGTTCTTCTCAAACTGCTCCTTGTTCTCCAGCGGATAGTGCCACTGGGCATACGGCATGGCGCCCGAGTCGAACCACACGTCAATGAGGTCGGGCTCCCGGTACATGGGCTGGCCCGAAGGCGAGACAAGGAAGATGTCGTCCACGTAGGGGCGGTGCAAATCCAGCTTCAAGCTGCTAGCTTCAGGCTGCAAGCTTTCGTTCTGGCTTTCATTAGCAGAGCTTGCAGCTTGTGGCTTGTGGCTTGCAGCTCCGCGCAGCGGGTTATGCGTCATCACGCCTACCGCCACGGCCTTTTCGATTTCCCGGTTCAGCTCTTCGATGGAGCCGATGCAGATTTCCTCAGTGCCGTCCTGGGTGCGCCAGATGGGCAGGGGCGTGCCCCAGTAGCGGGAGCGGCTCAGATTCCAGTCCACCAGGTTTTCCAGCCAGTTGCCGAAGCGGCCGGTGCCGGTGCTGGCGGGCTGCCAGTTGATGGTTTGGTTTAGCTCGATGAGCCGGTCTTTTACCGCCGTGGTGCGGATAAACCACGAGTCGAGCGGGTAGTAGAGCACGGGCTTGTCGGTGCGCCAGCAGTGGGGGTAGGTGTGCTCGTACTTCTCCACTTTGAAGGCGCGGTTCCGCTCCTTGAGCCGCACACTGATGTCCACGTCAAGGGTGCGGTAGTCGGCGGCGGAGTCGTCGTGGCCGTCGTAGTTTTTCACCCAACGGCCCCCGAACTCGCCCATCTGCGGCACGTAGCGGCCGGTGCGGTCCACCACGGGGCCGGGCTTGCCGTCGGCATCTGTTACCAGCAGGGCCGGAATGTCGTTCTGCTGGGCCACGCGGAAGTCGTCGGCCCCGAAGGTGGGCGAAATGTGCACGATGCCCGTGCCGTCCTCAGTCGTCACGAAGTCGCCGGCAATGACGCGGAAGGCCCGCTCCTCCCCTTCAAACGCCGGAAAGCCCGCGTCCTGGCCAAACAGCCGCTCGTAGCGGATACCCACCAGGTCGGCGCCGGTGAGTTCGGCTTCCTGGCGCCAGGGCAGCACCTTGTCGCCGGGTTTATAGCCTTCGAGTGGGGCGTCTTGGCCTTTCTCCAAGAAATACCGACTTAGCAGTGCCTTTGCCAGCACCACCCGGATGGGCGCGCCCGTGTAGGGGTTGAACGTGCGCACCAGCACGTACGGAATGTTCTTGCCCACAGCCAGACCAGTGTTGGCCGGCAGGGTCCAGGGCGTCGTCGTCCAGGCCAGGATGAAGGTTTCGGCCGCAGCGTTGGCGCCTTCTGACGAAACGTCTTCGCTATGTTCAGAGCCGCTAACAAAAAGATTTTCCTGAGCCGAAAACAGTTTCTCCGACTTCTCATCCCGCACCACCTTGAATTGCGCAACCACAGTCGTGTCTTTCACGTCGCGGTAGGTGCCGGGCTGGTTCAACTCGTGCGAGGACAGGCCGGTACCGGCCGCCGGGGAGTAGGGCTGGATGGTGTAGCCTTTGTAGAGCAGGCCCTTGTCGTAGAGCTTCTTCAGCAGCGCCCAGCAGCTCTCAATGTACTCCGGCTCGAAGGTGATATACGGGTCGTTCAAATCCACCCAATAGCCCATCTTCTCCGTGAGGTCGTCCCACTGCTGCTTGAAGCGCATGACCGTCTCGCGGCAGCGGGCGTTGTAGTCCTCGATGCTGATTTTCTTGCCGATGTCCTCCTTGGTGATGCCCAGCTCCTTTTCCACTTGCAGCTCGATGGGCAGGCCGTGGGTGTCCCAGCCGCCTTTGCGCGGCACCTGCTTGCCCAGCAGGGTCTGGTAGCGGCAGAAGATGTCCTTCACCGTGCGCGCCATGACGTGGTGGATGCCGGGGGCGCCGTTGGCCGAGGGCGGGCCTTCGTAAAACACGAACGTGGGCTGGCCTTCGCGGCTGCTCACGCTCTTCTCAAAGATGCCGTTCTGCTTCCACCAGGCCAGGATATCGGTGCCAATCTGGCCGTAGTTGAGCGGCTGCTTGTATTCGGGGTAGGTCATTATGATAGGGACTTAGGGTCTTGGGGGCTTAGCTCTAGTCGCCTCACCCCCTAGCCCCCTCTCCGAAAAGGAGAGGGGGGACTAGAGCTAGAAACGGGTTAGAGCTAGTAGAACTAGATTTTAAAAATTTAGGCTAGTTCCTCCTCTCCTTTTTCGGAGAGGGGGCTAGGGGGTGAGGCGACTAGAGCTAGGCAGAAATACCTTTCTTCATGCGGCTCAAGTTCAGCTCCAGGTCGTCGTCTTCCTCGTGGTAGTTGTCGTCGTAGTGCCGGATGCCGGACTGGTCGATGGTTTCCTCGTCGACGCCGTGCTCAAACGTCACGAGCAGGCTGGGCAGCAGAATCAGGTTGGAGAAGTTGGTGATGAGCAGGCTGGCCGACATGAGCAGGCCCAGGGCCTTGGTGCCGCCAAACTCCGAGAAGGCAAACACCGAAAAGCCCAGAAACAGCACAATGCTGGTGTAAATCATGCTGGTGCCGGCCTCGCTCAGAGTGGTGCTGATGGCGGCCCGCACCCGGCGCCCGTTTACGGCCAGCTCCTGCCGGAACTTGGCTAGCAAGTGAATGCTGTTGTCGCCGTCAATGCCCAGCGCAATGCTGAAAATGAGGGCCGTGCTGGGCTTGAGCGGAATGCCAAAGAAGCCCATCAGCCCGCCCGTGAGCAGCAGGGTTACGAGGTTGGGTAGCAGGGTGAAGAACACCGCCCGAATGCTGCGAAACAGGATGAGCACCACCAGGCCCACCAGCACAAAGGCAATGATGAGGCTTTCCTTGAGCGTGCCAATCAGGTACTCGTTGCCTTTGGTGAAGATGATGGTGGTGCCCGTCAGCCGCACGTTCATGCCCGTGCCCATGAAGATTTCCTTGATGCGGGGCTGAATCTGGTTCGAAAGCAGGGTATCGAGGTTGCGGGAGCCGATGTCGGCAATTTTCAGCGAAATACGCGCCTGCTGCATGGTGCTGTCGGTGAAGGAGCGCAGCAGCTTGCTGGTCAGCTGGCCTTCGTTGCTGCTGTCGGCCGACTGAGACCGGGCCAGGTAGCTGAACACGAAGTTCTTCTCGGAATTGTCGGGCAGGCGGTAGTACTCGGGGCTGCCGTTATAGAAGGCTTGGGTGGAGGCTTTCAGGAAGGTTACCACGCTCACCGGCGCGGTCAGCACGGGCTGGGTGCGCAGGAAGTTCTCGAGTCGGTCAATCTTTTCCAGGTTCTTGAGCTTGAGCAAGCCTTTGGGCCGGCCCGTGTCCACCACTAGTTCCAGGGGCATCACCCCGTTGAAATGCTGCTCAAAGAACTTCAAATCGGCATTTACCGACGAATCCTTGGGCAGGTCGTCCACCATGTACGACACCGACTGCACCTTCATTACCCCCAGCGAGGCCAGGGCTACCATGGCCGCCGCCGCCAGGTACACCGTACCGCGCCGCTCCAGCACCAGGTACTCGAAAAACTCCAGCAGCTTGGTTAGGGGCTTGGCTTCCAGGTGCTCCAGCTGCTTGGGCGTGGGCGGCGGCAGGTAGGTAAACACGATGGGCATCAGGATAAACGACACCGCAAAGGCCACGAAGATGTTGATGGTGGCCACCGCCCCAAACTGAAACAGAATGGCAATGTTGGTGAAGCAGAACACCACAAACCCGATGGCCGTGGTGGTGTTGTTCATCAGCGTGACCAGCCCAATCTTGCGCACCACCCGCGCCATAGCCAGCACCTGGTTGCCCGACTTGCGGTAGTCGTAGTGGTAGCGGCTGAGCAGGTAGGTGCAGTTGGGGATGCCGATGACGATGATGATGCTGGGAATCAGGCCCGTGAGCAGGTTGATTTTGTAGCCCAGCAGCACCATGGAGCCCACGCACCACACCACCACCACCAGCACAATCAGCAGCGGAAACACCACCGCCGACCACGTCCGGAAAAACATGAACAGCGTCAGGGCCATCATCACCACGGTCAAGGCCACGAACAGCTTCATTTCTGAGGCTACCTTGGTGGTCATGGTGGCCCGCACGTAGGGCAGGCCGGCGTAGTGCATCCGGATGCCGGTTTTCTGCTGAAACCGTTCGGCGTGGGCCAGAATCTCGTTCATCACGGCCTGGCGCCGGCTGGAGTTCAGGTACGTAGGGTCGAGGGTGAGGGCCAGCAGCGTGGCGCCGGTGGTGGGCGAAATCAGCTGGCCTTTGTAGAATTCCTGGGCATTCACTACCCGCATCAAAGAGTCCAGCTCAGGCTGGGTTTGGGGAAAGCGCTGGAAAATGGGTACGGCCCGGAAGCTGCGCGTGGCGGTATCCTTCTCCAGCCGCGGCAGGCGCGTTACACCCAGAATGCCGTTGACGCCGCGCACCTTGCTGAGCGTGTCGGTGAGGGCGCGCAGCTCGTTGAACGTGCCCAGCCGGTACACCGAGCTGTCCTGCATGCCCAGCACCAGCACGTTGCCATCCTCGCCAAACTGCTGTTTGAACCGCTGGAAGTACACCATGTCCGGGTCGTCGGGCGAGACTACCTGGGCGAAGTCGTAGGTCATTTCGACCTTACGGGCCTGCCAGCCCATAAACACGGTAATGGCAGCCAGCAGCAGAATCAGTATCCGCCGGTTCTTGATAACAAACAGGGCCAGGTTGCTCCACATAGGCTGCTCAGCGGCAAACAGGCAGGGTACGCGGGGCAGGCAGAAGGCTGGGTATTCGGCCAACCCGAAACGCCCCCTCCTCTCCGCTGCCGCCTCCTACACTGCTTAAAATGCCGCAAAGGTACGGAACCCGCGGGAGCTAATTCCGGGAGTTTCACCTCCTAACGTGCTGATCCTAAACTCAGCCGTATAACCCAGGCGAAAAGCCCAGGATTTTTTATTCAAAATATAGACAACATTTTGTATCTAGCAACTGTAATAGCTACAACTTCAACAAGTTGACTTTTTGATAATTGTACAATTGCATGTTGAGGTAGTTTTATTCGAGCCCCATGACCTTGTACCACTCCGCGGAAGCTTCTCTGACCTACCACCCGGCTTCCGGCACGCTGCACCTAAGCTACAACGCCACGCGGCTGTCGGTGTCGTTTGGGCAGGCGTACCAGCGAGCTTTGGAGGAGATGCTGGAGCATAATGTCGGCAAGCTGCTGCTGGACCTTAAGCGCAACGCCCCACCCACCGACGACACCGACCATCTGCTGCGTCCCCTGGCCGCGGCCCTGCCCGAGCAGCTGGAGCGTCCTCTGTTCATTGCCGCCGTCGTGTCCGAGGGTCAGTATCAGTACCAAATCGGCAACTCCCTGGCTACCTGCACCCTGCCCCCACCCCAGGTCGAGTTCAACTACTTCACCTCCCGCCGCGACGCTACCCAGTGGCTGAATGAGAATTGAGCGGTTAACGCGGGAATACCGCCAGCCGATCAGGCCATAGCTCAACCCAGCATACTTCAGGCTGCTGAATAGCGTGCACTACCGCCGGCCACTGCTGTTGCAGAAAGATCCATAAGTTACGTCGGCTCATGTTACCTACTCGTAGTCTGATGACTTTGGGTGGGCATTGTTGCTGTACTCGTGCTACGAAATCGGTGTCTTTCGTAATAATTGTCTGCTGATTCTGGCTTGCATATTCCCACACCTGCGTGTCTGACCAAGCCAGATCAGGAATTTGCTCGTAATCCGGCGTATTCCAAAAAGCCATTCTGTGCGGGAGGTTGGCATCTATTAAGTACTTCATCATGCAGCCCGTAACCTAACAGGATGATGCTTGTTAGGCGGCGTGACCTACAAAATCCTGATGAGCTAGGTTTTCGGAAGCAAAGTGCAAACAGGCCTGCACGTCGGCTGCCTCAAGGAAGGGATATGACTCTAAAATATCCTCCACTGTATCACCAGCAGCCAGGAACTCTAGCACCGTCTGCACCGTCAGGCGCAAACCCCGAATGGTAGGCTTACCATTGCACAAGTCGGGGTCAACGGTAATTCGGTCGTGGATGTAACGCATAGCTGAAGTAGTAAAAGGCTCAGCAAGATACGCAAACGCCCCGCACCGTGGCCACGATGCGGGGCGTTACTGGTTATGCAGCTAGTGAAAACCTACAGCTGCTCGAAAATGCGCGAGAAGCTTACGGCCTCGCCGATGTAGGCACGTAGCTCCGAGATGGGCATGCGCACCTGCTCGCGGGTGTCCCGGTCGCGCACGGTCACGGTGTTGTCTTCCAGAGTCTGGTGGTCGACGGCTATGCAGAAGGGTGTGCCGATGAGGTCCTGGCGGGTGTAGCGCGTGCCGATGGAGTCCTTTTCCTCAATCACCAGCCGGAAATCGTGGCGCAGGGCGTTGTAGATTTCGGTGGCTTTGTCGGGCAGACCGTCCTTTTTCACCAGCGGGAAAATGGCGGCCTTGATGGGCGCCAGGGCCGGGTGCAGGCGCAGGAGCTTGCGGGTTTTGGTTTGCTGCTTGTCGCCCTCGCCTTCCGTAATGACTTCCTCCTGAAAGGCCTGGCAGAGCGTGGCCAGAAACAGCCGGTCGGCGCCCACCGAAGTTTCCACCACGTAGGGCACGTAGTTGCCGTAGGGCTTGCCGGTTTCGGGGTTGATATCGTTGTCGAAGTACTGCTGCTTTTTGCGGCTCAGCGCTTGGTGCTGGGTCAGGTCGAAATCGGTGCGGGAGTGGATGCCCTCGATTTCCTTGAAGCCGAAGGGGAATTCGTACTCGATGTCGACGGCGGCGTTGGCGTAGTGGGCCAGCTTGTCGTGGTCGTGGAAGCGGAGCTTGGCGGCGGGCAGGCCCAGGGCCTCGTGCCAGCGGCGGCGCGTCTCCTTCCACTGCTGATACCACTCCATCTCGGTGCCGGGGCGCACGAAGAACTGCATTTCCATCTGCTCAAACTCCCGCATCCGGAAAATGAACTGCCGGGCCACAATCTCGTTGCGGAAGGCCTTGCCAATCTGGGCAATGCCAAACGGCACCTTCATCCGCGCCGACTTCTGCACATTCAGAAAGTTGACGAAAATACCCTGAGCCGTTTCGGGCCGCAGGTAAATCTGGCTGGAGTCGCCGGCCACGGCCCCCACTTGCGTGGAAAACATCAGGTTGAACTGGCGCACCTCGGTCCAGTTGGCCGTCTTCGACACGGGGCACACAATCTTCTCATCAATAATCAACTGGCGCACCCCGGCCAGGTCCTCGGCCGTGAGCAGGCGGCCCATTTCGGCCAGCAGGGCGTCGGCGCGGTCTTTCTGGCCGGCGTTTTCGCATTCGGCAGCTTTTTCTTCCAGCAACACGTCGGCGCGGTAGCGCTTCTTGGAGTCGAGGTTGTCGATGAGCGGGTCGGAGAAGCCGTCGACGTGGCCGGAAGCTTTCCAGGTGAGCGGGTGCATGAAGATGGCCGCGTCGATGCCCACCACGTTCTGGTTGAGCTGGGTCATGGCCCGCCACCACAGCTGCTTGAGGTTGTTTTTCAGCTCCACGCCGTTGGGGCCGTAGTCGTACACGGCTGCCAGGCCATCATAGATTTCCGACGACGGAAACACGAAACCGTACTCTTTGGCGTGCGACACGATATCGGCCAGGGTGCTTTCGGCCGTGGCGGGGTTCTGCGGGTTGCTCATGAAGGAGTAGTTGGTAGTGGGTAGGTGGTAGTAAGAAGAAAGGATGTTCTGTGGTGTAGGTTATGGTTGCAGACACACGCCGCCTGCATCTAACTACCTACACCTACTACCATCTACTTACTACCAAGTCGCAAAAGTAGCGGATGCGGGGGCTTGTGCCGCGCGGGGCCTCAACTTGTTGTGAATGGCTGCGTTTAGCTGCCCGAGAGTACCGGGCCTCCATCTTGTCGGTAACAATTTCATAATCTTGCGCCCCCTTGGGGCGGCCCTACCTTTGATTGCCGAAACTGAATTTCCACCAATTCCCCCTCTATGTTTGGCTTAGAGCCTCATGTGCTGCTGCTGCTGCTGGCCTGTCTGGTAGCCGCCTGCGCGTTTGAATTCGTCAACGGCTTCCACGACACGGCCAACGCCGTGGCCACGGTTATCTACACCAACACCCTGCGGCCGTGGGTGGCCGTTATCTGGTCGGCGTTCTGGAACTTCATCGGGGTGCTCACGGGCGGCATTGCCGTGGCCATGGGCATTGTGTACCTGCTGCCCGTCGAAAGCCTGGTCGACCAGAACGTGTACCACGGCATTGCCATGGTGGGCGCCCTCATTATCGCGGCCATCATCTGGAACGTGGGCACCTGGTACTACGGCCTGCCCTCGTCGTCCTCGCACGCCCTGATTGGCTCCATCCTGGGCGTGGGCATTGCCTTCAGCTTCCTGCCCGATGCCAACAACGCGGCCGTCAACTGGAGTAAGGCCGGCGAAACCGGCGCCGCCCTACTTATCGGGCCGCTGTTTGGCTTTTCGCTGACCATCTTCCTGATGTTTTTGCTGAAGCGCTTCGTCAACAACAAAACCATCTTTAAGGAGCCGCACAAGCGCAAGCCCCCACCCCTCTGGATTCGCCTTATCCTGATTGTGACCTGCACGCTGGTGAGCTACTTCCACGGCTCCAACGACGGGCAGAAGGGCGTGGGCCTGATCATGCTCATCCTTATCGGCATCGTGCCCACCTTCTACGCCCTCGACCACACCAAGAACCCCCTGGACATGCGCGACTCGCTGGTGCGCGTGGAGCAGGTGCTGCAAAAGGTGAACGTAGCCGACCTGAGCGCCAAAGACCGGCAGGCCATAGCCGACATCAAGGTGCAGACCGACGCGCTAGACCAGATTTTTGCCGGCAAAACCCGCGTGGAGGAATTACCCCAGAACGCCCGGTTTGAAATCCGCAAGGCCATTTTGCTGCTGGCCAACAAAACCAAAACCATTCAGAGCAGCGAAAAAGTAAGCCTGAGCACCCAGGACCGGACCACGCTCGACGCCGGCATCGAGGACATGAAAAGCTTCACCGACTACGCCCCTTGGTGGGTGCTGCTTATCGTGTCGTTGTCGTTGGGTATCGGCACCATGGTGGGCTGGCAGCGCATCGTGAAAACCATTGGGGAGCGAATCGGCAAGGAACACCTGACCTACGCTCAGGGCGCCTCGTCGGAGTTGGTGGCAGCCACCATGATTGGGGTTAGCTCGGGGCTAGGGCTGCCTTCGTCCACGACGCACGTGCTGTCGTCGGCTATTGCGGGCTCCATGGTGGCCAACCGCGGCATTAAGAACCTGAACCCCCAGATGGTGCGCAATATTGCCCTAGCCTGGGTCCTGACCCTGCCCGTGACGATGGCTTTGTCGGGCGGACTGTTCTTGCTATTCCGGGCTATCCTGCCCTCGTAAGGCATCTTGGAAACAGACAAAAAGCCGCCCCATAGCTGGGACGGCTTTTTTATTGTTGACCTTCTACTAAAAGGAGTCTGCTTTCGGGAAGGTCGCTTCAAAATGAAGCAAAAGCCCGGCAACGCACTGAACAGCTAGCTACTTATCCACTTATCAACACCGAAACGCATGGGATTTGTGGATAACCCACGCCTAAGCCGGCCATTGCACTTCCATGTCATCGTTGATAAACACCCCGAAGTTGACAAATTGTAGCTCGCCCTCATCGAAATATAGGTCTATCATTTCCTTTTCGTAGGAGATGCGCATCTCGCCAGTGTCCATTTTCTCGGTCTCGCTCTGCTCGTGGCCGTGGCGGCGCATGAGGGCGTCAACCTCCTCGGGGCTTTTGCTGTGGATGGCTTCGCCGTAGAGGCGCATACCGGGATGGTCGGTTTCGATGCAGCTTAGGCGGTAGTCGTCTTCCCGGTCGAAGTACAGGGAGTAGCCTTCTTCGAGGTAGTTCCAGGCCTGGTGCTCGAACTCATCGTCCTCTTCCGACTCTTCAATTTCTTCGGGCTCACCCATCAGGGCGCGCACTTCGTCCATGGTAGCCCCGAACTTGAGGGGGCCCATGCCCACACCAAGCACGATTTCATTTTCTTCGGTGGAGGCGGCAGATTGGGAGGGCGTTTGCATATGTATGGGGGTTGGAGGATACAGAGAAGAGAGAGGGCAAAGGTAGCGGCCAGGGCTTCACTTGCCGTAGCGGGCTTCAAATTCGGCCTGCTGGCGCTGATAGTCGGGGTGCTGCTTGGCCTGGTCCCACTTCTGCTTAAAGATGATGGCGGCTTCCACCTTATCGGGGTCGGGGCTGTCGGTGCGGGGCAGCTCGGGGCGGCCGTGGCTGCCGCTCTGGCCTTTTTTGTCGGCGGGCACGGGGCCGTCGTACTTCTTGCCGCCGCGGTGGTTGGCGTAGCGCCGGGCCCGCGTAAAACCCATCTGCAGAAACTTACGGGCCATGTCGGCGCCCACAAAGTCGCCGGCCTCTAAATAGGCCTCAAACAGCGCGTAAATCTTGTCGGCCGACTTCTGGGCCACGTCGGGCGTGCGGAAGCGCCAGTGGGGCAGGATTTCGCTTTTATACGGCTGCACCAGCAACACGCCCTGCTCGCCCTTGCCCACGCGGTAAAGCTCGGGATGCTGGCGGAAGTCAACGGTGCGGAAATCCAAGGTGTAGTCGAACGGCATGGCAACAGCAGGTAGACGGGAAGCACCCGCCGCTGTATACGACCAGAATGGGCCCACGGCTACCTGCTCCACAGGAACAGCCGCCGATTTCGGGCTCAATCCACCGGCTTATGTGGATAACCTGTTGATTATAAGCTCATCCTTCAGCCGCCAAGCCGAATCCCTTCGATACGTACGCCACGCCGAAGCCCCTGGTGCAGGCTGTGGGCAGTGGCCGGCGCTGGGGGCGCCGGACTGCATGGCCGGGCGCCCCCGGCACAAGGCACTCCGCGAGAGAATCGCGCCGGCTTTTTCCGAGGGCCGGCCCAACGCTTTTCCACAGGTTAATAACTTTTAAGATTCTTTTTTTAAAAATTCTCTCTTTGTCCCCCGTCGTTAGGGCTGTGTATAAGTGGATAAGAAAAACAGGTTATGCACAGCGGGGATAATATGTGTACAATGGTGTAGTTATGCACCGTCTGTCAACAGGGTATGTGAATAATAATAGTCAGTCTATCAATATGTTATAACGGTTTTTCACAATCCACAGCAGTTGTGCACAAATCCACAATTCACAGCCTGGGGCCAGTGTGAATTGCGGAATTTTCGGGGGAAACTTATCCACGCTTATCCACCACAGCTACCCCCTCTCGCCCAGCTGTACCGGCTGCGGATGCGCCAAAAAAACTTATGCGCAATTTCTCCACGGGTTATCCCCATGTTTCCCCTGTATTATCCACAGATTACGCCCCGCAGCATTCCGGCAGTGGAAAAGTCTGTGGATTACCAATGGGAAACCGAGCAAACACCTCCGGCCGGGCTTTCCGGAGCGGTCCGGCTGGGTGGATAACGTGGATAACCCACCGGTTGGTGGACTGGAAGCAGCTCTGGGAGCCGTTGGCGGAGGCTTGTGCAACGAAAATGCCCAACCTTGCCGGAAGGTCGGGCGCTAAGAGCGAGTGAGAATGCAGGACCTTAAAACTGCAAGGCTTCTACCTGGTCCCAGTTGGCCCGGATTTCCAGGGGCTTGGGCAAGAGGTACATGGGCTCGGCGGATTGGCGCAAGCTGGGGTCGCCGCCCTGCCAGCGGCCGTCCTGGTTGGCGTCGATGAGCACGCGCAGGCGGTAGGTGCCGGGCGCCAGGTGATTGAAGCGGTAGGTGCCACGAGGACTGGGCAGAGCCGATACAACTTGGCCGTTGGCGTCGAGCAGCTGCACCTCGTAGCGGGTGTGACGCGTGCTGATGGGGCCGCTGAGCGTGCCCGTGGTGGCCTGGTCCGTAACCCGCAGCCGCAGAGGCCGCAGCCCCAGCGACTGGCCCGTGATGCTGCGAATAGCGGTGCTGTCGAGTGCCAGCGTCACCGTCTGGCGAGCCGTGGTGTTAAGCTCCACGGCCAGGGTGCGCCGGTCGGGGCTGAGGGTGCCATCCTGGGGCAGGCGCAGGGGCCGCCGCTTCACCGAGTCTTCTACCAGCGTGCCGAACGACTTGCTGGCGGCGGCCAGCTGGATAGGCTCGTTGAACTGAAACCGAACCTGGCCCTGGCGGTAGACTTCGCGCGGGGTGCCTTCTACGGTGTACGCCGGGCCGCGCCGGGCCGGGGCCGTGCCCTGGAAGCGCACCGCCACTGTGTCGCGGCCCACGTTACCGGCGCTGTCGGTGGCCGTGAGCAGGTAGCGGCCTTCCGCAAGGGCCGGCGTGCGGTACAAGGTCACGGTGCGGCCTTTGTCGGCCAGCAACAGGGCTTCGGTGAGGGCCGGCGGGGCGGTGGCGGCTCCCAGCGGGAGCAGCTGGGCCTGGGTCAGGCCCTCGTTGTACGACACCTGAAAGTCGGTGGGGCCGGGTTTCTGGGTGGTCACCAAGGGCCGGCGGGCATCGGGCCGGGTCAGGCGCAGGCGCAGCGTGTCGAGGCCGGGCCGAACCAGGATGGGCTCGGGCAGGTAGGCGATTCGCTCCCCTTCGTCGTAGCGGGTGTTCTGGTTTTTGTCGGCCAGGGCAAACAGGCGGTAGCGGCCTTCCTTCAGGTTCTGGAGGCTGAAGGCGCCCTGCTTGTCGGTGCGGGCCAGGTAGGTGGGGCGCCCACGCCGCACGTTGGCCGTATCGGTTTCGGGGTAGAGCACCACGGCCGCCCCGGCGGCGGGCTGCCCGCTGAGCAGGTCCGTAACCGAGCCGCGCACCGAGCCCGAGTCGAGCTGGGCCCCAGTGCTGAAGCTGACGACTGCCCCGCGAGCCACGTTGCTTTCGGTAATGTCGCTGATGGCCTCGCCGAAGTTGAAGGAGTAGGTGGTGTTGGGCTCGAAGGGTTTTTCAAACACCAGGCTTACCGCATTGCGCTCCTCCCGCAGCTTGTAGGGGTTGTCTTCGCGCAGCAGCGGGGCTACAATTAGGTTTTTGGGCAGGTCCTTCACCTGCACCTGCTCCGAAAACTCCAGCCGCACTTCCTGGCCCCGCACGTTGCGGGCCCTGTTGGCCGGCACGCTGCGCACCAGCTCCGGCGCCTTGGTGTCGCGGGCCCCGCCCTCGGGCGAGCTGATGGCCGCGCAGCCACTTAGCAGCGTGGCGGCAGTAAAAGCAACTAGAGAAGAAACAGTGCGGGCAGTTAGGAGCATAGGAGCACGTAGAACGAAAAAACGCCGCGTGGATTACGCGGCTGTAGCGCGAAGCTCCTGCTTCGCGCATCGTTGAACAGATGGCAGAAGGAGTTACTGAGGCTATTTGGGAAAACCGAAAGACCGTCCTGCTTCATCTGACGTCCGCGCAGCCGGAGGCGGAGTCGAACCGAAGGTCGCCGTAGGCAAGCATATCTCCCGCTTCGTTGCAATGGTATTTGATTACCCCCGGTAGAGATGCTTCGACTGCGGCTGCGCACCCTGGCTTGATGCGCCACATGCTCAGCATGACAGTTACCACTCCAACATCAGCACGCGAGATGCTTCGCTTCCGGCTGCGCGGACGTCAGATGAAGCAGGACGGTCTTTCAGCTTTCTAAATAGTTCTACTAGCAGCAGTATCGCTCCAACGCCTCGCGAAGTAAAACTTCGCGTTACATGGTGGCAGGTCGTGCCGGGGCTCTGCGCAATCCGCAGTATCCGCGTATTCGGTGATTATCGTTTGCGGGCCACGTAAATCAGGCTGGAATACTGCCCGTCGTGGGTGGCGGCGTAGCGGTTCGACTGGTAGCCGGCCTTGAGCACGGCGAGCAAGCCGCCGCCCCGCTCGGCGCGGTGCTTTTCGCTGAGCATGCTCACGTAGTAGGCATCCAGGGGCATGGGCAGCACCTGCTGCACCTCCAGCTTGTGCTTTTTCAGCAGCTGGGTCATGGTGCGGGGGCTGAAGTGGTAGAGGTGGCGGGGCACATCGTAGGCGGCCCAGTCCTGGCGGTAGTGCTGGGCGTCGAGGCTGTCCACGTTGGGCACGGCTATCAGCAGGGCGCCGTCGGGCCGGAGCAGGTTGATGAGCTGGCGCAGGGTATCGTTCAGCTCGTGCACGTGTTCCAGCACGTGCCAGAGCGTAATGGCGTCAAAGGTTTCCGAGTCGAATTCCGAAAGGCCTTTGGTGCCGATGGGCTGGCCCACACGCTGGCTGGCCTCCTGCCGGGCGCGAGGGTTGGGCTCCAGGCCGGCCACTTGCCAGCCGTTGGCTTTAGCTGCCGCCAGAAAATGCCCCGTGCCGCAGCCGTAATCCAAGAGGCGGCCCTTACGCGGAGCCTGCTGGTTCACGAGGGCCACCTTGCGGCGCATGGTAAAAAACCGAGCCACCTTGTAGGCTTGGTTGATGACCCCGCCCGCCCCGCTGTTGTGCGACACGTACTCCTCCGACTCGTAATAGCGCCCAATGCCGGCCGCGCTGGGACGAGGATTCGTGAACTGAAACGTGCACGCCGTGCACTGCTGAATGGCAAAGCTTTCCTTGCTGACCGACTTATCTTCTACGATTAGCTTGTTGCGAAACTCGGTTTTGCCGCACACCGGGCACTTCTCCAGACGCTCGTAAATCACAGATTCTCGCTGATTGTATGCTGATGACGCTGATTTAGGCGGTATGGATGCTAGGTCGCGCCAACCGCCCCGCGAAGGTACGAAACCCCAACGGCTGCGGAATCCAAAAGGAAACAGCAGTCATGGTCTTGATTAGAGTAGGCAACTAGCCTCTATATGCTTCTGAGCCTCAATATGAGCGGCGTCAGCCAAATCTATGTCACTTATGAAACCTGTCGTCTGCCGGGCCTCCGTCACCCATGTAACCCATCATAATAAACATGGTGGTGCTGTAGAAGAAAAAAGCTAGTCCTAAGCCCAGCAGCGCCACCAACAGCCATTTTACAGCCTGCCCCCACTGCTTACGCCACAGACATGGCAACAGCAACAAAAAGCTGGCAGCAAAGCTGGTAAGTAGAACAAGAATGGCCGCGTGCCAGCTTATGCCAAGTGCGTCTGAATGCTGAAAAAGAAAATGAAATTGCTTCGGCAGCAATACCGCCAGCAGCTGAACAACGCCTACACAACTAGCTAGCAGTTGCAGTAATACGAAATAGCGTCTACGCAGAAGATGCACTGGTAGCTTCTCCTTATCGTCCTAAATACACCATTAACACCGAAACGTCGGCCGGGCTTACGCCGCTGATGCGGGAGGCCTGGCCCAGGGTTTCGGGCTGGATGCGGAGCAGCTTCTCGCGGGCCTCGTGCGAGAGGGCGGGCATGGCGTGGTAGTCGAGGCGGCCCCGAATCTGGAAGTTCTCCAGCTCCTGCACGCGGGCGGCCTGCTGGTGCTCTTTCTCCAGGTAGGCCTCGTACTTCACCAGAATTTCGGCCTGCTCCAGGGCCTCGGGGCGGTACGGGGCCAGGGCCAGGGTGAGGCCGGGCAGCACGCGGGCCAGGGCCGCTAGGTCCACGCCGGGGCGGCGCAGCAGGTTTACGGCGCGGGTTTTCTCCTGAATCGTGGCCGAGCCGATTTCCTGGAGCCAGCCGTTGATGTCGCGGGGCTCGATGCCGAAGCTTTTCAGCAGCTCCACTACGTCGGCGGTCTGGCTTTCCTTTTCGCGCACGCGCTGCAGGCGCTCCTCCGAGGCCAGGCCCAGCTCGTAGCCCAGGCGGGTGAGACGCAGGTCGGCGTTGTCCTGGCGCAGGAGCAGGCGGTGTTCGGCGCGGCTCGTAAACATGCGGTAGGGCTCGTCGGTGCCTTTGTTGACGAGGTCGTCGATGAGTACGCCGATGTAGGCCTCGCTGCGCTTGAGGATGAAGGGCGCCTTGCCGTGCACGCGGTTGTGGGCGTTGATGCCGGCCATTAGGCCCTGGCAGGCGGCCTCCTCGTAGCCCGTGGTGCCGTTGATTTGGCCCGCGAAGTAGAGGTTTCTAATCCGCTTGGTTTCCAGCGTGAGCTGGAGCTGAGTGGGCGGGAAGAAGTCGTACTCGATGGCGTAGCCGGGCCGGAACATCTTGGCCCGCTCAAAGCCCACAATCTTGCGTAGGGCGCGGTACTGCACGTCCTCGGGCAAAGAGCTGCTGAAGCCGTTCACGTACACTTCTACCGTGCTCCAGCCCTCGGGTTCCACAAAAATCTGGTGGCGGTCCTTGTCGGCGAAGCGGTTGATTTTGTCTTCCACGCTGGGGCAGTACCGCGGCCCCAGCCCCTTGATGCGGCCCTGGAACATAGGCGACTTCTCGAAGCCCTCCTTCAGGATTTCGTGCACCTCAACGTTGGTGTAGGTGATGTAGCAGGGGCGCTGCCGGGCCAGCGGGGGCGTGTCAAGGTAGCTGAACTTGCTGGGCACCTGGTCGCCGGGCTGCTCCTCCATGCGGGAGTAGTCGAGGGTGCGGCCGTCTACGCGCGGAGGCGTGCCGGTTTTCATGCGGCCCGCCTCGAAACCCAGCTCCTTGAGCTGCTCCGTAATGCCAGTGCTGCCCTTTTCGGCGGCGCGGCCCCCGCCAAAGTTTTTCTCGCCAATGTGAATAAGGCCGTTGAGGAAGGTGCCGTTGGTCAGGACCACCGCCCGGCCCCGAAACTCGATGCCGAGCTGGGTTTTTACGCCTACCACCGTGTCGTTTTCCACCAGCAGCCCGGTTACAGCTTCCTGCCAGAAGTCCACGTTGGGGGTTTGTTCCAGCGTCAGGCGCCACTCCTCAGCAAAGCGCATCCGGTCACTCTGGGCGCGGGGGCTCCACATGGCCGGGCCCTTGGAGCGGTTCAGCATCCGAAACTGAATCATGGTCTTGTCGGTAATGATGCCCGACTGCCCGCCCAAGGCGTCCACCTCGCGCACAATCTGCCCCTTAGCCACCCCGCCCATGGCCGGGTTGCACGACATCTGCGCAATGGTGTTCATGTTCATGGTCACGAGCAGGACCTTGGAGCCCATGTTGGCCGCCGCCGCGGCAGCTTCGCAGCCGGCGTGCCCCGCTCCTACTACAATGACGTCGTACTCTTCTTGCTGAAACATGAATCGTTGATTTAGCTGATTACACTGATTGCGCTGATTCGGGCGCGGTGCGGCGCTACGCTCTAGCTTGGCGCATCATTAAACAATAAGGCAAATTGCTACCGTTCGGACAGAACAAGGTGAGTGGCTCCAGTCGTTCACCGGTGCGCGAAGCACCCGTTTCGCGCTACAGAAAACGCCCGCGTTTGGGCGGGCGTTTCTCAGTAAGCTTGAAGGCGCAACACGCTTAAAACGTGCGCAAAGATACACAGCCAGCGGGTTGTTTGCGCAGCCTTATTCCAGGTTGAGCGCCGTGGGGTCTTCGTCCTGCAAGGCAGCCATGAGTTGGGCCGACTGCTTCGCCACCACTTCCCAGGAAAACGGCAGCCAGATGCCCAGCAGGCTGTCAAACACCTCCGTAGCGGCTGGGCAAGGAAACAGCTTGTAGTCGAACTTGGGGTAATCGTGAACCACGTAGCCGGGGTAGTAGTGCGTCTGCTGCCGGCTCAAAGCGTGGTCTATCTTCAGTAGCATCAGGTACTTACCCAGGCTGAATTTGCGGTAGTCGGGGTGGTAGAAGTTCATGATGCCCGCCATGCTGCGCCGGCCCAGGTCAAAAATGCCGGCGGCAATCAGCCGCTGTTCGTCCCGGATTTCGAGCACCTGGGTGTTGAACACATTGTGCGCGGACCCGGCCAGCAGAAACGCTTCCACCGTTTCGGGCGCGTCGAAGGTGATGCTGGCGCGGTAGTCAGCGTAGAGGGTTTCCAGCTCGTCGGTCAGGGCGAAGGGCTTGATGGTGGTGGCAAACCGGGCGTTGGTGCGCAGCAGGCGGAGCTGCTCTTTGCCGTACTGCACGCGGCCCAGCACCAGGCGCAGCCAGTGCGTGGTGTGGTAGGCGCCATCCAGATGCAGAAACTGGCAGGTGAACAGGTCCTGGTGCATGCGGTAGTAGCCCTGGCTCAGGTAGAAATCCAGGGCGTCGCCCCTGATCTGAGGCGCGGGGTTGGCATTGATGGCCATCGACGGAAACGGTAGCGGAGCGGTACGGAAAACGCCCGCGGATGAGGCGGGCGTTTCACTGAAAAATCAGCTGTGCGGTGCGGGTCGTTTAGAACGTGCGCAGCAGCAGGCAGTCGTCTTCCTTTTTGCGCATGGCGGTCTGGCTGAGCAGGTCCTTGTCGGCGTAGCCGAGCAGGTGGAGCACGCCGTGAATCATGACGCGGTGCAACTCGTCGCGGAACGGCACACCGAGCTGGCGGGCATTTTCGCGCACCCGGTCCACCGAAATAAAGATGTCGCCCTCGATGATGTCGGCGTCGTCGGCGTTGTCGAAGGTGATGACGTCGGTGTAGGTGTCGTGGTTGAGGTACTCCAGGTTGACCTTGTGCAGGTACTCGTCGGAGCAAAATATGTAGGTGAGCTGCACGATTTCGTGCTCGTGCACCTCAGCTACCCGCTCCACCCAGGAAGTAAGCTCCTCGGCGTCGGCCAGCTCAAACTCCACGTCTTCCACCAAAAACTCAATGCCCGGCCCCTCGTCGCGGCCGAAGTCGTCGTGCTCCTGGCCTGCGTCGGGCCCGGTCGGAAGGTCGCTCATGGGGCGGTTAGTTGCTGGCAGAAGCCGAGGTGGCGCCGTTGAAGGCAGTTTCGGAGCTAGAAGGCGTGGGCAGCATAAACGTGAGCTGCACGTTGCGGCCTTCTTTGGTAAACTCCACCTCGTCGGCCAGGTGGCGAATGAGGAAGATGCCGCGGCCACCGGGGTTTTCCAGGTTTTCGGGGGCCGTAGGGTCAAGCAGGTTAGTGTAATCGAAGCCCGAGCCTTCGTCCTCGATTTCAAACTTCACCCGGTCCTGGTCCACAAACAGGGACAGGAACACGTTTTTGTCTTTATCGAACTTGTTGCCGTGGCGGATGGCATTGTTTACCGCCTCGGTTACGGCCACCATGATATTGCCGTAAATGTCGTCTTCGATGTGAAACGCATCCTTCGAGTTGTCGATGAAACTCTCTACCACGCGAATATTCTCGACCAAGGAAGGAATTTGAATTTTAACCTGCTTCATAAAAGGGGAAAGGGCGTGGGCGGCCAGGAAAGGGGTAAAAGTAACGGAACGCTATTTCATTTTTTGAAAATACTCACTCACCTCGCGCTGGTAGTACGGAGTGAGGGCCGGCGGCACGGTGCGGAGCAGCTCGGTTTGCCGGGTTTGCTGGCGCTGGTACTGCCGAAACGCCGGCGGAAACACGGGCGGGCGGTTCTGGGCCGTCTGGGCCTCGCGCTTGTCGTCCTGGTCCCGCTCCCGCGCCGATTTCTCGGCTTCGAGCAAGCGAGTCAGGATTTGGCGCTGGCGCAGAATGGTTTGCTCCGTCAGCCGCTTGTTTACGAGGTCGGTTTCGGTTTGTTCCATCATTTTTTTCACGTCGCCGAGGCCGCCGGCGCCGTCCTGGCCTTTGCCGTCCTTGCTGTTCTGGGGTTTGCCGCCGCCTTTCTGTTGCATGCGCTCCAGCTCCTGCATGGCCTGGCGCAGCATCTGCTGCTGCCCGGCCAGCTTGGCTAACTCCTCGGACAAGGCCCGGCCCTGCTTGCCGCTCTGCTGGAGCTGCTGAATCTGCTGGTTGAGCTGTTGCTGCATGCGGCCCAGCTGCCCTTCGCCGGCGCTGCTGCCCTTCTTCTTTTTGCGGCCGGGCTTGCCGCCGCCCTGCTGCTGTTGCTGCTGGCTCTGGCGCTGCTGCTCCTGCATCTGCTGGAGGGCGTCGTTGAGCATGAGGGCCAGGTTGTTCATGGAGGTCATGGCCAGCTGCTGGGAGCTGGTGGCCCGGCCCACGTTGCGCTGGCGGATGTGGTCGAGGCTTTCGTCCATGCGGCCGTTCATCTCGCCCACTTCGCGGGTCACGAAGCTCTGAATCTGGAACACGCGCTTAGCCAGGGCATACAGGGAGTCCTGCACCACGCGGGCATCGTCCTTGAGCTTGCGCTGGGTCTGGCCGAGCTGCACGAAGCGCGGGTCGCTCTGGTCCACTTGGCGGAACTGCTTCATCAGGCCTTCCTGGTCGAAGCTTAGCTTGAGCAGGTTTTCGAGGATGTCGCGCAGGTCGTCGATGTTCTCCTGCTGCTGGTCCTGTTCTTCCTCGTTCATCTGCTGCTGCATCTGCTGAGCCATTTTCTGGAGCTGCTGGGCGGCCTGGCGCTGGCTCTGGCTGGCTTTCTGGTTCTGGTTTTTGCCGAGCTGCTGCTGGCTTTGCTCCATCTGCTCGTCTACCTGCTGCTGCTCGTCCTTCATCTCGTCGGCGCCGTTCTCGCCGTCGAGCTGCTGGTCCAGCTCCTTCATGTCCTTGAGGTCCTGCTTCAGCTCCTGAAACTGCTGCTGCTGCTCGGCCTGCTGCTGCTTGAGTTGTTCGTTTTTGGCCTTTTGCTGCTCGTTCGACAGCTTATTGTCGGGGTTCTGCTTGTCGTTTTTCTGGGTTTCGTCGGCCAGCTTCTGCTCCTGCTGGGCTAGCTGCTGGAGCTTCTCCAGGGCCTGGTCCTGCTTCTGCTCAAACTGCAGCTGCTTGAACATTTCGAGGGCGCGCTCCAGCTCTTTCTGCAGGGTTTGCTCTTTGTTTTCGAGCTGTTGCAGGAGCTTCTGCATCTCGGGCTGGTTCTGGTCCTGCTGTTGCTGCTCCAGCAGCTTTTGCAGCTCCTCGTAGAGCTTCTTGGTTTCGGGGTCCAGCAGGGTTTCCATGAGCTTCTGCAGCTCCTTGGCTTTCTCGGCCAACTCCTCGTTTTTCTGGGGGTCGAGCTGGTTTTGCTGATCCTGAAGCTGCTCAAACTGGCGCTTCAGCTCGTCCATAGCCTGGTCCATCTGCTGCTTTTGCTCCAGCATGTCGCGCAGCTGCTTGCGGTCCTGGAAGTTCAGGTCGCGCTTCACCTTCAGCTTGTCCTCGGCCTTGGCCAGCTCCCGCTCCATCTTCTTCGACTCCTGAGCGGCCTGGCTGAGCTGGCTTTGCACGGCCTGGCTCTGTGAGGCCAGCTGCTGGCGCAGCTCGGTGCGCGAGGGCAGGCGGAACTCGGCGGTGCGGCTGCGGGCGGCTTTGGGGCCGTGCACGCCGTCGTTGTCCCACACCTGCACGAAGTACTCCAGCCGGTCGCCGGGACGCAGGTTCAGGGGACGCACGTCCCACTGGTAGGCGTAGGTCTGGCTGGGGCCCTGGCCCAGGGGCAGGGCGCGGGTCTGGTAGGCTGCGTTAGGTTTAGCCTTGCTCAGCACGCGGTAATGGAGTTGCAGGCGCGAGAGGCCGTAGTCGTCGCGGGTGGTGCCGCCCAGGGCCAGGAAGCGCCGGGAAGTGGTGTCCTGGAAGCTCTCCAGGGTTACTTCGGGCACCTGGTCTGGTATGACGGTGAGCTGGTACTCGATGGGGTCCCGGTTGGGACTGACGGCGTTGCGCAGGTGCACCGAATAGGTCTGGCTGCGCAGGGCCCGGCGGCTAAGGCGAAAGGCCTCAGCATCGGCGGTAGCCGCCACGGTTTCGTCGGGATTCTGAAATTTCAGCTGGAGCTGGTCGGTGGCCTCGGTGCTGAACTCCCAGCGCAGGTCCGAGCCCTCGGGCACGGTGAGGTTGCCGGTGTTGCGGATGGTTTCGGCGGGGCGGCCCAGGTAGGCGGGGTAGCTCACGCGCACCAGAAAGTCGCGCAGGTTGGGCCGCTCCCGCACCGTGAGGTCGTACTCGGCCGAAGAAAAGCCGGCCGCCGAAAGCTGAAACTCCACGCTGCGGCGCAGCTGGCGGAAGTCGTAGCGGAAGTGACCCGCGGCCGTGCGGGTCAGGCGCCGCTCCCGCCCCTCGTACACAATGCTGATTTCATTAGGCAGGGCCTCCCCTTCCACGGCCACGTCGAGGGTGAAATCTTCGCCCTTGAAGGCCGTCAGATTCTTATTCTCGACCACAAACCGGAAGGGCGCGGGCGGGCTGTAGTGGCGGTTGTAGTTCAGAATCCGCTCGGTGCCCTGCACAAACAGGCTGGGGTAGATGAGCAACAGGAGCACCACCACGGCGCCGGGCACGGCCACGTACTTCCACAGGGGCCGGGTCTGGGCCTTGAGGTTGATGCCTTGGGTGAACTCCAGGCCGCGCAGCTGCCCGGCTCGCTGCTCCAGGCTGGCGGCCAGCAGAGCGTTTTCCTGGGCCTGCCCGCGCAGTTGCAGGGCGTTCAGCAGCTTATCCTGCACCTGCGGAAACAACTCCCCTACCCGGCGGGCGGCCTGCTCGTCGCTCAGCATGCGCCGCAGGTTGGTGAGAGCCGCTAAGGGCTGCCACACCCAGCGCCCCACCGCGTAGAGCACCGCGGCCACGAAGCCGAACAGCAGCCCGGCCCGCACCCAGGTGGGCAGGTACAGGAAGTATTCGAGCAGGTTGAACAGCAGGAACAGGCTGAGCACGAGGCCGCCGGCCACCAGCAGGCCGCGCACCAGCAGGCTCAGGTAAAATTTGCGCTTAAACGCGTCGAGGCGGGCCAGTACATCGTCCAGGGCCCCCCGATGTGTTGCGGGGTCTTTCTCCACTACCATAAGTCAGCCACCCATTACAGGCTTGGGAAAGATACGGAATCTGCCTCGGCGGCTGCATGAATGGACACCGGAAAGGGGGTGAGAGGTTCCGCAATAGAAGGCCTGGCGGCAGACTTCTCGCCAAAGGCGAGGCGTCTGCCCGCCAGAGAATGGGGCAAGTCTCCCGACTTGCGGCCGCCGCAGGCGGCCATCGGGCGTCAGGGCCGTATGAGCCTGTAGCAGGTGTAACGCGAAGTTGTACTTCGCGACACGGCAGCACAATGCTGGACCGCCCCGCATAGCCCAGGCCTGAAGCCCTGGGCTACGTAGCGAGACATTTTTTCCGCTGATTAGCCCAGGGCTTCAGCCCTGGGAGCTAGAATGACACCTGTACAACGCTGCCCGAAGCAACGCCGCACTTCTAACGGCCCTGACGCGAGTTGGCCGCCTGCGGCAGCCGCAAGTCGGGAGACTTGCCCCATTTCCGTGGCTAGAAGTCACGCCGCCTGCGGCGGCTTAAGACTTCTGCCAGTCGGCCAGTCGGCCCGGTCGGCTAAGCTTCTAATACAAAAAACGCCGCAACCTGGTGGCTGCGGCGTTTTTTGCGGAGAAAGTCTGAGGAGGCTATTCGGCTTTGGCTTCGGCCTTGTCGGCTTTGGACTTGCGCTTTTCCTTTTTGCCGTCGGCGTCTTTGGTTTTCACCTTTACCTTCTCAGGCGTTTCGGCGGTGGGAGCGGCCGTGGGCGCGGCGGTTGCAGCAGTCGGGGCCGGGGTGGCCGGAGCGGTTACGCGGTTGCCGTCAGCGTCCATTTCTACCACTTCGTAGCCCAGCTCAGCCAGGCCGGGGAAGGCCTTGGCCCGGTCACCGACTACTACAATGTACATGTTGTCGGCGGGCAGGTACTTCTGGGCAATGGCCTGCACGTCTTCCTTCTTCAGGTTTTTCAGCAGCTCGCTCTGCTGCTTCACGTAATCCTTCGAGAGGTCGTACTCCAGCAGGCGAGCCAGGAAGGCGGCTTTTTGCTGGCCGGTTTCGTAGCGCAGGGCATCGTTCTGGCCTACGGAGGCTTGCAGGAATTGCAGCTCGTCGTCGGTGATGCCGTTGCGGTAGTTCTGGATTTCCTTCATGAACTCCTTCACCGAGGCGGCCGTGGCATCGGCGCGCACGCCGGCCTGGGCCGTGTAGGGCCCGATGTAGCGGGTGGCCTGGAAGCCCGAGCGGGCCCCGTAGGTGTAGCCTTTATCCTCGCGCAGGTTCAGGTTGATGCGCGAGTTGAAGGCCCCGCCCAGCAGGTAGTTGGCCAGGTAGGCGCGGTAATAGTCGCCGGTGGCGTCGTAGGTGAGCGGGGTGAGGTAGCCCACCCGGATTTCCGACTGCGCCGCGCCGTCTTTGTTGATGAAGTAGATGCGCGTCTTCTCGGGCTGGGCGGCGGTTTCGCCGGCCGGCAGGGTCACGTTCTTCTGGGTCCAGCCTTTCAGGAAGCCTAGCTGGGGCGTGAGCGTAGCCTGGTCCACGTCGCCGACCACCACGAGGTGGCTGACGTTGGGGGCGTAGTTCTGCTGGTAGAACTGCTTGATGTCGTCCAGGGTGAGGGCCGTGACGGTGGCCGTGGTGCCCGAAGCCGGCACGCTCATGATGTTGGCAGGGCCGTACACGAGGCGGGCGTAGGCCTTATCGGCAATGACCACGGGCTGGGTGTTCTGGTTGGCAATGCCTTCCAGGGTCTGCTTTTTCAGGCGGGCGAAGTCGGCCTCATCGAAGCGGGGACGCAGCAGACGCTCCTCCAGCAGCTTCATGGTAGCAGGCAGGTTCTTGGTCAGGCTCTGCACGTACACGGTGGTGTTGTCGTCGCCGCTGCTCACGCGGATGGTGGAGCCCAGCTTGTCCAGCTCCGAGCTGAACTGCTCGGCGGTGTACTTCTGGGTGCCTTCGTTCATCAGAGCCGCCGTGAGCGAGGCAATGCCGGCCTTATTGGGCGTGGCCTGCTCCAGGCGGTGGCCGCCGCGGATGGTCAGCAGCATGGTCACGGCCGGAATTTCGGTGTTGCGGTTGCCCATTATCCGCAGGCCGTTGTCGAAGGAAGTCTGCCACAGCTCGGGCACCTGCACCAGCGGGTTGGTGCCGGGCTTGGGCTGCTGGCTCCGGTCGAAGGTGTCGGTAGCCTTGGCGTACTTCAGGCCTTCGTAGCCGTAGTCGGGGGCCTTATAGCCGGCTTTGGAAACCGTGTAGTTGTCGGGCTTGGCGGGCTGCACGCCGCCGGTTTTGGGCACCACGCTCAGCACCACGGCGCCCTTGCCTTTGATATACGTGTTGTAGACGCGGTTAACGTCGGCGGGCGTTACGGCGCGCAGGCGCTTCAGCTCCTCGGGCAGGCGGTTGGGGTTGCCGTAGAAGGTCTGGTTGGCGGCCAGCTGGCTAACCTTGCCGTTTACGCTGGCCAGGAGGTTCACCACCTGAGCCTCGGTGCTCGACTTAAACCGGGCCACCTGCTCGGCAGTAGCGCCAGTGCGCTCAAACTCCTTGAGCGTGCGGCGCACCTGAGCTTCCAGCGAGTCGAGGCCTTTGCCGGGGAAGGGCAGGGCCACCATCGTAAACTCGCCGGCCAGCTCCGAGGTGTTGTTGTAGCTCTGGGCCTGAATGGCTTGCTGGGGCTTAATCAGGTTTTTGTAGAGCAGGGAATTTTTGCCTTGCCCAATGATTTCGGCTAGGGCGTCGAGGGCGTACTCGTCGGGGTGGCCGCTGGGCACGCTGGGGAACACCACTTGCAGCATGGGGAAGCGCACGTTGTCCTGGTAGCTTACGTAGCGGTCCTGGGTCAGCTTGGGCGCGGGCAGCTTCTGGGCCGCCACGGCCGGGCCCTTGCTGATGGGCCCGAAGTACTTCTCCACCAGCTTCACCACCTCCTGGGGCTTCACGTCGCCGCCCACCGTGACGGTGGCGTTGTTGGGGCCGTACCAACGCAGGAAGAAGTTCTTGAGGTCGTTTACGTCGGACCGGTCCAGGTCTTCGAGGTAGCCGATGGTCAGCCAGCTGTAGGGGTGGCCGTAGGGGTAAAGCGTCTTGGCCACATTTTCGGAGGCCAGGCCGTAGGGACGGTTGTCGTAGTTCTGGCCCCGCTCGTTTTTCACGGTGGAGCGCTGCACCTCAAACTTCTTCTGGGTTACGGCGTCCAGCAAAAAGCCCATCCGGTCGGCCTCCAGCCACAGCGCGGTTTCGAGCTGGTTGCTGGGCACGGTCTCAAAGTAGTTGGTCCGGTCCCGGTTGGTGGTGCCGTTCAGGGTGCCGCCGGCGGCCGTTACGGTCTTGAAGTGCTGCTCGTCGGCTACGTGGTCGGAGCCCTGGAACATCATGTGCTCGAAGAAGTGGGCAAAGCCCGACTTGCCAATCTGCTCCCGCGCCGAGCCCACGTGGTAGGTCACGTCCACGTGCACCAGGGGGTCGGAGTGGTCTTCGTGCACGATGAGCGTGAGGCCGTTGGGCAGCACGTACTTCTCGTAGGGAATCACCAGCTCGTTGCCTTTGCGGGTGACTTTCTCCACGAGGCGGGCCTTGCCGGCAGTGGCGGCCGGCGCTTTGGTGACGGTGGCGGGCTTGGCGGTGGCCGAGCCAGCCGGTTTTTGCTGAGCCACGGCTGGCTGCAAGGCCAGCGAGGCTCCCAGTCCCAGCAGCAACAAGTGGTTGCGGGTCATACTAGTAAAAGAATAGGTATGAGAGTGAATGTGAGCGGGAAGGTACGCGCTGAGCGGCATACTTTCATCTTGGCAGACTGCAATTTTAATCGGTACTACAACGCCAAGCCCAATCAAACAGGCAAAGCGTGCAACTCCGTTCCGCGCGGGGGCCGCTGGCGGAAGCTGGCGCGAGGTTAGCGCAGCGTACCTCGTGCCGAAAATGACGGGAGGCTGCGCCTCCCCCGCCAGAACGATACTCGCCAGCACGGCCCGGTACCGGCTTGCCGCTGGCGCGGCAGTGGAGGCGCAGCCTCCACCTCATACTCGGCACGAAGTACGCTGCGCTAACCTCGCGCCAGTGCCCGCCAGCGGCCCCAGCGCGGAACAGAGCTACGCCTAGCTTGCTACCGCGCCAGCACCACCCGCTGGCGCAGTATGCCGGCCGGGGTTTGCAATACCAGCACATAGAGCCCTGCCGGTAAACTGCCTGCGCGCCACACAACCGTATGCGGGCCGGCGGGGCGGGTGCCGGTAGCCAGCACGGCCACTTCGCGGCCGGTTAGGTCGTAGGCGCGCAGGGTAGCGGGGCCGGCGGTGGGCAGGTGGAAGGTGAGGCGGGTTTCCTGGCGGAATGGGTTGGGCGCAGCCGGCTCCAGGCGGGCAGCCAGGGCGGAGCGGGTGCCGGTTACGGTGAAGTTGAGCTGGGCCGGGGCGCTTTCGTTGTGCAGGCGGTCCAGGGCCGTGACTACGTAGGTGCGGGGTCCGCCTGAGCTAGCAGCTTCCACGTAGGCCGTAGAGTCGGTGATGGCGACAATAGTGGTGGGGTCGGTGAGGTCGGCGGCGGTGGCGGGTGTGGTGCGGAAGGGCAGGCGGTACACCACATACTGCCGGGCCGTGCCCCCGTCCGTAGCCGGCGGCGGGGCCGTCCAGCTTACTACCGTGGTGCCAGCCGCGGAGCCGGGGCGCACCGCCAGGGCCGTGGGCGCCAGGGGCGGCACGTTGTCTTTCCAGGGCATGGTGGGCCGCAGGGCCGGGGTGCGGTAAAAGTTCTGGCGCAGAGAGTCGGCCAAGCCCAACGGATTGTTCAATAGGTCGGTGCTTTTGTAGAAGATGGCGCCCTGCACGTTGGGCTGGGCCCGCAGCAGCCGCAGCTGCTGGGGCAACTGGCTGGGGGAGCGGAAACTCACCTCCGTGGCCGTGGCACTGACCCGGTAGGCCCCCAGCCCGATGTAGACGTGGCGCGGCACCGTGGGCAGCACCTGCTGGTTCCACCACGGCACGATGAGGCTGTAGTTGGCCGCCGCCTGCCCAATGCCGAAATACACCTGGGGCGCCAGGTAATCCACCCAGCCCTGCTGCAGCCACTTGCGCGAGTCGGCGAAGATGTCGGTGTAGCTCTGGAAAGCCGTGGTAGCGGTGCCGCCTACGCTGACGCCGTTGCGCCACACGCCCGGCGGCGAAATGCCGAACTTCACCCAGGGCTTCACCCGCCGAATACTGTCCGATACCATTTGCACAAACAGGTCGATGTTGTTGCGGCGCCAGTCGGCCTTGCTGGTGAATCCGCGCGGGTCCTGGGTAAAGGCCGCATCGTCGTCGAAGGTCAGGCCCGCCTGGGGGGCGGGGTAGAAGTAGTCGTCGAAGTGAATGGCGTCCACGTCGTAGTTGCGCACCACTTCCAGCACCACCTGCGTGAGGTGGCGGCGCACCTCGGGTAAGCCGGGGTTGAGGATGCGCAGCGTGCCGTAGCTGACTATCCACTCCGGGTGCTGGCGCGTGACGTGGGTGGGCGCCACGTTGGCGGCGGTGGCGTTGGTAAGGGCCCGATAGGGGTTCAGCCAGGCATGAAACTCGAGGCCGCGGCGGTGGGTGGTGCGCACCATAAACTCCAGCGGGTCGTAGAGCGGACTCGGTGCCTGGCCCTGGGTGCCGGTCAGCCACTCGCTCCAGGGGGCCAGAGTGCTGGGGTACACGGCATCGGCGGCGGAGCGCACCTGCACCACCACGGCGTTGGCGCCCAGCTGGCGGTGCCGGTCTACGAGCGAGGTAAACTCCTGGCGTTGCTGCTCCGGGGTGAGGGTTTTGCGGCTGGGCCAGTCGAGGTTGAACACGTGGGCCACCCATACGGCGCGCATCTCGCGCTTGGGCGGGGTGGGCAGTTGGGCCCGCAGGGGCTGCGCGGCACCGGCCAGCAGCACCAGCAGCCAGCCCCAGGCCAGCTTTCGGCAATTCAACATAAGGAAAGGAGAAGAGGTGGACGATAGGCAAGGTGTTGAGCCACTGACCGGAAAGGTACTATTTCTGGTTGAGCCGCAGGGTGAGAGCCGCAAGCTGTACGCTTCAAGCTGCAAGCAATGGACGGGACGGTAGGACATAAGCTCTATATGCACCTAGGCGGGCCGCTACCTAGTTTACGGTTTAGAGCCTGGGCTATTGAGAAGAAACTACACCGGTCTATCCAAACCACAAGCCGCAAGCAGCTGCTCCATTGAACACCTACTTGCGGCTTGCAACTCACGGCTGGTGGCTCTTCTAGCCTTCGGCCCAGTGGTAGCGCCGTTCTTTCCACCAGATGCTGGAGGGCCATACGGTGTACGCCAGCACGGCCAGGGACATAGCCAGCAGGTACGCGTCGTAGAGCAGCAGTACGCCGAGGTTTTCGCGGTGGCCGGCTTGGCGGAGCGTAATCAGCAGAAACACCGTTTGGCACAGCACCTTGCCCGCATACAAGGACAGCACAACGCTGCCCGTTAGCAGGCTGGGCCAGCCCAGCACCGTGTAAAACAGCCCGTACGAGCTGAACAGGAGCCCCAACTGCCAGGGCAGACGCACGGCACCCTTCATCCAGCGCTTGCGCTGCTGCAAAAGGTGGTGTACCGTGGGCTGGGGTACCGAAACGCCCAGGGCCTGGGGCCGGATGATGTTGGCGTAGCCCCACCCCTGCCCCACCACCTGCTCAAACAGCTGCAAATCCTCGGTGATGCTGAAAGCCAGGGCCTCGTAGCCCCCGATGGAGTTATACGCGGCCCGCGTCACGAGCATGTTGTTGCCGACGGCCGTAACCGGCATGCCCAGGTCGGTCAGGACGCAAATCAGATTCAGCCCAAACAGCCAGTCCAGCCCTTGCAGGCGGCCGAACAGGTTGCCCTCGGCCGTGGTAATGCCCGTCACGATGCCTACGCCTTCGGGGGCGGCGGCCAGCATGGTTTGCACCCAATCAGGGTGCACGGCCATGTCGGCGTCGGTGAAAAGGAAGTAGTCGGTGGTGGCGGCGCGGCAGAGGTGGGCCAGGGCGTTGCCCTTGCCGCGGGCCGTGCCCAGGCGGTGGCGCACGGGCAGCAGCTGAAACTGGGGCTTGTCTTTGATAAAGGCCTCTACCACGGCGGCCGTGTTATCGGTAGACGCATCGTCGGCAACGATAATTTCGAGCAGCCCGGCCGGGTAGTTGAGCCGGGAGAGGGCCGTGAGGCACCGCTCGATAGTAGCCTCTTCGTTGCGGGCCGCAATCAGAATGCTCACCCGCGGCCGACTCGTGAGGGGCGCGTAGGGCGGGCGGCGCCGGGCCAGCAACAGCAGCAGCCCCACAAACACGCCAAAGAATAGACCGAAGAAAATAATCGAAAACAGCATAGGCAACCCGAAAAGCAAGAGCCGCTCCTCACCAACCAAGGCAGCGGCCAACCACACGATTCGGTACTACGCAAAACCAGCCAGGCACAGTTGCCGCTACTTATGCGGATTTCGGAAGTGGCCGGTATCCGTATAAATGCGGAGCCTCACCCCCCGGCCCCCTCTCCCGCGGAGAGGGGGAGCCTGACGGAGTTGTTCTACGCCGCCCTGTCGGCTAGCGCCTCCAGAACGGCTACCGATACAGATGGCACTGAATTTCCAGCCGCCTGCGGCCTACAGGTTTGTAGATAGAAGTGAGTGAAAAGTGTAGCGCCGCGTAGCGGGGCAAGAAACGGTCAAGCGTCTCTTGCCCCGCTACGCGGCGCTACTTCTTTGTTACGTGCTGTTTCTACACTCCTTGAGCCGTTACGCGGCCACTGTGCTACTAAAGCTTGGTAGCCGTGCTGGAGGCGGTAGCCGACAGGGCGGCGCAGAACGACCTGGCGTCTGGCTCCCCCTCTCCGCGGGAGAGGGGGCCGGGGGGTGAGGCTACACCCGCGGGTCCGTTTGCACCGGCGACTCGTAGGCGGGGGCGTCGGTGTTCAGGGGCTGGCTTTCGGCGGGCAGGCGGATGTCGTCGGCGTCGTGGACCAGCAGGGTCAGCAGGCCCGACAGAATCATGGAGCAGCCGCCCAGCACCAGCGTAAACACGGGCTGGTCGTTGAAGACGTGCTTGGTGAAAAAGCCCAGCGTGACGCCGGCCACCATCTGCGGAATCACGATAAAGAAGTTGAACACGCCCATGTAATAGCCCATCTTGTTCCAGGGCAGGGCGCCAGCCAGCATGGCATACGGCACGCTCAGAATCGAGGCCCAGGCAATGCCCACGCCCACCATCGAGAGCAGCAGCAGCTTAGGGTCCTGAATGAAGTAGATGGAAATCAGCCCCAGGCCGCCGGCTACCAGGCAGAGCAGGTGCGTAACGCGGCGGCTGGTGGCGCGGGCAATCATGGGCAGCAGCAGGGCAAACACCGCCGACACGCCGTTGTACACCGAAAAGCATACGCCCACCCAGTCGGCGCCTTCGTTGTAGAGCTTGGAAGTGGTATCGGTGGTGTGGTAGATGTGGCTGGTGATGGCGGGCGTGGTGTAAATCCACATGGCAAACAAGGCCAGCCAGGAGAAGAACTGCACCAGGGCCAGCTGCTTCATGGTTTTGGGCATGTTGAAAATACCCATGAACGACTCGCGTACCCCGTTCCAGAAGCCGGCCGTGCGGCGCTTCTCCTCTTCAAACTCGGCCAGGTTTTCGGGCGGGTACTCGCGGGTGCGCAGCACGGTCCAGAGCACAGCCAGCAGGAACACGACGCCCCCGATGTAAAACGCGTAGCGCACCGACGGCGGAATCTGCCCGGCCGGAGCCGTATTCTCGATGCCAAACCAGTTGGTAAAAATCCAGGGCAGCGACGACGCCACAATGGCCCCGATGCCAATGAAGAACGTCTGGGCCGCAAAGCCCGTGGTACGCTGCTGAGACGGTAGCAGGTCGCCCACTAGCGCCCGAAACGGCTCCATGGAGATGTTGATGCTCGAGTCCATCACCCACAACATGCCGGCCGCCATCCACAGAGCCGTTACGTTGGGCATCACCAGCAGCGCCAGCGAAGCCAGAATGGCCCCCACCAGGAAGTAAGGCCGGCGCCGGCCCCAGCGCGGGCTCCAGGTTCGGTCGGAGAGGTAGCCGATAATGGGCTGCACCAGCAGGCCGGTAGTGGGCGCCGCCAGCCACAGAATGGCAATGTCGTCGGTTTTGGCCCCCATCGTTTCAAAAATGCGGCTCACGTTGGCGTTCTGCAACGCAAAGCCGAACTGGATGCCCAGGAAGCCGAAGCTCATGTTCCAGATTTGCCAGAAGCTCAGGCGGGGTTTTTCGCGGGTGCTGCTCGGGGCGGCCGCTACACTGCTTGCCATGGGGTGGGAGGTAATAGAAGTGAGAGGTAGGAGGCGAGAAGTGAGTTGGTAAGGGGTGAGAGGTGAAAAGCGAAACAATGTTCTGGCAAAGCAGGCGTCAGAACGTAGTCTCACCTCTCACTTCTCACCGTCTCACTTCTAACTTTTCGGGTTGATTTCGAAAATGTAGGCGCTCTGCGGGGCCAGGGTTGGGCGCAAAACCTCGACCGGCGGGGCCTGGTTGAGCAGGTCGGTGTAGGTGTGGAACTGGTTGGGGTTGAAGCCCAGGCGCTGCATCAGCTCCTGCGAGAGGCGCAGGGTGGGCTTGTAGGTTTTGTCGGGGCTGAAATTGACCACAATGAGCAGCTTCTGTTTGTCGGTGTAGCGCAGGTAGCTGTACACCTGGCGGTGGTTGTACTGCGGGTCGAGGTTGAAGGCGTCCTGCAACTCGTAGAACTGCCCGCGGCGAATGGCCTCGCTCTGGCTGCTGAGCGTGAGCAGGCGGGTGTAGAAGTCATGCAGCTGCTTTTGTTCGGGGCTGAGCTTGCCGCCGTCAAACTTGCCGCCGTTCATCCACTTCTGATGCTCGGGCACGCCCCAGTAGTCAAACAGCGTGGTGCGGCCGTCGTCGCCCTGGAAGCCGGCGTGGCCCCGGCCCGGCTCGGCCACGTGCTGCCCGAAATACAGCATTACCGGGCCCGTGTACAGGGTGGCGGCTACGGTCATGGCCGGAATAGCGGTGCGCGGGTCGCCGGCAAACTCCTTAGCGGCAATGCGCTTCTCGTCGTGGTTTTCCAGGAAACGCAGCATGTGCTTGGCAAAGCCCCGGCTGGTCTGGCTCCACACCTTGGTAATTTCCTCGGTGCTGCCCTTGCCCTGCATCAGGTCGTGCAGGGCGTCGTAGAGGCCCACCTTGTCGTAGAGGTAGTCGAACTTGCCCACCTCAATGTACTTGCGGTACTCTTTGGGGTCGTAGGCTTCGGCAATGAACAGGATGTCGGGCTTCACCTTTTTCACCTCCGGAATTACCCAGGCCCAGAACTCCACCGGCACCATCTCGGCCACGTCGCAGCGGAAGCCGTCCACGTCTCTCTTGGCCCAGAACACCAGAATGTCGCGCATCTTCAGCCAGGTGTTCGGAATGGGGCTGAAGTAGGTTTTGCGCCCGTTCTGGTAGTCGACGCCGTAGTTGAGCTTGATGGTTTCGTACCAGTCGTCCACCTTGGGCGCTTCCGTAAACACGTCGTTGCCGGTTACTTTGGCGGGCGTCTCGTTGTACTTGCCGTCTTCCCTGGGGCCTTTCAGCGCGCCCAGCGGGTTGCCTTCCTTGGGCACTATCAGCGTTTTGCCGGGCAGGTAGTAGAAGTTGTTCGACGGCGCAAAGGCGCGGGTTTTGTTGTCCTGGGCGCCCAGGTCTACCACGCCCGCCGGCTTGGCATCCGACACGTAGGTGCGGGCCACGTGGTTGGGAATGAAGTCGATAAGCACCTTCAGGCCATTGGCATGGGTGCGCTTCACCAGGGCGTCAAACTCCTGCATCCGCGTCTTCACGTTCACGGCTAGGTCGGGGTCCACGTCGTAGTAGTCCTTGATGGCGTAGGGCGAGCCGGCCCGGCCCTTCACCACGTCGGCGTCGTCCAGGGTAATGCCGAACTTGGTGTAGTCGGTCATGGTGGCGTGCTCCAGCACGCCGGTGTACCACACGTGGCTCACGCCCATCTTCTTAAGGGCTTGCAGGGCAGTGCCGGTGATGTCGTTGAACTTGCCCACGCCGTTTTCTAGGAGCGTGCCGTAGGGTTTGTTCGTGGTTTTCTTATTGCCGAACAGGCGCGTCATCATCTGGTAAATGATGAGCTTCCGGTCTTCGGGCTGTTCTTCGGTGGTATTCGGGTCGGCAGTAGACACGGCAGCAGAAACTGGAGGCGCGGCCTTGGAGGCCAGTGCCAAAGCAGAAGAATCGGGAGAGGCCAGGGCCGCTGGCACCGAGGTAGAGGAGGCGTAGCCCCCCAGCCCCAGGGCCAGCGCCGCGGCGGGCAGCAGTAGGTGTTTCATGTATACAATAGGGTCAGGACGGTGTGGGAAATGCGAGGAGAATGTGCTTAAATGTGGGAAATGTAGGTGAATGTGGAGCGAATGTGCAGCATGTGAAGAATGTGGGAATGTGCGAAAGTCATGAACGACACAGCCGCTGGTTTCTCATATCCTGCACATTTTCACATTCAGCCACATTCCCAACCCATTTCCCACATTCAAAAAACTCACCATTCCTGGCTGAGCGGGTGAATCATCAGCTCGTCGACTACCACGTGGGCGGGGGCTTCCAGCACGTAGCGCACGGCCTGGGCCACGTCGGAGGGCCGCAGGTGGGTGCGCTCGGCCTCGGGGGAGCCGGGCTTGGAGTCGTTGAAGTAGGTGTCCACGAGGCCGGGGTAAATGGTGCTGACTTTCACGCCGTAGGGCCGCACTTCCTTGCGCAGGGAGCCCAGCAGGGCATCCTGGGCGTACTTGCTGGCCCCGTAGATGGTGCCGTGCTCGAAGGTGCGCCGGCTCACGTCGGAGGCAATGCCTATGATGTGGCCGCTGCCCTGGGCTTTGAGGTGGGGCACGGCAGCCTTGCACAGCAGAAAGGTGCCCTTCACATTCACGTCGAAGATACGGTCCCACTCGGCGGCCTCGAAGTTTTCGAGCAGGTTGAAAGAGCCTACGCCGGCGTTGCAGATGAGAATGTCGAGGCGGCCGAAGCGGGCCAGCGTCTCATCCACGATGCGCTGGGCGTCGTCTTCGTCCGAGACGTCGGCCGGTATGGCGAGGCCCTGGGTTTTGAGGGTCAGCTCGTCCAGCTCGGCGGCCGCGCGGGCTACGGCTACTACTCGGGCGCCTTGCAGGGCCAGCAGCAGGGCTATGGCCCGGCCGATGCCGCGGCTGGCGCCGGTGACAATGGCTACTTGGTCGGTGAGGTCGGTCATGTTGGTGGTTGGGTTTCTCGCAGTGTTGCGCAGGGTTGGCGCAGTGTTTCGCAGTGTTCTTATAAGCCGTTCACAAGGCGATGCATGTGCTCTTTGAGTGTTACGACGTTGAAATTTATCAGCAACCCAAGCTTTAGGTTCGATAATTTCAGGTAGGTCAGAAGTTGCTTAAAGTGGACATCTAGTAGAGCATCGACAGATTTAATTTCGACAATTACCTTCTCTTCAACTAGCAAATCCAGTCGAAAGCCTACATCCATCCGTTGATCAGCATACATCATGGGCAGTGGTACTTGGGCACGTACTCGAAGTCCGACTTGGCGTAGTTCGTACGCCAACGCCACTTCATACACCGACTCTAGCAACCCTGGCCCCAGCACAGTATGCACCTTATAGGCTGCTTTCCTTACCTCAAACGAAATATCATTCTCATGCATACGTCAGAACACTGCGAAACACTGCGCTAACACTGCGAGAAATAACTACCGCTTCAGCTCCACCACCCAAGCCGTCCGCCCCGGAATGCGCAGCGTCTTCAAATCACCAATAGCCGCGCCGGTTGTCACCTCCACCCCCGACGAAAACCCGTTGAGCCGCTCCGCAAAACGCCCCATGTCCACGGTTTTCTCGTCTTTGCCGGAGTTCATCATCACCATTACCGTGCCCTCATCCGAGTACCGGAAGTAGGTGTACACACCTTGGTCGGGAATAAAGTGCATGTACTTACCCGCGTGCAGCACCGGGTGCGACTTCCGGTAGTTCGCCAGCTTGCTCACGTAGTTGAAGGCTTCGGCTTCCGGGCCGGTGCGGGAGACGAATAGATTTTTCTTGTCGCCGGGCCAGCCGCCGGGGAAATCCTCGCGCACCTTGCCGTCGGGGTTGGAGAAGTTCTTCATCAGCACCTCGGTGCCGTAGTAGAGGTGGGGCGTGCCGCGGGTGGTGAGCAGCCAGGCCAGGCCCATCTTGTACTTGGCCATATCCTCGCCAATCACCGAGAAGAAGCGGCTCATGTCGTGGTTGTCCAGGAACACCACGTTGCGCATGGGGTTCTCATACATCCAGTCGTCGTGCAGGGTGTAGTACATGCGGTTGATGCCCTCGGTCCAGCCCGCATCTTTGGTCAGGGCCTCGTTGATGGCGTACTGGGCCTGGAAGTCGAGCACGCTGGGCAGGTTGCTCTTAAAGCCATCTACCTCGGGCAGAATGTTGCGGGCGAAGTAGGCCTGCTGGGCCGTGCCCTGCACCCAGGCTTCACCGAACATGCCCAGCTGCGGAAACTCCTCCAGCAGAGCCCGCCCGAAGTCCATGAGAAACTTCCGGTCCGAGTAGGTGTAGGTGTCGATGCGGTAGCCGTCGAGGCCGGTGTACTCCACCCACCACAAGAAGTTCTGAGTCAGGTAGGTGCTTACCAGCGGGTTGCTCTGATTCACGTCGGGCATGTGCACGTCGAACCAACCCTCCCCAAACTGCTTCCGGTCGTGCTGCGAAACGTAGGGGTCGTTGAAGGCCGCGTCGCGGAAGTTGCTGCGCGTGAAGCCGGGCCACTGATGAAACCAGTCTTTGGCGGGCTGGTCCCGGAACAGGTAGTTTTCGGAGCCCATGTGGTTGAGCACCACGTCGTGCACCACCTTCAGGCCGTTGCGGTGGGCGTTCTGCACGAAGCGCACGTAGTCCTCATTGGTGCCGTAGCGGCGGTCCACGGCGTAGTAGTCGGTGAGGGCGTAGCCGTGGTAGCTGGCTTTGGGCTGGTCGTTTTCCACCACCGGCGTAGGCCAGATGGCCGTTACGCCCAGCTCTTTTAGGTAGTCGAAGTGGTCCTCGATGCCTTTCAGGTCGCCGCCGTGGCGGGCGTACATGGAGTCGCGGGCCACGCCGGGCGCCTTCATGCCCTTGATGACGTCGTTTTTGGGGTTGCCATTGGCAAACCGGTCGGGCATGAGCAGGTACACGAAGTCCTGCGTGCCGATGCCTTGCACCTTGCTCTTGTCGGTGGGCGTAGTGCGCTGGCGCAGCTCATAGGCACAGGTCAGCTTCTTCGGCCCCGCAAACTCCAGCTGTAGCTTGCCCGGCCGGGCCTGGGGGCTGATGGTGAGGTTGACAATGAGGTAGTTAGGGTTTTCGAGCTTTTGGGTGCCGTCCAGGGCCACGCCCTCGTAGGCGCGCAGGCTGGCCTGGCTGCCCCCGATGCCGGGGCCGTACACCAACAGCTGAAGCTTGGGGTTTTTCATGCCCACCCACCAAAACGTAGGGTCGATGCGGGTGATGCCCGCGGCCTTGGGCGCCGGGGCCGGCTGCTCGGTTCGGAAATGGGTGCCGCCGGCTACGGCAGGAGCGGCTGCCGCAGCCAGCAGCGCGCCAGCCAGCAGAGGCAAAAAACGGGGAGAAATCATAGGGCAAGTGGGAATTCGGTGACAAGCCGACAAGGTACGGCGCGAACCGCCTGTCGCGCTACTCCCCAACGGGCCTTCACCGGTCCTGTACTGGCCGATTTCTAATGCTGAGTTGACCAAGACCCCAGCTCCACCTCCGGCCTACCTCGCTTGATGCGCGACATCCTGCGGGGGAGGGGCCGGGGACGAGATAACGCAACAGCCCCGGCGCCTGAAACCAGACGTCGGGGCTGCGGAAGATACGGGCGGGCCACTGGCCGCCGTTGAAGCTATTCAAAAAGTCGCCTGACCGTCATGCTGAGCTTGCCGAAGCATGACGGTCAGGCGACTTCCTCCTTTTTAGCTACAAGTCTACTGCAACTTAGCCAGCCAGAGCAAGGCGTTCAGGTGCAGGCGGGCGTGGCTGGGGTTTTCGTTCCAGCCGTCGTACACCGTGTTGCCGGGCGAGCCGGTGCCGTCGTCGGCCGGCGAGGAGTCGCCGACGATGACCACGCGGCCGGTGCCGAAGGTGCTGGAGGCGGCCATAGCCAGGCTGTTGCCCTGCCCGGCCGTGCTGCGCCACACCAGTCCCTGCACGGTGGCGTTGGTGGTGGGGTCGAGCGTCATGGTGGCGCCGTTGTGGAACGACAGCTGCGACACCGTGCCCTGCGAGTGGCCCATGGTGGTTTTTTAGCTTTTGCTGGTGGCCCGTTAGCTTTTTGCCGCGGCGGCGGTGCACCTTGCTCAACAGTCCGTAGTTTTCCGTTTTTTTGGTAGCCGACGTATGAGCAGCCTGCGGGCTGCTCCGGCGGCACCCGTTGTTTTTTCTTACCTCAGATTTCTCTCCCCCCTGCGCTCATGGCATTTGACTTTCAGATGTACACCCCCGCGCCGGAGTTCACCACTTCGGCGGCTTATTTTTCCATGGAATTCGCCCTGGATCAGGCGCTGAAAACCTATTCCGGTGGCCTGGGCTTCCTGGCCGGCTCCCACATGCGCTCGGCCTATGAGCTCCGGCAAAACCTGGTCGGCATTGGCATTCTGTGGAGCTTCGGCTACTACGACCAGGGCCGCAACGAGGACCTGAGCATGCGCGCCGACTTCCGCCTCAAGCACTACAGCTTCTTGCAGGATACCGGCCTGGTGTTTCCCATCACCATTCACAACGCCCAGGTGCTGGTGAAGGCCCTGTACCTGGCGCCGGAGATTTTCGGGACGGTGCCCATGTTCTTCCTCACCACCGACATTCCCGAAAACGACTACATCTCGCGCACCATCTCCCACCACCTCTACGACGCCGACACGGCCGCCCGCGTGGCCCAGAGCATTCTGCTGGGCGTGGGCGGGGGCAAGCTCCTGGACCTGCTGGGCCGCCAGACGGATGTGTACCACCTCAATGAAGGCCACGGCCTGCCCCTGGCTTTCTACCTCTACGACAAGCACGGCCGCAGCCAGGACGAAGTGCGTAAGCGCCTGGTGTTCACCACCCACACGCCCGAGCTGGCCGGCAACGAGGAGCACGACATCAAGCTGCTTCACGACATGTCGTTCTTCGGCAACGTGCCCCTGGACGAGGTGCGCCGCCTGGGCCTGATTGAGAAGGAGCGCCTCAACTACACGCTCACCGCTCTGCGCTTCGCGCGCATCTCGAACGGCGTGAGCAAGGTGCACGGCAAAGTAGCCAACGACATGTGGGGCCAGAACGCGGGCATCAGCCCCATCATTGCCATTACCAACTCCCAGAACGGCACCTATTGGCGCGACAAGCCCCTGGCTGCCGCCCTGGCCGCCGATGACGACGAGGCCCTGCTGGCCCGCAAGCGGGAGCTGAAAAAACAGCTTTTTGACATCGTGGCCGACCAGACCGGAACCCTGTTGGACCCCGACGCCCTCACGGTGGTGTGGGCTCGCCGCTTCGCCGGCTATAAGCGCGCCGACCTGATTCTGCGCCACTTCGAGCGGTTCCGGGCGCTGGTCACCAATCAGGACCGGCCGGTGCAGGTGATTTGGGCCGGCAAGCCCTACCCCAAAGACTACGGCGCCATCGGTCTGTTCAACGACATCATCCAGAAAACCAGCAAGTTCAAAACCTGCGCCGTGCTGACCGGCTACGAGCTGGCCCTGTCGGCGGCCCTGAAGAAGGGCTCCGACATTTGGCTGAACACGCCCCGCTTCCCCCGCGAAGCCTCCGGCACCAGTGGCATGACGGCCGCCATGAACGGCTGCGTGAGCCTGAGCATCCCCGACGGCTGGATTCCGGAGTTTGTGCGCCACGGCGAAAACGGCTTCCTGCTGCCCCTGGCCAACCTGCACGAGCCCGACCACGTGAAAGATGACATCGAAGCCAAAGGCGTGCTCGACGTACTCGAAAACGAAATCGTGCCCCTGTACTACGGCCAGCCCGCCGACTTCCTCGCCATCCGCAAAGCCGCCATGCGCGAAGTAGAGCCCGAGTTCGAGTCGCACCGCATGGCCACGGAGTACTACACGCAGATGTACAATAGGGGCTTAGGCTCTTAGGGACTTGGGGGCTTAGCTGAAAGACCTATTCTTACCGAGCATTGTGCGCATCAGGAAGAGTACGTAGGAGGGCAGGACTTTACCTGGCCACCAAACCCAGGTAGCGTATAACGCCAAGCCCGGCTCCCATCGTGGGGGCCGGGCTTGGCGTATGAGCCTGAGTCAGGCGAGGGCTCAAATTACTTCTCCACCGCCAGGTGCCGGACGGTACGCGGGCCACCGTCGCGCCGGAGCGCCACGGTGTAGACGCCCGCCGAAAGCTGCTGCACCAATACGGGCAGCTCGTTCCAGCCAGCGCGGCCGTGGTGCTGGATGCTGATCAGGCGGCGGCCCACCGCGTCGAATACATCAACCTGCACTGCCTCACTGGTTTTGGCTTGCCAACGGAGGGTAGCTTGTTCACGGGCGGGGTTGGGGTAAAGCTGCACCAGCTCATCTTGGCTGGCGGCCGGCGTCTGGCGGGTAGTCACGGGCAGCAGCACCGGCACAATCGACCAGGTTTCGACGCCACTATTGTTGCTCAGGCTATTAGGTGGCGTCGTGATGCGGTTGTAGGTCTGCTGGCGCACGCGCGCCGCATTCGGAATGGTGGCTAGGCCCCAGTTGTGGCAGGTCAGCAGGTCCGACTGCGCGGCTAGGGCCATGCGGGCGTACTCGCTGCGCCCGACGACCTTACCCGTGCCCGGCGCCGGGCCGAACCCGGTGGCGGCAAACGGCCCCGGCCCGTAGTTAATCGGCGAGGTAAACATGGCGGCCAGGGACGGGAAGATGACCCCGTTGGCGTCACGGTCCTCCAGGCTGATGTCGTTGACCATGGCCCCGGCGTTGGGCACTGGGCCTTGGTCGTCGTAGAAATCAACGGTGATGCGCGCCGCGCATTCGGCGGCGGTTCGCCACTCTGGGCGGCGGTTGCGCAGCACCATCTTGGCAATCATGCGCGTGTGCATGCTGTTGTGCCAGGGGCGGCCTTTGCCCCAGATAATGCCCAGGTGCCTGGTGGGCCCGTTCAGGGCTTCGTGCTGGTAGGCAAAGGCCGTGTCGTTGAGCACCTGCGAGAGCAGGCCCCGCGCCGGGTAGGCGTCGGGCAGGATGCAGTCGGCATCATCCATAATCGATATAGCCCAGGCGCCGTGGCGGTTGCCCTGGCGGTTCACGCCCGACACGCGGCGCGTGCCAATCAGGTAATCAGCGTACTCACTCGCGGCCAGGGTCAGGGCCATGCACAGGGCCAGCTCCAGGTACAGCTCGTCGCCGGTGCGCAGGTAGGGCACCAGGTTAAACTGCGTGGCGTGCGCCCCGTCGTAGTTCATGTCGTACTGCCGCCCGATGCCGGCCTGGCGCGGGCCCCGCGTGGCGAGCCACCGGGCAGCGTCGTTGCCGCCAAACTGCGGATTGCCTACCTGCCCGCGGCCCCCGCCGTAGGAGCGGAAGCCGAAGTTGTTGGGCCCCATCCCCGGAAAAGGCGCGCCGTTGCCGTCGGCTCCGCGCGTGTGCACCGGCGGCTGCCCGCTACGCTCGTCGAGAATGTTGTAGATGTGGCCGGCGTGGTTGAGCGCCTGCACCCGCGTGTTCTGGTCGAGTGCCTCATCGAAAGGGCAGCGCAGCAGGCGCGCGTGCCGGTACGGAATGGGGCCAATGCGGTCCACGTTTTCCGCGTCGCTGCCGGCCCGCCAGTCGGCCGAGAAGTAGGACGCTGCGCTGGCCACGTGCAGAAACTTCCGCTCGCCGGACAAGGGCACGGCGTAGCTCAGGTCGTAGTGCGGAATAAGCTGCGCCCGGCGCGAAAGGTAGAGCTGGTCGTGGGCCGGCAGGATAACCGGCTGCGTGCCCGCACCCACCCAGATGCGCCGCCCGGCCTCGGTCAGCAGCATGGCCTTGGTGTTGGGCCAGGTCATGTGCACCGGGTACACGCGCACCGTTCCCGAGCCGCCGCTGAAGCTCACGGTGGTATCCGCGTTCAGCCGCTCGGTGGTCAGGCGGAGCGCCGGCACGTTGAAGGTGTATCCGTAATAGATAGTGCCCGCGGTAAGCCCGGCGGGCAGGCTGTTGCCCGCCACCATAAGCGGCACGCCGTGGCCGTAGTCCTGCGTTTCCAGCTCGCCGGCCGGCAAGTGCAGCCGCTCGCCGGCAAAGGCCGTGGCCGGTACATCGAAGGCCAGTGGGTCTTGGGGGCCACCCCAGCGGTGGAGCACCTGAGCGCCGTTTTTCAGCGTCATGTGGCAGGCAATGCCCTGCTGGTCGAGCCGGTTGCCGATAGTGCCGGCCGGATGTGGGCCGTAGGCATTGGGCTGCTGGGTGATGGCGCCCACCTCGTACTGCCCCGTGGAGCGCTTATACACGAACAGGTCGCCGCGCAGGTAGGCATGCGTGGCCCCGCCGCTGGGGTTACGGAAGTAGGCCCAGGCGTGCACCCCCACCACCAGACTGCCCCGCTTGGTGTAGCGCCAGCCTCCCACCGGGTTGGTGCCCCAGCCCGTGGCTGGGTTCTGCTCGGGGTAAGTAGCCAGGATATGGTTGAAGGAGACGCGCAACGAGGCGCTGGCAAAGTCCCCGCCGCTGGCTTCAAGGTAGAAGTCGGTGGCGGCGGCTATCTGCTGGGCCGTGGTGTGGGGCGTGCGGTTGGGGGCCAGGCGCTCGGCGCTGAAGTAGATGGTGGTTTCCTGCCCGGCGGCCAGCGCCGCTGGCGCGGCCCAGGCCAGCGCGGCCGTGCGCGTGGAGCCGTCGTGGGTGTTTTCCAGGTCCTGCTGCAACGGAATGGGCGCATTGGCTCCGGTCAGGGCCTTCCAGCGCCAGCCGGCGGGCAAGTCGCCGGGCCCCGCGCCTTGCGCCGTCATCAGAATGTCGCCGGCGGCCACGGCCGTAACCGCTTTGTAGGAAAAGGGCACGCGCAGCTTGTCGCGCTGGCCGAAGCCAAAATCGTAGTCGGCGCCAGTAGCAGTGCCAGCGGTGCCGGCCAAGCCGGCGAAGGTGCCCAGGCCCGAGCTGGCCAGCCACACGCCCCCGGTAGCCAGGCCCATAGTGCGCAGAAACGCCCGGCGGCTCACCGAATCCAGGTTGCTGAAACTGTTGCTGTTGTCGGAGAAGGATGGAAAGGTGTCGGAGTGTTCCATAGGGTGTGGGAGGCTGGAGCTATGGTTGTTGTGGAAGATAAAAGACTTGGTGGTGCGCCGGTCACGGCTGGCTCTATCCACGGGTGGGGCGGGCGCACGTGAGAAGTTGGCGGGCCTTTAGAGCGGCATAGGGAGTTGATTGGGGTTGCAGGAAGTTTGTATGACCTACTCACACCACCAGCTTCAGCAGCTTAAGAAGCTTCACCCTGCTAATCCCAACTGCAACTGCTTGCAAGAGCGTCGTGATACCGCCCAGCTGAGTGCACAACTGGTCGGAAACGTTGACCAACTTACACTTTTATCCTTTATTCTATTTCCAATACAATAGTATTTCCCTATGAAGCTTCCCGTACTGGCACGGGTAATGCGCAAGGTGATTGATGCTGGAACAGCCGAGCCGTGCAAACAGCAGTTGTTGCCCTCCGAACAGGCCCTGGGCAACAGCTCTTTTTGGTTTGCTGCACGAATGCCCGATGTACAAAGGAAAAAACGTGTTCTACTTCTCCACCAACCCCCCCTGCAACACCGCCCACACGTTCTGGGCCAGGATTTTCTGGCCTTCGGCATTGGGGTGCACGCCGTCGGGGAGGTTGAGGTGGCGCTGGCCCAGCACGCCTTGCAGCAGGAAGGGCACCAGGGGCAGGCTGTTTTTGTCGGCCAGGTCCCGGAACAGAGCCTTGAACTCCTGGGCGTAGCGGGCCATGCGGTGCCCGCCCAGCGGGCCCAGGTCGAAGGGAAATTCCAGGCCGGCCAGCACGATGCGCGCCGCGGGGTGCTGGCGGCGTACCTGGTCGATGATGTCCTGGAGGTTGTGGGTGGTTTCGCGGACGGGAATCCCGCGCAGGCCGTCGTTGGCGCCCAAAGCCAGCACAAACACGTCGATTTGCCCGAAGCGGCTGAGCACCGAGCTGATGCGCTGCCGGCCGCCGGCCGTGGTTTCGCCGCTCACGCCGTAGTTGTATACTTTGTAGGGCAGGCTCAGCGCGTCGATTTTCTCCTGGATGCGGGACGGAAAAGCGGCACTGGCCGGCAGCTGGTAGCCAGCCGTCAGGGAGTCGCCGAAGAAGACAATGGATTTCATAGACATACGAACGGAAGCACGCAAACCCGGCCAACGAGTAGAGCAGGAAGCGGGTTTCCGATGCTAAATAGGCAGCCGCCGCGGGCCAGAGCTGCAACGTAGCGCCCGGTGGGTAAGTTGGTAAAGACGATGAGGAGAAGGTGAGTTATCCTTGCGTCGTCGGGCCTCCTGGCAAGGACAACTTACCTTCTCCTCACCTTCTTCTACATTCGCTCGAAAAGTGGGGCGGCCAGGCGCAGGCCGGCGGGGGTGCACAGGCCCCGCACGTAGGGCGCAAACACATGGTAGTAGGCGTCGGCCAGGTTGGTGTGGTCGGGCGGGAAGTAGGTTTCGTTGAGCACCAGGTTGAGCTGGGCCAGAAGGATGTGCGCTACCAGGGCCGCGTCCAGGTCGGCGCGGAACTGGCCTTCGGCCACGCCATCCCGCACCAGGCGCTCAATCAGGGGGCAGGTGTAGTCGTAGAAGTGCTCTTGCAGCGCCTGCCAGGCCACCGGATACTGGGTGCGGACGATGTAGTAGTCGAAGTGGGGCGAGTGGCGGATTTCGTAGAGGCTGTGCCGCACCAGGGCCACCAAGCACTCGGCCGGCGTCGGGAGGTGGGCAAACAGCTCGGCGTGTTCCCGGCGCTGCCGCTCCAGGTCGCGGCGAATCATGTGGTGCACGACGTCGGCCTTGGAGCCGAGCAGCTCCCGGAACATGGCAGGGCTGAGGTCGAGGGCAGCGGCAAGCTGCTCTTCGTGAAGCAGGCGCACCCCCACCTGCCGAAAGACAGCAAGGGCACGGTCGAGAAGCTGGTGAAGTAGAGTATCCTCCATAGAGGCAAAGGCACTGGTGGGCGTTTCAGTTGCTGCACGGCTTCTCCCCACCAGCCCTAACGACTACCTAGCTCACAGTAGCATACCCAGTCCAAAAAAAAATAATAGTTGTACCAAATAAACAAACGGCACCAGCGGGTTGCGCTTCACAAACTCGGTGCGGTTGAAATACACCTGCAAGATGAGGCTGACGGCAAACCAGCCCTTGAAATTCAGCATCGGAATGACGTCGTACTGCCAGGTCCAGAAGTCGTAGCGCACGGCCACGGGCTCAATGCACAGGTCGAGCCCTACCATGAGCAGGGCCGCCACCACGGCCCGCAAAAAGCCGGGCAAAGGCAGGTAGCGGGCCAGAATGCCGGTCATGTAGGTGAGCAGGGTCCAGTTCAGCCCAATCAGCAGCGGCACGCCCAGCCATTTCCAGCCCAGCGTAGCGCCGTAGGTGTATTGCCCAAACAGCACTCCCGTCCGGATGCCCACCACCTCCACGAAGAAGCCCACCACGGCCGTCACGGCGCAGAACACCCAGAAGGTAGGGCTCCGCTCGGGCTGAAACGCCAGCAGCAGCCCCGCCGTGAGCAGCAGGTTCAGGGGCACAAACTGTAGGTAGAACCCTGGGTCCTGCGAGAAAGCCAGCCCCACGAAGCCCGTGACGTGAAAAAGCAGCAGCACCGCCTGAGCCAGCCGCAGCCGGCGCCGGTGGGCGTCGGGGTTGGCCGGGGCCAGCGTGGCCGGCGCCGCCGAAGTGGAAAGAGAATCAGGCATAGGAGTTGGAAAGGAATTAATAATTAGTAATTGATAATCAGGAATTTCCTTGTTCATCTATGCTCCGCTGAGTAGGTGGTGAGCAGACGATTTCCCCAATTATTAATTCCTAATTCTTAACTACTGATTAAATCAGAAACGATGCGGGCGGAAAGCAGGCACAGCGGGATGCCCCCGCCCGGATGCACCGAGCCCCCGCAAAAGTACAGCCCTTCCAGCTGCCGCGAGAAGTTGGGGTGGCGCAGGAAAGCGGCCAGCATGTTGTTGCTGGACGAGCCGTACAAGGCCCCGCCAAACGACGACGTGCGCCGCTCAATGCCCGGCGGGTCCCAGACGTGCTCGGCCCGGATGAGCGGGGCCACGTCCTGGCCCAGGGCCTGGCTTACGCGCCGGAGCACGGCCTGCCGGGTGCGCTGCACCAGCGCGGGCCAGTCCTGGCCCTGGTCGTGGGGTACGTTCACCATCACAAACCAGTTTTCGTGGCCGGGCGGGGCGTCGGTGGGCGTGTGGCCCGCGGTGATGTTGACGTACACCGTGGGGTCGTCGGCAACGGTTTTCTGCTGGAAGATGGCCTCAAACTCGCGCTGGTAGTCCTCGGAGAAAAAGATGTTGTGCACGCCCAGCTCCGGGAAGCGCCGCCCGATGCCCCAGTAGAAAATCAGGGCTGAGGAGGAGCGGGGCTGGCTCAGGGTGCGCTCGGGGGCTGCCTGCCCCGGCAGCAGGCGCCGGTAGGTGGGCACCACGTCCATGTTGCTGACTACCAGGCCGAAGTCGTACACGTCCTGGGCGGTGCGCACGCCGGTCACGCGGCCGTCGGCGGTCAGGATTTCCTCCACCGGCTCCTGGTAGCGGAACTCCACTCCCAGCTCCTCGGCCAGGCGCACCAGGCTCTGGGCTATGGCGTAGATGCCGCCCTCGGGGTAGTAGGCGCCCAGCCCGTGCTCCAGGTGCGGAATCAGGCTGAGCGTGGCCGGGGCCTGGTAGGGGTCGGAGCCGTTGTAGGTGGCAAACCGGTCGAAGAGCTGCACCAGGCGCGCATCCTGCGGAAAGGCCGCCTGGTGGCGCTGGTGCATGGTGGTGGTGAGGCCCAGCTGGGGCACGGCGGCCAGGGCCTTCAGGGTGTCGCGGCTGAGGTAGGTGCCGGCCCGGTGCAGGGACTTATGCAGAAACGTGCCCGCCGTGGCTTCGTAGGCCCGGCCGCTGCGCCGCAGAAACCGAAGCACCTCGGCCGCGGGCACGTGCAGCTTGGCTTCGACTTCCTGGGCAAACTTTTCCTCGTCGGCCCAGGCCGTGAGGCGGGTGCCGTCGGCGAAGAAGTACTGGGTGATGGGGTCGAGGCGCTGGTAGCGGAAGTAGTCCTGGGGCTCCCGGCCGGCCAGCCGAAACAGCTCGTCTACCAAATGGGGCAGGGTAAACAACGACGGGCCGCCATCGAACCGGTAGCCGCCGGGCAGCTCCAGCTGGTGCATCTTGCCCCCGAAGCTTTCCTGGGCCTCAAACACCGTGACGCGGTGCCCGCGCGCGGCCAGGCGCACGGCCGTGGCAATGCCCCCGATGCCGGCCCCGATGATGGCGGCGGGCGGCTTGCGGGCGGCAGAAGGGGACGAGGAACGTGGTGGGGTCATGGGCAGATAACCGCAAAGCACCCAAACAAAGTTTTCGGGGGCCGCGGCCCAAACGTACAACCCACTTCCCATTCCGGCCGGCGGCATGGTGCGGGCTTTCTGCGTAGCTTTCGGGCCCTACTTGCTCGTGGAATGAAAGCGTTACTGGTTTTTGTGCAGTTGCTGGTGGCCGGAGCGACACTGGCCCAGCCCGCGGCCACCCTCGCCCGCCTGCACCGGCGGCTGGCTGCCACCGCCCCCACCGACACCAGCCGGGTACGGATGCTGGACAGCCTGGCCATAGCCTACCAGCAAGTGCAGTTTGATAGCGCCTGGACCTACGCCACCCGCGCCTACGAGCTGGCCCAGAGCCTGAACGACCAGCGGGGGCTGTTCGGCGCCTACAAGCAGCTGGGCATCCTCAACGGTATCCGCGGCAACGACGAGGCCTCGCTGCGGCTGTTTCTGGCCCAACTGCGCCTGGCCGACAAGGTGCCCGGCAAAGCCCGCTTCAAGCCGGCCATTCTCAGCAACATAGCCCACAGCTACTTCAGCCTGGGCCGCTACGACCAGGCCCTGGCCATGCTCCACCAGGCCCGCCGCCTCGACGAGCTGGCCCGCGACACGGTGGGCGTGCTGTCCGGCCTGGGCAACATTGCCGAAGTGCAGATGACCCAGGGCCAGGCCCACCTGGCCCTGCAAACTATAACCCAGGCCCTGGCCCTGCGCCGCCGCTACAGCGGCCCCCGCGACTGGACCCTGGACGTGCAGATGGCCAGCGCCCTGCTGCGCGCGGGCCGTCCCGCCGCCGCCCGCGACACCTGCCTGGCCATTCTGCCTCACCTGCAACGCGGCCGCCTCATCGACCACCTGGCCCACACCTACAACTGCCTGCTGAAAGCCTACCACCAGCTGGGCCAGCCGGCCGCCGCCGAGCAGGCTGGCCAGGCGGCTCTGGCCTACGCCCGCCAAGCGGGGCAGCTCAGCTTGCAGCGCGACGTGCTGGAAACCCTGGCTGAGCTGGCCGCCGACCAGCAGAACTTTGCCGCTGCCTACCGCCGCCGCCAGCAGGCCGGCCGCCTCACCGACAGCCTCACTCGGGCCAGCAACGCCAAAACGGTGCAGGACTTGCAGTTCCGCTACGAAACCGAGCGGAAGGAAGCCCAGATTCGGGCCTTGGCCCAGGAGGCGCGCAGCCGGCGCTGGCAGGTGGTGCTGTGGTCGGGGGTGGCGGTGCTGGGGCTGGTGGCGGCCGCGCTACTCTACCGCTCGAAGCGGCTGCAAAACAAGGTGTTCCGGCAGCGGGAGCAGCTGCTGGAGCAGCAGCGGGAGCAGAGCGAGGCCCGCCGGCAGCTGCAAGAAGCGGCCCGCGCGGCACTCCAGCTGCAGCTCGACTCCAACCAGCGGGAGCTGGCCAGCGCCACGCTCTACGCCCAGCAGAAAACCAAGCTGCTCGAAGACCTCACCGCCCGCCTCGAAGCCCTGGCCCGGCGGGTACCCGAGCCCCAGCGCGAGCCGGTGGCCGACATGAAAAAAGCCATCCGCCAGCACCTGCAAGTCGGCGACGACTGGGAGAAAGTGACCCTGCATTTCGAGAAGATTCACCCGCAGTTTTTCGAGCAGCTCCGCCAGCAGCACCCCAGCCTCACCCCCAACGACCTGAAGCAGTGCGCCTACCTCAAGCTCAACCTCACCAATAAAGACATTGCCAACCTGCTCAACATCGAGCCCAACAGCGTGAAGATTGCCCACTACCGCATCAAGAAGAAGCTGGGCCTGCCCGAGGAAAGCAACTTGCGGGACTATATTCTATCTGTCTGATAGGCAGAAGTATACGTATGATGTAAACCGCTTGTAACCGCCGGTTTTTTGCTGACTGAGCCTCGTGCCGTACATCTTTGAGCCACCTCGCCACCAGGCCGGGTGGCTCTTTTCTTAGAGCCTCTCTCCGAAGTTCTTTTCCAGTACGTCCTTTCCATGAAACGCCCCTCTCTCCACTTTGGCCTTCTGCTAGCCGCGCTGCTGGGCAGCGCCGGCGCCCACGCGCAAACCGTACTGTTTGCCGGCGGCAAATCCTTCCGCACCCACGAAAGCCCCTGCATTGCCATGTCCGCTGACGAAGGCAAAACCTGGAACCTCGTGTTTGAGGGGGCGCGCAAAAACATGGACAACCCATCCTGGGTAACGGGCCTGGCCTACGGGGGCGGCAAGCTGGTGGCCGTGACCAACTACGGCGTGGTGCTGACTTCCGCTGACAAAGGCAAAACCTGGACGGCGCAGGATGTGAAAACCCCGCTGCGGCTCAACAATGGGTTTAACGGCGTAGCCTACGGGGGCGGCATGTTCCTGGCCGCCGGCTCCGAAGATGCCCTGGCCTATTCCCTCGACGGCGTAACCTGGGACCGGCTGGGCAGCAACTGGCAAAGCGGCCAAGCTGGTGCCGCCAGCCAAGCCACCAACCAGGCCAAGGACGCGGCCCGCGCCAAGATAGGGGCCCTGGCTGGCGGCAAGCTGGGCGGCCTGGGCGCCGGCCTGGCCAAAGCCAAGGCCGCCACGCAAGCGGCAGGCGCCGCAGCTCCCGGTGCGCCCCAGTACCAGACCAACGTGGACCCCGGCGAGAAAACGATGTACACGCACACCTACGGCGTCGACTTCATCGACGGCAAGTTTTACCTCACCGGCAACTTCGGCCGGGTGGCCGTGTTCGTGCCCGAAAACGGCAAGCCCAAGCGCGTGAGCGTGGCCCACGTGAAGGAGCAGCTGACATCGGCCCTGCGCGACGCGGCCAGCAACGGCAAAGGCACCATCGTGGCCTTCGCCGACGGCATGATGAAGTCGGCTACTTCCACCGACGGCGGCCAGACCTGGGAGGAAAACTTCGACGCGCCCCAGCTGGTGGGCGGCGGCTACGGCAACGGCCGCTTCGTGGGCGTGAGCCGGTTCGGCGACGTGGCCACTTCCACCGACGGCAAAACCTGGAAATCGACCAACATCGGCGGCATCCGCGACGGAGGCTCCCTGGAAGATGCCGTGTATACCGGCAAAACCTGGGTGCTCTGTGGCGACGACAACTGCACCTGGTACTCCCCCGACGGCCAGAAGTGGACCCGCACCAACTCCGACAAGCTCTATCTGAAAAGAATAATAGCCGTCAAGTAGTCACCGCCTCCTATGTGACTAATCTTTTATGTAAGTATCCGATTGTGTGAGGTACTTATCCTGCCCGGTCCGGCAACGATGCGTCGTTGTGGGGCCGGGCATATTATATTCTCGCGGAGCTTAGCCGCCTTACTCCACGGCCAGCACGAGGCCTTTCAGGTACTCGCCTTCGGGGTGGAAGAGGCTCACGGGGTGGTCGGCGGGCTGGGTGAGGCGGTGCAGGATGCGGGCGGGGCGGCCGGCTTCGATGGCGGCGGCCAGCACGGCCCCTTCAAACAGCTCCATGCTTACCACCTGCGAACAGCTGAACGTGAACAGCAGCCCGCCCGGCGCAATCTGCCGGATGCCGGCCACGTTCAGGCGCTTGTAGCCCATCAGGGCATTGTGGCGGGCCGAGAGGTGCTTGGCAAAGGCCGGCGGGTCGAGCACGATAAGGTCGTACTGGTTGTGGCGGTCCTTCAGGAAGCTGAACACGTCCTGGGCGTAAGCCTCGTGCTTGCCGTCGAGGCCAGTCAGGGCGGCGTTGCGCTCCGTCAGCTCAATGGCCCGCTTGCTCGAATCGACGGAGTGCACCAGCTCGGCCCCGGCCCGGAGAGCGTAGGAGCTGAAGCCGCCGGTGTAGCAGAAGGTGTTGAGCACCCGCCGGCCCGGCGCGTAGCGGGCCAGCAGGCTGCGGTTGTCGCGCTGGTCGATGAAAAAGCCGGTTTTCTGCCCCGTTTCCCAGTCTACTACGAAGGGCGTACCGTTTTCGTGCACCACGTGCTCCTGCCCGCTGCTCTGCCCGAAGAGGTAGCCGTTCTGGGCGCCCGGCGCGGCTTTCTGCGGTACGGTTTCGGCGCTTTTGTCGTAGATGGCCCGCAGGCCGGGAATCACCTGCTGCAAGGCCTCGGCAATAAGCGGGCGGGCCCGGTACATGCCGGCGCTGTGGGCCTGCACCACGGCCGTATTGCCGTACACGTCGATGATGAGGCCGGGCAGCCCGTCGCCCTCGGCGTGAGCCAGGCGGTACACGTCGGTGGTGCCGGTGCCCGTCAGGCCCAGGCCCTGGCGCAGCTGGTAGGCGTTGCGGAGCCGCTCTTGCCAGAAAGCCGCCGTGGGCAGCTGGGCCGCGGGCCCGAAGTCGAGCATGCGCACGGCAATGGAGCCCGGCGCGTAGTGACCCACGCCCAGGGTCTCGCCGCCCGCGGCCAGCACCGTCACCACTTCGCCCTCCACCACCTCGCCCTGCAAGCGGGCAATGGCCCCCGAAAACACCCACGGATGCCGACGGCGCAGGGACTGGTCTTTTCCGGGTTTGAGCGTGACGGAGGCGGGCATGAGCGAGAGGGCTTAGCGACAGAAGCCGCAAAGGTAGACCACGGATTTCTCGGATTAGTCTGATGAAACGGATTTTGTGCCTGGCCCCCGCCGCCTACCCGAACGGGTCCAGCCAGGCCACCAGCACCGCCAGCGCCGACAAGCCCAGGAGGATAGCCCACACCGGCCCGCCCCAGATGAGCAGCCCCAGCAGGCTAATCGGCCCGACAATCAGGCCCAGCACCCCCAGCACGGTAGTGCCCAAACCTACTTCGACGGTGTTGCCGGGCCGAACCAACGCCCGGCGCGCGGCCAGCACCACCGGCCGCCTTGTGGCCCGCTGCCCCACTGCCCGCTGCCCGGCAGGCCGCGCCAGCTGCCGGGCCGCCACTGGCTCCTGCCGCAGTTGCCGACGTTTCGTCACCGGCTGAGCGGCCAGGGCCGGGCGGGTGGGTGGGGCAGCCGGTGCCGCGGCCAGGGCCGCCGGGGCGCGAGGTGCCGGGGCGGGCTGCTTCGGGTGGGCCGTTGCCGGTGGTGGCGCCGGGCGAAAACGATACGCTACCGTGTTGCGGTGGCAGCCCGAGGTGGCCACCGCTAGCAGCAGAATACCGCACAGCCACCAAGAAAGCAGCCGGGGTTGGTAAAGATGCTTGGGCATACGAAGAGCAACAGAATCAGAAAGTAATAACTGGTAGACGTGGGCAGTGTACGGCTTCGGCTCCATTTCCGCTACGCCAGCCGCGTACGGGCAAGGCAGGTAGCTGCCCCAGCATGGGCAAGGCGAACTAACGGATTGCCTTGAATGTGTGACAGCAGGCTAAGGTTGAAGCTGTTTATGCCGTCATGCTGAGCTTGCCGAAGCATCTCTACCGCTTCATTGCAGTCGTCAGAAGTTAGCCAGCGGTAGAGATGCTTCGACAAGCTCAGCATGACGTTCTATTTACTTCACCACATGCTGCCGCATTTCCCGCTCAATCAGCTCTTTGTAGGGGTAGAAATCCACCTGCATAGTGTGGCGGGGCGACTGGCTGTAGCGCCGGCGCAGGGCTTGCTTATCGGCCTCAATGCTGCGGAGCATGGCCTCGCGGGAGGGCAGGCGGCAGTGGCCCGTGAGCAGGCGCGCAATCCAGCGGGCCTGCACTTCGGCCAGGGGCATGATGGCGCCCAGCGGCTGCACAAAGGCCAGGAAATACAGGCCGGGATGGTCGGGATGCACCACGCGGCGGTACAGCTCCAGGTTGTTCTGCTCCTCCACGTTCAGAAACTCCTGGTCGAAAAACGGAAACGACACCTTGTAGCCGGTGGCGTACAGGAGCAGGTCGGCGGGCTCAGTGGTGCCATCCTCGAACAGAATCTGATGGCCCTGTAGCTCCCGGATGTTGGGCTTGAACTGAATCAGGCCCCGGCCGGCGAGGTTGAGCAAATCCTGCGACAGGGTGGGGTGCTCTTGCAGCAAGGGGCGTCGGGGCCGCGGCACGCCGTAGTTTTCCTGGTTGCCGTGGGCCAGCCACAGCGCCGCGCGCAGCACCAGGCGCTGCACACCCAGCGGCAGGCGGCTCACCAGCGGCGAGGCCAGCGAGTCGAACGGCCGGCCCCACAGCCAGTTGGGCAAAATGTAGGCCCCGCTCCGAGTGCTGACCGTGACGCGCCCCGTGTGGAGGCGGGCCGCTTCGCAGGCAATGTCCACGGCCGAGTTGCCGATGCCCACAATCACCAGGTTTCGGCCCTGAAGCTGGTCGGGGGTGCGGTAGTAGTGGGAATGCAGCACCTCGCCGCCGAAGTGGCCCGGAAACGGGGGCTCGGGGTAGCGCGGGCTCCAGTGGTGCCCATTAGCCACGATGACGGCCCGGTACTCCTGCTCGGCCGTGGCCCCGCTGCGGTGGCGGGTGGCTACGCGCCAGGTTCCGTCGGCGCCGGGCCGCACGCTGGTTACCTCCGTGTTGTAGGTAATGAGCTCGTCCACTCCAAAATGCCGGGCGTAGTCCTCGAAGTACCGGATAATGTGCGAGTGGTGCGGAAACATCGGGTAGCTCTCGGGCATGGGAAAGTCCGAGTAGCTCATGATGTGGCGGTTGGTGTTGATGTGCAGGGAGCGGTACGCCGACGACAGGCCGTTGTCGTTGTCGTAGCGCCAGTTGCCGCCCAGCGCGGAGCCCTTCTCGAAGCAGTCGAAGGCCAGGCTGGCTTCCTTGAGGGCTTTGGCCGCGGTGAGCCCCGAGGAGCCGGCGCCAATCAGGCAGATTTTCAGGGGGGAAGAACTCATGGCGAGAAGGTAGGAAATCAGAATTGGATGTTTAATAGCACTGTTTTGGGGTAGTAACTGCCGTCAGCTATCATATCACGCAATCAAGATAGAAATAAGACCGATTGGTTTATATTTGCTTGTCCTTCTTCGCTGCCATGCCTTCTAAAGCCGACAATACTAAGCAGATGATTGTTGAGAAAGCTGCCCCCTTGTTTAATACCAAGGGGTATGCAGGCACGTCAATGCGCGACATCTTGGCGGCCACGGGCCTGACTAAGGGAGGAGTGTATGGTAACTTTCCTGGTAAAGATGAAATAGCGGCGGCGGCCTTTGCGCACTCCTACGGGAAATTGCGGGCGGCCTTGTTACGGGCAGTGGCTTCACAGGCCACGGCACAAGGCCGGCTGGTGGCCGTACTGAAGTTTTACCGCAATTACACGGTGCAACCCGTAGTGGCCGGCGGTTGTCCCGTGATGAACGCGGCCGTTGAAACCGACGATGCCTACCCCGTGCTGCACCGGCAAGTACGTGCGGCGCTGGCTGAGCTGCTGGCCGGGCTGAGCCGTCTTTTCGCGCAGGGCATTACAGAGGAGGCGCTTCGGCCGGACCTCAACCCGGACCAGGAAGCAGAATATTTCTACGCCCAGATTCAGGGCGGCATCCTGCTCAGCCAGACCAGCGGCGACCCGCGCGTACTCAACCGGCTGCTGGACCGCCTCCGGGATTATCTGGAACGACAGCTGGTGCGCTGATTTTTTTTTGACATAAAAAAGACCGATAGGTTTATTTTCACTTCTTAACTCCTTGCGCGCACATGAACATCGTCATCTACCTCTATCACGGCATCACGGCGCTGGACGCGGTAGGGCCCTACGAAATTCTGAGTCGTCTGCCGCAGGCCAACGTCCAGTTCGTAGGCACCCAGAAGGGCGTCATCGTAACCGACACGCATTTTCTAAAGCTGGTGGCAGACTACGAACTGGCGGAAATAGACCGCGCCGACATTCTGGTGGTTCCGGGCTCTACCGTGGCTTTCGTCCGGGAAACTAAAAATCAGGCACTGCTGGCCTGGATTCAGCGCATTCACACCACAACCACCTGGACGACGAGCGTCTGTACCGGCTCGCTTATCCTGGGAGCGGCGGGACTGCTACGCGGCTTGCCAGCTACTTCGCACTGGGCCGCGCGCCCGCTGCTGGCCGAGTACGGAGCCGTGCCCACGGCGGCGCGCTACGTAATTGAGGGAAAGATTATTACGGCGGCCGGTGTTTCGGCCGGCCTGGATATGGCCCTGGGCCTGGTGGGGAAGCTCTGCGGCGCGGACCGAGCCCAAGCCCAGCAATTGCTGGTGGAATACGACCCGCAGCCGCCCTACCAGAGCGGCAACGCCGAGCGAGCCGCCGCCAACACGGTGGACTGGTCGCGTAGCTTGCTAGCCAAGGACGCCCGCAAAGACCTGACTCTGTGGGACGTGGTACGGCACGCGCAGGCGCTATTGAAACTGAAAAAAGCCCGCTAACCTGGCAATGGAAACGACCGAGCCCACTTCCAACCTGTTGCGGCTACCTCAGCAGCCACACGAGCTGCATAAGTACTATGCTGCCGCTTTCAACACGGGCGACGTAGAGCAGGTGTTGCGTCTGTTTGAACCCCAAGCCCAATTCGTTTCACCCGCCGGTACGGTGCATACGGGCCTAGCGGCCATCCGCGCCGAGCTAGCAGGCTACCTGCGGCGTGGCGGCACCATGCGCATCACCACGCGGCTGGTGCTGGAGTTTGAGGGCTTCGCGCTGCTGCGCTCCGAATGGGAGCTAATCTATGAACACGTGCCAGGCCAGTCAGTCATCTTGCGTGGCGAGGGCCTGGAAGTAGGCCGCCGGCAGGCCAATGGCGTCTGGCAATTCGTGGTGGACCAGCCGTTCGGGCCGGGGTGAGATTCAACCAGCATTCGGGGAAGCTGCTGGCTGCGGTGGGGCCCCGAAGAGCTGACGTTATGGAAGAGCACATGACAAGAAAGCAATGTTGGCTCGTTTGCACGCTTTCAAATAGCTTTTCAAGCGTCGATCGAATTGCCTCATCATGCTGTGTCTGGCGCTCCTTTGGCTGTGGGGCCTCACACATCCAGCAACGCCCGCGTACCGCCAAATAGCACGTCCTGCACGGCGTCCGAAGCCAGAAAATCGTGCGGGAAGCCCAGCTCAATCGTACTCACCTTATCCAGCCGCCGCACCTGCTCCTCACTGAGCCGCACCTCCGTGGCACCCAGGCTGTCTTGCATCTGCGCCACGGTGCGGGGCACCACGTGGCCATCGGGGCGCTGCATGGTCCAGCGTACGGCGGCCTGGGCCGGGGTGCAGCCGATTTCCTGTGCCACCGCTACTACCTCCCGCACGATGCTGGGGCTCCGCTCGTTGCGGCGGGCACTGTTTTCGGCCACGCGGCCGGTTTCACCCTGCAAGTACTTGCCGGTAAGGGCTCCGCCAGCCAGGGGCGCCCAGGGCGTGATGCTCAGGCCAAAGGCGCGGGCCATGGGCAGCAGGTCGCGCTCCGGAGGAGGCTGTACTCCACTTGCAAGGCCGAAAAGGGCGTCCAGCCGCGCAGCTAGGCCAGAGTGTTGGCCTGGGCCACAATCCAGGCTGGCGTGTCGGACACACCCAGGTGCAGGATTTAACCGGCTCGTACTTGGTCGTCGAGGGCGCGCATCACATCTTCCACGGGCGTGGTTGAATCCCAGGCATGAAGCCAGTACAGGTCGATGTAGTCGGTGCCGAGGCGCAGGAGGCTGGCGTCGAGGCTCTGCACCAGGTTTTTGCGGTGGTTGCCGCCCGCGTTTACGTCGCCGTGCCTGGTGAAGAGCGAGTACTTGGTAGCCAGCACGAATCGCTCCCGGTCGGGGCGGATAAACTCGCCCACAAACTTCTCGCTGGTACCCTCGGTGTAGCGGTTGGCTGTGTCGATGAAGTTGCCGCCGGCTTCAGCAAAGGCTTCAAATATCTTGTGGCTTTCGTCTTTGCTGGCACCCCAGCCCCATTCTTCGCCAAAAGTCATGGTGCCAAGGCACAATTCCGAAACACGCAGGCCGGAGCGACCGAGAAGCTGGTAACGCATAGGGAGTGAACAAGTCATGTGGACAGTAGTAGCGTAACAGCCGCGCGGCCAAAATGTCTGCGGCAACGGCAGCGGTGCGTAAACCCTTCGCTTGCCCAGCGAGTTATGCATACGTTCGTTTGTTGCGAATACCAGCTGTTTTCTGCCATGAACCGCCGCACCTTTCTGCGCTCCGGAACCGCCATGACGGCGCTAGTGCCCTTGCTGCCGGGCGCCGATGAGCCCCGGCCAGCCGCGCCGGCCAAAGCGGCGCGCTTCACTTCCAACCCCGATCTGCCCACCCTGCTGCCGCCCGCCCGCTGGCCCGGCACGCCCTTGGATGCCGAAGGCCGGTTTCAAAACCACGAGTTTCCGTACCGCACGCCCGGCGGGCAGGTGCTGAAGTGGATGCTACAGCGCAACCCCCAGCGCGAAGAGAAGAAAGCCGACCCGTTCCAGGTGCCCATCGTGGAGGGCGCGGAGTTTCTGGCTATGAAAGACGATGTGGTGGTATGGCTGGGGCACGCCTCGTTTTTCGTGCGGCTGGGTGGCATCAACGTGCTGATTGACCCCGTCTTCGGGGCCCCGCCTTTCGGCAAGCGCCTGTCCCGGCTGCCGCTGGACCCGGCCCGCTTCACTGGCCTCGACTACGTGCTCGTCTCCCACGCCCACTACGACCATTGCGACAAAGACTCCTTGCAGCAGCTGCACCGCCAGAACCCGCGGGCCCGCCTGCTCACGGGCCTGGGCATGCCGGCGCTGCTGCGCCGCTGGCTGCCGGAAGCCGACCTACAAGCGGCCGGCTGGTACCAGCAGTACCGCACCGACGAGCGGCTGCGTATCACCTTCGTGCCCTCCCGCCATTGGTCTAACCGCAGCCTCTCCGACGTGAACGAGACGCTGTGGGGCGGCTTTGTGCTACAGGGCGGCGGGCGGCAGGTGTACTTCAACGGCGACTCCGGCTACGGCTCCCACTACCGCGACATCGGCCAGCTGTTTCCCGGCCTCGACGTGGCGTTGCTCGGGGCCGGCGCCTACGCCCCGCGCTGGTTTATGGCCCCCAATCACCAGGACCCCGCCCAGGCCGTGCAGGCCTTCCACGACCTCGGGGCCCGCACCCTGGTGCCCATGCACTACGGCACCTTCGACCTGTCGGACGAGCCGCCGGGTGAGCCGGTGCGCCATCTGCACGAGCTGGCGGCTGGGGGCAAGCTGCGCGGGCAGCTGCGGGTGCTGGGAGCCGGGGAGGTAGTGCGCCCCGGTGCCTGACCTGGCCGCCCCCTACCATACCACAACGCGGGGCCACGCTTTCTTCCGGCCCGCCGCGAAAGAGAAGCTGGAGGAAGGCGTAGCCCCGCGTCGCGGCAGAGAGTGAACGTCTGGCTTACTGACTTACGACCAGGCTACGTACCAGCTGCCGGGCGCCGGCCACTACCCGCACAGTATACAGGCCCGCGGCCAGGCCGGCCGTGTTCAGGGGCAGCAGGTTGGTGCCGGGCGTGGTGGCCAGGGTATGCGCCCACACCTGCGCCCCACGGCTGTCTACCACCGTTAGCTGCACGGGCTGGGCCGTGGGCACCGTAAGCCGGATGGTGCAGCTGCCCGTGGCCGGATTCGGAAATACGTCGCCGGGCAGCTGGCTGGCTGAGGCGGTGCCGCCCAGCGTTACGCCCGACGGCTTCCACACCCGCACCCAATCGACCTGCGAGATGATGGGCCCGCTGAAGTTGTCGCTGTTGCCGAACCAGGCGCCGTTGTCCTTGCGCACCTCATCGGAAAGGATAAGTACGCCGGCCTCGTCCACCACGTTTTTAGTAATGGAACCCGGCTGCAACACGCCGTCGATGTAGAGCGTGACCTTATTTGCTTCCCACAGCACGCCGTAGGTGTGGAAGTCACTGGTCCAGTTGCCGGTTTTGCTGAAAGTCTGGTTGCCCAGGCCCGGCATGTGCGAAGTGGTAGCTACCACGCCCCCGCGTCCGCCAAACTCGGCAAAATCTATTTCCTTGAAGGGCTCAGCGCTGGGCTTGCTCAGTGGGAAGGCCCAGAAACAGGGGTCGTTGCCGGGTGAGCTGGCCGGCTTCATGCGCACCTCGAAATAGCCGTACTTCTGCATGAAGCCAGTATTCCGGATGCTGGTCGTCACCACCCCCGAGGTAAAGGTTTTGCCGCGGGTGGTCTTACGCTCGGTCTTGATGTGCAATTTGCCGTCCTGCACGTACACGTTGGCGTCTTCGTAGGCCGTGCCCATGCGGTCCTGGTAGGTGCAGCCCAGTTCGTTGCCGTTGCCGCAGGCCCAGCGCTTGGCCCACTTGCCCGCATCAAACGTGTCGAAGTTGTCCTCGAACGTCTTGGTCCAGGAGCCGGTACCGGCCGGGGGGCCACTGACGGCCGCCGTCTGGGCCCGCAGGGGCACTGCTGTGGCAGCCGCCAACACCACTGCCGCGAAGGCGCGGCCGGCGCAGCGCCAGGCAACCATCGACCAAGCTGTAGGGGGTACACAAGTTGTTTTCATAAAAAAGCTGATATAAGTGCAAGAAAATCAGGTCCTAACAAGGAGCTGACGGCTAAATGTACAAACCGCCGCCAATTCATCCTCACATACGAGAAAGCCGTTTGTGGCGGCAGCAGGATGGGGCAGGGGTGCGCACCGGCGGCGACGCAAAAGCCCCCGCGCTGGACAACAAGGGGCAACGGCTTTACCCGCGGGCTTCCCTGGCACCCAGCTGCTGTTCCACCCAGCCGGCAATCAGCTCTTCTATCACCGCGGCGCCGGCCGTGTTCAGGTGCAGGTTGTCGGTGAGGAAGCGGCAGCCGTGGCCGGCGGCTATCTGGTCCCAGCTCTGGCCCAGGCCGTAGTGCTGCACCACGGCCAGCCGGATTAGCCGGGTGGTTTGCTCGAAGCGCACCCGCGGGTGGCTGGGCTGCTGGTGCAGAAGCTCCTGCAGCCGCTCCCGCAGGGACAGGTAGGTGGCGCCTTCGGCCTGGGCTACTTCCCGGATAATGGCGCAGTAGTGGTCGGCGCGGCGGTTGGCTTCGTGGTGCAGGTCCTCCCCCAGGGGCGGCAACGACAGCACCGCCACCCGCGCTGTGGTTTCCTGGCGCAGGCGGCGCAGCAGCTGCGTCAGGTTCTGGCGGTAAGCTTCCGGCGAAGGCTGTTCCGCCGGGGTTAGCTTGCCGAGGCGCCGGTAGTGGCGCAGCTGGCCGGGGCCCAGGGTGGCATTCACGTCGTTGGTGCCGATGAGCAGCGACACAAAATCGGGGCGGGCGGCCACCACGTCATCGAGGCGCCGGAGCAGGGTGTGGGTGAGGTCGGCGTTGATGCCGGCGTTCAGCACCTCTACCCCGGCCGGTGCCAGGCGGGCGGCCAGCGGCGCTACGTAGCTGGCGCTCATGTTGCCGTGGGTAAGCGAGTCGCCGGCGCACACCAGGCGCCGCGTGCCGGGCGCGGCGGCCGGCACGGGTGGGCGGGGGTAGTGGGCATCGGGGCGTAGCAGGCGGCGCTCGGCCCAGGCACTGAGGGCTAGCAGCCCGGCCCCGGCGGTGCCCACGCCCAGCAGAATAGGTAGCAGCATACGAAACAGCAGAAGAAGCCGAAAATCAGGTGTAGTTTACGAAGAAACCACCGGCCTTCTCTTCTACTCTCTGCTTATGGCGGCTGCCCAAACTGTCCTGATTACCGGCTGCGCCCACGGCATCGGGCGCCACCTGGCCGGTGCCTTCTGCCGGCGCGGCTGGCAGGTGGTGGCTACCGACTACGACCTGCCCGCCCTGCAAGCGGCTGCCACTGCCTGGGACCCGGCTCGCTGCCTGCTGCTGCCTCTGGACGTGCGCCACGCCGACGCTTGGGAGGCCGCCGTAGCCGCGGCCCAGGAGCGGTTTGGCGCCCTGCACGTATTCATCAACAACGCCGGCATCGTCGCCCCCGAGTTTGCCGCCGAGCTGACCGTGGCCGCCATCGACCAGCAGGTAGACGTGAACCTGAAAGGCGTGCTCTACGGCTCCCGGCTGGCCGCCCGCCTGCTGCGGGAGCAGGGCCACGGCCACCTCATCAACCTGGCCTCGCTGGCTGGCGTGGCGCCCATTCACGGCCTGCCGGTGTATAGCGCCACCAAGTACGCGGTGCGGGGCTTCACGCTGGCCGTGGCCCACGAGCTGGCCCAGTACGGCGCGCACGTGTCCGTCATTTGTCCCGACCTGGTGCAGACCAACATGCTCACCCAGCAACTCGATTATCCTGCCGCGGCCCTCACGTTTTCGGGCCCCGGCGCCTTGCGGGTGCAGGACGTGGAGCAAGCCGTATTTTTCAATGCCCTGCACCGGCGGCAAGTGGAAATCCTGCTGCCCGCCGGCCGGGGCTGGCTGGCCCGGCTGGCCAACCTCTGGCCCCGCCTGGGCCGCCTGCTCACGGCCCGCTTGGTAGCCAAAGGGCAGCAGGCGCAGCAGACGTACCGGCAAACACACCTTTCCGAAACCTAGCCCCCGCGCCATGCCCGCCGCCCGCATCCTCGACTACCAGCCCAGCCACCAACCGGCCTTTCGCGCCCTCAATCAGGCCTGGATAACCCAGTATTTTGAAATGGAAAAGCCGGATTATGACATGCTCGACCAGCCGGAGCGGCACATTCTGGAGCCCGGCGGTGCTATTCTCATGGCTGAGTATGAGGGTGAGCTGGTGGGCACGTGTGCATTGATTCGGGAAGAAGAAGGCGTGTTTGAGCTAGCCAAAATGGCTGTGGCACCCGCTGCGCAAGGCCTGGGCATTGGCTGGGCACTGGGGCAGGCGGCCCTGGCCAAAGCCCGGCAGCTGGGCGCCCGCCAGGTAGAGCTGCTGTCAAATTCCCGGCTGAAGCCCGCCCTGGCGTTGTACCGCAAGCTCGGCTTCCGCGCGGTGCCGGTGCCCCCCGGCCCCTACCAGCGCGCCGACGTCAAGATGGTGCTGGACCTGTAGCCCGTGCTACGGGTTGCCCGAACCACCGCCGGTAGATGGGCCGGCGCCAGGCAAACTGCACCCACACCAGCGGATACAGCAGCCCGTCGAGCCACCGGAAGCGGGTGCGGTACTCCAGGTCTTCGACGATGAGCGTGCCCCCGCCGGGCGCGGGCTGCATGAGGTGGCGGTGGCGCCAGAAGCGCAGGGGCGGCGGCAGCTCCTGGCCCTCATCCACGAAGTAGCAGGTGCCGTCGGGTAGCTGGCCATGGTCGGTAATCAGGGCGGTCCAGCGCCGGCGCACCGGGCCCGCGCCCAGCTCCAGGTGCACCTCGTCGCCGCGGTGGCAGCCGTCGAAGCGCAGCAGCCGAAACGGCGGAAACGGTGGCGCCAGGGCCAGGAACAGCTCCCGCGTGAAGCCCCGCCACACCTGGGCCGGAGGGGCAGCTACGCGGGTTTGGAGAAGAAAGTGCATGGCCTCACAACCAGTCCGGAGCGGTTGTGTTCCGGGAAGGCACCAGAGGCAGTAAGTCAACGTGGGCGCTAGATTCCACTGCGTATAGACGCTATATCAGCATCTATGTGCCTTCCCTGGCACGGAGCCCATAGAAACCGACTTGCCGCCCCACCGACGCGCCCATCACGCGTGTGGTGCTGTCGGCCCTGCACACGGCCGCGGATGTGGCGCGCGTGGCCGGGCTGGTGGCGGAGTTTGCCGCTGAAAGCAGGTAGCGGCGGCTCACCCCCTTTCCGCTAACGCAAAAGCGCCCGGCCGTGGGGCCGGGCGCTTGCCAGAGCTATCTGCACCGGGGTTATTCCTTCACAAGCTTCAGCACCTTAACCGGAAACTGGCCCTGCTTGATGTGGGCCAGGTAGAGCCCGGCGGGCAGGCGCGACAAATCCAGCTTACCGGCTGTGCCGTCGGGCAAGGCCTGGTCGTACACCAGCTCGCCGGTGGCGTTGTAGAGCTTCACCGAGGCCGGGCTATGGTCGCCGCCCGATAGCAGCACGTTCAGCTCCTGGCGGAACGGGTTGGGGTAGGTCGTGACGATGGCTGGCTCGGCGGGCTGCTCCTCGTCCGGCAAGGAGCCTTTGGCGGCCAGGGTGCCGGGGTTGCACTGGGTGCCCGTGGAGGTGCGGGTGCTGGTCTGCGGCCGGTCGTTGGCTCCGGTCCAGGCAATCGTCACGGTGTTCGGGCCACTGACGGCGGCCGTGGAGAAGAAACTCTCGCCGGGCGGCACTACCAGCACGCCCTGCTGAGTGGTGCCGCTCACGGTCCACCGCACCTTCACCCGGAACGGGTTGTAGTTGAGAATGCGCCAGCGCCGCTCCGCGGCCGGATTAGCCGAGCACACCGGCGAAAAGCGCAGGTCGATAACGAACGGCGGCCGGAAGGTGACTTTCCGCACGGCGCGGTCGGCCTGGAGCAGGCCGTAGCCGGTGGTGAAGTCGAAGCCCTGGTCGAAGACGTCGCCGGCGGGGTCGGCATTAGGCCCTACGTCGTAAGTGGAGTCGTTGGTAAACTCGTCGTCCATGTCCAGGGCCGTGCTGGTCATGGCCAGCTTCACCAGATCGGGCGGCAAAGGGTTGCGGAAAGCCTCTATCATCAGGGCGGCCACGCCCGCCGCGTGCGGGGCCGAGGCCGAGGTGCCGAAGAAGTTCGGGAACCCGTCGCCCTCCACGTCGCTGTCGGCGAGAGGCGCAACTTGCACGGGTGGGAAAAAGGTGGTGTTGGCCCCATCAGGAGCCGTAATCTCGGGCTTTAGGCGCACTACCGGGCGCGGGAACCGGTTGCCGTTGGCGTCGAAGTAGATCGGGATTCGGCTGTAAGAAGAGAAGCTTTCGTGTACCGGCGGGGTCGTCCCAAACGGCGGCGTGTCCTGGTAGAAAGCCGCGCCTACCGAAATAGCCCCGGCCGCCGTTACGTGCCCGAATGCCGTGCCGGCAAAGATGCCCGGCACCGGCGGGCTGGTGCGGCGCGGGAAAGCCGCGGTGCCAAACTGGATGTACTTCACGCGGTTGGGGTCGGGGCCCGCAGACTTGGTGATAACCACGTAGAACACCTCGTTCTGATTGGTCCTGTCGGTGTTTGCGTACACCAAAAACTCGATAGGGTCGCCGCTGGCCAGATTGTTGGTGGCGCTGGCTGCTACTACCCGCAGCGAGTCGTTGAGCAGGTAGATGTCCAGGTCGGTGCGGGCCTGCTTGGTGGTGTCGCCCGTGACGGAGAAGAAGGCATCATCCCACTGAAACGGCACGGCAAACACCCCGCCCTTCGGAATGATAACCGGCTGGTAGTAGCGGGGCCGCTGGCCTGGCGCGCTGAAGTTGTGGGCCGTTCCCGTGCCCGGCCCCAGTGGCTCGAAAGCAGAAGCCCGAAATGGACTCTCGTACGAATCCCGGCCAAAATTGCCCACCGCCGTGAAGAAGCTTACGCCCTTGCTTTTCACCTGGTCGATGGCCTTGGCACTTACCCCGTCGGAGAAGTACGGTTCGTCAACAAAAAGAATGTCATCGACAATGACCTGGCAGCCGGCATCGGCCAGGTTCAGAATGGCCTGGGCAAAGTTGGCCTCGCCGCCCTCAAAGGCCGTATGAAAGGCCAGCTCGGCGTCGGGTGCCACGTCGTGAACGATTTCGAGCATGGCCCGGCCCTCGTCGATGAAGTCTTCATCTTCGGCGGGCAGCTCTTGCAGCACTTGCACGGGCTTGGTGCGGCCGGTGGGGTTACCGGGACCGGGCAGGTCGCCGGAGGCAATGCCGGCGGCAGCCCCATTCAGCCGATTGTAGCTGTCGGACAGCACGCCCACTTTCACGCCCAGGCCGCTTACGCCGGCCACCTGCCGGGCCACGTCCGAGCGTTGGGCCTTGTCGCCCTGGCTGGTCACCCTGCCCACTTTGAGCCGGGGCTTGTAGGCGGCCCGCACGAAGCGCACCTGGCGGTGGGCCCCCAGCTTGCGCAGGTTGCTGATGGGCACTGAGCCCGAAATCAGCTGCTGGGCCACGGCGGCGTTGGTCAGGCCCACGCTGCCTTTCAGCTCATTTGCCAGCTGCTGGGCGTCGCCCTGGGCCGTAATGTTCACCACTACCGAGCCGTTGCGCACTTGCAGGTACGGATTGGCGGGTTTGAAGGCCGCGCCGCGGCGGCTGGTGCCAGCCTGCGCCTGCTGGCTCAGCTCCAGCAGCTCGGCGCTGACTTTGCCGGTGGCTTTCTGAGTCTGGGGCCGGGCCGCTAGGCGGGCAGTGCGCTGGCCGGGGTCGGGCGGCAGGACTGGCTCGGCCACCTGGGCCTGCCCGTAGTGGCCCAGGCATACCAGCAGCACGAAGGCACTCCAGGCAGTTTTGAGGCTGGTGGAGAGCTGGGAAAGGGTTTGTTTCATAGAATGAGGAATAAGGTTGGTGGATGATGGAAAGGAAGACCAGAATGTATGCTGTAAGTCAGGAGGAAAAGCTCGAAACCGATGGTTGCTCCTGGGCCCCTAGCATAGCAGGGCCTAGCTAAATAGGCCGCTACTCGCAACAGAGCGTTGAACCTTCTATATAGTTGGCTGAGGATAAAACTAATTTCTCTGTGGTAAGCCCAAGCTCGACAGTCAAACAAAAAAGCCAGGACCTAAATTTTAGGTCCTGACTTTTTAGAAGTGTACGAATCTCAACTTAGCCCCTTCTCATCCCAGCAGCTCCTCAATATCCTCCTTGGTGAGGCTCTTGATGATGGCCTCGTCGGTGGTAATCAGGTCCGAAACGAGCTGGATTTTGCGGTTTTGCAGGGCCAGGATTTTCTCTTCCACGGTGCCGCGGGTAATGAACTTGTAGGTAAACACCGTGCGCTGCTGCCCGATGCGGTGGGCCCGGTCCACGGCCTGGGCTTCCACGGCGGGGTTCCACCAGGGGTCGAGGATGAACACGTAGTCGGCGGCGGTGAGGTTGAGGCCCACGCCCCCGGCTTTCAGGCTGATGAGGAACACGCGCAGGTCCTCGGTTTCCTGGAAGCGGGCCACTTCCTTGTGCCGGTCCCGCGTGTTGCCGTCGAGGTAGGCGTAGCTGATGTGGCGCTCATCCAGGGAGGCCCGCACGATGTCGAGGTGTTTCACGAACTGACTAAACACCAGTACCTTGTGGCCTTCCGACACCACGCTCTTTATCATGCGCACCACCTCGCGCAGCTTGCCCGACTCGTGGGCGTACTCCTCGTCGGCCATGCGGGGGTGGTTGGCAATCTGGCGCAGCTTGGTCAGGCCCTGGAGCAGCATAAACTGGGTGCTGGCCGTGCCGTGCTCCTCGATGCTTTGCAGGATCTTGTTGCGGTAGTAGCTCTTGGTTTCCTCGTAGCACTGCTGCTGCTCCTCGGTCATGGGGCAGTAGCTCAGGTTTTCAATCTTCTCGGGCAGCTCCCGTGCCACCTGGGCTTTGTGCCGCCGCAGGATGAAGGGCTTGATGAGCGTGTGCAGGCGCCGGGTCTTGGCCTCGTCCTTGCCTTTCTCGATGGGCTTCAAGAACTCCTTGCGGAAAAACGACTGACTGCCCAGCAAGCCAGGGTTGATAAACGACATCTGCGACCAGAGGTCCATGGTGCTGTTCTCGACCGGCGTGCCCGTCAGGATGAGGCGGTGGCGGGAGTGCAGCCCCCGCACGGCCTGGGAGGTGGTGGAGCCGGGGTTCTTGATGGCCTGCGACTCGTCCAGAATCACGTAGTCGAACTGGTAAGTTTTCAGCAGCTCAATGTCCAGGCGCACAATGCCGTAGGAGGTCAGCACCACGTCGTAGCCGGCAAACTGCTCCACGTTTTTGTCGCGGTAGGTGCCGGTGTAGATGAGCAGGCGCAGGCTGGGCGTGAACTTGAAGGCCTCAGCCATCCAGTTGTAGACCAGCGAAGTAGGCATGACCAGCAGGGACGCTGCTTCCTGAGCGGCGCCGGTTTCCTTGCGGTGCAGGAGCATGGCCAGGGTCTGGATGGTGTTGTGCGTCAGCACGAAATTGTCGGTGACGTATAGCCGGTCGGGCGCATCCACGCTGATGCACTGCGCGGGCATGGTACCCAGGTAGTCGACGGCCTTGATGCCGCGGTAGGGCTGGTACTTGGTTTTGGGCCGGTATAAGGCCGCCTTGCGGCCCAGCCGGAAGGGCTGCACGTGCGGCGGTAAGCTCAGGGTGAGAGTAAACGCGCGCTGTCCCTGTCGGGTCTCGCCCTGATGCATGAAGCGCGGCACCTTGCTCGACTGCCGCACGGTGCCGCCCAGCGACTGCACCAGAAACGTGACCCCCTCCACCAGCGCCGCCGATACGGAAGTAAACTGGCACACGTCGCCCGAGCGGGATACGTAGCCATCCGAATCCATCAGCCCCTGGAGCAGGGCCAAGCGGGTGGCCGCGTCGTTGAAGAGGTAGGCTTCCGGAATAAACTTATCACGGGAAGCTTTGTCCTTCAGGCCCAGCGCTTTGATGTGTTGCATCAGCGCATTGGCCCAGCCCGCGGCTTTCACAACATTGTATTCGTACGAGCCTGGCACATGCCTAAGCAGCAGGCCGTCCGGTAGGGCCGCAGTGGCGTAGTTCACGATTTCTCTATCGGCTGTGCTCAGCCCGATACTGTTGCGGCGGAAGCATCCGTCGCCGAGCAACAAGCCCAGCAGGTAGGCATCGACGGGCACGGGTTGCGCTGCAAATGCTACTGGCTGCACCAGCGGAACAAACCACTTCGTGTTGCCGTGCCGGTCGTGCAGGTCGTGGCGCAGGGCCCCCAGCTCCTTTACCTGGTAGCCTTGCCCCCGGTACTTCTGCACGGGGCTTTGCACGGCCCACAGGTGCTCGGCGCAGCAGTCGGCCGTGGCTCCGTCGGTGAACGTAACGCGAAAGATTTCCTTTTCACCCTGCGGAAACACGCCCGTGACGCGCGAACGGCTACCCTGCGAGTTGATAACCTCATCGCCCACCTGCACCTGCCCCATCGTGGTCCACCCGGTTGGCGTCAGAATGCGGGCGTGCAGCGGCTGCGCTTTGCCCAGGCCCATGTCGTCGGCCAGGCAGCCGCCAAAACCGTACTGCTGCACGAAATGAAGCCAATTGTAGCCTGCCTTTTGGTAAGGGCGCAACTCCCCGCGGAAGCCCGCGGGCAGGGGACGGTCTTCCACGGCCTCAAACTCGCGCAGCTTTTCCAGTTTCCGGCTCATCGTAACCGTGGCCAGGTTGCCGCTCTGCAAGTCTGATACCAGGGCCAGGTGATGCTTGCGCAGCGTCAGGGACTGGTGGTGCTCCTCCGAGAAGGCAAACAGCTCCAGGTATTGCGTAAACCACTCTTCCGGAATGATGGCAATCTGCCCGTTGGGCAGGCGGTATTCGGGGCGCTTGTTCAGGATGTAGGGCCGCAGCTTGATGAAGGGCACCTCAAACTCGCCGAAGCGCACCGTGCCGTGCACGTCAAACCAGTCGTTGGTTTCCGTGATGCCTACCTGCACCGTCACGGCTCCGATGAAGTAGTCCTTGCCCGAGGTAGGACCCTGCTGCACCGTAAAGCCCAGGCGGGCCAGCTCCTCGGCGTGGTGGTGGAGCCAGCGGAAGGCGGTGGCTTTTTCCAGCACGGCCCGGCCGTTGCGCACCTCCAGGGCTCGGTCGCGCAGCTCGGCAATGATTTCCTGCTCCCGGTCGAGGTTGCGGATGAGGCGGTGGAAGATATAGGTGTCTTCCTGCTTTTCCAGCTTCACGCACACGCGCTTGTCGTGGGCCGTGTGCACGGTATGGTCGCCGTAGCGGAAGCTTAGGTCGAAGTGGATGTGGTCGGACACCGGGGCCTCGGCCGTGGCAGCGACGGCAGCCGGGCTACCCCGCCGGGCGGGGGCCGGAGCCGGGCGGCCAGCGCCAGCGGCTACCACCGTAGCGCCCGGCGCATCCGAAAACGTGAGCTGGGGCCGGGCCACGTACCGCTCCGAACGGATATCGAAGCCGCGGGCGTGCACGTCGAACGACTCCACCAGTGGGGCCACAAACCGCTGGAAGTAGCTGTCCTCCACCTGCCGCGGAATCACAATAAACTTCTTGTTGAGGAAGGGCTTCAGCTTCCGGCCGTCCACGTCATTCTGGAAGTTGTGCAGGGTGTCGCCCACCAGCAGCCAGGCCGGCTGCTCGCACACAATTACAGCGTTTTTATACTGAAACTCCAGCTTCTGCCCCTGGTACTGGATGGTGGGGAAGTAGTGGGTGCTGTCCTCATTGCGGCGGAAGTGAAACAGCACCGAGGCCCGCTCCGGCGCCACGCCAATCTCGCGCCAGGTGGGCTCCCCGTCCTTGCCCATGATAAACACGCACTTGCCCGCCAGCCGCTCCAGAATCTGCCCCATGCGCTCCTGCACGTACTGCCCAATGGCTTCCTGCAAGGCTTTGTCGCCCTTGGTGGGGTCATAAATGCGCAGGAAGAAGTCGGCCGGCGTGGTTTTCTTGGGCCAAAATTCCTTTATCACTGCGTCCTGCTGAATCTGGTCGGTGAGAGCCACTAGCTCAAAGTCCACTTCGTCCAGCCCATCCGCAAACTCCGGAGCATTTTTGGCCGATACGGTCTGGTGTTGCAGGGTCAGCTGCCCCCGCGGGTTGCGCTGCACCACGTACGATTCAAACAGATAGCCCAGGTATTCATGCTCTAGAAGCGAATAAACAATCTGAAAAGGCTGAGAAGTGGAAACCTTCATAATCGGCGCTGATAATGCAACGTTGAAAGTAGGGACATTTGCTAAATACTGTATTTATTAGTGAAAAATAAAAAATAATCAATGAATAATTACATCTATAAGACGAGTCACGGTTTGCAGTCTTTGGACAGCCTTTCTGAGTAGATGAAACTAAGCGGTGCGGTGCACGCTAATCTGGCAAGTTCGCCAACCAAGGCTGTAGATGGCAACTTGATACGGTTGCTTCCTCTGAGCCGCAGACAGTAATAGAGCGTCATGCTGAGCGCAGCCGAAGCATCTCTCCCGCTGACTAACTCCTGCTGCTTGTTCAACGAAGCGGGAGAGATGCTTCGGCTGCGCTCAGCATGACAAGCAAGACCTGGCTCTTTGCCTAATTATGCACCTAGCTAGCGGGTGGCAGCGGAACCTGCTTACAGGTTTTCGCGCAGGTCGAGGCGGGCGGCGTTCAGGGCGGGCCGGATGGACACCACAATGGTGATGATGATGATGGCAATGCCGGTCAGTACGATGTCGGAGAGCTGCATCTTCACGGGGTAGGAGTCGACGACGCTGGTAGCCATGCCCATGCTCACAATGTGGAAGGTTTGCTGGAGCCAGCAGATGCCCACGCCCAACACCAGGCCCGTAATGGCGCCTACCTGGGCTACAATGGCGCCCTCCAGCAGGAAGATGTTGCGGATAGTGCGCGAGCCGGCACCCATGGCCATGAGCACAGCCACGTCCTTGCGTTTGTCAATGACCAGCATCGACAGGGAAAAGAAGATGTTGAGCGAGGCAATCAGCAGAATAAAGGCGAAAGTGATGAACACAAACATCTTCTCCACCTTGATGGCCTTGAGCAGGCTCACGTGCTGCTCATCGGAGTCGAGCACCCGGAAGCCGCTGCCGAGGCGCTGCTTCAGGGCCTGCTTCACGTCGGCAATGGGCTGGCCGGGCGCCACTTTCACCTCCAGGGCCGTGCGGCGGCGGCCGTAGCGCAGCAGCTCCTGGGCAAACTCCAGGGGCACGTAGATGTAGCTGTCGTCGATGTGCTGCTCAATCAGGAAGACGCCCCCGGCCAGAATCGGCTGCTCGTTGAAGGCCGTTTCGGGATTCATCGACAGGGTTTTGCGGCCCGTGTTGCGCGGGTAGAGCAGGCGCATGGGCGAGAAGCGGTTGTTGAGGGCAATGCTCAGCTCGTGCTGCACGCCGGCCCCCAGCAGGGCGTAGTCGAGGCCCTCCCGGCGCAGGCGGTGCTCGCCCTCCACAATGGCCGAGTCGATGTTGCTCTGGTGGTGGTAGTTGTCCGAGACGCCCTTCATCTTCACCACCATTTGCCGGTCGCGGTACTGCAGCAGGGCGTTGTCCTCGATAACCTCGGTAACCAGGCTCACGCCCGGCGTGCCTTTGAGGCGGGCCAGAAACTGCGGCTCTGCCACAAACGACTTGCCCTGCACGGCGGTAATCAGCAAGTCGGGGTCCGACTTGCCGTAGAGGCTGCGCACCAGGTCCTCCAGCCCGTTGAACACGGACAGCACAATGATGAGCGCCATCGTCCCCACCGCCACGCCAATCATGGAGATGTTGGAGATGATGCTGATGATGTTGCGCTTCTTCTTCGAGAGAAAATAACGCCGGGCAATGAGCAGAGGTACGTTCACGTGCGGGGCGCGGAGGGGTAGGGCAGAGCGGAGCGGAAAAGAGCGGGAAAAGTAGCGGAATTAGCTGGCGCGGCGCATAAAGTCTTCGAGGCGGCGCAGGCGCTCCTCGTGGTCTTGGTAAACGGTAATGCGAATCTCCCGCAGGTCAGCCCGAATACCTCCCAAGTGGTCAAGCACAGCACCAGCAAAGGCATTGAACCCAGCTTCGTTACGGTCCAGGCGGTCCAGAATCTGTACCTGCGTCTGCTGCATGTGCTCCTGAGTGGAGAGCATTTTTTCTTGAATTTGCACTACCGTGCGCAGGATGGAATTGGTTTGGTTGAGTTGCTCCTGCTGGCGGTCCATGCGGAGCAGCATTTCGGCCGGGAGTTCCGAGAAGTCGTTCTTATCAGCCATCGGGCAGCGCGGAGTAGTAAAGCGTGAAGCAAGATACGCCGCTCAGCCGAAAAGGTGGAACACCAAATCAGGCTATTTCCAAGCCTTCACAATCAGCCCCGTGCCCGACTCGTGGCGCCGGTTGGTGTCGAACCAGTTGAGGATAAGGCAGAAAGGAAAGGTGAGCAAGTAGTAGAACGGCAGCAGCAGAAAAAACCAGCGCGAATAGCCGAGCAGCAGGATAGGGTACTTCATGCTCAGGCGCCACGACACCTGCCCCGGCTCGCCGTAGCTGTAGCGGGCCTCAATCCGCTCGAAGCCCGCGGTGCGCAGCTTCTGCTGAATCTCGTGGATGTTATAGCCGTCGCGCACGTGCTCCTCAATGAAGGAGGTTTCGCCGTCGGCGTGCACATCGGAGCCGCCCTGGTCCGAAGGCGTGGAAATCAGCAACATGCCGCCGTCCTTGAGCGAGGCGTGGATGTTGCGGAACACCTCTACGTCTTCCAGGATGTGCTCCATCACGTCCACGGACAAGGCTAGGTCGAAGGTGTTGGGCTGCTGGTAGAGCACCAGGTCTTGCACGGCAAACTGGGCGTTGGTGCGGCCAATCTGCCGGAAGAAACGGTTGGAATCGGCCACCTGCTCGTCCTTCACATCCACGGCCAGAATGGTCCACCTGCGGCTCAGGCCCGACAGCCAGTAGGTGTACTGCCCGTAGCCGGAGCCGGCGTCGAGCACGTTCAGGGCTTCGTCGGTGCGGCCCTGAGCCCACTGGCGCAGCTCCCGGTGCACGTGCCAGGTGCGCAGCAGCAGCAAGTCGAGCAGGTGGTAAAACAGGCGGCGCAGCAGCGGCGTGCGGTTGAACACCTCGCCAAGGGACTTCTTAATCGGGTCGTAGTACAACTGAAACGAGTGAATGAGTGGATGAGTGAATGAGTGACTGTAGGTGGAGAGCCGTCGAGAAATGAGACATCGGCATGTTTTCATTCACTCATTCACTCATCCACTCATTCACTCATTCGTCTTCGTCGGCGAAGAGCTTGGGGCGTTTGGGGGCGGCGCTGGCGTCGTCGGAGGCAGCGTCGTCCTCGGGTGGGGCGGGCGGGATGTGCAGGTCGCCAAATACTTTGTCCATATGGGCGGCGTAGGCGGCGGAGTCGTCGAGGAAGAACACCAGCTCGGGCACCACGCGCAGCTGCTGGCGCACCCGCTTGGCCAGGGCCTGGCGGACGACTTTCTGATTGTCTTTCACGAGCAGCAGCTGGTCATCGGCGTTCTGGGCCAGCAGCAGGCTCAGGTACACGCGGGCAATGCCCAGGTCGGGCGACACGCGCACCAGGCTGATGCCCGGCGGCAAGCCCGGAAACAGGTGGGGCAGGTCGCGCTGAAATACGGCGGCCAGCTCTTGCTGGAGCAGGCTGGCTACTTTTTGCTGTCGTTTGCTTTCCATAAGAAGGGGCAAAGATAGGTGGTTAGGGACTTAGGGTCTTGGGGGCTTAGAGTCTTGAATAATGGGCGTAAAGAGGACTGCATAAGTGCCAACGGGTGCCGGGCTTCTATCTTTGCTTTACGGGGCTTTTCGATAAAGGCTTACACGAGAAATCTAAGCCCCTAAGCCCCCAAGACCCTAAGCCCCTCCTTTGCTCCAATTCTTCAAAAGCTCCCTGCCCACGCGGCTGTTTGTGCTGCTGCTCTTGCTGCTGGCCCTGCGGCTGCCGCTGCTCTGGTGGGGCCTGCCGCTGCTGCCCAGCGAGTTGCGCGGCCTGCTGGTGGGGGAGCGGCTGCACGAAGGCGCCTTGCTCTACCGCAACCTCTACGATAGCACCGCCCCGCTGGCCGCGGCCCTGTTCGGGGCTCTCGACGTGGTGGGCAGCCGCCCGCTCTGGCTGCACCGCGGGCTGGCCCTGGTGCTGCTTGCGTTTCAGGCCCTGCGCTTCAACTTCGTGCTCAACCGCGCCGACGTGCACCCCGAGCGCGGCTACGTGGGCGCCCTCACCTACCTGCTGCTCGGCTCCCTCACCGCCGACCTCGACATCCTGTCGCCGCTGCTGCTGGGGCACACGTTTCTGATAACGGCCCTGAGTGCCCTGTTGCCCACCTCCCGCGAGGGGTACGACAACCGCCGCCTGTTCCGGGCGGGCTTTCTGGTGGGGGTGGCGGCCCTGTGCTACCTGCCGCTGGCGCTGTTTCTGCTGGTGGGGCTGTTTGCGGTTATCGTCTTCGCCGCCAACTCGTTCCGGAGCTTTTTGCTACTGGTCTGTGGCTTTCTGTTTCCGTATGCGGTAGTGGCTACCGTGTTTCTGTACGCCGATTCCCTGCCGGCTTTCGTGCAGTTTCATTTGCAGCCTACCTTGCAAGGCCTGGCCAACGGCCCCGAGGGACTGCCGCTGGGGGTGCTGCTGCGGCTGCTGGTGCTGCCGGGGTTGCTGCTGGTGCTAAGCCTGGGCCGCAGCTTCACTACGTCGCTAGGGCTGGTATTTCAGGTCAAGTTTCTGCAGCTGATGCTGGTGTGGCTGCTGGTGGCCGTAGCCATGGGCGCAGCCGGCCGGGGCACGGCACCCGGCACGCTGGTGCTGCTGCTGCCGCCGCTCACCTACTTCAGCTTGTTTCTGTGGCAGAAAGCCCGCCGCCGCTGGGTGCCCGAGGTGCTGCTGCTCCTGGTGCTGGGCGCGGTGGTGGCCGTGCGCTACCGTGAGGCGCTGCGGCTGGAAGCCGTCGTGCAGATTCCGGCTGAAAGTCGCTTTGCCGTGCGCCCTAACCCCACCTATGCGTTTCTGGAAGGCCAGCGCCTGCTCGTGCTCGGTCCCGACCAGCGCCCCTACCTGCGCAACCGCCCCACCACGCCCTACTTGGACTGGCGCCTATCGCAGGTTGATTTTGGCCAGCTCGACCAGTACGATGCCGTGTTCCGCCTCTCGCGCAGCTTCCAGCCCCAGCCCCCGCGCTACCTCATCGACCAGGCCGGCCTGCTGCCCGAGCTGCAATACAAAGTGCCGGCCATCTTCGGCCGCTACGAGCCCACCAACACCCCGCGGCTGTACCGGCTGAGGTAAGTTGAGAAGTTTATAAGTTGAGGAGTTAGAAAGTTGAGAAGGCCCCTGGCCGAAGTCTTAGCCGCCGCAGGCGGCGAGACTTCGAGCCACGGAAATGGGGCAAGTCTCCCGACTTGCGGCCGCGCCAGCGGCCAGCCGGTACCGCGCCGTTTGGGTACAGCACCGTTTCGGGCATCATCACGCAGGTGGTAAGGCTCCCAGAGCGGAAGCCTCGGGCTACGTAGCAGCTCCCGGAGTATTCGCTGACTAGCCTTGAACTTTAGCTCTGGGACGTGCGGAGCGGTTTAGCATTGTTCTGCCTCGTCGTTCTGCCCCGTCGCGAAGTGAAACTTCGCGTTACTTATGACTTCTGCTGGCCACCCAGCAACCTCACGAGGCGCGGTTCCGGCTGGCCGCTGGCGCGGCCGCAAGTCGGGAGACTTGCCCCATGAGCCGGCGGGCAGACGCCTCGCCAAAGGCGAGAAGTCTGCCGCCAGGGGCCTTCTTTCAGCAGTCAATCTTGGCCACGCGGGTTTGGTGGCGGCCGCCTTCAAAGGCGGTATTTAGGAACTGGCTGACGATGGCGCGGGCGTCTTCCTCACTTACGAAGCGGGCCGGCACGCACACGATGTTGGCGTTGTTGTGCTGGCGGGCCAGGGCGGCTAGCTCCGGCTCCCAGGCAATGGCCGCCCGAATGCCGCGGTGCTTGTTGGCCGTGATGCACACCCCGTTGGCCGAGCCGCACAGCAGCACGCCCCGTTCCAGCTCCCCGGCCGCTACCGCCGTGGCCAGCGGGTGCACAAAGTCCGGATAATCAACTGAATCAGCGGAGAAGGTGCCGAAGTCGCGCACCTCGTAGCCATTATCCTGCAGCCACTGCACCAGCATCTGCTTGTACGCAAACCCGGCGTGGTCGGAGCCGATGGCAATGTGGTTTTCCATAAAAGCTACTGTGAGTAATGAGGAGAGAATGTGGGAAATCCGGTAAGAAACTAATTGGCCGAATAATCGGCCATTTTCACATTTCTCACATTCATCACATTCATCACATTCATCACATTCATCACATTCATCACATTCATCACATTCATCACATTCATCACATTCATCACATTCATCACATTCATCACATTCATCACATTCATCACATTCATCACATTCATCACATTCATCACATTCATCATATTCATCATATTCATCATATTCATCATATTCATCATATTCATCATATTCATCATATTCATCATATTCATCATATTCATCATATTCATCATATTCATCATATTCATCATATTCATCATATTCATCATATTCATCATATTCATCATATTCATCATATTCATCATATTCATCATATTCATCATATTCATCATATTCATCATATTCATCATATTCATCATATTCATCATATTCATCATATTCATCATATTCATCATATTCATCATATTCATCATATTCATCATATTCATCATATTCATCATATTCATCATATTCATCATATTCATCATATTCATCATATTCATCATATTCATCATATTCATCATATTTACTAGGCTACGTGGTTGTTTTCAGCGAGTTGGGCGTTGAGGCGGGCCGTGTTGTTGCGGCCTACTACGCGGGCAATGGTAATGCTTAGCTCGTAGAGCAGAATGACGGGGATGGTGACGATAATCTGGGCCGTTACGTCGGGCGGGGTGATGATGGCGGCCAGAATCAGAATGACTACAATGGCGTGCTTACGGTACACGCGCATGATTTCGGGCGTCACCAGGCCGGCTTTGGCCAGAAAGAACACAATCATGGGCAGCTCAAACACCAGCGCGCACGACAACGACATGGTAGTCAGCGTGCTGATATAGCTCTGCAAGTCAATCTGATTTTCGATGGTGGGGTCGAGCTGGTAGGAAGCCAGAAAGTTGATGCTCAGGGGCGCGGCAATGAAATAGCCGAACAGCAGGCCCAGCACAAACAGCACCGACACGAAGAACACCGCCCCGCGCGAGTTGGCCCGCTCGTGCGGGTACAGCCCCGGCTTAATAAAGCGCCAGATTTCCCAGAACGTGTACGGAAACGCCAAGGACAGTCCCACCACAAACGAGGTGCTGATGTGCATGGTCAGCTGCCCGCTCATCTGCCGGTTTTGCAGGTCGAAGGTGGGGCGGTCCATGCGCAGGCCCGGCGCCCCCAGCCACTCGCCCACCTGGTTGAACATGCGGTAGGTCCAGAAATCAGCCCGCGACGGACCCAGAATCAGGTCGTGAAACAGGAAATCCTTGGCCAGAAACGCGGCCAAGGTAAAAACGACCACCGCAATAGCGGCCCGGATGATGTGCCAGCGCAACACCTCCAGGTGGTCGATAAACGACATTTCCTGCTGGTCGCCCAGCGAAGGTTGAGGGGTGTTCAAGGGAATGAGTGAATGGGTGAATGAGCAAATGAGTGAATCAGCGGAGCGGAAGCATGAACGAAAACTAGTCTGGGCAGGATGTAGCCAGCCGATTTTATTCATTCATCCACTCATTCACTCATCCACTCATTTATGAAAACAGCGGGTATTGCTGCATCCAGTCGTTTACCTGGCCTCGCACGCGGGCCAGGCGGGCATCGTCGGCGTTATGGGTCAGGGCCTCGTCGATAAACTCCACGATGCGCACCATGTCGGCTTCCCGCAGGCCGCGCGTAGTCACGGCCGCCGAGCCGATGCGCATGCCGCTGGTCACGAAGGGCGACTTGTCATCGAAGGGCACCATGTTTTTGTTGATAGTGATATCGGCTTTGACCAAGGTGTTTTCGGCCAGCTTGCCCGTGAGGCCTTTGCTGCGCAGGTCGATGAGCATGAGGTGGTTGTCGGTGCCGCCCGAGATGATCTGGTAGCCGCGCGCCACGAAAGCCCCGGCCAGGGCCTGGGCGTTGCGAATCACCTGCTGCACATACTCGGTGTAGGTGTCGGTTAGGGCTTCGCCGAAGGCCACAGCCTTGGCCCCAATCACGTGCTCCAGCGGCCCGCCCTGAGTGCCCGGAAACACAGCCGAGTCGAGCAGGCTGCTCATCATCCGGATTTCGCCTTTCGGCGTCTTCAGCCCGAAGGGATTCTCAAAGTCCTTGCCCATCAAGATCAGGCCGCCGCGCGGGCCCCGCAGGGTTTTGTGCGTGGTCGTCGTCACGATGTGGCAATGGTCGAACGGGTTGTTCAGCAGGCCTTTGGCAATGAGGCCGGAGGGGTGCGAGATGTCGGCCAGCAGCAGGGCGCCCACCTCGTCGGCAGCTTCGCGCAGGGCCTGGTAGTTCCAGTCGCGCGAATAGGCCGAGGCCCCGCAGATGATGAGCTTGGGCTGCTCGCGGCGGGCCGTTTCTTTTACCTTGTCCCAGTCGATGAGGCCGGTTTCGGGCTCCACGCCGTAGAAGCTGGGCCGGTAGAGCTTGCCCGAGAAGTTGACCGGCGAGCCGTGCGTGAGGTGGCCGCCGTGGGCCAGGTCGAAGCCCAGAATTTTGTCGCCGGGCTGAAGCACGGCCAGCATCACGGCCGCGTTGGCCTGGGCGCCGGAGTGAGGCTGCACGTTTACCCATTCGGCCCCAAACAGCTCTTTGGCCCGGTCAATGGCCAGCTGCTCAATCTGGTCCACGATTTCGCAGCCCCCGTAGTAGCGCTTGCCGGGCAGGCCTTCGGCGTACTTGTTGGTGAGGATGGAGCCCTGGGCCCGCATCACCTGCTCCGACACGTAGTTCTCCGAAGCAATGAGTTCAATACCGTGGGTTTGCCGCTCCTTTTCCTTCTGAATAAGGTCAAAAACGGCGGTGTCTAGCGTCAGGGGTAGGGCTTGCGTTTCCATAGCTTCAAAGGTAAGCGGAGTTAGGGACTTAGGGGCGTAGGGTCTTGGGGACTTTGTTGCCGTTCTGGCGTATTTTGTTGCCCTTTGTCTGGCGTACGGCGGCGGCTGAAGTAGCTTCTCACGTCGGCACGAGTCGTTCGGGCGGCTTAGCCCGCCGAGGACGCAGAAGTTTGCGCAGAAGGCGCGGAGCTGTGCTGCCGCTTACCATTCCATGGGCATCAGGCTCTTGGTTCCGCCTTCCTTCGGTTCGCAAGCTCAGGATGACAAACCAAGCCCCTAAGTCCCTAAATCTCTATCTTGCTCATATGAATTCTCCGCAGCTTGCCGAGGTCCTGACCAACTTGCGCGTCGGTGACCAGTCGTTTCTGATAACGTTTTATGAGCAGAACCGCGACCTGTTTGCGCGGTGGGCACGGCGGCGGCACCGGCTGGAGGCAGCCCCGGCCTACGAGCTGCTGCGCACCGTGCTGCTGGAGTTCTACGACCAAGTAGCCGACGGGCGCCTGACCAAGCTGCCGCCCAACCTGCGGGCCTACGTGTATGGCATGGCCGACGAGCAAATGCGCGCCGACCGTACCACCGAGGTGCTGCCCGTGGCTGAGGCCGGCCGCCGCCAGCGCCTGCGGGGGCTGTTCAGCCAGCTCGGCGCCGACTGCCAGCAGGTGCTGATGTACTTCTACTTCCGGGGGTACAACTTCGAGAAGGTGGCCGGCAAGATGGGCTTTGCCAATGCCAACGTGGCGCGCATGCAAAAGTCAGGCTGCCTGCGCAAACTCTACGAGCTACAGTGGCGCACCGAGTCCGGCGAGGCCCTCCAGTAGCGGCCGGCTGCGCGCTTCTGCGTAGCTTAGCTGCCCGGTTTCTTGTTTCACGGCCTCCGGCGGCTCCGTGCCTCCCCCACGCCTTCTTTTATTCCCTTGGTTCAGCATGACGCCGCTGCCCGCTTTCGACCTGCGCCCCTACCTGGAAGAGCTGGAACGCTTTGCCGACGGCCAGATGACGGCTGCCGAGCAGACGGCATTTGAGCAGCGCATGGAGCAGGACGCCCAGCTGCGCCGGGCCTACGAAGCCTTTGCCCAGCTCATGGCCGACCTGCGCTGGGTGGCCGGGCACGAAACCCTGCGCCAGCGCCTCGAATCCGTCGACCTGCACCTCGACCAGCGGCAGGCTGCCCTCACCCGCATCAAGCGGCGCCAGCGCCAAACCCAGCGGCGCTGGGGGCTGCTGGTGGCACTGGGGGCCCTGGCCGTGCTGGCCCTGTGGCTGGTGCTGCGCCCCGCCACCACCACCCCGGATGGCGCCTGGAGCCGCTACTACGTGCCCGATGCCGGCCTGCCCGCCGCGGCCGTGCAAGAGTCGCGGCGGCCGTTGCTGGCCGAGGCCATGCGCCACTACCGCGAGGGGCACTACGCCCCGGCCCTGCACGCCCTGCGCCGGGTGCCCACCAGCAACTTGGGCCAGGACACGCTGCTCTACTACAGCGGCATCTTCCTGCTCAGCCAAGACGATAAAGAGCAAACCCAGGCCGCGCAGCCCCTGCTGCGGCGCGTGGCTACGCAGCCCGAATCGGAGCTGGCCCGCAAGGCCCGCTACCACCTAGGCATGGCCTACTGGCGCAATCAGCAGCTGACGGCGGCCCGCAACACCCTCCGGGCCGTAGCCGCCGATGCCCGCAACCCCTACCAGCAGGCCGCCCAGGAGCTGCTGCGCTCCGGCGCCCTACCCCGAGACTAAGCCGCCGCGCCTGGGGCTTTTCTTCCGCGTCTTCGGCCGAAAAACCAGCATTGAATGACTATGGCTACCCCCGCTTCGCAATGTAGTAGTCGGGCTCGATGTTGGGCTGCAAGGTAAGCTCCAGCGTGTCGAGGTTGAGGGCCGCCAGGTGGCGCAGCTCGGGGTTGTGGCGGTACACGCAGCCTGTGTCGAGGCAAATGGCGCCGGCTGGCTCGTCTACTTGCTTCTGCACCTCGGTGGTGAGCGTGGGTACGTGGCCGTGCAGCAGGCGCCGCCCGCCCAGGCGGGAGGCGTCTAGCACAAACTCCTTGATGTTGAGCATGGTATTCCAGTCGCGGCGCATCTGCTCGGGCGGCAGCCGGAAGTTGAAGCCCGCGTGCACCAGCACGAAGCCCGGCACTTCCAGCTGGTAGGGCAGCTCCTCCAGCCAGCACAGATACGAGTCGGGAATGTCGGCGGCCTGTTGCACCCCGAAGCTTTGCAGGGTCACGTGCCGGTCGGCATCGGGGGCCCAGGTGAGGGCCAGGCGGCCGCAGGCGGCATCGAGCAGCTCCTGGTCGTGGTTGCCGCGCAGGCACACCACCGGGTAGCCGTCGGCCTGGAGCTGCCTGAGGTAGTCGAGCACGCCGCGGCTGTTGGGGCCCTTGTTCACGTAGTCGCCCAGCACGTACAGCTCGTCGTCGCGCGTGAGCTTCAGCTTGTCTTCTACCAGCCGCTGAAACGAAAGCAGGCAGCCGTGCAGGTCGGAGGTGGCGTAGCGGGCCATGATGGGCAAGAGACGTAAGGGGGTGGGGAAATGGCTGCCACAAAAAAGCATCTGCCGCTGCGGCAGATGCTTTTTTGTGGTTGGGTAATCAAAACGGCTAGCTGTACGCCGGCTTATCCAGGTCGGGCTTTTCCAGGTTGCGGTTGGGGTGACGCAGGCCCGCATCCAAGGCTTCCTGTTCCAGCCGGTCTTCGGTGGCCGGGTCAAGGTTGTTGACAGGCAGGTTGCCGGCCCCTTTCGGCTGCTCGGTTTGCGTGGGGCTGCCGTGATTTTCCTTGGACTGCTGGTTGGTGTTGTTGCTGTGGTCAGGCATGGCGGTAAGCTGTTTGTTTTCAGAGAAATACAAAAACACACCGACGCGGCTACTGGATAATAGCTGTGTCGGTGGCGTTAGGGTCGGTGAGGTCGGCGTTGGTGCCCTGGCGGGCCAGCTCGTCATTGTTAATGGCGCGGGGCTCCATCTGGTCCATACCCACGCGGGAGTCGGGGTCGAGCATTTCGTCCTGGTTGGGGCGCTGGTCGTCGGCGTCCAGCTCGTCCACGGGGCGGCGGGGCTGGAGGTCGGCGTCCCGGTCGGCGGGCAGGTCCTGGTTGGGCCGGTCCTCGCGGCCTTCCTCATTGCTGCGCAGGTTGTCGGCGGGGCGGCTGTTTTTATCGGCGTCTTCGTTTACCGACACGGCCGTAATGCCCGACTCACTGTCGGTGCCGTAGCCTTCCTTACCGTCGCGGTTGCCGAAGCCCCCGCGGGCGGCTTCGTTTTTGGGTGGGTCGGCGCCGGGAATGATGTGGCCGGCGGCCAGCTCCTGCTCAGTGGTATCTTCTTCTAGCACGCGCACGGGGCGGTTGTGAGGGTCAGTGGCCATGGGAGTTTCAAGTGTGGTCCGTGAACTAGGATTCACCTGAGTGTACTGCGGTTTGCAGGTTTGGGTTTAGGTTTGATGCAGGAACTGACTGGTCGTTAGCCTTTCCCGACCGGCCTTGTTTCGTTCCTTAACTGCTCCTCATTCACCCTCACTCGCTATGTGGACCGAACACGACAACGCCCTGAACTGCCGCCTGCGCTTCCCCGACTTCAAAACCGCTTTTGCCTTCATGACGGCCGTGGCCGAAGCTGCCGAGGCCCAGGACCACCACCCGTGGTGGGCTAACGAGTACAACACCGTCGAGTTTCGCCTGCGCACCCACGACGCTGGCAACACCGTCACCCGCCGCAACTATCGGCTAGCCGACACCATCAGTCAGCTAGCGGCGCAGTTTGGCGGCGAAACGGTAGCGTAAGCGCGTTATTTAGGCGCTGAGCGAGCGGCAAACGTTTTGAGCCGGATTGGCACACCCAGCGTGGCGCTCAGCCCTGAGCCGCGCACGTGCAGCGTGGTGCTGCCCCGCTGCGAGTTGTAGCGGTACTCTACCGGCACCAGCAACATATCCGTCAGGCCCTGGGTGTAGTACAGGCTCAGGTTCAGCCGCTCCTTGCCAAGGCGGTAGAAGCGCGCCGTGACGCCGGCCGTGATAAACGTGCCGAAGCGGCGGCGTTTGATGATGGTTTCCTGGAAATCAATGGTATCGTAAAAAAGACCTCCACTGCTCAGGCTACTGCAATCAAAGCAATTTCGGTTGTTCCAGTTTAAACCAGTGCCTAAAACCGCGTCCAGCCGAAAGCTGGCCAGGTATGTGTGACGGACGGTATCTATTTCCTTGATATTGTACTCGCCTATTTTTCGGCTGAGCAGTACAGGGAATTGGTGTAGATAAACGCCAGTGCCGCTGCCCCGCCATTCACCATGAAATGGATTTACGGTGTATTGCTGCGGCATTTGCAGGCTATATGCCCAGCCTAACGTGCTACCGCTGTATCCAGTAGCAATGCCCCATTTCTCCCGTACTTGCAGGCGTAGCATAATTACGCCTTGCTCGTCAAATCCAAGCTTACTGTGCGCTTTAAACGGCTGCTTGCCCTTGCCAAAGTGTGCGCCCTCGGCAAAGGTATAGTTGGCTCCGAGTTTTAGGTCCAGATACAGCTTGCTTTGGCTATAACTAATCTTAGGAAATAAAAGCAACCAAGCAGAACAAAGGAAAAAAAGACTTTTCATTTCCTATTAGATTTAAGAACAGCACCCACCAACTATTTGGTGGGTGCTGTTTTTGTTACCATTCATCTTGAATGGAGAATACGCGAGTGATAAATTGACCAACTCTGAATTTAACGTCTGCTTTATATCGCTTGACTCCTTTCATGGAGTTAAAATAACGATGTGTAACTGTATTATGATCACCAGTATGGTTTCCTAGATAAGGAGCATTAAAATTATCATATGAATTTTGGTCTGATTCTACATATGTTTCACAAAGAGGTTGCCAATAGGTGCCAGGATTAGGCTGAATGTACATAGTAGCTGGAGAACCAACCCATGCTCCATACCACGTCTTTTTCTGGTGGTGTGCCTTGGCCACAATAGAATGATAGATGCCGAGCGGTTGATACACTATTTTACAGTCTAAACGTCTGTTATCGGCATAATATTGGTTAGCTTTATCATGCTTTCTATCTGCGCCAGGCCCACACCCTATCCCCGAACCAATTCTAATTCTACCCGGCCTGAATTCAGAGAAACTAGAGCCTGAATCTCCTCCATCCAATAATCCTAACACGTCTTCAGTCAAGTCGAAGTAGCGTATTGAGCTGGCACTTTCATCCGTAGGCTGGGCACTTACAAACTGATCATATTCGCTAGCCTGTGAGGAAGGAATGTAAGATACAATATTGTTAGCGAGGTCGATGCGGAAGATTTTACCTCCAATCTCAACCGTTCCTTCTGGTGAAAGCATAGCAGCGAAATAATCATCTTCAATGATGAGGCCTTCGTCCCAAGGTTCTTCATACGGCTCGAAATAAGGTGGCGTAGGATTACCATCATCTTCTTCCGGAAGTAGGGCCTGGGCGCCTACTGCGCTGGCTTGGTCAGCTACTCCTGCTGCTCTTCTTTCTCGTGCCTCTCTTTCCTGACGCTTTTTAGCGTAGTGGGCACGCAGAGAGTGAAAGCCTGTTTTCTTCTCCCACTTTTCTAAGTGCTCGGCGGTGCCTTCATTCGCGGCCAGCTTATCAAGCTCTTTAGCCTCAGCTAAAAAGTCTGCCTGGTTGGTGAAGGAGAGGTACCGGCCTTTGTTTTTAAACTCCCGTGAGCCTTTGGCATCCGCGGTAGCTGAAGAGGCGGCTGGAGTTGGAGAGGTTTCTACCTCTTTTTGGCAAGCTGTGCTGACTAAGAGCAAGCCACTAGTGATGAGCATGGCGAAGCGCCGTGCTGGTAAATAGTTGGTGAACATAAGTTGTGATGAAAAATGATGAATGGAACACAAGTACTCTTCGCCGCATAGGCTGCTGTTAACCAGAGGATATCAGCTTGTCGATACGACGCAAAAAACAATAGGTGCGCGGGGTGCGGGGCCTCGCTGGGGATAGGGCGGTGTAATAGCTCAAATCCACAAGGATATTTTAATAATTAAGTACAAAAGAAAAATATTGCTATTCGCTTCACCTAGGCATAACCAGCCGACACAAAGTACCTTTGCCCTATGGCTGAACCAACTACCACGCAGCTCTACCTCGTGCCCACGCCCATCGGCAACCTGGAGGACATTACCCTGCGGGCCATTCGGGTGCTGGGCGAGGTGGATACGGTGCTCTGCGAGGACACCCGCACCAGCGGCCGGCTCCTGCAACACCTGGGCCTGAAGAAGCCCCTGCTCAGCTACCACCTGCACAACGAGCACCAGCAGGTACCGCGCCTGCTGGAGCGCCTGGAGCGTGGCGAAACCATGGCCCTCGTCTCCGACGCCGGCACGCCGGGAATCTCCGACCCCGGCTTTTTGTTGGTGCGCGAGTGCCTGGCACGGGGCCTGAAAGTGGAGTGCCTGCCCGGCCCCACGGCCTTCGTGCCGGCTTTGCTCAAGTCGGGCTTCGGGGCCGAGCGGTTCGTGTTCGAGGGGTTTTTGCCGGTGAAGAAGGGCCGCCAGACCCGCTTGCGGGAGCTGGCCGACGAGCCTCGCACCCTGATCTTCTACGAGTCGCCGCACCGCATCGTGAAGACGCTGGAGCAGCTGGCCGAGGCGCTGGGGCCGGACCGCCCGGCCTCGGTGAGCCGGGAGCTGACCAAGCTGTTTGAGGAAACCGTAAACGGCACGCTGGCAGAGCTGGCCGCCGACTTCGGGGCCCGCCCCGCCATCAAAGGCGAAATTGTAGTGGTTGTACAAGGAAAACGAGAAGAGCGCCGTGCCGACTAAAACCTACGCTACCCCAACCCCTGCCGCCCCGGTAGCCGCCCTGCCAGGCGCCGGCCGGGGCACCTGGCAGTCCGCTTTGCTGGCCCTGCTGGGCGCCGGCCTGTTGTGGGCCGGCTGGCCCGTGCACCCGGCCCCGCTGGCCTTGCTGCTGCTGGTAGCCTGGGTGCCCTACCTGTGGCTGGAAGACGGCCTGACCCGGCAAGGCGCGTCGGGCTGGAAGGTCTGGGCCTACAGCTACCTGCTGCTGGTGCTCTGGAACCTGTTTACCACCTACTGGGTCAGCTACAGCACCGTGGGTGGCGGCGTCACGGCCGTGGTGGCCAATGCTCTGCTGATGAGCCTGCCGCTCACGGCCTTTCGCCTTACCAAGCAGCGCCTGGGCCCGCGGGTCGGCTACGTGGCGCTGCCTATTTACTGGATTGCCTTCGAGCAGCTGCACTTGCACTGGTTTCTGACCTGGCCCTGGCTCACGCTCGGCAACGGCTTCGCCCAGGCCAACCAACTCGTGCAGTGGTACGAGTACACCGGCTTCCTCGGCGGCTCGGTGTGGAGTTGGACGGTGAATATTCTGGTGTTTCTGTCAGTTAAAAAGTATCAATTAAAAATTAAAGATGACGCAGTTTCTACTGGTAACCAGAACGATGTAAACCAGAAGAGGCAATTTTTAATTACTGCCCTAGCTGCAAGCTTAGCGGTCCTGCTGCCCATCGGTATTTCCCTGCTCATCGGCCACAGCTACCAGGAAAAAGGCGCTACGGCGGAGGTGCTGGTCGTTCAGCCCAACGTGGACCCCTACCATGAGAAGTTCGAGGGCGGCTCCCGCTTCGTGTCCTATGATGAGCAGCTGAGCCGCCTGCTGACCCTGACCGAGCAGAACCTAACTCCGCAAACCAAGCTGGTGCTCTGGCCCGAAACGTCGCTGGACGAAACCTACTTTGAGGCCACCATTGAAACCTACCCCAAGATTCAGCGGCTGCGGCAGTGGCTGGGGCAGCACCCCGGCGTGGAGCTGATTACGGGCCTGACCACCGTGCAGCAGTACGGTCCGCAAAAGGAAAACGCCAGCCCCACCGCCCGCTTCCGCAAAGACCTGGGCTACTACGACCTGTTCAACGCGGCCCTGCACCTGGGCGGTGCCACCGCTCCGGCCGAGTTCTACCACAAAAGCCGCCTGGTGCCGGGCGTGGAAGGCGTGCCGCCGTGGCTGTCGGCCTTCGTCATCGACTTGGGCGGTACGGCCGGGGGCCTGGGCTCCCAGCCCGAGCGCGCCGTTTACCGCACCCAAAGCCCCAACTTACGCGTGGCCCCGGTTATCTGCTACGAGTCGGTGTACGGCGACTTCGTGCGCGACTACGTGAAAGACGGCGCGACGCTCATCGGTATCATCACCAACGACGGCTGGTGGAGCGACTCGCCGGGCCACCTCCAGCACTTGCAGTACGCTACGCTGCGCGCCATCGAAACCCGCCGCGACATTGCCCGCTCCGCCAACACCGGCATTTCGGGCTTCATCAATCAAAAAGGCGAAATCACCCAGCAAACCGGTTGGTGGGTGCCCGCCGTGAGCCGCGCCACCGTGCGCCTGAACACCGAAGAAACCTTCTACGTCCGCCACGGCGAGCTAATCGGGCCGGCCTGCCAGGTGCTGGCGGTGCTGTTGCTGCTTGGGGTACTGGTGGTGGCGGTGGTAGGGGCGCGTCGCACGCGCCCGGTTGGCAGAACGGCTAACCAGATGTAGCGCGAAGTTGTACTTCGCGAGGCGCTTGAGCAGTCAGCAGCGCGCGGCATCGGTTAAGCGCCCTGCAAAGTACAGCTTCGCGCTACATCGTTGACGCCTGTTCAACGACCAGGCGCGAGCGGCATGTGGCCTAAGCTTCAGCTTGGGCCGTCTCTGCCACCTCAGCAAACTTCTCTTTTCTCACGACCCAAGCTGAAGCTTAGGCCACATTGCACTACATGGACTATAACCAACTCAGCTTGCAGCTGGCGGCCGTGGCGCGGCGTGCGGGCCAGTTTATTCGGCAGGAAGCCGCCACCTTCGACCGGAGCCGCGTCGAGGTCAAGGGCCTGCACAACCTAGTGTCGTATGTAGACCAGGAAACCGAGAAGCTGCTGGTGGCCGGGCTGCGCGAGCTGCTGCCGGAGGCCGGCTTCATTACCGAAGAAGGCACCGAAGGCGCCGTGCAAGCCGAGAAGTTCAATTGGATTATCGACCCGCTGGACGGCACCACTAACTTTGTGCACGGCTTGCCCTGCTACTCGGTGAGCGTGGCCCTCATCCACTACCAGGAGCTGGTGGCCGGCGTGGTCTACGAAGTAAACCGCGACGAGTGTTTCCGGGCCGCCAAGAGCGCCGGGGCCTTCTGCAACGAGCAGCCCATCCACGTTACGGATGTGCCGGAGCTGGGCGGGTCTTTGTTGGCTACGGGCTTTCCGTACAGCCACTTCGGCCTGCTCGATGATTACCTGCGGGTGCTGGGCGGCTTTATGGAGCGTTGCCACGGCGTGCGCCGCCTGGGCTCAGCCGCCGTAGACCTGGCCTACGTGGCGGCGGGCCGCTTCGAGGGCTTCTTCGAGTTCAACCTCAACTCCTACGACGTAGCGGCCGGCATCCTACTCGTGCGCGAGGCTGGCGGCCACGTCACTCAGTTCCTCGAAGACGGCGACCCGCTCTTCGGCCGCGAAGTAGTAGCCAGCAATGGCCACATCCACCGGCAGATGCAGGATACCATCCGGGAGTTCTGGGTGCGGGGAGGAGAGTGATGAGGTAACAAGTGACAGGTGACAAGTGGATGGTCCTGCTGAGCTTGCCGAAGCATCTCTACCGCGGGCTCACTCCAATCATCAGCACCAAAGCAGTAGAAATACTTCGCGGGGCAGACGCCAGATAGAGCAGGACGCTCCGGTGTGGTTCGACCAACTTGTGAAACAGCTTCTGAGCAGTCAAGTGCAATCAGTGTAATCAATTCAATCTGCACAATCTGTGATTCAAACTATTCCCCGCTCTCTGTAGTTTTGCCGATATGCTGCTCGTACTCACCTCCTTAGAAATCCAATACTTCCTGATTGCCGTCCTGGCAGCGGGAGCGGCCTGGTATGTGGGGCGGCTGTTCTGGCGGGCCTTTTTTGCCCAAGACCAGACCGGCTGTGCCAAAGGCTGCGGGGCTTGCTCCACTATCGACGTAGACCGGCTGCAACGCACTATTGAGGTGGCCGCGGCCCGCAAAGCCGGGCAATAGCCTGCGGACTGGTCTTGCAGAGCCGGTTAGATAACCTGTCCCCGTACTGGCTACGTATAGCCGGTACGGGGCTTCCGTTTGTGAGGCCCCGTTTCCCTGACCCTTCCATCTCCAAAGCACCCCGCTCATGCAAGACAAAGAAGAAGAACGCTCGTTGGTCAATGTTGAAAATAAGCTGACCAAGGACGGTTTCACGGCTGACTTCCGGGTGGCCGATGGCCGGCTGTACCCGCTCGGCGACGACCGGCACCAAGGCTATACGCCCGAGGAAGTGACCATCGTTGACTTCTACCGTTTCGAGGGAGAGAGCAACCCCGACGACATGTCCATCCTGTACGCTATTGAGGCCGCCGATGGCACCAAAGGCACTATCTCGGCCCCGTACGGCGTGTACGCCGATGAGCAGATTGACGAGTTTCTGAAACGAGTGGAAGACCTGGGCAAAAACCTGATGAAAGGCCACAAGTAAGCGCCTGATTTTACGTCATATTTTCCCGCACCAGCATCACGCAGAGTGCGCCCCAACGCAGCTTGGGGTGCACTTTGTCATTTTTGCCCCCACCCACTCTCACCTACAAAAACGCCGCTGCCCATCCAGTAAAACAAGCGCGCCCGTCCAGCTTTGTGGCGGTGAGTAGAGTCAATCAAGAATTAGCCGGTCAATGCTCAATGAAAAATTGCTTGAATGGCTAATTTTTAATTCTTACTTCTCAATTTTTAATTACCTCTATCCCCACACCTTGGTGCCTTCGGTGCAGTTGCGGCACATGTCGATTTGGTCGCGGCCTTTGAGGAGGGCGGCGCGGAACTGCCGGTACTTGGAGCCGTGCCAGAGCTGGCGGAAGGTCTGGGTTTTCAGGTCGCCGAGGCGGTATTCGGCGTCTTTGTCGAAGCAGCAGGGTACCACTAGCCCGTCCCAGGTCACCACGCAGGAGTGCCACATCTTCCAGCAGTGGTTGAGCAGGCGGTTTTTGATGCGGTAGGTGCCGTCGCCCTGGTTCTGGTAGCGCGAGTAGTAGTCGATGGTGGGAATGAGCGGGGAGCCGTGCTGGTAGTCGTAAATCTGGGCCGTTTTAAACCACACGTCATCTACGCCCAGCTCCTGAGCTAGTCGTTTGGCGTCCTCCAGCTGGTGCTCATTGGGCCGCACCACCAGAAACTGAAACACCACCCGCGGCGTCTGCGACTTCAGCTCCCGCCGCCACTTTATCAGGTTGCGGGTGCCTTCCAGCACCTTGTCGAGCTTGCCGCCCACGCGGTACTGCTGGTACACTTCCTGGGTGGTGCCGTCGAGGGAAATAATGAGCCGGTCAAGCCCGCTTTCCACGGTGCGGCGGGCGTTCTGGTCGGTCAGGTAATGGGCGTTGGTGCTGGTGGCGGTGTAGATGCCTTTCTGCGAAGCATAGCGCACCAACTCCAGGAAGTTGGGGTGCAAATACGGCTCGCCCTGAAAATAGAAAACCAGGTACCACAGCCGGGAGGCCACTTCGTCAATGGTCTTCCGAAACAGCTCATCGGGCAACATGCCAGTGGGCCGCGTGAAGGAGCGCAGGCCGCTGGGGCACTCCGGGCAGCGCAGGTTGCAGCTCGTCGTGGGCTCAAACGACAAGGCCACGGGCAGCCCCCAGTGCCGGGCCCGGCCCGTAAGCTTGCTCAGCACGTACCCGCCCGTCACCTGCGCCGCGTTCCACAGCCGGTGCGGCGTAGCTTTCGAGAAGAAATTAAGTCCGTCGGTGAGTAGGGAAGCCATAGCAGGCTCCAAAGGTACGCCCCCGCACCGACAAGCCATCAGGCTCAAATCCGGCCAAAAACAAACCGACCGGTCGCCATCTGGCAACCGGTCGGTTTTACTTGAGGTAGCGGGGACTGGACTCGAACCAGTGACCTTTGGGTTATGCTTCCCACTACAGCTTTGGCTGCTGCCGGCCATGCGCCGGCATTTGTGGGCTGGACTGTCTCTTCACCCTCGGCCGTACCGTTAGGGTGCTTACCATTCAGTCTCTACACCTTCCTGAAACTCATATAGCTTCAGGCTTGGCTCGGGATTACCGCACTACCGGCTTCCCCGAGTTTGGCAAGTGAACACAAAGGAGTTTCCTCCAATGCCGCCCAATGTGCCATCAGCATCCAAGCTTCGCGGTAAGCTGCCGAACGCGGCTTACGTTGTCGTTTGTTGGTTTCGATTAAGTGTATCTCGGAACCGTAGCTTATGAATACATCAACCGGAAACACATACATCAGGTCTATTTCATCGAGGTAGGCAATGGCGAAGTCAAAATCGTTTACACAATAGCGGCTTCGGACCATGTGTCGTCGGTTGGTTTTTGTGCGGCGGTTGTCTACTACCCAGTTACCTCGGGCAGTATCAAACCAGGCACTTTTCACCTGAACTTTCAACAAGCGTCCCCCAATGTCAAAGACCAAATCGTATGGCAACCTGTCGCCAATTGGCCGGAGCACGCCCCAACCTTGTTTTAGCGCCCGAAGAGTAACTGCTTGTTCTGCAATGTCACCCTTCAGTTTGGTATTCATAACCTTGCTGATGTCGCAATTTCTTGAGCCCAACGAGCTACCAACTGCTCCACCCCGCACTGTTTGATAATGCAAATGTAGTAGGCTTTTTCGGAAATGTAGCTGTGAGGGTTGCGAAACCTGACAAAATCTGCCGTGGACGCTGAGTATCAGCTTAAAAAAGTTAGCCGAAGATTTATCACCTCATCTCAAAACCGGTTGGTGATGCCGAAATGAATCTTGCCGGCGTTCAGGGCTAGGCGCTGCTGCTGGTCGCGGCCTAGGGCGTACACGAATTGGAACTGCCCGGCTCCGGTGCGGAAACTCAGGCCCGTGCCCAGGCCCGTGGGTGTGTCGTGCCAGCGTGTAGTGGTCAGGTCGCGCCGCAGCCAGCCCTGGTCCACGAACACAAACACGTAGGCATCCGGGCCCGTGAACTGCCGGAACTCGGCCGTGCCCACCGCGTACTGGCTCACAAAGTAGTTCAACTCGTTGAAGCCGCGCAGCGTGGCCAAGCCGCCTACCCGGAACAGGTCGTTCAGGAACAAACGCTGGTTGAACAAGGCCTCGCTGCGCACCCGCGCCAGCAGCACCCCCGAGCGGCCGATGCGAAAGTATTGCTCGGCCCGCAGGCCCAAGCTGACCTGGGTACTGCGCAGGGGCAGGCGCTGGTAAAGCGTGTCGCTCAGGTTGGAATTGCGGCGGATGCGCTTGGTACCGATGCTGGCCTGCACGCTGGCCAGCAGCCCCCGCCGCGGAAAGTACGGGTCGTCGAGGGTGGTCCAGGCGTAGTCGAGGCCGTAGGAGTTGAACTCGGAGTCGATGTTGGCCGGCAGCCGCTGCAAGGTAGAATCAGTGGACAGCAGGCGGGAGCTGCGGCGCTCCGTGAAGAACGACACCCGCCCGGCCCGAGCCGTGGGGTAGGTGACTTGCAGGCGGGGCCGCAGCGTTACAAACTGGCTGTCCTGGCGCAGCAGGTTGAAGGCCCCGCTCAGCTCCAGGGGCGTGCCGAAGAAGCTGGGGTGCACGTACTGGGCGTCGAGCTGCTGGGAAGCGCCAGCAAACTTGCGCCACTGCAGCCCCAACCCCTTGCCGCCCCCCCGGATATTGCGCAGGTTGATGGTTACGTCGCCGGTAAGCTGCACGCGCTTCTGGCCCAAGCCAGGGTTGGGGTTGGGCAATACCCCCACAATAGCGTCGAACTGACTGGCGGCGCGGTCTTCGAGCAGCAAAAACACGCGGGCCCGGTTGCGGGAGAAGCGCACCTCCGGCTCGGCTTTCAGCTGCACGTACGGCAGCTGGCGCAGGCGGCGGGCGGCTTCCAGGATGCGCTGCTGGCTGAAGGGCTGGTTGGGCTCCAGCTGGAGGTATTTGGTCAGGAACCGGGTGCGGGTTTTGGTGGTGCCCACGATCTGCAGAGAGTCGAACACCACGGCCGGGCCGCGGCGCAGCACCACGCGCCCTTCCACGTCGGCGCCGCGTAGGGTCAGAGAGTCGAGCTGGACGGTGGCAAAGGGGAAGCCTTGGTTTTCAGCTTCCTGCAAGATGCGTTGCTGCAAACGGGCCCACTCCTGGGGCTGAAACGGCTGCTGGCGGAACAGCTTGTCGCGGTAGCCGGCCCGCGTGAGCAGGCCGTCGCCGAGGTTACCGTTGCGCAGGCGGGCCCACCGAAACTTTTCGCCCACGTACAGGCGCACCCGCAGCGTGTCGCGGCGGCGCCAGCGCAGCTCGTCGGCTGAGGCCGTGAGGTAGGCATCGGCCTGCAGGGCCAGCACCAACTCGCGCACCTCGCGCAGGGCCGCCAGCGAGTCGGGCAGCACTGGGCGGAAGCGGTAGCGCCGCACCACGGGCCGGTCGGCGGCTTCTAGCTCCAGGTGTAGCACTATGGGGCGGCTTGAGGCCAGCCGCGCCGGCCGGACCTTCACCGTGTCGGCGACCGGGGCGCGCTGGGCCCAGGCAGCACCGGCTACCAGTAGCAACAGCCAGAAACTGAGAAGGCGGGCGTACATTTGAGGGCAGAAACGCGAAACGCCGCGTTTAATTTCCACGCAAGATACTTTCCCGCTTTCGGCTTCTGAATGAGATACTAGCAGGACCGGAACGGACGGGCGGCCCGCTGCTGTCTGGTAGGAATTTGGGTGAAAGGAAACAAGTTAGGTAAGGAAACTACTGACATCAGGAAAAGTAACCGTCCTGCTCCATCTGGCCTCCGCCTGCCGAACCGCAGGTCGCCGCAGGCAAGCATCTCGCGTGCTGACGCTAGAGGCTAATCGTCATGCTGAGCTTGTCGAAGCATCTCTCCCGCTGGCTAACTTCTGACGACTGCACCGAAGCGGGAGAGATGCTTCGGCTGCGCTCAGCAGGACAGACGTGTTACCTGTCACTTGTCACCTGTCACCATTTCCCTCCTCACCTCACTACTTTCCATCCCGCGCCCGCGCTTCGCTCTGAACTATGCCTGGCCTCTATCTTCATATTCCCTTCTGCAAGCAGGCCTGCCACTACTGCGACTTTCACTTTAGCACCTCCATGGGGCTGAAAAGCCGCCTTGTGGATGCGCTGGTGCAAGAGCTGGTTCTGCGCCACGACTACCTCGGCCCTGCCGCTACGCTCAACACCATCTATTTCGGGGGCGGCACGCCCTCATTGCTGACCGAAAGCGAGTTGCACCAGCTGTTTGAGGCCATTCACCGCCACTTCCGCGTGGCCCCGGATGCGGAAGTGACTCTGGAAGCCAACCCCGACGACCTCACGACTGCCAAGCTGCGGGAGCTGGCCGGTTCGCCCGTCAACCGCCTCAGCATTGGCCTGCAAAGCTTCTACGAGCCGCACTTGCGCCTGATGAACCGGGCCCACTCGGCTGAGGAGTCGCGGGCGGCGGTGTTGCGGGCTCAGGATGCTGGCTTCGGAAACATTTCCGTGGACCTGATTTACGGGGTGCCCGCGCCCAGCCACGCCATTTGGGAGGCGGATATGGCGGCGGCGTTTGCCTTGCAGGTGCCTCACCTGTCGTGCTACGCCCTCACCATCGAGCCTGGTACCGTGTTTGGGCGCCAGCAGCAGAAAGGCCGGTTCTTGCCCCCGCCCGACGACTTCGTGGCCCGGCAGTTTGAGCTGCTGCTGGAGCAAACCGCCCGCCACGGCTACCAGCAGTACGAAATCAGCAACTTCTGCCGGCCCGGCCGCGAGTCGCGCCACAACTCGGCCTACTGGCGTGGGGTTCCCTACCTGGGTCTGGGGCCCAGCGCCCACTCTTTCAACGGCCACAGCCGCCAGCACACCCTGGCCAACAACCCACAGTACGTAACGGCCGTGCTGGAGCGCCAGCAGGTGCCGGCCACCGTGGAGCACCTCAGCCCCCTGGACCGCGCCAACGAATACCTGATGACCAGCCTCCGCACCGCGCAGGGCTGCGACCTGCACCACCTGCGCGACACCCTGGGCGTGGACCTGCCCGCCCAGCGCCCCGACTACCTCCGGCAGCTCCAGACGACGGGCCTGGCTACGCTCACCGATGGCGTACTTCGCCTCACCAACCAAGGGAAGCTCCTCGCCGACCACGTAACGCTGGAGCTGTTCCAGAGCGTCGGGCACCCGGTGTCTTCTAGTTGAAGAAAAGCCGGGACGTAACCGCTTCTGTCATTGGCGCTCATCTCTCCGCTTGCTGCTTCGCCAACGGCTAGTTCTAGAAGTAGCTGCTAGTTCAGTTCTCTAAGTAGAGGAGATAGGGTAGAGAACAGGCAATTTGGGGCCTTGCTTTTTTGCGTAGTTTCTTTCGGCACGCGGCGTTATCCTGTAGCTTTCTGCGGCGTTAGAAGCCAAGAGGCCGCGCTGTTAAGCGTAGCCACGTAGGCGTATTTATTCACCTGGACCTTTACTCCATGAGAAAACTAATTGACGCGTTGGCCGACGAAACGGATTTTTTCATCGAGCAGGTGCAGCTTACGGCCATTGTGTTCGACAACTCCGACGACGTGACCCTGTGGGCCACCACGTTTTTCGACCAGGAGCCGCACTTCTTCCACCTGGGCCTGCCGTTTCAGCAGCTCGACTTGCTGCTGCGCCTGGCCGGCTCGCGCACCGGTGAGTTGCAGGAAGACGTGGCCGACGCCCTGGCCACCGTGCGCGAGTGGCCCTGCCTGCTGGAGTACACCACCGAGGCCAACCCGCCCATTGCCTTGCCCAACGTGGCCCTCAAGCTATCCTGCACCTACCCCGCCGACGACCTCTACGACGACGAAGACGACGAGACGTTTGACATCAACATGCAGGCTCCGCCTTTGGGTGAGGATGCGGAAGGCGAAGAAGAGTACGAAAGCAGCCAGCCTCACAATATCTTTTACCTCGAAGGCGTGTTTCTGCGCGTCGAACCGTGACGCAATTAAAAAGTAAAAGAAACTACGATGCTCTTTTAGCTAGCACTACTTTGCAACCACTCTGGGCCAGCTACTCTGCACGGCGCTCTGTACATTTTTACCTCTATCAATGATTTATCTTTTGCCGGGCCTTGGGGCCGATGCGCGGGTGTTTCGCAACCTCCAGCCCCTGTTACTCGGCGAGTCGCGGGTGCTGGAGTGGGTGCTGCCGGCTTCGCCCACCGAGCCCCTGCCCGCCTACGCCGCCCGCCTGGCCGCCGACATTCCGCCGGAGCAAACGGGCCTGCTGGTAGGCATATCATTTGGCGGCGTGGTGGCCTTGGAAATCAACCGGCTGCGGCCCCAGCTGCGCACCGTGCTCATCAGCAGCATCCCTGATGCTCACAGCCTGCCACCTCTGCTGCGCCTTATTCGGGCCACGGGCGTGTACCGGCTGGTGCCGCCCCAGTTGCTCAAGCTGTTTCCGCGGGTAGGGCAGTGGTATTTCGGGGTGAAGAATGGCGAGGAGTACCGGCTGTTTCGGGAAGTCCTGCGCGACATGGAGCCGCGCTATACCCGTTGGGCCATCCATAGCCTGCTGCACTGGGACAGCGCCAACGTCGGCCGCGCCATTCAAATTCTGGGCACTCACGACCGGGTTTTCCCGCCCGGCCCCACGCCCGTCGAGTACCTCATTCCGGGCGGCGGCCACTTCATGGTCGTCAGCCACGCTCAGGAAATCAGCCGGATTCTGAACAAGCTGGCGGCTGGTGAACCTCACCCCCTAGCCCCCTCTCCAAAAGAGAGGGGGAACTAGCTTGTTAGTTGTAGCTCTAAAAAGCTGTTCCACGATTTATCAACCACCCCCAGCCCCTTCTCATCTGAGAAGGGGAGCAAGTTCTAAACTAGAACTAGCAGGCTAGTTCCCCCTCTCTTTTGGAGAGGGGGCTAGGGGGTGAGGTTCACCGCCATGTCTGCTACCTATTCCCACCACGGCCGCACCTTTGCCTTCGACCCCGCGGCTCCTTTGGATATTTCACTGCCACTGGCGCCCGGTGCCGGTCAGGTGAACTGCTTCTGGGCCGAGCCAATGCAGGTTGAGGTGATTCGAGTGGGCAGCTTTGTGGGCAGCGTGGCCGAGGGCGGCAGCACCAATTACCAGCGCGTCCACCTCACGCCCCACGGCAACGGCACCCACACCGAGTGCTACGGCCATATTTCGCCCGACCCGGCGGCGACGCTGAACCGCTGCCTGCGCCGGTTCCTGTTCGTGGCCCGGCTGGTGTCAGTGCCACCCCGCACCCAACCATCCGGCAACGCGGTAGTGCTGCTCGAAGACGTGTGCCGTGCCCTGGAAAGTGGCCCACACGCCGGCTTGCGGCCCGAAGCCCTTATCCTGCGCACCTTGCCCAACGACCCGGCTAAGCGCACCCGCCACTACTCCGGCACCAACCCCGCCTACCTCGAGCCCGCCGTAGCCCAGTACCTGACAGAGCACCACATCGACCACCTGCTGCTGGACCTGCCCAGCGTAGACCGGGAGGAAGATGGCGGCCAGCTCCTAGCCCACCATGCCTTTTGGCAGTACCCGCACGCCACACGCCGCCACGCCACCATCACGGAGCTGATTTTCGTGCCCGACGAGGTGCCGGATGGCCTCTACTTGCTCAACCTGCAAGTCACCAGCCTGGAGCTAGACGCCAGCCCCAGCAAGCCGGTGCTGTATGCGCTGAACGGCTAGGCATTGGTTTGTCATTCCTCGCTCTGCTCGGAATGACAAGCAAGCCTAAACAGCAAAAGGGGCCATCCATTCGGATGGCCCCTTTCCGGATCAATACTCGTAATGCAGCGCCTTTTAGGCGTTGCCGTGGAGTTCAGCCGATTCTGTGGCTGAGGTGTGCACCTCAGCGGCGTCCGTGGCGGCGGGAATTACCGAAACAAACGAACGGTCTTTGCGGCCCTTGCGGAACTGCACTGTGCCGTCAATCATGGCGAACAGGGTGTGGTCTTTGCCGATGCCTACGTTCTGGCCGGGGTGGTGCTTGGTGCCCCGCTGCCGCACGATGATGTTGCCGGCAATGATGTCTTGCCCACCGAAGATTTTCACGCCGAGACGCTTGGAGTGCGATTCACGGCCGTTGTTGGAGCTACCTACGCCTTTCTTGTGTGCCATTGGTATGAGAGCTGTAAGCTGCTAGCTACAAGCTGCAAGCTTTATTTTTTAGAAATACTATGCTCGGCGAACTGAACAAAAAGCGTGCAGCCTGAGGCTTGCCGCTTATAGCTCATTTCTTAGCCGATGCTGTTGATCAGGACTTTAGTGAACTGCTGACGGTGGCCGTTCAGCTTCTTGTAGCCTTTGCGGCGCTTCTTCTTGAACACCAGCACCTTGTCGCCCTGTACGTGGGCCAGGATGGTGCCGGTTACGGTTACGTCCAGCTCGGGGGCTCCGATGCTGATGGCTCCGTTGTTATCGGTTAGCAGGGCTTTGCCCAGTTCTACGGTGTCGCCGACGTTGCCAGCCAAACGGTGGGCGTATACAAATTTATTGGCTTCGACCTTGGTCTGCTTCCCGGCTATGTTGACAATTGCGTACATCGGCGTCTTCGCGGTTTCTGAAAAATGGAAGGCAAAAGTAGAAGCTTGATTTTACATATCCAAACCCTAACTCACTAAACCTCACACCTCATGCTGCAGCGCCACCCCAGTTTCGGCGGTTATACTCTTATAACAGAACGCGCCAGCGGGTACGCGGATAGTGTTTTTGTGGATAACTGCAATTGTCCACAAGGAAAATGTGGATAACTTCTAATTTCGACAGGTAGTAGGACGTCGTACAGGCAACCACGAGCCTACTCGGCAAGTGGCAGCGGCTTAGTAGTATGCACAAAAATTAACACACAAAAAACCATCAACTGGGCTCAACCTTCCCAACTGGTCGGTTTATCTTTGACATTCTGACTCTAGCGCCGGCGCGTCGTCGAGACGAAGTGAAACAAACTGCCGGAGCGAGAGTTAGGAAGCGGCTGGCCCCGCTGGGCCGCTCCAATCATTGTCCACTACCACACCTCTACTCTGCCTGCCATGGAACCTTTGCTCGTCGAGAACCCCAACCGCTTTGTCCTCTTTCCCATTCAGCACAACGATGTGTGGCAGTTCTATAAGAAAGCCGAAGCTTCGTTCTGGACGGCCGAGGAAATTGACCTGTCGCAAGACCAGAAAGACTGGGAAAACCTCAACGACAACGAGCGGCACTTCATCTCGCACGTGCTGGCCTTCTTCGCCGCCTCCGATGGCATTGTGAACGAGAACCTAGCCGTCAACTTCATGCAGGAGGTGCAGATGCCCGAGGCCCGCTGCTTCTACGGTTTCCAGGTGATGATGGAAAACATCCACTCCGAAACCTATTCCCTGCTGATTGACACCTACATCAAGGACCCCAAGCAGAAGGACTACCTGTTCAACGCCCTGGAAACCGTACCGGCGGTAACCAAGAAAGGCCAGTGGGCTCTGAAGTGGATCAACTCCGAAAACTTCACCGAGCGGCTGATTGCCTTTGCCGCCGTTGAGGGCATTTTCTTCTCCGGCTCGTTCTGCTCTATCTTCTGGCTGAAGAAGCGCGGCCTCATGCCCGGCCTCACCTTCAGCAACGAGCTGATCAGCCGCGACGAAGGCTTGCACTGCGACTTCGCCTGCCTGCTCTACCGCAGCCACCTGCAAAACAAGCTGCCCGAAGAACGCGTGCACGACATCATCCGCGACGCCGTGAGCATCGAGCAGGAGTTCGTGACCGATGCCCTACCCGTGAACCTCATCGGCATGAACGCCAAGAGCATGAGCCAGTACATTGAGTTCGTGGCCGACCGCCTGCTAATGGAGCTGGGCTATTCCAAAATCTACCACTCTACCAACCCCTTCGACTTCATGGAGATGATTTCGCTGCAAGGCAAAACCAACTTCTTCGAGAAGCGCGTGGCTGAGTACCAGAAAGCCGGTGTAATGAGCGAGCGAACCGAAAACGCCTTCTCCCTGGACGAGGATTTTTAGCCTCACCCCCCGGCCCCCTCTCCCGTGGAGAGGGGGAGCCTGACGGAACTGTTCTACGCTGCCCCTTCGGCTACCGCCTCCGGAACGGCTACCGATACAGATGGCACCGAATTCCCAGCCGCGTAGCGGCCTACAGGTTTGTAGATAGATGGGAGCAAACAGGCTAGCGCCGCGTAGCGGGGCAAGAGACACCAGAACGTTTCTTGCACCGCTATGCGGCGCGACGTTTTTACTACGTATGGCAGCTACAACCCTTTAGCCGCTACGCGGCCACCTTCACCGCAAATCCGGTAGCCGTGCTTGAGGCGGTAGCCGAAAGGACTGCGCAGAACGACGAACGTCTGGCTCCCCCTCTCCACGGGATACTGCGCATCAAGCAGTTGCGGGGCCGGGGGTGAGGCTACACATTCCGTCTCACTCCGCCAACTAAAAATTCTGGCAAGCGGCATGGCTATATAGCCGAGCTTCTTCAGGCAAAAAGCCTCTGAACGGCACTGTTTTATGCTTATGTGGAAAACTTCTGGACAGAAGGTTTGTCCTGCCCGCCAGAAGGGAATATCTTCCGGAATCAATAGACGCAGCCGCGCCAGGAGCGGGCGTCTGCTGACCTCTCTTCTGAATCAGGGCTGGCTCCGTCGGGAGCGGGCTTCTTCCTACTCCAACCTCTCCACATCAACCTGCTACGCCTATGCTGGTAATTAAACGCGACGGACGCCGCGAGTCCGTGAAGTTCGATAAAGTCACGGCCCGCATCGAAAAGCTGTGCTATGGCCTCAACATGCTGTTCGTGTCGCCGATTGAGGTGGCCAAAAAGGTGATTGACGGCATCTACGACGGGGTAACCACCATTGAGCTGGACAACCTGGCCGCCGAAACGGCCGCTTCGCTCACCACCAAGCACCCCGACTACGCCATCCTAGCAGCCCGCATTGCCGTGAGCAACCTGCACAAGGTCACCTCCAAGTCGTTCAGCTCCACCATGAAGCGGCTGTACACCTACGAAGACCCCAAAACCGGCGAAAACGCCTCCCTCATTGCCCGCGACGTGTGGGAAGTTATCCACAAGCACGCCGCTACCCTGGACTCGGCCATCATCTACGACCGGGACTACAACTACGACTACTTCGGCTTCAAGACCATGGAGCGCAGCTACCTGCTGCGCCTCGACGGCAAAGTGGTGGAGCGCCCCCAGCACATGCTCATGCGCGTGGCTGTGGGCATCCATAAAGACGACATCGACTCGGCCATCGAGACCTATAACCTGATGAGTGAGCGGTGGTTTACGCACGCCACCCCCACGCTCTTCAACGCCGGCACGCCCAAGCCCCAACTCAGCTCCTGCTTCCTGCTCACGATGAAGGACGACTCCATCGAGGGCATTTACGACACGCTGAAAAACTGCGCCCTGATTTCGCAGTCGGCGGGCGGGATTGGGCTGGCCGTGCACAACGTGCGGGCCACGGGCTCTTACATCAAAGGCACCAATGGCACTTCCAACGGGCTGGTGCCCATGCTCAAGGTGTTCAACGACACGGCCCGCTACGTGGACCAGGGCGGCGGCAAGCGCAAAGGCGCCTTTGCCATGTACCTGGAGCCCTGGCACGCCGACATCTTCGACTTCCTCGACCTGAAAAAGAACCACGGCAAGGAGGAAATGCGGGCCCGCGACCTGTTCTACGCCCTCTGGACGCCCGACCTGTTCATGAAGCGCGTGGAGCAGAACGGCGACTGGACCCTGATGTGCCCCAACGAGTGCCCCGGCCTCGATGAGTGCTGGGGCGAGGAGTTTGAGCGCCTCTACCAGAAGTACGAGAAGGAAGGCCGCGGCCGGCGCACCATCAAGGCCCAGGACCTGTGGTTTGCCGTGCTCGAAAGCCAGACCGAGACCGGCACGCCCTATATGCTGTTCAAGGACGCCGCCAATGGTAAGAGCAATCAGCAAAACCTGGGCACCATCAAGTCCAGTAACCTCTGCACCGAGATTCTGGAGTACACCGACAAGGACGAAGTAGCCGTGTGCAACCTCGCCTCGCTGGCCCTGCCCCGCTACGTACGCCCCGACGACCACGGCAACCTCATCTTCGACCACCAGAAGCTCTACGAGGTAACCTACCACGCCACGAAGAACCTGAACAAGGTTATCGACATCAATTACTACCCGGTGCCCGAGGCCGAGCGCAGCAACCGCCGCCACCGCCCCATCGGGCTGGGTGTGCAGGGGCTGGCCGACACGTTCATTGCCCTGCGCATGCCCTTCGAGAGCGACGAAGCCACGGGCCTGAACAAGGACATCTTCGAGACAGTGTACTTCGCGGCCATGACGGCCTCCAAGGACCTGGCCAAGCAGCACGGCGCCTACGAAACCTTCCCCGGCTCGCCCCTGAGCCAGGGCAAGTTCCAGTTCGACCTCTGGGGCGTCACGCCCGACTCGGGGCGCTGGGACTGGGACACGCTGCGGGCCGAGGTAATGGAGCACGGCGTGCGCAACTCCCTGCTGGTGGCGCCCATGCCTACGGCCTCCACGGCCCAGATTCTCGGCAACAACGAGTCGTTTGAGCCTTACACCTCCAACATCTACGTGCGCCGCGTGTTGAGCGGGGAGTTTATGGTGGTAAATAAGCACCTGCTCAAAGACCTGGTGAAGCTGGGCCTGTGGAACGAGCAGATGAAAAACGCCATCATTGCCGCCAACGGCTCGGTGCAGGACATCCCCAACATCCCGCAGCACATCAAGGACCTGTACAAGACGGTGTGGGAAATCTCGCAGCGCCGCATCATCGACATGTCGGCCGACCGGGGCGCCTACATCTGCCAGAGCCAGAGCCTGAACCTGCACGTGCAGAACGTGAACTTCGGCAAGCTCACCTCCATGCACTTCCACTCCTGGAAGAAGGGCCTGAAAACCGGTATGTACTACCTGCGCACCAAAGCCGCCGCCGACGCCATCAAGTTCACGGTGCAGAAGCAAGCCGCCGAGACCCTGGAGCCGCTGAACGTAGCCGCCCAAAACGCCTCGGACATGGCCTGCTCCCTGGATAACCCGGACGCTTGCGAGGCGTGCGGGTCGTAGGAAGCGCACTTATTGATACACACAAATAAAAAGGGTGAGGTCTGTAACTTCACCCTTTTTTATATCTAAGTAAATAATAGAAACTACGACATGCTTAATCTGAACTTAGCCTTAGCTTGGAAAAGATTAAAAGAGGAAAGCCAGGAAAGAGGTTTTATTGTGCTTCCATACGAATATCAATTAATTGAAAATAATTTATCAGATTGGTTAGGTTCAATTGACAACCGATTGAATTCTAAAGAGTATAAGCCAAGTTATGCAGAGATTTGTGACGTTCCTAAAGGTCAATATCTAATTCGTCCAGGAGCTATTTTGACTACTGAGGATTTATTAGTATACTATGCATTAGCTGGTAGCTTATTTGAATACATATATAACCAAGTTGAATGGGCGCAGTATAAGATAGACTGTTCTAACGCCTTGAATATTCAAGAGGGTAGTTGGATTTTAGATCCATATCGAGGCTGGGATAATTTTAGAACCAAAAGTTTGTCATACATAAAAACCTTCCCTTATGTAGTAGTTTCTGATATATCATGCTTTTTTGAAAACATAGATCATACTACACTCTTATCGAACTTAAAAGCGACACAAGCTCCAGAAGAAGTCATTCAGCTCCTTGGTGCCTGCTTAGGAACATGGTCACAAGTTCCGGCAAGAGGATTGCCACAAGGGTGCGTTCCATCAGATATACTAGCAAAATTGTATTTGAATTCAGTAGATAAATTTCTATACAATCAAGGTTACAAGCACTGTCGATACGTTGATGACTTTAGAATATTCTGCACAAGCTTAACACAGGCAAAGCAAGCAATAGTTGATTTAACTAAGGCTTTAAGAAAGAAGGGTCTTAGCCTGCATTCTAGTAAAACCAAAATATATGATGCAGAACAAGCAACGTATGACTTCGCCTATATACCTAATATCATAAATAATGTAAATGAACAAATCAAAGCAAAGAAGAAAGAGGAGGTCGTAGAGCCGTCAGCACCCGGATCTGATATTGAGGATCCGATAGACCCTAAAGACGCTCCTATTGGTATTATCAAAAGTACTTTTAATGACTTTTTTGTAGAAGGTAAATATGATTTCAATAAAACATTGTATCGGTTTTTATTACGTAGATTAAGAGAGGAGAAGGACGATTATGCAGCAGACCATTGTACATATATTTTATCTGAACATCCCGAAGAAACGCATACAGTTCTAAAGTACTTTGATTCGATTGAGTACCCACGTGCATTATCCATAGTATCTTCTTTCTTCTGCTCAGAACAGACTATTTATTGTTATCAAAACTATCAAATAATTCGTTGGTTTAATCAAAAAGCTTTTATGCCTGATAATGTTTTGATTGATAGAATAAGAAAATTGGCTTTTAACCAAGCTCAGCCATATTACCTTCGTTCCACAGCTAGAAACTTTATAAGCACATATGGCGACGCATCCGATATTGAGGTGCTAGAAGACATCTGTAAAGCTTCACATGGCTTAGAACAATCTGAACTCATATGCTTTTTAAAGAATCTTGAGAAAGGAAGACGCAACAGTTTCTTTAGTAGAATAGAACATAATGCTCAACATAATAAATCAGCAATAAGAATTGTGAAATCAGGTGCTTTAAGAGCAAAAAGAGTATAGATTTTAGCCCAATGTCCTCGTTACTAGAAGTTTCTAATAGCGCGGACACAACTGCGTTTAGGCTACGGCGCAACTTTTAGAAAATCCGTACTTTGAAGGTATGCCCGACCTCCTCTCCCGCATCACCATCGACTCCAACATCTGCCACGGCCAGCCCACCGTGCGGGGCTTGCGCTACACGGTGCAGAGTGTGCTGGAACTGCTGGCTTCGGGCATGAGCAATGAGGAGATACTAGCCGACTACCCCGACCTGGAAGCCAACGACTTGCGCGCTTGTCAAGCTTACGCAGCCTCGCTGCTGCAAAGAAGGCAACCACCGCTGCTCTCCATGAACGGCAAAACCGATGAAGAATGGAATGCCGGCCGCATCAGCGGGCCACTGACGAAACAGGAGTTTCTGGCCCACCTAATCAAAATAGGGAAGCTGCCACCGGATACGAAGCTGAAGTAGCGGCCCTTTACCGAGTAAAAACGAAAGGCTCCGTTCCCCTTACATTAGCTTCCTAAGTGGAACTTAGGCGTTCGGGAGTTACAGAGCCTTTCGGTCATATTGGTGCCCCGGTTGGTACAACCGAGGTCTTTGTCGTAGCCCAGCGAAGGCGACGCGGCCTAAGCGAGTCACAGGCTAAAGATAAATACGGACGTCGTTAGGAGAAAGCTAAAAAGTAATACCGCTATATCTTCGAGGGTAGATGGCTGCGCTTGGTATTCTGTTAATCTGGTTCATTTATGCACTACTTGGTGCTTATAGCATCTATTTTTTTATTCGCTGGCGGACTGTGTCACCGCTTGAGTCACGGAGGTCGTACGTTTTTTTGTTTGGGATAAGTGTAGGGTTGCTGATTCTTTTTGGCGGGAGTCAGTACTACAATCATCAAATAGCAGCAAAAGAATACATCGGAGTCTATTCTCTAAGTGCTTATCCAAACTGCCCTACTTGCCAGTTATACCTTAAAGCCGATAACTATTACGAAGTGAGACAAGAGCAGATAATTAAAGAGCGTGGCCCGTGGCGCTATGAAAGCGGCGGGGACTATTGGATTGTATACATCAATACTCAGGAGCAGCTCGGAAGCGGGCCATTTCAGTACACCACATTCAAGGCTGGTGAGTAACGCTGAAACACACAACTGATTTAACTAGAGCCCTGCGCGCCCTCATTCACCACATCAAAGCCAACTACCCCGATACCTTCGAGGCCCAGCTCCGGGAGTTCGGGTTCCAGAAAGAGAACTACTAAGCAGATAATCACAAAAAAGGCGCGGTTTCCCGCGCCTTTTTTGTAGCCCGATGGCGCGGGGCATAGCCCCGCGCCATCGGCTCTGGCAGCCATCAGGGGTGACAACGCTCTAGGCATAGGCACTGAAAGCACTACGATATTCTGTTACTGCCGCTGCCGGTGCAGCCAGGCTACGGCCTCGCCTTCGTCGCCAAAGAAAGCCACGTTAAATGGTTTATCGTGGTAGGCTTCGGGCGGCAGAAACCAAGGGCCGCTCAGAAGGTGGTGCATAAGGCCGGGGCCAACCAGGTATGCCACGTGCAGGCGGCCGCCCAGGCGGCGAGACACCTCGGGGAAGTAAGTCGTCAGCAGCCAGTCAGTAGTGGTGGGGTCGTTGAAGGTGCGGCGGCGGATGTCTTGTAGCCAAAAATGCGCCCCACAGTTCAGTGCTGTCTGGGTGAGATGGTCGTAGATGGCTGGTAGCATGCTGACCTCGGGCTGACGGGTCCAGCGGCCCACCAGAATGTCTAGATCAGGGCGGTAGGTGAGTTGAAGACGGTCGGAAAGTGTATCTGACATAGCGACAAACGGACCAGCAAAAAACGGGAACCAGAGCGCCAAGATAGCCACGGGTCAGGGCCGCCGGGAAGCGGGCCGGCGGGCCGGGTCAGGGGTTATTTGTACCGAGTCGACGATTACCTCGCCTTTGGGCAGCTTGGGCTGGGGCAGGGTGCCGTTGGGGCGCACCTCCGTGGGAACGGGCAGGGGGTCGGCGTTGCGCTGGCTGGCGCCGGTGGGCAGGGTCACGCCCGGCAGCGGGCTGACCCGCTCGGTGAGGCTGCGCTGGGTGGGCGCGGCCGGCCGGCGGTTCTGGGCCTGGGCCGATTCGGCGGTGGCTAGGCCGGCCAGCAGGCCTGCAAAGAAGAGGAGGCGGAACATGAGCAGGGGCAAGAGGGTGGAAGACAGTAGAAAAGAGAAGGGGCGGCGCAGCCGGGCAGGCTTGCCCCGAGCTACGCCGCCGCTTCCACGCTTTACGGTCATCCACCAGCGGGAGTTGAGCTAACGGGCGCGCTGAATTCTGACTACCGCCGCACCCCGAAGCCCGGCCAAGCTGCCGCTACGCTACTTGATAAAGTGAGGCCGAATCAGGTTCTCGAAGGTGAAGATTTCGTCCCACTTCTCCTGGCTAAGCAGCTGGCGCTCCACCACGGCCACGTCGTACACGGTTTTGCCGGTGCGCAGGGCTTCTTTGGCAATGTCGGCGGCGGTTTCGTAGCCCAGCACGGGGTTGAGCTGCGTAACGATGCCGATGCTGTTGCGGACCAAGCTTTCGGCGTGGGCGGCATTGGCCGTGATGCCTACTACGCACTTCTCGCGCAGTGTATGGCAGGCGCGGGTGAGGTAGCTGATGCTCGTGAACAAGGCAAAGGAAATAACCGGCTCCATCACGTTGAGCTGAAGCTGTCCGGCCTCGGCGGCCATGGTCACCGTGAGGTCGGCCCCGATAACGTAGAAAGCCGTTTGGTTGACTACTTCGGGCACCACGGGGTTTACCTTGCCGGGCATAATGCTGGAGCCTGGTTGCAGGGCCGGCAGGTTGATTTCGTTGATGCCCGTGCGCGGGCCCGAGGACAGCAGGCGCAGGTCGTTGCAAATCTTGGACAGCTTCACGGCTGTGCGCTTCAGCACCCCGCTCAGCTGCACGTAGGCGCCGGTGTCGTAGGTGGCTTCTATCAGGTCGCCGGCCAGGCTCAGGTCGAGGCCGGTGATGGTACGCAGGTGCTCCGTTACGCGCTCGGCGTAGCCATCCGGGGCGTTTACGCGGGTGCCGATGGCGGTGGCGCCCATGTTGATTTCGTGGATGAGGCGGCGCGAGTCCTCGATGCGCAGCAGCTCTTCGCGCAGGTTGGTAGCAAAGGCCCGAAACTCGTCGCCCATGCTCATGGGCACGGCGTCCTGGAGTTGGGTGCGGCCCATCTTAAGCACGTTGCGGAACTCCTCGCCCTTCCGGGCAAAGGCCTCGGCCAGCTCTTCCAAGGCCTGGCGGTAGCCGACCAGCTTGTTGCTCAGCGCAATGCGGAAGGCCGTGGGGTAGGCGTCGTTGGTGCTCTGGGAGCAGTTGACGTGGTTATTGGGGTGGCAGAACTCATACTCGCCCTTGGACTTGCCCATCAGCTCCAGTGCCACGTTGGCAATAACCTCATTGGCGTTCATGTTGACGGAGGTGCCCGCCCCGCCCTGAATCATGTCGGTCAGGAACTGGTCGTCGAACTCGCCGGCCGCCACCCGGTCGCAGGCGCGGGCTATACACTCGGCCAGTACCGGGTCGAGCACGCCCAGGTCGCGGTTGGCCAGGGCAGCGCCCTTTTTCACGTAAGCCAGGGCCTGCACAAACAGCGGCTCCGACTTCAGCGGGATGCCCGTGATGTGAAAGTTTTCCAGCGCCCGCAACGTCTGAATACCATAGTAGACATCGGCGGGCAGGCTTCGTTCGCCCAGAAAGTCGTGCTCAAGCCGCGAAGTTGGCATAGAATACAGGTAAGGTGAGGTAGCTCATGTACGGAAGCAAAGCACAGAAGCCGCTGATCTGTCCGCTGATCCGGCAAATTGTGGCTCCGTGTGCGCTGGAAACTTACTGGAACGGTCCTGCTCCATCTGGCATCTACTTGTCGAGCCGAAGGCCGGCCAAGCCAAGCGTCTCGCGTGCTGGCTAGCTTCTGTTGTGCAGCCGGAGCGGGAGAGGTGCTTGGCTTGCGCCTTCCTTCGGTTCGGCTGCGCGGACGCCAGATAGAGCAGGACAAGCCAATGACTTCTGAAACAGCTTCGGCACACACGGAGCCACGATCTGCCGAATCAGCGGACAGATCAGCGGCTTCTATGATTACTGGCGGGGCGGCATCGTGCCCTTGGGTGGGTCAACGGTAATGACGCCTTTGCGGCGCGGCGCGGGGGCCGAGTGCCGGGCCTTCCGGCGGGCTTTGCGGCGGGCGGCGCGGCGGCGGAAGTAGGCAAATGGTCCGCGCCGGCGCCGGCTGTTGCCGCGGTAACGTTTGTAGTTAGGGCGCGGCACTTTTTGGTCACCGATGACGTCGGCTTCGGTGGAGGCCTCGGGCGCTGCGGCTGGGTCGGCCAGGGTCATTTCCGGGTCCAGGAGGGTCAACAGGCCGCACAGCAGCAAGAGTAGGATTTTGAACATAAGAAAGAAGAGAAGAAACGGCTCTTTTCCTACCCGCCTGCAATAAGAAAGCCAAAGCGCCGACAACGCCGGCTACAATCAACATAGCAAGTGAAGTAGCGGACAAATATCCAGCTTTTACTTTGGAAAGCCGCTAGGTTGTTTTGGGTTGATAAGTATTCTTTTTTCCAGAAATAGTTAGTCGATGCCCTTGTTGCCCGCCACGGCCTGCGCGCCAGCAACAGCAAGCCCCGTCACCTGCCCCCACAGCTCCGGCAAGAAGTTGTGGGGGTAGGGACGGGGCTAGTGGCGTAGGAGCTGTTTTGGGCAAAGCTACCGAGTTGGTTGGCCCGTGTAGAGACGCTGCAATAGCTGCGCCAGCCACTTCTCAGCTGGCTGTGGCCGGCTCTGGAAGGTTCAAGGCTGGGGCCACTACTTCTTGGACATGGAGCGCACGGGGGCTCCCACTTTAATATTGGGGTTGCCTTGGCGCTTGTACTGGGCTTTGCGGCGCAGCTTCCAGCGGCGCACGGGTCCCAGCTTCCTGGGTTTATGGCGGCTGTTGCCGCGGTAGCGTTTGTAGTTGGGGCGGCCTTTGCGGTAGTGAGGGCGGCCAACGCGCATGGTGAGGACGGGTTTGGGGCCCGTCTCGTCCGTGGGTAGAAGTGCGGTGGCTTCAGCTGGCTCCAGGAGCGTCAGCAGGCACAAGAATAGGAGAAGTAGATTTTTGAACATACCGGAGATGCACTGAAGCGTGGCACAAAAGGAAAAGAACCGGAAGCGTAAGGTGTTTTCATAGGCAGGTGCAATTGTAGTAACCAATATAAATTGATTTTCTGTCAAATGTTCAAGCACGTTGAAAAACGTAGTCGGTAAACATAAGTTACTTCTGTTTTTGTATAAAATATAGATAAAACTACGGATGAGCTTATTGGCTTATTCAGGGACATTACGCCTGACACAGCTACACCCAGAGAGTAAGGAAGGCCACGGAGAGGCAGTTTGGCAGCGCTTCTAAAAAGGTGGCTTACGGCCAGCTGGCGGAGGGGAATGCAGAAGCGAAGCGGCTGGCGGTTGGTAGCTGCTGACCAGGCAAGTGCTGCGTAAAACCAGCTGTCAGAATCTGCGTCAGCTCAACAAAAACCGCCTCAACAGTACCAAAAACAGCTTTTTTTGTGAATCCTGGTTGGGGACGCTACGTACATACAGGCACCTAATTGCAGTTCCTTTCACTTCAAAACAACCACTCACATGGCTATTCAAAAGTATCAGGACGCATTCTCGGACCTAGCTTCGTCGAGCTTCAGCACCATGCTTGACCGGTTCTTTAACGATTCGTTGGCTTCGCGCGGGCGGGTAAGCAGCTTCTCGCCCCACGTGGATGCGTACGAGACGGAAAAGAGCTACGAAATTGAAGCGGCATTACCCGGCATGAAGCGGGAAGACATCAAGGTGGACTTCCACCAGGGCCGCCTTTCCATTTCCGGGGAGCGGCAGTTTCGCAACGAGCGGAATGACCGGCGCTACCACGTAGTAGAAAGCTCTTTCGGCTCGTTCCAGCGCTCTTTCGTGCTGCCCGACACGGTAGATGCCAGCGGCATTCAAGCCACGTTTGAAGACGGCATGCTGCGCGTGAGCGTACCCAAAGACCAGCAAAAAACCATGCGCCACCAGATTGAGGTACGAGGCGGCCAGAACGGCTCTGTCAACCCCGGCCAGATGTCGGAGCGCGTGGGCCAGCAGGCCACCGATGTTACCGTGCAGCAGGGTGATTCCTCCACCACGAGCGTAAACAGCCCGGATGCCGGCAGCAACCACGACAGAGGAAGCTTTGACCCCGCAACCGAAATGGAAAGCCGGCCCCAAAGCTCGGGAGTAGGCGCATAAGCAGCCCCTGTAATACTGTAGTGAAAAGCCCTTCCTGCACGCAGGAAGGGCTTTTTTAATGAATGAAAATACGCTGACCTGGTCCTGCTGAGCGGGGCCAAAGCACCCCTGCCGAGAGTAGTTACAACTGTGTAAACGAAGCGGGAAAGCTGCTTGCTTCCAGCGAACCTGCGTTTAGCCAGCAAACGCCAGATAAATCAGGATACGGCCACCCAGACAGTCGCCCGCCAGATGGGCTCAGTAGGACGATTATTCGACCTCCTCAGTAGCCTCAGCACCAACCAGGTTCAGGCCAGGTCCGGGGGTGTTTTGGCTTGCAGGGTGGGAAGCGAGGCCAGCGGGTAATGCGTTTGGATGGGCTGGGAAGTAAGGGCGGCTGGCAAGCCGGTGTGCACAGCTCCAGCAGAGCCTAGCGCTGGGCTACCAGCCAGCGCACGGCTTCGCCTTCATCCGTAAACTGATTCAGGGAGCAGTAGTCGCCGTGGGTGTAAGGCAGGGAGGGGAGGGTGTCGTCCTGCACCTGGTCGAGCTGGTAGGGGGCCAGCAGGAAGGCCAGGTACACGTGGGCATGCAGATGCTGGCGCAGCGCCGGGTAAAACTCCTCCGTCAGCCAATGCACGTCGCGGGCGTCTACCTGCACGCGGCGGCGCGAGTCAACCAGCCAGCGGCAGCAACTGTCGCAGGAAGTGGCGGCGTAGCGGAGCAGAGTTTGGTAGCCGGCGCGCAGCTCCGAGGAAGACGTGGGCCGCGTCCAGCGGGCCGCCACCAGGCCCAGGTCGGAGCGGTGGGTGAGGTGCAGAAAGTCGGCGAGGCTGCTGGTAGAGAAGTCAGACATGCAAATAGGGTAAAGAAGCGGGCTACGCGCGCCCAGACGTGTGCCCGATACGGCGGAGGTTGAGTTTGGGTTTGTGCGGGCCTGGGGTGCCGGCTGCGGCCCGCATTTCAGCTTTTGCACCGGGCGCTACGTAAGGAACCGGAACCTGCTACCTTGCACCAGTCGGCTCCCGCGGGGGCGGGCGGCTACAGCTTCGTTGCGACTCGTATGACCAAAACCGTATTCATTGCTTCGGCCGAGCCGCACAGCGGCAAGTCGTTGGTGGCGCTGGGCCTGGTGAACATGCTGCTGGGCCGGGCCCAGAAAGTCGGCTACTTCCGGCCCATTATCAACGAAACCGCCGATGGGCACTCCGACGGCCACATTGACACGGTGGTGCGGCACTTTCAGCTGCCCCTCGACTACGACGCCACCTACGCCTACACCCGGCCCCAGGCCATGCAACTACTGGAGGCCGGCCGCCAGGGCGACATCATCGACACGGTGATTCGCAAGTTCAAAAGCCTGGAAGACACCTACGACTTCACGGTGGTGGAGGGCAGCGACTTTCAGGGCGAGGGCACGGCCTTCGAGTTCGACGCCAACTTGTCGATTGCCAAAAACCTGGGCGCCCCGGTGCTGCTAGTGGTGTCGGGGGCAGGCAAAACCACGGCCCAGCTGGTCAACGCCCTGCTCACGATGTGGCGCAGCGTGGAGGGCCGCGAAATACAGGTGCTGGCCGCCGTGGCTAACCGCGTGGCCCCCGACCAGGTGGCCGACGTGCAGAACCTCTTGCGGGCCCAGCTGCCGCCGGAAATCATCCTGGCCGTGATTCCGGCCGATAAGAACCTGCAAAACCCCACGGTCAGGGAAATCTACGAGCAGGTGGGCGGCAAGGTGCTGTTGGGCGAGCAGCACCTGGGCAACCAGGTCGACCATTTCATTACCGGGGCCATGCAGGTGCCTAACTTCCTGACCCGCCTCGAAGAAAACGTGCTTATCGTGACGCCCGGCGACCGGGGCGACATTGTTATTGCCGCTCAGCAGGCCAACCTCTCGGCCAACTACCCGCGGGTGGCGGGGCTGGTGCTCACCGGCGGCCTGGAGCCCGAAGAGCCCGTGCTGCGCCTGCTCGAAGGCCTCGAAACCGTGGTGCCCGTGCTGGCCGTATCCGCTGGCACCTTTCTCACCACCACCCGCATCGGGGCCATTCAGGCGCTCATCTCCCCCGACAACCCCCGGAGAACCCGCCTCGCCATCGACACCTTCAACCGGTACGTGGACGTGACGGCCTTGCAAGAGCGCATCGTCACGCTGGAGCCCGAAGGCCTGACGCCCCACATGTTTCAGTACCGGCTGCTGCAATGGGCCAAGAGCCAGCGCCGCCACATTGTGCTGCCCGAGGGAAACGACGACCGAATTTTGCGCGCGGCAGCCCGCCTGCTCACCGAAGACGTGGTGGACCTCACCATCCTCGGCGACCCGGCCGCCATCCAGGCCGCCGCCAAGCGCCTGGGCCTCGACCTGGGCCGGGCCCGCCTGCTCGACCCGGTACGCTCGGAGGTCTACCCCGACTACGTGCAGACTCTGTTTGAGCTGCGCCAGCACAAAGGCGTGAACCTGGATATGGCCCGCGACCTGATGACGGACGTGTCTTACTTCGGGTCGATGATGGTGTATAAGGGCCACGCCGACGGCATGGTGTCGGGGGCGGTGCACACGACGCAGCACACCATCCGGCCGGCTCTTCAGTTCATTAAAACGCGGCCGGGCGTGTCGGTGGTGTCGTCGGTGTTCTTCATGTGCCTGCCCGACCGGGTAGCGGTGTTCGGCGACTGTGCCGTGAACCCCAACCCCACGGCCGAGCAGCTGGCCGAAATTGCCATTTCCTCGGCCGAGAGCAGCCAGCGGTTCGGCATCGAGCCCCGCGTGGCCATGCTGTCGTACTCGTCGGGCACCTCCGGCGAGGGCGCCGACGTGGACAAAGTGCGCCAGGCCACCCAGCTCGTGCGCCAGCGCCGCCCCGACCTCAAAGTGGAAGGCCCCATCCAGTACGACGCCGCCGTGGACCCCATTGTGGGCCGCCAGAAGCTGCCTGGCTCCGAAGTGGCCGGCCAGGCCAGCGTCCTCATCTTCCCCGACCTCAACACCGGCAACAACACCTACAAAGCCGTGCAGCGCGAAACCGGGGCCTTGGCTATTGGGCCTATGCTGCAAGGGCTCAATAAACCGGTAAACGACCTAAGCCGCGGCTGCACCGTGGAGGATGTATTCAACACGGTGCTGCTGACGGCTATTCAGGGGCAGGAAACATAGGCCGGGGCATATCAGGGCCTTCAAGTTGTCTGGCGATTCATCGGCTGGTCACCTCATTATGTCTTGGGCGCGCCGGCATTCCAGACCAGAATGGTGCAGCCACTGGGGCTGGTGGCGTTGTGCTCGGTTCCGGGTGGGTAGTACAGGTAGGAGCCGGGGCCGAACGGCCGGCCGTTTTCCACGCCGGGGTCCACGTACACGCCATCTACCACAAACACCTCGTCGGGGGTGGCGTGGGCGTGGTGGGGGTAAGCCCTGCCGGCGCCAATCTTGATAAGCACGCGGTTTTCGCCGGGCTGCGACCGAAGGATGGTGCGTTCTACCTCCTCGCTTACTTGCTCCCACTGCTGGGCGTGGGCTTCCCGGAAATCTACGGTGGTCATGTGGTGGCGGCTTACTGACGAATCGAAAAGTAGTGTTGAAAGGTAGAGGCTGCGCAGCCGCGAGACAACCCTCTTGGCGTTAGTACAGTTCCTTTCGGTAGCTTGCCGCTTGGTAGAAGAGCAAACAAGCAGAACACTCTCTTAAACCAAAAAACAACCACCCAACCCCGCTATGCCTTCCGGACTTTTTGCTTTACTAGATGATGTTTCGGCTTTGGTGAAAGTCAGTGCCGCCAGCTTGGACGATGTGCCGGCGCAGGTAGCCAAAACGACTGGTAAGGTGTCGGGCATCGTGATAGATGATACGGCCGTTACCCCCAAATACGTCGTGGGCCTGGACCCCTCCCGGGAGTTGTCGATTATCTACCAGATTGCCAAAAAATCACTCTTCAACAAGCTGCTCATTTTAACGCCGGCGGCCCTGGTGCTAGGGTACTTCGCACCTTGGGCCATTACGCCTATTCTGATGCTGGGCGGGGCATATTTGTGTTTTGAAGGGTATGAAAAGGTACATTCCCTACTGAGCAAGCACCCTGATGTGCAGCCGGAGAATGAGCAGGTGCAGGCCATTACGCCGGAGGAGCTGGAGCAAGAGCGGGTGGCCGGGGCCGTGCGCACCGATATTATCTTATCGGCCGAAATTATGGCCATTGCCTACAGCCAGGTAACCGGCCAATCGATAGTAAACCAGATACTCGTTATGCTGGCCGTGGCAGTATTCATCACCGTGGCCGTGTACGGCTTTGTGGGCCTGATTGTAAAAGCGGATGATTTTGGTCTGCATCTGGTGGAGAATACGGACAATCCGGCTACTCAGAAATTTGGCCGCGGTATCGTCAAGTTCATGCCGCACTTCCTGCGCATTCTCAGCTACGTGGGCACCGCCGCTATGCTGTGGGTGGGGGCCGAAATCGTGGCCCACGGCATTCCCTTCACCAACCACTTACTGCACGACCTGGAACACGCGCTGGCCTCCCTACCGGCCGTAGCCTGGCTGGCTAAAGTGCTGGCTTGTGGGGTTGGCGGACTGGTGCTGGGTTTTCTGATTGACCAGGTGGTACGACTGGTGAAAAAAGCACGGTCTGGCCAAAAGTGAGGCGGAGAGTGGTTGCACCTTTTGTTGGCTGACTTTTCCATTGCTCTGCCCTCCCATGTACATCTTCATCGTCAACTCCGGCAGCTCCTCTATTAAGTATCAACTATTCCGGTGGCCGGCGCCGGAGCCGGTGTGCAGCGGGCTGGTGGAGCGCTTGGGCCTGCCCGACGCCGTGGTAACGCACAACACCCGCCGCCCCGATGGCACCGAGGCCACCGTGCAGCGCCCCCTGCCCGCCTCCGACCACGAAACCGGCCTGCGCGAAGTAGCCCGTCTGCTCACCGAGCCGGAAGTGGGTGTACTCCGGGACCCGGCCGAGGTAGATGTGGTAGGGCACCGGGTGGTGCACGGGGGCGAGACGTTTGCGGCTACCACGCTCGTCACGCCCGAGGTGAAGGCCGAAATCCGGCGGCTGTTTCCGCTGGTACCTCTGCACAACCCGGCCAACCTGCTCGGCATTGAGGTGGCCGAAAAGACGTTTCCGCGGGCCCGGCAGGTGGCGGTGTTCGATACGGCTTTCCATCAGACCATGCCCGAAAAGGCCTTCCGCTACGCCCTGCCCAACGACTTGTACACCGAGCACGGCATCCGGGCCTACGGTTTCCACGGCACCAGCCACAAGTATGTAGCCGACCAGGCCGCCCGCTACCTGGGTCGCCCCGAGGCTAAGCTTATTACGGTACACCTCGGCAACGGCAGCAGCATCACGGCCGTGGACGGCGGCCGGTCCGTGGACACGAGCATGGGCTTCGGACCGCTGAGCGGGCTGGTGATGGGCACCCGCTCCGGCGACCTGGACCCCTCCATCCTCCTCCACCTGCAGCAGCAGCTCGGCTACACCCCGGAGCAAGTCGGCACCCTGCTCAACAAGCACAGCGGCATGAGTGGCCTCACCGGCCTGAGCGACATGCGCGACATCACCCGTGCCCTCGAAGCCGGCGACCCGCACGCCCGCCTGGCCTATGACCTCTACGCCTACCGCATCCGCAAGTACCTAGGCGCCTACACCGCCGTGCTCAACGGCCTCGACGCCGTGGTATTCACGGCCGGCGTGGGCGAAAACGACGCCCTGGTGCGGGAACTGGTCTGCCAGAACCTCGACTATCTGGGCATCCGCCTCGACCCGGCCCGCAACGCCATCCGCAGCAAAGAGCTGCGCGAAATCAGCCCCGCCGACGCCCGCGTGAAAGTGCTGGTCATTCCTACCAACGAGGAGCTGGAAATAGCCCGGCAATGCGTGGAGTTGCTGGAAAAGGTGTAGCGCGAACTGTGTAGTTCGTGTATCGGCCGGGTCGTTGCACGATTGTCCAGCGACAATTCAGCTTTCCGTCAAGGGTCGTCAGGTGTAGTCTAGCTTGAGAAGTAGAGTAAGGTCGTTGCAATGACCATCGTGCAACGGTGTGCGAAGCGTAAGCTTCGCGCTACAGCAGACGCCCTAATTCTGAAGCAAGAATTAGGGCGTCTGCTGTAGCGTACTATTTTCTTATTCTTTATCCGATTTTGTCATCACATACAGAACACCGTGCTGTGCCTTATTGCCATACTTTGGAGTCGGACCGTCTGATAGTGCAAGACCTGTAACCACCCCGGCTGGTAGAGCCTGTAGCTGTTGCATAGAAGCTTCTTTTTTATCGATTATAATCAAGCGGCCGCCAATTTCTTCATTAGTTAGCGGCTGACCTTGCCGTAGCTTTTCATAAATCTTGCTAGTAGCTGAACGAGACGAATTATGAGATGTATTACCAGCTATATTGTATTTGGCTAGAAAGCTTCGAACCGCTTCTGAATCAAGATTTTTCTTTGTAACAATCAGCAAGATTCCATCATCTAGTTTGCTGCCATAGTCTCGGCGTAAAGCTTCTAAAGCAACACCTTGACCGACCTTATTCCCTTTGAATACGTGTACTATTTCAACAGCATTGGCACTGTCTGAGCTAAACATGAAAGCTTCACCTTCTTTGCGGCCTATTTCCTTGCCATCAAGTATATATGTCAAATTTTGCAAGTCATCCTGTGACTGAGTAATCGAACTAGGCTGCGGCGTTTCGGTGGCTTTGGGGGTGGCGCAGGCCACGGCCAAACCCGCCAGCAAAGCCAGGCCGGCCGCATAACGCAGCAGCTGCCGGGGCGAAGAGGCACGGGAATTCATCATACGAATACGGTTTTTGAGGGTAAGAAAAGAGAAAGGCGAGGCCAGCGCCGAAACCGGCGCCAAGGTGCTGAGCTGCACGAGGCTATATTGATACTGCCGGGCTGGCATGTGACTTTCGCGCAGCACGGCGGCATCGGCAATGAACTCAAGGTTTTCCTGCACGGCCCGCAGTAGGAGCCAGGCCGCCGGGCTCCACCACGCGGCGGCGCGGTGCAGATGAGCCAGCAGCACATCTAAGGTGTGCAGCTGCCGCACGTGTACTCGCTCGTGCAGCAGCACCATGGGTAGCTCAGCCGGGGCGTGGTGGTTAGGGTTGAGGTAGATGCTGCGCCCAAACGAAAACGGGCTGACCTCGCCACTCACCGCCCGAAACTCCGTACCTGCCGCTGCCGCCGGCCGCGACGCCCGGTGCAGGCGCACCAGTGAAGCCAGCTGCACCAGCAGGCGCAACAACAGCACCGCTACACCAATCCAATACAAACCCAGCAGCCACGCTCCGTGATTGGGGCCGGTGGGGGCCGGCGCGGCAGAGGTTACTGCGGCTCTGGCGGCCCAAGTCGGCAGCGGCAGGTGCAGGGCCGAGGTAGCGGCGGGGCGCGGCAGCAAGTAGCTCAGGTCCAGAGCCGGGTACAGGGCCGCGAAGCTCACGGCGGCCAGCAGGTAAAGGCGGTTGAGCTGGTGAAACGTTAGGTGCCGGAGCAGGCCGTAGTACACGCCCAGCAGCAGGAGCAGAGCCAGCTGGGTTTTCAGCAGGTAGAGCAGCAAAGCCGGTATCATGGCTGCGGGGGCGTTTGGTCCTCAATCATGCGCACGATTTCCTTTAGCTCCTCGGCGCTGATTTTCTGCTCTTTGGCGAAAAACGATACCAGCTCTTTGTAGGAGTTGCGGAAATAGTCGCCCACAAACGTGCCCAGGAACCGTTTGCGGTAGTCCTCAGCTGGAATCAAAGGCGTAAAATGGAAGGTGTTGCCCAGCTTCTCGCCGCGCAGGTAGCCTTTGCGCTCCAGGTTGCGCACCGTGGAGGCCAAGGTGGTGTAAGGCGGCCGGGGCTCCGGCAGCAACTCCAGCACGTCTTTGATAAAGCCGCCCCCCAGCTGCCAAAAGGCCCGCATAGCATCTTCTTCGGGTTGAGTTAATCGTTCCATGAGTTAAGTTACGATTGTTTCGTAATACTACGAATATTTCGTAGCAATTGATGTTTGCAGGAGGAATATATTTTTTGTTGTCGCAAAAAAAGGCCGCCTGCACTGCGCAGGCGGCCTGTAACCCCAACTGAGAGTTGGGAAACGTTGGAGTTTCTAGAGCCTAGAGACGAAGAAGTTATCTAAGGCACCTTGGCCCTTCACGCTCTATTAGGCGTCCGCTTGTCGAAGCATCTCGCGTGCTGACGTTGTGCTGGTATTGTCCTGCTGAGCGCAGTCGAAGCATCTCTCCCGCTTCGTTGAACAAGTGTCAAGAATTACCCCCGGTAGAGATGCTTCGACAGGCTCAGCATGACGGTCTTTCCACTTTCTAAACATCTTCAACACCCGGCGCGGCACCGGCCCAGCTGAAAGTTGGGGTTACCAGATGCGGGCCCGCTGGTTTTGGGCGCGCACCATCTTGGCGTCTTCCTTGCAGCCGAAAGCTTCGTAGAACTCCGGCATGTTCATCAGCGGGCCATTGGTGCGGAACTGAGCGGGTGAGTGTGGGTCGGTGAGGACTTGCTGGCGCAGGTACTCAGGACGGGCGTTGGTACGCCAGATTTGGGCCCAGGCCAGGAAGAAGCGCTGTTCCGGCGAGAAGCCGTCGTAGCGGGGGCGGGGCTGGATGCCGTATTTCTTCTGTAGCTGCTTTTGCAGGGCCGAGTAGGCCAGGGCCAAGCCGCCAAAGTCAGCCAGGTTCTCGCCCATGGTCAGCTTGCCGTTCACGTGCACCGAATCCAGGGGCTGAAAGGCCGAATACTGAGCGCCTACCATGTCGGCGCGTTTCGTGAATTCGGCCGCGTCTTCTTTGGTCCACCAGTCGCGCAGGTTGCCCTCGGCGTCCGACTGCCGGCCCCGGTCGTCGAAGCCGTGAGTGATTTCGTGGCCGATGACGGCGCCCATGCCGCCGTAGTTTACCGCGTCGTCGGCCTTGGGGTCGAAGAAGGGGGGCTGCATGATGCCAGCTGGAAACACGATTTCATTCAGCGAAGAGTTGTAGTAGGCATTCACCGTCGGCGGGGTCATGCCCCACACGGCCCGGTCGATGGGCTTGCCGTAGCGTTGCAGGTTGTCTTTGGACTCCCATTCGCGGGCCGCCAGCAGGTTTTTCAAGTACGATTCGCGGGTGATTTGCAGAGCCGAGTAGTCCTTCCACTTGTCGGGGTAGCCGATTTTGACGGTGAAGGCGTTGAGCTTCTTCAGGGCCTCCTGCTTGGTGGCCGGGCTCATCCACTCCAGGGCCTGGATATGCTCACCCATGGCTTCCTTGATGTTGGCCACCATTTCCAGGGCTTTCACCTTGGTGTCGGGGGTAAATGCCTTGTCTACGTACAGCTGCCCGAAGGCTTCGCCCAACGCCGCGTCGGTGGCGCGCAGCATGCGCTTCCAGCGAGGCTGCTGCTGCTTGGCCCCGGTAAGGACCTGTTGAAACCGAAACGACTCATCCACATAGGCCTTGGGCAGCGCCGACGACACGGAGTTCACCAGGTGCGCCCGCAGGTAGGTTTTCCAGTCGGCCAGCGGCTCTTGTTGCAGGGCAGCGCTGGCTTCTTTCAGAAACTCCGGCTGGCCCACAATCACCTCCTTAGCCGAACCCAGGCCCAGGGCCGGCAGCAGGGTGGGCAGGCCCAGGTTAGGGAACTGCTGGGTGGCCTCGGCCACGGTCATTTTGTTGTAGTTAGCGTACGGGTCGCGCAGGGCCACGCGGTCCTTGCTGGCTTTGGCCAGGCGGGTTTCCAGGCGCAGCACCGTAGCGGCGTTTTTCTGGGCCGCGGCCTCCGAGTCGCCGAGCAGCTTGAAGGTGTTCACCAGGTAGGTCTGGTAGGCCGACCGGATGGCCTTAGAGCGGGCGTCGTCCTTGAGGTAGTAGTCCCGGTCGGGGAGGGTGAGGCCGCCCTGGCTGAGGTAGAGGGCGTACTGGGTGCTGTTCTTGCGGTCCTGGTTTACGCCCATGCCAAACACGGAGCGGGTTTGCAGGCGTTGGGCCCGCACCAGCTCGCGCTGCATGCCTTTCAGGTCCCGGATGGCCTGGATGCGGGCCAGCTCCGGCTGCAAATACTTCAGCCCGGCTTTCTCGATGGCCGCCGAGTCCATGGCCGAGGCGTAAAAGTCGCCCACCTTTTGCAGGTTGGAGCCTTTGGTGGCCGAGCGGTTGGCAGCCGCTTCCTCCAGAATACTGCGCATCACGGCCTCGTTCTGGTTAATCAGGGTGTTCCAGGAGCTCCACCGCGACTCGGCGGCCGGAATCGGGTTGTTCTTGAGCCAAGTACCCGACGCATACTGAAAGAAGTCGTCGCAGGGCGACACCGATTTGTCGATGTTGCTGGGGTCGAGGCCCACGCCCGGCAGCACCGGCCCGGCCGGCGCGGCGGTGGTCGTTGTGGCGGAAGCCGTGGCCGCGGGCGTGTCGGTAGCGGCCGAGGTAGCGGCCGGGGTGCTGGAAGCGCAGCCCGCCAGGGCTAGAGCGGCGGCAGTTCCCAGGGAGAGCAGGAAGGTGTGGCGAAGGGTCATGGGTGGGTATGGAATGTAGGTTGTGGAAGAACTTCTGATTTGTCTGTCAGTTCGGGCGTCTTTAGCCCGCAGAGGACGCAGAGATTTGCGCAGAAGGCGCAGAGTTGTTCTGGCAGGATAAGGTCCTTGGCTTCGCCTTCCTCTGGTTCGCAAGCTCAGGATGGCAGGTCGTTTCCTTGCCGGGCAGCTACTACCAAATCACCGCCCGCTCGGCATCGGGCCGCACCATTTTCTGGCCTTGCTGGCAGCCGAAGGCTTGGTAGAACTGGGGCATGTTCATCAGGGGGCCGATGGTGCGGTACTGGCCGGGTGAGTGCGGGTCGGTGAGGATTTGCTGACGCAGGGCAGCGGGCCGGATGTTCTGGCGGCGCAGCTGGGCCCAGGCCAGGAAAAAGCGCTGCTCCGGCGTGAAGCCGTCGATGATGGGGCGCGGATTGGAGCCGTATTTCTGCTGAAGCTGCTTTTGCAGGGCGCCGTAGGCCACGGTGAGGCCCGCGAAGTCGGCCAGGTTTTCGCCCATGGTCAGCTTGCCGTTCACGTGCACCGAGTCCAGGGGCGAGAAGGCGTCGTACTGCTGGCCGACTACGGCGGCGCGCTTGGTGAACTCGGCCGCGTCGGCGGGCGTCCACCAGTCGCGCAGGTTGCCCTGGGCATCGTACTGGCGGCCTTGGTCGTCGAAGCCGTGGGTGATTTCGTGGCCGATAACCCCGCCGAGGGCCCCGTAATTCACGGCGTCGTCGGCTTCGGCGTCGAAGAAGGGCGGCTGGAGGTAGCCCGCCGGAAACACGATTTCGTTCATGGGCGGGTTGTAGTAGGCGTTGATGGTGGGCGGGGTCATGCCCCACTCGTTCCGGTCAATCGGCCCGCCAAACTTCTTCACGTTTTCCCGATACGCCCACTCACGGGCGGCCAACACGTTTTTCAGGTACGACTCCCGCGAAATCTGCAAGGCCGAGTAGTCTTTCCACTGGTCGGGGTAGCCGATTTTGACGCGCAAAGCATTCAGCTTTTGCAAGGCTTCCTGCTTGGTGGCGTCGCTCATCCAGGTGTTGCTGCGGATGTGGTCGGCCATGGACGCCTTGATGTTCTGCACCATTTCCAGCGCCTTCTGCTTGGCTTCCGGCGGAAAGGCCTTGTCGACGTACAGCTGCCCAAAAGCTTCGCCCAGCGTAGCGTCGGTAGCGGCTTGCATTCGTTTCCAGCGGGCCGCTTGCTGCTTGGCGCCGCTCTGCACCTGCTGGAAGCGGAAGGCCTCATCGGCGTAGGGCTTGGGCAGGGCCGACGGCACCGACGACACCAGCTGCCAGGTTAGGTAAGTGGCTATATCCGGCAGGGGCTCCTGCTGGAGCACGGCGTTCAGCTCCTGAAAAAACGGTGGCTGGCCCACTATCACCTCCTGGGCAGTGCCCAGGCCGTTTTCAGCCAGCATGGTAGGCAGCCCCACGGCCGGGTACTGGCGGTGGAAGTTGGCCACCGGCAGCTTGTTGTAGTTGAGCTGAGGGTTACGCAGCTCCACGCGGGTGCGGCTGGCCTGGGCCAGGCGCTTCTCCAGGCGCAGCACAGCCGCCGCTTTGCGCGCGGCCGTAGCCTCCGCGTCGCCCATCAGCCGGAACGTGTTGGTCAGGTACGCTACGTAAGCCGTGCGAATGGCCTGGGAGCGGGCATCATCCTTGAGGTAATAGTCCCGGTCGGGCATGCCCAGGCCGCCCTGGTAGAGGTTGACGGCGTATTGGGAGCTGTTCTTCCGGTCGGGGCCCACGCCGGCCCGGAAAAAAGCGCCCGTGCCCAGGCGCTGCTGCCGGGCCAGCAGGGCGGGCAGCGCCTTCCGGTCCTTAAGGGCCTGAATGCGGGCCAGCTCCGGCTGTAGGTACTTCAGGCCCGCCGCTTCAATGGCCGCTGAGTCCATGCCGGAAGCGTAGAAGTCGCCCACCTTTTGCAGGTTCGAGCCTTTGGGGGCGGCGGTATTGGCCGCGGCTTCTTCCAGAATCTGCCGCAGCGTGGCCTGGGTCCGGTCGCCGAGCAGGTTGCGCGGGCCCCAGCTGGAAGCGTAGGCCGGAATTGGGTTGTTCTTCAGCCAGTTGCCACCCGAAAACAAAAAGAAATCCTCGCAGGGCGACACCGTGCGGTCAAGGTCTTGCAGGCTGAGGCTGCGGCCCCCGCTGCTGGTGGGTGCGGCCGGAGCCGCCGCGGTAGTTGGTTGGGTAGCAGGTTGGCTGGTGGCGCAGCCGGCCAAAGCCAGCGCAACCGCCGCTGTGCCCAGGCGGGCTGCGGAAAGGTGTTTCATAGAGCAAGATGGAAAGGCGCACGGTAAGGTCGCGCGGAAGCGGGTAAGGGTTGCGCCCGGCAGCGGCGCGAAGCTTCCGCTGCGCCTATCGGTGCGGACCACAGCGCCGACAAGCACTGTTCAACACTGCGCGAAACGGGAGCTGCGCGCTACACCTGCCGTTCGTGTCAGGTCTGGCGGGGCTTGGCCCGCTCGTACTGTACAGGCCAGGCCACTTCGGCACCCAGCTCCTGGGCGGCGTGCAGGGGGAAGTACGGGTCGCGCAGGGAGGCGCGGGCCAGCAGCACCACGTCGGCTTGGCCCGAGGCAATGATTTCCTCGGCCTGCTGGGCGGTGGTAATGAGGCCGACGGCGCCGGTGGGCAGGCCAGTTTCCTGGCGCACCCGCTTGGCAAACGGCACCTGGTAGCCGGGCCCGACCGGGATGGAGGCTTGAGGCACGTTGCCGCCGGTGGAGCAGTCCAGCAGGTCCACGCCTTCGGCTTTCAGCAAGTAAGCCAGGGCTACGGTGTCGTCGGCGGTCCAGCCGCCCTCGGTCCAGTCGGTGGCCGACACGCGCACGAACAGGGGTAGGTGGTTGGGCAGTTCGGCGCGAGTGGCGCGCACCACCTCCAGCAGCAGCCGCACCCGGTTCTCGAAGGAGCCGCCGTACTGGTCGGGGCGCTGGTTGCTGAGCGGCGACAGAAACTGATGGAGCAGGTAGCCGTGGGCGGCGTGCAGCTCCACCACGTCGAAGCCCGCCGCCACGGCCCGCCGGGTGGCCGAGCGGAAGTCCTGAATGAGCCGCTCGATGTCGGCGGCGGACAGCTCGTGCGGGGCCGTTTCGGCGGGCGCGAAGGGCAGGGCGCTGGGCGCTACGGTGGGCCAGCCGCCGGCCGGTGGCGGCAGCTGCTGGCCGCCTTGCCAGGGGCTGGTGTGGCTGGCCTTGCGGCCGGCGTGGGCCAGCTGGATGCCCGGCGTGCAGCCGTGAGCCCGCAGAAAAGCGGTGATGCGCTGCAAGCCAGGTACATGGTCGTCGTGCCAGATGCCCAGGTCGTCGGGGGTAATGCGGCCCTCGGGGGCTACGGCAGTGGCTTCAAGCAAAATCAGGCCGGCCCCGCCCACGGCCCGGGAGCCCAGGTGTACCAGGTGCCAGTCGTTGACGAAGCCATCCTGGGCGCTGTACTGGCACATGGGCGAAATCACCAGTCGGTTTTTGAGCGTAATGCCGCGCAGCGGTAGCGGCGTGAAAAGCCGAATCATTCGGGTAAGGAGAAGAATGTCAAAACAAAGCCCTTTTAACCCTTGTGCCTGATTTCGGGTTTCGGAGATGCGCTATTCGGTGGTTGCTTTTCGGCGCGGGGAGCGAAATTAGGGCCGCATTATAGCTGGAGACGCCCCAGCTTACCCGCCATCAGGCCAGCAAGTCTGCGTGGTATGAGAAAAATAAAGTACACTGTCCTTATCTTTGTGTAATGTATACTTGACTTTTTGGAAAATATATATGACGTTTATGCGTCTATTTACCTAAGCGTCTAGTATCATGCTGACACAGTATTTGTTCCCTCATCGATTCAAGCGGCTCGGCCTTGTGCTTACCGGAGTGTCGTTGGTAGCGGGCTTGTTGGAATTGTACGAAGCCATAAAGCTGCCTAAGCTACTCGCCTGGTTACCAGCGGGCCTCGGCGACTGGGCACCTTTTCCAGGACCAGAGCGAGCCAACCACGACTTATGGGCTTTATTATTTATCGTGGGTGGCGTGTTGGCGGCCTGCTCCCGAGAGCAAGTAGAGGACGAGTACATTGCCAAAATCCGGCTTGCGTCGCTGCTCTGGGCTTTTTATCTGTACTACGCGTTGCTGGCTTTGTCTTTCCTGCTGTTCAGTGGCACTGCCTTCCTGAGCGTGATGCTATACGCCATGTTTGCGCCGCTGCTCTTGTTTCTGGTACGTTTTCATCTGGCCCTGCTCTTGGGAGCCAACAAGGCAGTTTATGAGGAATAACCTGCGCGTAGAGCGGGCCGTCCTGCGTCTGACCCAGGAAGAGTTGGCCCGGCGCATTGGCGTGAGCCGCCAGACCATCAACGCCATGGAAGCCGGCAAATACGTGCCCTCCACCGTACTGGCCCTGAAGCTGGCCGGCGTATTCGGCAAGCCGGTGGAAAGCCTGTTTCAGTTGGAAGACGAAGACTGAATCACGGAGTATGCAGATGCGTCGCTGATTATACTGATGCTACTCCCCGTTGGTAGCCCAATCAGCGTAATCTGCGAAAAATCTGCGTAATCTGTGATTTATGAAAGTGCTACTGATTATCCTTGGCTTGGGCCTGGGCTTGTACGCTGCCGTTTGCCTGCTCCTGTACGTGAAGCAGGAGAGTCTGCTGTTTTTCCCCACGCGCCTGCCGGCCGACTACCAATTCCGCTTCCCCGGCCGCTTCACCGAGCGGTGGGTGACGGCTGCCGATGGCACCCGCCTGCACGGTCTGCTCTTCCGGGCCGAGACGGATTCGGCCAAGGGGTTGATTTTCTACTTGCACGGCAACGGCGGCGCCCTCGACAGCTGGGGCAGCGTGGCCCCGCTCTACACCCGGCAGGGCTACGACGTGTTCCTGCTCGACTACCGCGGCTACGGCAAAAGCCAGGGCCACATCAGCAGTGAAGCGCAGCTACGAGCCGATGCGGAAGTTGCCTACCAGCAGCTCCTGCCCGAATACCCGGAGGCCCGGACCGTAGTGCTGGGCTACTCGCTGGGCACGGGTGTGGCTGCCTGGGTGGCGGCCCACCATCGGCCGCGGCTGCTTATCCTGCAAGCTCCTTACTACAGCCTGCGCGACGTGGCCCGCCATCATTTTCCGTGGGTGCCGGGCTTTCTGGTGCGCTACCCGCTGCGCACCTATCAGCAGCTGCCCCAGGTGCAGGCACCCATCGTCGTCTTTCACGGCGACCAGGACGAGGTGATTCCCCACGAATCGGCGCGGAAGCTGCGGCCCCTGCTGAAACCCAAGGACCAGTTTATCACGCTGCCCGGCGCGGGCCACAACGGCATGACGGAAAATCCTCAGTATCAGCAGGTGCTGGCTGGGATTCTATAAGCGGTTCGGAAGTCGGGTGGACGACGTAGCCCGCAGAAGCCGCAGATACCCTACTTTCCCAGGCCTACCCAGCCGCGCTGCATGGCGTAGTACAGGGCTGTGCCCACGGTCAGGCCCACCAGGTAGCCGTAGGGCAGGCCGGCGCAGAGCAGGCCCACCAGCAAGGCCACCAGCAGCTCGGGGCGGGAGCTGCTGACGTCGCGGAGCAGGCTAGCCAGGGTCAGGGCCTCGAAGAGCAGCAGCACGCCCAGGATGGGTAAGGGAAATATCTGGACCACTTGCTGAAAACCCTGGCTCAGCAGCAGGCCCAGCCCCAGAAACAGCAACCCATACAGCACCACCGAGCCGCCCGTGCGGCCCCCAAACGTGTAGTGCCCCACCATGCCGCCCGAGCCGTGGCATACCGGGAAGCCGCCCAGAAACGGGTTTATCAGGTTCATCAGGGCGTAGGTGAAGCTGATTTGCCGCACGGTGAGGTTGCGCTCCGGAAAGTAGTCGTGGGCGACCTGGCGGGTGGCCAGCACGGAGTTGCCCAAGGACAGCGAAATCTGGGGCAAAGCCAGCAGCAGGGCGCCGGTGACAATGTCGGGCCACTGGGGCACGTGCCAAGTAGGCAGGCGCAGGCCCACGGCCCGCTGGGCAGTGGCCAGGTCGAGCTTGAAGAGCAGGGCGTAGGCCACGCCTAGGGCAATAACCACCAGAGCGGCCGGCCAGCGGCGGTTGCCCAGCAGCACCACCGTCAGCAGAAAGCCGGCGGCAGCCAGGACGTAGCCGGGCAGCCCATCGGCAGGCACGTATTCTTTCAGCGCCAGCGTCGCCAGCTGCAAGGCCAGCCCAAACTGAATGCCCCGCACCACGGGCTTGGGCACCAGCCGGGCCAGGGCATCCACCAGTCCCGACACCGACAGCACCAGCATACCGACCCCAATGGCCAGCCCGCCCCCGAAGATAACCCGGTCGGGCAGCTTCTGGGCAATAACCAGGGCGGCAAAGGCCTTGAGCGGCTGCACCGGCATGGGCATGCCGTACCACCACCCCGAAAACACCTGCATCAGCCCGAACAAGATGAGCACGCCCGCGCTGTCCATGCCCGAGGCAGCCACCACTCCAATCAGCAGCGGCAGGTCGGTGCCCAGGTCGCCGAAGGCACCGGCCAGCTCATTTCGGTCGAAGCGCAGGCGGCGGGAAGGAGAGGGGGCGGTGAGGGGCATCAGAGGGCGGCAAGAAAGAGTGAAATGCGCGGAACGTGAAAGTGGCTGGCGGTAGATGTCTCGGCAGTGTGAAAGTAAAAACTTTCGCTTTAGATAGTATTACTATTTTTTTTGATAGCAGCCTCAAACATTTTTAGACAGACGCAAGTTAAAGCGGAAAACACACCAAACTTTTACTGCTTATGTTACGCAACAGCCTGATTATGCTGGCCCTGCTGGGCTGGCTCACCACCACTCCGCTAACGGCTAAGGCCCAGAGCCGCCGTTCGGCCCCGGCCAAAACGGCTAGGACAACTCAGACAGCCAGCATCGATTCGGCGAAGTGGCGGAAGGACCACTACGTTGTCAATCGGGACTCGGCCTACGCCAACCCCTATGTGGCCTTGCGCAAGCTGATGGGCGGTAACCGCCGCTTCGTGGAAAACAAGAGCATCAGGCCGCGCCAGGACCGCGCCGCCCTCACCAACACCGAGAAAGGTCAGAAGCCTTTTGCTACCATCGTGGGCTGCTCCGACAGCCGGGTACCCAACGAAATCATCTTCGACCAGGGGGTAGGCGACCTGTTCATCATCCGCACGGCCGGGCAGGTAATGGCGGAGGCCTCGTACGGCAGCATCGAGTTTTCTTCGGTGGCGCTGGGCTCCAAGCTGATTGTAGTGCTGGGCCACCAGAGCTGCGGAGCTGTGGATGCGGCCATCAAGCGCCCCGACGTGCCCGGCCACATCGTTTCGCTTGTTAACAGCGTGAAGCCGGCCGCCGAAAAAACCAAGAACATGGCCGGCGACCGGCTGGAGAATACCATCCGTCAGAACGTTATCGACCAGGTAAACCAGCTGCGCGACCTGGAGCCGGTACTGGCGAAAAAGTACAAAAACGGCGAGATTCTGATTGTGGGAGCGGTGTACAACCTGGGCACGGGCAAAGTTGAGTTCCTGTCCGAAACGCTGCAAAACCTGCCCGCTTTCCGGGCCCCGGCGGCAGCGGCTAAACCGGCCGGCAAGTAATGGCGGCACCGGTAGTACTGCCGGCCCTGGCCCGCTGGGCTGGGGCCGGCCTGCTGGCGGCGGGCCTGCTGCTGGCTGCCAGGCCCGCCGCGGCCCAGAACACCCGCCTCAACGACCGGAATACCATCGGCTGGCTTACCAACACCACTACGCTGCGCTTTGCCGAGCGGTGGAGCGGCCACCTGGAGTACCAGTTCCGCCGCGAAAACGGCTTGGCCGACTGGCAGCAGAGCCTGCTGCGCACCGGGGTCAATTACCAGGTCAACGACCGGCTGACGGTGCGCCTGGGGTACGCCTGGATTGAAACGTTTCCCTACGGCGACTACCCCATTCAGGCGGCGGGCCGGCAGTTTCCTGAGCACCGTATCTACCAGATGGCCACGCTCAGCAACCCCATCGGCCGCGTCGAGGTCAGCCACCGGTTTATGCTGGAGCAGCGCTGGTTTGGCCGTTTCCTCAGCCCCACCAGCCCCGACCCCGACGAGTGGGTGTACGTGAACCGCCTGCGCTACATGGCCCGCGTGCAGGTGCCGCTGAGCCAGCCGGGCCCCGGCGGCCGCGGCCCCTACGCCGCTGCCTACGACGAAATCTTTCTTGGTTTCGGCCGCAATGTCAACGAAAACGTGTTCGACCAGAACCGCTTGGCCCTGCTGCTGGGCTACCGGTTCGGGCCGGCGTTCCGGATAGAGGGCGGCTTTTTCCAGCAGCGGCTGCAGCTGCCCCGCGAAATCGAAGGCCGCAACGTGTTTCAGCGCAACAACGGCTTTATCGTGAATACCGTGGTAAACCTGGACCTGCGCCGCTCCACCCCCGCCACCCCGGCTAACTAAGCGGGAACGGGACGCCGACAGCCCTAGCGCGACTCTGGCGGCAGACTTAGCCAGCTGTGCTGGCGCGTCTGCCCGCCGGGGGATGGGGCAAGTCTCCGGACTTGCGGCCGCGCAGCGGCCATCAGGCGTCAGGGCCGCATGGCTTTGCAGCCTGCGTAAAAAGACGGTAACGCGAAGTTTCACTTCGCGAGATGCTAGAACGACCGGTCCTGAATCGTTCTGACGCCTCGCGAAGTGAAACTTCGCGTTACATCTGTCTATCCTACCACCAATTCATGCGGCCCTGACGCCTGATGGCCGCTGCGCGGCCGCCAGTCCGGAGACTTGCCCCATCCCCCGGCGGGCAGACGCGCCAGCACAGCTGGCTAAGTCTGCCGCCAGAGCTGCCAGGGCTGTTTACTCTACCGATTCTTTGTTCACGACATCCGACCAGGCCAGGATGCCGCCTTCCAGGTTCAGCAGGTTGGCTAAGCCATACTCACGTTGGAGGCGCTCCACGGCGCGGGCACTGCGGGCCCCGGAGCGGCAGTATACTACCACCGGGTGGTGGCGGGGCACGGCGGCGGCACCCCGGTCGAGGGCGCTGAGGGGCAGCAGGGTGGCGCCGGGCAGGTGGCCGGCGGCGTATTCTTCCGGCTCCCGCACATCCAGCAGGAAAGGCGGATTACCGGAATGAAGCTGCCGCAGCAGCTCCGGCACCGAAACGGAGCTGACGCCCACGCCGCAGAGGTCGGCGTAGTCGTCGTGGTTGGCCGTGTCGAGGGTGATGGCGGCCTGCTCGGGGCGGCGCTTGAAGCGCAGGGTGCGCGTCTCGAACGTGAGGGCATCGAGCAGCCAGAGCCGCCCGCTCAGCACCTCGCCCAGGCCCAGCACCACTTTCAGCGCCTCGGTGGCCTGGGCCGTGCCCACCAGGCCGGGCAGCACGCCCAGCACGCCGGTGGCCTCGCAATTGGGCGCCTCCTGGGCCGAGGGCGGCTGCGGAAACAGGCAGCGGTAGGTGGGGCCGCCCTGGTAGTTGAACACCGAAACTTGCCCCTCAAACTTATAAATGGCTCCCGACACCAGGGGCTTGCCCAGGCTCACGCAGGCGTCGTTGAGCAGGTAGCGGGTGGGGAAGTTGTCGGAGCCGTCCACCACCACGTCGTAGCGGCTCACTAGCTCCCGCACGTTGCCGAGCGTGACACGGTAGGCGTGAATTTCGGTGACGACCAGCGGGTTGAGGCGGTGCAGGGCCCGAGCTGCCACCTCGGCTTTGCGCTGGCCCAGGTCGTCGGGGCCGTACAAAATCTGGCGTTGCAGGTTGCTCAGCTCCACTTTGTCGGAGTCGACGATGCCCAGCGTGCCCACGCCGGCAGCGGCCAGGTATTGCAGCACCGGGCAGCCCAGCCCCCCGGCGCCCACCACTAGCACGCGGGCGTCGCGCAGGCGCAGCTGCCCCGCCTCCCCGATTTCGGGCAGCTGCACGTGGCGGCGGTAGCGGTGTTGTTCGTCGGCAGTCAGCATGTGTTCAATTAAAAATTAGGAATTAAAAATTAAAAATTGGGGATGCTGGCTTTCGTGACGGTCTGCTAAATCCTTCAGCAACAGCAGCGTAAAAACAGTTCGTGTGAAACCTGTTTCACCTTGGCAAAGTTGGAGAAACAGGAAGGTTTTCGGAATGGATGATACCGCTTCTCTATCCCTCCTTGTGCATAGGCAAGAAGACGCACCAAGCCATTTTTAATTTTTAATTCTCAATTTTTAATTGACCACATGGACATTCTGCTGCCTCCTACCAGCTACGACTACGTGACCGTGCAGCGGGTGCAGGGCCAGGACGTAGCCACGGCCTCCGACGTGCTGGCCGCCGAGGAACCCCTGGAAATCCGGGTGGGCTACGGGCCGGCGGGGCAGCGCCAGCACCGCACCTTGTCTATCACCATGCGCACGCCTGGCCACGACTTCGAGCTGGCCGCCGGCTTCTTGTTCACCGAAGGCATCATCCGGGGCCGCCAGGACCTGACCGGGGTTATCTACTGCGCCGATGTGGAAAAAGAGGAGGAGCGGGAAAACGTGGTGCGCGCCGAGCTGGCCGTCGGGGCGGCCGTGGACCTGCCCCGGTTGGAGCGCCACTTCTACACCAGCAGTAGCTGCGGGGTCTGCGGCAAAACCAGCATCGAGGCCGTGCACGCCAGCGCCTGCCCAGTGCTGCCCGCTGCCGGCCCCCACGTAGCGGCTAGCGTCATTCATCAGCTGCCCGAGCGGCAGCGCGCGGCCCAGGCCTTGTTTGAGCAAACCGGCGGCCTGCACGCCTCGGCCCTATTTTCGCCCGCGGGCGAGCTGCTGCTGCTGCGCGAAGACGTGGGCCGCCACAACGCCCTCGACAAGGTAATCGGGGCGGCCCTGCTTCAGGAGCAGCTACCTCTGCACAACGCGGTGCTGCTGGTCAGCGGCCGGGCTTCGTTTGAATTGGTGCAGAAAGCCGCCGTGGCCGGCATTCCGGTGCTGGCGGCCGTGGGTGCCCCCTCTTCCCTGGCCGTGCAAGCCGCCCACGACTTCGGCATGACCCTCTGCGGCTTCGTGCGTCAAAACCGCTACAACATCTACACCCACCCCTGGCGGATTACAGAAAAGTAAGAACGAGGACCTCAGAGCTGTGTTCCGGCCCGCGTGAACTGTCATTCCGACGCAGGAGGAATCTGGGCTACTCACCAGATGTCAAATCCAGATTCCTCCTGCGTCGGAATGACAGTTCTGGCGACTCGCACAACCAAGCCGAAGCCGGGTTTTGGGGCACTGGGGTTTGGTACAACCTTACGATTCCGCCTCCGCGTAATCAGCGCGTAATCTGCACAATCTGTGATTATATGAAGCTCCGCATCGAAGACAACTCCCTGCGCCTGCGCTTGTCGGACGACGAGGTGGCACATTTTGCCCAAACGGGCCGCGTGGAAAGCACCGTCAAACTGGGCCCGCGGCCCGAAGACCAGCTTACCTACGCCCTGGAGCGCCTGCCCGGCGAAGACTCCGCCACCACGGTGCGGGTGCTGTTTGTGGGGGCCGCCCTGGAGGTGCGCGTGCCGCCCGCTATTGCCGAAGCCTGGACGGGCTCGGAACAAATCGGATTTTCGGAAAAAATAAGAGTGACCGAGAGCCAAGAGCTGCGTATCTTGGTAGAGAAGGACCTGGATTGCAGGCACTAAGCTCAACTTTATTGGGTACTTGTGCGCTTCCGGATTTCCACTTGACCTTTCATCCCACCCCGAGTTATGGACAAATCTCCTGCCTACGACCCTAGCAAAGCCGGCAAAACCGAGCAGCAAACGGCCAGCGACAATGCCCCTAAAAGCGGGGAGCGGCCCGACCAGGGCGCTGCCCCCACCAGTGACAACTGGAGCACCTCGCCCGACCGCCACTCGATGGACGAGCGAATTATGGAAGCGCCCGACACGCTGGGCGCCAAGCATAAGTACCCTATTCTGGCCCAGCCGCCCGAGGAGTTTACCGGCCTCAAGCTCACCAAGCCCGCCAAAGTAGCCGCCGGCGTTACGGCCGTGCTCAAGTCGGGCGCTTTTGCCTGGGGCGAGGACGGCGTGGGGCGCGGCACGCACGCCCTGCTCAAGATGAACCAGAAGGATGGCTTCGACTGCTCCTCCTGCGCCTGGCCCGACCCCGACGAGCACCGCTCGGTGGCCGAGTTCTGTGAGAACGGGGCTAAGGCCACGGCCTCTGATGCCGACTCTCAACGCGTAGACCCCGAGTTCTTCGCCAAGCACAGCCTCGTGGACCTGTCGCGCATGACCGACCGGGACCTGAACAACGCCGGCCGCATTACGCACCCCATGGTGCTGCGGCCGGGGGCCACACACTACACGCCCATCACCTGGGAAGAAGCGTTTCAGTTGGTGGCCGATGAGCTGAACGCGCTGAAGTCGCCGCACGAGGCCATTTTTTATACCTCGGGCAAAGTGCCGAACGAGCCGGCGTATCTGTACCAGCTCTTTGTGCGGCAGTTCGGCACCAACAACCTGCCCGACTGCTCTAACCTCTGCCACGAAAGCAGCGGCGCGGCCCTGAGCAACACCACCGGCCTGGGCAAAGGCTCGGTCACGCTCAACGACTTCTACGAGGCCGAGGTCATCATCGTCATCGGGCAGAACCCCGGCACCAACCACCCGCGCATGCTCACGGCCCTGCAAAAGGCCAAGCGCAACGGTGCTAAAATCATCAGCATCAACCCCTTATACGAGGCGGGTCTGTTGGCTTTCAAAAACCCCCAGGACTTCATGAACCCGCTGCGGGCCCTGGGCGCTCTGCTCGGCGACGGTACACCCATTACTGACATCTACCTGCAAGTGCGCATCAACTCCGACCAGCTGGTGCTGCGCGGGCTGATGAAGTGTCTGCTGGAAGCCGAAGCGCTGAACCCCGGCCAGGTGCTCGACCAGGAGTTTATCCGGGAGTACACCACCGGCTACCCCGAGCTGGTGGAAACGCTGAACAACACCAGCTGGGACGATATTGAGCAAACCAGCGGCCTGACCAAAGCTCAAATCCAGGAGGCCGCCAACCTGATTGGCCGCCACAAGAAGATTATCACCTGCTGGGCCATGGGGCTTACCCAGCAGAAAAACGGCGTGTACACGATTCAGGAAATCGTGAACATGCACTTTATGAAGGGAGCCGTGGGCATCCCCGGTGCGGGCTTGTGCCCGGTGCGCGGCCACTCCAACGTGCAGGGCGACCGGACCATGGGCATCTGGGAGCGGCCCACCGACAAGTTTCTCAACTCCCTGGCCGAGGAGTTCAACTTCGAGCCCCCGCGGGAGTACGGCTACGACGTGGTGGAAGCCATGAAGGCCCTGCACGACGGCCACGTGAAGGTATTTATGGCCATGGGCGGCAACCTGCTTTCGGCTTCTTCTGACACGGAGTTTGTGGCCGAAGCCATGCGCAAACTGCGCCTGTCGGTGCACGTGACCACCAAGCTCAACCGGGGCCACCTCGTCAACGGCGAAATGGCCTTACTGCTGCCCTGCCTGGCCCGCACCGATATTGACATGCAGAAGTCGGGGCAACAGTTTACGTCCTGCGAAAACTCGATGGGCGTGGTGAGCATGAGCAAAGGGGTACTGCAACCGCTGGAAGGCCAGATGCTGAGCGAAGTAGCCATTGTGTGCGGCATTGCCCTGACTACCCTGGGCGACCGAACCACGGTGGACTGGGTGGGCTGCACCGAGAACTACGACCGAATCCGGGACTACATAGCCCGCACTATTCCGGGCTTCGAGGATTTCAACGAGAAGGTGCGCCACCCCGGCGGCTTCTACCTGCCCAACGGCCCGCGGGAGCGAAACTTCACCACCGAAAATGCCAAGGCCAACTTCAGCAGCACGCCCTACGAAAAGCACGTGCTGGAGCCCGACCAGCTGGTGCTGATGACCATCCGCAGCCACGACCAGTTCAATACCACCGTGTACGACTACAACGACCGGTACCGGGGCGTGCACAACGAGCGGCGGGTTATCTTCATGCACCCCGACGACATGCGCCAGCGCGGCATTCGGGAGCGGGGCCTGGTCAACATCACCAGCCACTTCGAGGGCCAGCAGCGCCACGCCGAGAAGTTCATTGCCATTCCCTACGACATCCCGAAGGGCGACTGCGCCATGTATTTCCCGGAAGGCAACGTGCTGGTTCCCATTGGCTCAGTGGCCTATAAGAGCAACACCCCCACCTCGAAGTTCGTCATCGTGACGGTGGCCCCGGTGGAGGAGCCGGTGGGCAAGCGCACCGCGTTGCCGGAGCGGGAAGCAGTAACGGCGGTGTCGTAGCCTCACCCCCCGGCCCCCTCTCCCGCGGAGAGGGGGAGCCTGACGACGGGTCGTTCTGCGCCGCCCTGTCGGCTAGCGCCTCCAGAACGGCTACCACTGAGGACAGCACAGTGGCCGCGTAGCGGCTGAAGGATTGTAGCCGCCACACGTACAGACAACAAGGCGCCGCGTAGCGGTGCAAGAGACGCCCAAACGTTCCTTGCACCGCTACGCGGCGCCTTGTTTTTACTGCTTATTGTCTCTATAAACCTTTAGCCACTACGCGGCTATGATGTTCGCTGCTTCCGGTAGCCGTTCTGGAGGCAGTAGCCGACAGAGCGGCGTAAAACGACCTGTCGTCTGGCTCCCCCTCTCCGCGGGAGAGGGGGCCGGGGGGTGAGGCTAAAACGGGTACCCGATGGCTATGTTCAGGCGAGGATCCAGAATATTCAATTTTGGCTGCGACCTATAAATCAGTGAGCCATCAGCGTTACGAATATCCACATTGTCGTATGGGTAAGTTATGGGATACGCTAGGTCTAGGCGGATGACAAAGAACTGCACGTCGATGCGGAGGCCGATGCCGGCACCTATGGCCAGCTCTTTCAGGAAAGAATTAAAGGCAAATTGTCCGTTGCGGCTATCAGGGTTGCCTTGAGCGTCAATGGTTTGGCGGCTCGAATCGGGGTTGACCAGCCAGATGTTGCCGGCATCCACGAACAGGGCGCCTTTCACGTACGGAAACAGGTCTTGCCGGTACTCGATGTTGCCCTCTATGCGTATGTCGCCTACCTGGTCGTAGAAGGAGTTGTTTTCGCTGGCAACCGGGGGGCGGTAGGTACCGGGCCCGACACCGCGGGCCGGAAAGGCCCGGATGCTGTTGGGGCCGCCGATGCCATACTGCCGCAGGTAGGGCAGCACGCGGGAGTTCTGGTAGGGCAGGCCCAGGCCCAGCAGCAGGCGGGTAGCCAGCTTGTTGCCGCTGGTAGGCAGCGGGCTAATACGGAAGTAGTTACGCAGCTCCAAATCGAATTTGGCGTACTGGGCAAACTCCTGACCGAGTAGGGTGTAGGAGCCATCGGCGTCGCGGGGCTGGCCCGTGAGGGAGCTAACCAGGCGGGCCAGGTTGCCGGCCACTTCTACGCCCCCGCTGAAGTAAATCTGGTTGCGGCGCTGCTCCAGGGCCTGCTGGTTGTAGGTGTAGCGGTAGGAGCTGGCCAGTACAAACTGCTGCCGGAACGAGGTTTCCAGAAAAGGCCGCTCCTGCAACAACCGGCTGAAGGCTCGGCTGGTATCGGCCGTGCGGATATATTGCACGTCGATGGGGCGCAGCTCCTGCTCGTTGGTAACGCGGGTTTTCCAGGTGTAGCCGTAGTTGACGCCAAACACATCCTGAATAAAGGCCTCCCGCCGTTCGACGCGCCGCACATTGGCCCCGAAGAAGGTGCGGGGCTGGAAGTCGGAGCTGGGCAGGCGCACGTCCAGAAAGGGCAGGGGCGGGGTAATCAGGCGCGGCACCTGGAGCTGCGCATCCAGCCCTAGCTCGTAGCTGGTCAGCCCGATGGTGGTGGCGTCGTTCAGCCGCTGGTTTTCAAACGAGCCGGTCAGGTTTACCAGCAGCTGCTCGGCCCCGCGCAGGGCTGAGCGGTTGCGGTACTGCACCCGGAAGCCCGGCCCCACGAAGCCGTTGGCCTTGCTCACAAACTGCACCTCGGCCCGCAGGCTTTTCTTGGGCACCTGGGTCATGCGCACAACGGAGTTCAGGAAGCCGTAGCCGGCCGAGTCGGGCTTGTTGGCGGCCGGGCGGAAGCGGATGTCCACGAACTTGAACACGCCCAGGCTCATCAGGCGGCTCAGGGTCTGGTCCTGGCGGCGGCGGCGGTAGAGGCTGTCGGGGTAGAGGAAGGTGGCGTTGGTGATGGAGCGGGCCGAAAACACCTCCTCGTCGGGGTAGTAGATGTAGCCCCGGTACCGAATGGGCCGCTCGCTCAGGGTGGTGTCGGAAAGGGAATAGTCGGTGTTGAGGCGGATGCGGTTCAGGATATAGGGCTTGGCGGCGCGGGGCGGTGTGGTGGGCTTCACCGTCAGGTAGACGTTCACCTGATTATCCAGCGTACTATCTACCTGAAACAGGATGTAGTCGGGGGCGAAGTAGTAGAAGCCCTGGTTTTTCAGCTCCCCGTCGATGCGTACCCGCTCGTTGGTGAAGGTCTGGAGGTTGTACGGGTCGCCCACCTTGAGCAAGGAGCCCGCCTGGGTGGCCCGCACGGCGCGGGGCAGCAGGGAGTCGCCCTGGGGGAAGTGGATTTCCTTGATGAGGTAGGGCTTGTTTAGTGAAGCGTTATAGTCTACGCTGGCAGTCTGGCCCTTGGTCTGGATGCGGCTGTGCACCACGGGCGCGAAGTAGCCGTTGTTGTAGAGGCGGTTAATCAGCAGGCCCTTTACGCGCTGGGTGTCCACTTCGCTCAGCAGCACGGGCTTCTCGCCGTACCGGTCGGCCAGCCACTTGCCCAGGCCCTTGGTTTTGCCCTGGCCCAGGTGCCAGAAGTACAGCTTGGGCCGCAGCCCCAGAATGGACGTGTTAGGCTTGGGCCGAATCACCGACTCCAACTCCGTTTGCAAAGCCGCCTCGTTCGGAATCGGCGCCTCGGATTTCAGCTTAACCGCGCTGCCAGTGTACAGCTTACTGCCTTCCGGAATGTACTTGGTGCCGGAGCAGGACGCCAGCAGCAGGAGCAGCCCCACCCCCCAGCCCCCTCCCCGGTGGGGAGGGGGAGCCTGACGATTCTTGTCGGCAGGGCCTTTTAGGGAAAAGCAGAAGGGAAGTAATGAAGCCATGAAGTCAGTGGTCAGAAACAGGGAAAGGAAAATCAGGCTCCCCTTCTCCCGGAGGATGTGGCGCATCAAGCCAGGGCGGGGCTGGGGGGTTACGGGCGCCGGGTACGCGCCGAATCAGCGCGAATCGGAGTGGCGCGGGTGGCGGCCGGGCGGCGGACCGAGTCGGGGCGGGCGGCTACGGGGGTAGCGGTGGAGTCGCGGGGGGCATTGCGGCGGTTTTGGCGGCGCTGGCGGCGGTCCAGCTTCATGTCTTCTTTCACCTGGGAGTCGATGCCCTTGAACAAGTCGGCCAGGTTCTGGTAGTCGCGCTGGAAGATGAGGGCCGCGCCGGTGCGCACAAACTGCCCGTCGATGTCGGAGTAGGCGTTGTTGCGGAAGGCCCGCAGACGGATGCGCCCGTTGGCCAGCACGTTGTACTCGATGCTCACGTCGCCGGCAAACGAGCTGACGTTGCTGCCACTCTGGCCCTGGCTGGCCTGGTTGCCGCCGCCCAGGGGCACGTCGGTGCCCAGGCGCACGGTGAGGCGGTTGTTGAGCAGCTGGCGGCGCACGGCCACGTTCAGGTCGGTGCGGGTTTTTTCGGAGCCGCTGCTGAAGTCGGCGTAAGAATTCACGCCCAGCTCCACGCCCAGGTTGGAGAGGTAGGAGCCGGTGAGGTTGTTGAGCTGCTGGGTGAGCACCTGGCTGGCCGACCCGCGCAGCTGCTCGGCCACCAGGCTGCCACTGCTGCTCCGGAACGGGTCGTCGGCCAGGAAGCGGCCCAGCACCAGCAGCGAGAATACCTGCTTGTTCAGGTCACTTTCCTCGGAGGGCTGGCGCAGCTGAGCCAAGCGCGTCTCGATGGGGCCGCGCAGGTCGGAGCGGGCCTCCTCGGGCAAGCGAATGTCGAAGCCGATAATAGGTTTGAGCAGCTGCCCGGTTACTTTCAGGTCGACCTCGAACGGCACCGGGTTGCGGGCCACGGCATTGAGGGTTTCGTCGGTGGAGCCCTGGCCCGACAGCAGCTCGGCCGGGGCGGCGCGCACGTTGTAGATGGCCGTTACGTTGGCCTGCCCGTTGTACGGGTCGCCGGTCCAGGTGATAGACGAGCCGGGCGCAATTTCAAACTCCCGCGAAGCCAGGTCATACAGCGAGAGTTGGTACTTGCCGCTGGCCACGTCGAGGCGGCCGGTGAGGGTGATGTTGCCGGTCCGGTCGATGGCCGTGTTCAGGGTGCCGTTGGCCCGCACTTGCAGGTTGTCGCCGGAGGCCTGGTCTACCACAATGGTAAAGGGCGTGGCGTCGGTAACCGTTACCAAGGCCTGGATGTCGTAGCCGGTGGTGGTTTCGGCCGTGTCCAGGGGCACGTTGCGGGCCAGCATGGTATCGAGCGGGGCGCTTTTGTCCACAAACTCCACAATGCCGGCGCGAGCCACTTCTACCGGGTCGTCGTTGGGCACGGCCACCGACAGGGCCGAGCCGTCTTCTACCCGGGCGGTGGTGCGTACCACGGGTAGGTTGAGGGTGCCGGTAATGCGCGAGTCGGAATCGACCAGCAGCTTGCCCCAGAACAGGGGGTTGTCGCGCTGGGAGCTTTGCACGGCCAGGAAGTCCTCGGTGGTGGCATCCAGGTCGAAGCGGAAATCATTTACGTAGTCGGTGGTGCGTACGTAGCCGTTCACCACGGCCCGGTTACCCACCGAGTCGCGCACCACAAACTCCTCCAGCCGAATGCCCTCCGGCGTAAAGTCGATTTCCTGGGATGCCAGGAAGTAGGGTGCCCCCAGCTGGGTAAGCGTAAATGTGGCATCCGGGGTGGTGGTGAGCGTGCCGTTGATGCGGGGCTGGGCCACGGTGCCGGTCAGGGCCAGCTGGCCGGTCAGGCCCCCGCCCATTTCGCGCAGCTGCCCCAATGAGAACGGCTCGATAATCTTGAGGTCCAGCCGCTTCACGTTCAGGGCAAACTCGATGGGTGAGGGCGGCGTGGCCAGGTAGTAGCCCACGGCCTGCACGTCCATACCGGTGGCGCTGGTAAGGCGGGCGTCCACGTCGAACCGGTCGGGCGTGGGGTTGGTAGCCCGCAGGGCCACGTCGCCGATGGTGGCTTTGTTGTAGCCGAAGTCTTTCAGCGTCACGTCGGCCGTGAAAGCCTGGCGGGGCTGGCCCAGGTTCAGGGCCACGGCCTGCCCGTTGAGCGTGCCCGTAACGAGTGAGTCGCCCAGGCCGGCGGCGCGGCCCAACCCGTTCAGGTCGAGGTTGCCCATGGTGACTTGCAGCGGGTACTGGGCCCCGGCCAGGGTTTGCAGGGTCAGGAAACGCTCATTGCGCCGAATGTCCACGCTCTGCGCGAAGATGGCGCCCGTGGCCGTAGTGTAGCGCAGCTCGTTGCCGGGCGTCACCGTCCACTCCTTGTTATCCAGAATTACCGGCGAATCGAGCTGGAAAGCGTAGGCGCTACCCCCGTTCAGCACCCGCAGCACGCCCGCCAGGTTCAGGCGCTGGGCGCTGTCCGACTCGGCAATGCGCAGGCGGGTGCCCACCTGGTTGTTCTGCACCGACCCGGCCAGCGTGGGGTTCGGAATCGTCAGGCTGGTGTCCTGGCTGATCTGACGCAAACCCAGCCGGTAGTCCAGTTTCTGCGGGTCGGAGCTGACGGCGAGCCGCAGCGAGTCGAGGGCGAAGCCGGCGTACACGATGCGCGGCACGCGGGTGTTCAGGCGCAGGTCGGCGGCGCGGCTGTCGTAAGAGCCAGTGAGGGTGAAGGGCGTAAGCTGGGTGAGGTCGGGTACGAGCTGCTGCACCAGCCGTGGCTGCTTCAGGCGGGCCTCAAACGTAAGCTGCCGCTGCTCCTGCGAGGGCCGGAACTGTACATCAGGCAAGTCGAAGTACCGGTCGATGTGGCGCTGTAGCTCCAGGGCCAGGTCGCCGAGGCGCATGTTGCCGCGCAAGGTCAGGTCGGCCACGCTGGAGGCAAAATCCACCTCGGTGCGGCCCGTGCGCTGCACAATGCGCCCACTCACCGAATCCAGCGCAAACGGCCGGTTGTTGCTTACAATGACGATGCGGTTGCCCGAGAACGTACCGTTCAGCGTGTTCAGGTCCGAGCCGCTGAGGTCGGCGGCCAAGTCGCCCTGCACGCGCAGGTCGCCGCCGGTATAGAAGCCCAGGGCCGTGAGGTTGGCCCCGCGCAGGTTCAGGCGGTCTACGCGGTAGCTGGGGTTGGACGCGTTGCGCAGGTCGATGGTCGCCAGCAAATCCAGGTTCAGGTTGGGGTCGTCCTGGCTGCGGGCATCCACCACGTAGCGGTTCCGGTCGATGTCCACTTTGGCCGTGATGCCGCGGTAGGTGTAGCCGTTGTAGGTGGCCTGCTGCACCCTGGCGTTTAAGGTGCCGCGCAGCTGGTTGGGGTCCAGGCCCCCGCGGCCGGTGAGCGTGCCGCTGGCGGTTATCTTGCCAATCGTGGGGTCACCCAGAAACTTGCCCACATCCAGGGCCTGGGTGCTGAAGGTAGCCCGCACCGGCTCCTGCCCGGCCGGACCCTCACCCACGTTCACCTTAGCCGCCAGGTTGCCGAAGCTGGTAGTGGCCCGCAAATCGGTATCAAACACCAGCGCCGTGGGCCGCCCCCGGAACGTGCCCGTCAACGACAGCCGGGGCGGCAGGTTGTAGCCGGCCGGCAGCGTACCCGCCGGCAGCATGCCCCGAATGTCGGCGGCAGTGGAGGTAAACTCCCGGATGGTGAAGTCGGCGTAGAGGCGGCGGTCGGTGTTGGGCAGGCCTTGTAGGCGGCCACTGGTCCGGATGCGGGTGCCGCTGAGGCCCCGGAAGTCGATGTTTTGCAGGGCCAGGTTGCTGATGCGGCCCTGCACCTGCCCGCTTATGGTCAGGGGGGCGTTGGGGTTGATGCCCAGCTCGGGCAGGGTGCCGGCCGGCAACAGACTGCGCATATCAGCCTCGGTGGTGCGCACGTAGTCCAGGTCCAGGTTCAGCACCAGCCGGTCGTCGGTGTAGGGCAGGCCCTGAATGCGCCCCTCGCCCCGCACAATGGTGTTGCGGAAGCCCACAAAGTCCAGGTTCTGTACCCGCAAGTCGCCCAGCCGGCCACTTACCAGCCCGGTAATCAGAAACGACTGGTTGGGGCCGCTGCTGAACGGGGGCGTGTCGATGAGCGTGGGCGTGATATAGAGCACGTCGCGGAAGCCCAGGCGGGCCTCGCGCAGGTCGCCGTTAAGGCGCAGGTTGGGCAGGTCGTCGGCAATGCCAGCCAGCTCCTTGTACCCAATGCCAATGCGCCGCCGCAGGTGGCTATGGGGCGTAAGCAGGTCCAGGTTGTTGAGCTGAATCCGGTGGTCGTCGTAGAGGAAGCTGGCGGCGGCGCGGGTAATGGCAAAGCCGCTCTGCTCCTGCCCGGCCAGCTGCGTAATGCGGCCGGTGGTGCTGTCGGCGGAGTAGCGCAGGTTCTCGGTGTTCAGCGTCAGGTTCGTGAACTTCAGGTGGTTGTAGTCCATGCCCCGGATGCGGGTCTGCTGGCGCGGCTCGTTGAAGTTGTCGAAGGCCACGTCTACCCCGCTGATGTCGGAGCGGCGCAGGGTTACCTGCCAGGAAGCCGGCTGCGCCCCGTTGGCTTTTTCCACCGCTTCGTTCAGGTCGCGCACGGCTTCGGCGGGGTTGACGAGGCGCTTCTCCACCGGCACGTTTTCGTTCTGGGCGTAGGCGAAGGAGGAGTTGCGCAGGCGCAACGTGTTCAGGGCCACGCGGGAGCCGCGCAGGTCAATGGCGTCGGCCGTAATGTCGGCCTCGCCTACGCGGGTGCTGATAAACTGCGCCGACGGGTCGTTGCGGTAACTCAGGCTCACGTTGGCCAGCTGAGCCCGGTTCAGGCCCAACTCCAATTCCAAAGGCTCCGCCGTGGCCGTGTCGGGCGGGGCGGTTTTGGTTTGGGTGATGCCGATGCTGGTGTTGCGCAGAGCCGCCTGGTCGATGCGGTAGGTGGAGCCGTCCACGTCCACCTCGTCCATGTTCACGGCCAGCTCGCCCACTTTGGTGCGCACATTCATGCCGTCCACCTGGTCGTTGTAGGTGAGCAGGATATTGGTCAGGCGCAGGTCGCCGATGTTGTACTGAAAGCCCGCCCCGGTGGTATCGGCCGGCGTCGTGGTGGTCGTGTCGCCGGTGGCAAAGGCGTTGACGATGAAGTCGTAGTTCGACACGCTGTCGGGCTCGGTGCGGCTGATGGCCACGCGCCCGTCGTTCAGCTCCAGGCTCTTCACGTTGATCTGCGACTTCGCCAGGGCCCAGATGTCCAGGTTCACCCCCAAGTGCCCCACCGACAGCAGCGTGTCGCCTTTCTGATCTTCCAGATACACCCCATCCAAGCTGATGGCGTGCTTGAAGTCGGTGCGAAATTTCCCGATGCGGACCTCGGTTTGCAGCTTGTCCCGCAGGTAGTTTTCGGCCCGGCGGGCGACAAAGTCCTGGCCGGCCGGAAACTGCAAAAACACAACCACTCCCACCACAAGCAGGAGCACAAACGCAAGCAGCCCTAGCAGGGCGTACAGGATACGGCGGGCGTAAACAGGCAAAGCAGCAGGTAGATAGGAGTGAGGTGAGGGCTCGGTCAGCCAAACGAGAAAACTGCGGTTGGGGTTAGCTGGGTTGGAATGTGGGTAATGTGGTCAATAGGAGGTAAATGTGAACAATGAACGGTCGTCCTGCTGTGGTGTCCACACAACGGACGGACGAACGGCGCAGCCAGGAACTTCCGCCGGCTTGAACTACTGGCGGCAGACTTCTGGCCGGAGGCGAGGCGTCTGCCCGCCGGCCCATGGGGCAAGTCTCCCGACTTGCGGCCGCGCCAGCGGCCAGCCGGTACCGCGCCACTCCCATGTAACGCAACGCTCCCGTTTTCCGCATTTTTCCACGAAAATCGTTCAAATTTCCGAGTTAGCGCCTCGGGTTGGTGACAGAGCCAGGCAAGCAATGGGAACGAAGTGAAGCGGAAGCTTTGCGGCGCAGCATCCTAACGGCGCGGTTCCGCCTGGCCGCCGGCGGCGGCCGCCAGTCCGGAGACTGGCCCCGTGGGCCGGCGGGCAGACGCGCCAGCTCTGCTGGCTAAGTCTGCCGCTAGGTGCCGTACCTTCACTCATTCACTCATTCACTCATTCACTCATTTCCCCAAGCCCCTTATTCCCTAACTTGCGCCCCCAATCCGAAGTTAACCCCGAATGATTCTTCGTTTTACCCTGCCCTTCCGCACTGCCTGGGGCCAGCGCCTGGTGGTGTGCGGTGGATTGCCCAGCCTGGGCAGCTGGAACCTCGCCGAGGCGCTGAGCCTGCATTACGCCCCCGACGCTGGCACCTGGAGCCAGGAAATCAGCCTCCCCGACGATCAGCTGGGCACGGTAGAGTATAAGTATGTACTGCTGGATGAGCGCGACGGCGGCCAGAACTGGGAGTGGGGCCCCAACCGCACCATCACCGCTGATGCCGGCCGCTTCACCCGCATCGTACTCGAAGACTTCTGGCGGGCCCCCGCCCTGCCCGAAAACGAGCTGCACACCGCCGCCTTCACCCGCGCCCTCATGCGCCGTCCGGAAAAGAAGGGTGTTGCTTCAGCAACAACTATAACGGCGTCGTCTGGCTCCCCCCCTCTTTTGGAGAGGGGGCCGGGGGGTGAGGCAACCGTCCGCTTCCAGCTCACGGCTCCGCGCGTCGACTCCGACCACCTGCTCTGTGTGCTCGGCTCCGACCCGGCGTTGGGTGCCTGGGACGCTCAAAAGGCCGTCATCCTCTCCGACGAAAGCTACCCCACGTGGTGCGCCGATGTAGCGCTGGAAAATCCGGAACGCACCGTGCAGTACAAGTACGGCATCTGGGACCCGCGCGAAAAGAAAATCATTCACCTGGAAGCTGGCGAGGACCGGCTCATCTACCCCTCGGCGGACCGCCGCACCCTGCGCGTGAAGTCCGACGACCAGTTCCGCTATCCTACCGGCCACTGGCGCGGGGCCGGCGTGGCCCTGCCCGTGTTTGCCCTGCGCAGCCGCCGCGGCCTGGGCGTGGGCGAGTTTCCCGACCTCAAGCTGCTCGTGGATTGGGCCGTAAACACCGGCCTCCAGCTGGTGCAGGTGCTGCCCATCAACGACACTGTGGCCACCCACACCTGGGTTGATTCGTACCCGTACGCGGCCATTTCGGTGTTTGCCCTGCACCCGCAGTACCTCAGCCTCGAGGCCGTGGCCGAGTTGCAGGACCCCGCCGCCCGCCAGGAGCTGGAACGCCTGCGCGACGAGCTGAATGCCAAGGACTTCGTGGACTACGAGCCGGTGATGCAGGCCAAGTGGCGCTTCATCCGGCTGCTCTACCAGCAGGAAAAAGTCCGCTTCCTCCAGGACCCGGCTTTCCAAGCGTTCCGCCAGGAGCAGCGGGCCTGGCTGGAGCCCTACGCCGCCTTCTCGGCCCTGCGCGACCGGTACCAGACCGCCGACTTCCAGCAGTGGCCCGAGGAGTTTCGCACCCCCGCGCGCGTGAGCGAGCTGGTGCGCCCGGACGCCCCCGACTTCGACGACTTCGGTATCCACTTCTTCACCCAGTTCCACCTCAACCGGCAGCTGCGCGAGGCCGTGGACTACGCCCGCCAGCGCGGCGTGGTGGTGAAGGGCGACCTGCCCATTGGCATCTACCGCCACTCCGTGGATGCCTGGACCCAGCCCGAGCTGTACCACATGCACCAGCAGGCCGGCGCCCCCCCCGACGACTTTTCCGTAACCGGCCAGAACTGGCGCTTCCCTACTTACAACTGGGAGCGGATGGCCGAGGACGGCTACGCCTGGTGGAAGCAGCGCATGGGCCACCTGGCCCGTTACTTCGACGCCCTGCGCATCGACCACATCCTGGGCTTCTTCCGCATCTGGGAGATTCCGGGGCACTCCGTGGAAGGGTTGCTCGGCCACTTCTCGCCCGCCCTGCCCCTGCATCGCCACGAGATTGAGCAACGCCTGGGCTGGTTCGACTACGGCCGCCTGTGTGAGCCCTACATCCGCTGGCATATCCTCCAGGACCTGTTCCACGCCCAGGCCCAGGCCGTGTTCGACGAGTTTATGGAGGATGCCGGCCACGGCGCCATTCGGCTTAAAGAGCCGGTGCGCACCCAGCGCCAGCTTGAGGAAGTATTTGCGGAGAAGATGGCGCAGGACCCCGGCAACGTGGACCATTACACCTGGCTGCGCACGGGCCTCTACCGCTTGGTCAACGAGGTGCTGTTCGTGCCCGATGACCTCCAGGCCGACTTCTACCACCCACGCATCACGGTGCACCTGAGCCGCTCGTTTCAGGAGCTGGACGAGGAAAGCCGCCGCCGGATGTGGGACCTGTACGTGGACTTCTTCTTCCGCCGCCACGAGGACTTCTGGCGCCGCCAGGGCCTGGTGAAGCTGCCGGCCGTGCGCTTCGCCACCGATATGCTTATCTGCGGCGAAGACCTGGGCATGGTGCCCGAGTCGGTGCCCGGTGTGATGAAGGCCCTGGGTATTCTGGGCCTCAACATCCAGCGCATGCCCTCGGACCCCACCGTGGAGTTCGGCCACCCCGGCGCCGCGCCCTACCTGTCGGTGGTCAGCCCCGGCTCCCACGACATGAGCACCGTGCGCGGCTGGTGGGAGGAGGACCGCGAAAAAACCCAGCGCTTTTTCGAGTACACCCTGGGCCACCACGGCGAGCAGGCCCCGTTGTTCTGCGAGCCCTGGGTGGCCCGCGAAATCACGGCCCAGCACTTGCACTCACCCGCCATGTGGGCCATCTTCCCTTTGCAGGACCTGCTGGCCATGGACGCCCGCCTGCGCCGCCAGGACCCGCTGGCCGAGCAAATCAACGTGCCCGCCAACCCCCAGCACTTTTGGAAGTACCGCTTCCACCTCCCGCTGGAAGACCTGCGCGAGGAAGTTGGCTTCAACCAGGAAATGCGGCAGCTCGTGGAGCGCAGCGGCCGGAATCGGGTGTATTGAGTAGTTGGCGGTTGTTCTGGTGGGTCGCCTCACCCTTTGGCTCCCTCTCCAGAAAGAGAGGAGAACCAGACGAAAAAAGACGGCATACTTTCGCCTCACCACTTAATCGGCGAACCTGGACCAAGACAAAAAGCCCCACGGCCGAAAGGTCGCGGGGCTTTTGCGCGATAATTAGTTATCGATGGGGAAGCAGGTAACATTCCTGATAATACGCTTCTTCCTCTTATAGCAATGTTAGGAGCGGTAAACGCTCTAGTCTGACGGGTGCTTAAGCTGCCGGACCGGTTGCCATTAGCTAAGGTTACGCTGTCGTCGTGGTAACTGACTGTTCTAGCAGCAACCGGTCCGACAGCTTCAGCACCCGTCAAACCTAGGTAGATGACAACATCCTTACGCGACATTTCCGCGGTGAGCTTCGGGGCAAGGTCGGGGGCAGGCCTGGGGAAGACTCAGGTTCAAAGGCAGGAGCGCAGTAGCTAGGAGCGCAGTAGCAAGAAATAGAACTATACCAAGCGAATTATAAGATGCGCTGCTCGGAGGCGGCGTTGGCAGGGCGGCTGGTGGCGGTGTAGCGGAAGGTAACCGTTGGGGTTGGGGCTCATACAGGCGGATAGGCGTACCGGTAGGTAATTGAGCTGCCACGGTGTATGAGGCGCGGCAGTGCGAATTAATACTCCACATTCATTTATCGAGCAAAGCAGACAGTTTGCCGAAAAGAAGCGCGCTTCTACGGACGTGGAAGTAGTTTTGGTTTCGCGCAATCAATATGGGCGACTGGAAACGTCAACTCTTCATCCATTCATACCTTTCATGAAAACATCTTTACGAATATTAGGGCTTCTGCTGGCCCTGGTACCCTTGGGAGTTTTACCAGCCTGGGCGCAGGTCACGCGCACACTGGACTTCTCCAATGCCAGCTACGGGGGTAGTTGGGTAAACAGAGCGGCCACGGCGGTTCCGGTTGGCTCCACGGTCACTACTGTTAGCAGCGCCTACAATGTTAACGGTAGCGGGACAGTTGCGGGAACTGGCGCCACCAACGGTACCTATTCTTTTTCTACCGGCACTCTTAATGGTGTCACCACACTGTTCTGGGTAGTTAATTACCCTGCTGGCTCCAACAAGACGTCTAGAGTAACCTTTACTTTCAATCGTCCACTGGCCAATTTTAGGGTTCAGGTTCAGGATATTGACAGAAATGACGCTGCTGGTACTTCCTTTGTCGATAGAGTGACTTTTGAAGGGGCCAATGGCGGCACAGCCGTAACGCCAAGCCTGGCTGCGTCTTTACCAACGGCGGGTGCTATCAACGGAAATACCGCTGAGGGTAATACTGCTAACTTGACAGCTAGCAATACTACTATTACGGCTTCCTTCGCCAACCCGATTACCAGCTTGACCCTCACTTATCAGAATACCTCTGGTGCTAATGATGTAGGACAGCAAGGTATCGGCATCAACAATATGTCGTGGAATGCGGCGCTGCCGGTGGCCAACAACGTCACCAACGCCGCTACTTTGGCCAGCACTGCCGGCCAGACGGATATCGACAACCCGAGTGCCACACTCGATGGCGGGACGGTCAATAGCTACACCATCACGCAGGTTCCGTCGGCTAACCAGGGTATCCTGTACTACAACTCGACCGGCACCACGTACGTGGCCGTAGCGGCTAGCCAAGTGCTGACCGCTGCGCAGGCAGCCAGCCTTCAGTTCGACCCTGCTTCCACCTTTGCGGGTGGTAACGTTCAGTTTCGCTACACAGTAACCGACGATGCCGGCCAGACCTCGGCTTCGGCTTCGGCGGCTACGTTTACTATTCCGATTGCCGCCATTGCTGCCCCTGCTACCTGCGGCGTTTCATATTTCGATAATACCAACTCGTTCAGCGGCCTCACGGCGGAATACTACACGGGGTATTTCAACGACAATCTGTCGTTCTTTAACAGCAATACGCCCAAACTGCGGCGCGTAGATGCTCAGGTAAACTTTACCACTAACACTTTCGGTGACCTGGTGGCGAGCGGCGCGGCTGATAACTCTGTCGCTGACCCTAACAACTTCAGCGCCCGGTATCGGGGCAGCATCTTTATTGCTACGGCCGGTACGTACACGTTCGACGTGTTCTCGGACGATGCCAGTTACATGTGGATTGACGGGGATGCGCTGCAAGCCGTTCCTTCTCTTGCTACGGCCATCGTCAACAACGCAGGTAGTCATGCGCCGCAGTCAGCCCCTACTAAGGTGGCCGTGAACCTGTCGAGAGGGCTGCACAACATTCTGATTTTCTACGGTGAAGGCGGGGGTGGCAACTCGGTTGAACTGCGCTACTTCGCTGCTCCCGCGGGCTCGGGCATTACGGCCAACTCGGTGGTGCCCAGCTCGGTGCTGTGCGCCGGCAGGTCGGGGCTGCCCCCGGTGGCGAACAACATCACGAATACCTCTACTATTTTCCGGACGGCGGGTCAGACCCTCATTTCGGAGCTTGACGCTTCGGACGCCGACGGTACTATTGCCTCCTACACCATCAGAACCTTGCCGACAGCCGCTAGCGGCGTACTCTACTACAACACCACCGGCACCACCTATGCAGCCGTAACCGTTGGTCAGGTATTGACGCTGGACCAAGCGACTTCCCTCCGGTTTGACCCCGCGCCGAACTTCGTCGGCAACGCCACCTTTACGTATTCGGCCACCGATAACTCGGGGTTTGAGTCTAACTCGGATGCTACCTACACGATTCCGATAACCGACGTGGTGGTAACCGCCCGCAACGACAGCTACGAGGTGCCGAAGAACACGGCCGTAACCGGCAACGTTATCCTCAACGACACCGAGCCGAGCTACGCGCCGCTGGTTGCCTCGAGAGTAACGAACCCCGCTAATGGTACGGTTACGGTAAATGCCAACGGCACCTACACGTATACGCCCAATACCGGCTACACCGGCACGGATAGCTTCACCTACCGTGTGTGTAGTTCCGTTACCACTACGCAGTGCGCCACGGCTACTGTGAACCTGCGTATTTACGACTCGGGCGCCGCCTGTACTTCCTCGACCGGACCAAACCTGCTGGAAAACCCGGAGTTCACCAATGGCGACACTGGCTTTACCAGTGACTACAACTACGTGTCGGCGGCGGCCAATGCGGCCACTACTAATGGTAACAGGGGACTGGTGCCAGAAAATACCTATGCGGTAGACGCCAATGCCAACACCTACCACCAAGCCTTCCAGGGCACCGACTATGACGGCACCGGCAGGTTCCTGATGATTAACGGCTCGGCGACCATCCAGCGGATGTATTCGCAGACTATTACGGTACAGCGGAACCGCTACTACACCTTCTCGGCCTACTTCAACAACCTGCTGCCTCCGGGCAGCGCCAACGGCCTGCCAGAAGTTGGTTTCGTAATTAACGGCACCGGTGTATCCAGCACGCAGGTTGTTCAGGAGTCGCCGGACCGGTGGGTGAAGTATTCCAGCATCTGGTACTCGGGCAACAACACGACGGCCATCTTCGAAATCCGCAACGTGTCGACGGTAGCAGGTGGCAACGACTTGGGCATCGACCACGTGTACTTCGGTACCTGTAACGTGCCCCCGGTAGCTAACAGTGACCTGAGAACCACGCTGCCTGGCACTACGGTATCTTTTTCGGCCACCGGTAACGATGTAGACGGGGACGGTACGCTGAACCTGAGCTCGGTTGACCTCGACCCGGCCGCTGCCAACCAGCAAACCAGCGTTGTGGTAAGCGGCAAAGGCACCTTCACGGTGGACGCTAGTGGCAATGTAACCTTTGCGCCGGTACCGGGCTTCACGGGCACGGCTTCTATCCCGTACACGATAATTGATAACGACGGCGCCATCAGCAACCCCGGCACCCTGACCGTGACGGTACAGTACCCGCCGATTGACCTGGCCACTACCATTAGTGCCAGCCCCACGGCTACCGTGACGGCCGGCCAGAACCTGACCTACACCGTAGTTGCCACCAACAACGGCCCGTCCGTGGCTTCCAACGTAAGAGAAACCGTGACGCTGCCCGCCGGCCTGGCCAGCAACGGCAACACGGTAACGTTTACCATCAACGGCGCGGCCAGCACGGCTCCAACCTACGACAACACCACGGGTGTCGTGACGTTCCCAACCATTGGCACTCTGGCTTCGGGCAGCAACACTACCTACACCATTGCGGTAAGAGCTCCCGGAGCGGGCCCAATTACGGCCGTAGCCGCCGTAGTCGCCGACAACTCGGACACCAACACGGCTAACAACACAGCCAGCACCTCGGTGGCCGTTGCTCCGGTATACGACGTGGCAACGACCATTACGGGCCCCACGAGCGTAGTTTCCGGCAATCTGGCCACCTACACCGTGGCAACTACTAACCTGAATACGACGGGGGCTTTATCGCCGGCGCCGAACGTATTGCAGACGGTGCAGCTGCCAACGGGCCTAACCAACGTGTTCGTATCGAACAACGGTACCTACAATAGCTCTACTGGTGTTGTGACGTTCCCGGTGCTGGCCTCACTGCCGCTGGGACAAACGGTCCTGAACACCATCAGCTTCCCGGCTACCGGGGCAGTTACGGCTTCGGCTACGGTGGTGGGCAACTTCGGCGGCACTACTAACGCCGGGGACATCAGCACGGCCAACAATGCCCGGACGGCCACGGCTACAAGCGTGACAGCCGCCACTACTGCTTCAGCAAACCTGACGGCTACCATCAGCACGTCTACGCCTAGCGTAAATCCCAACGGCACGGCTACCATCACGGCTACTGTGCAAAATAATGGTCCGAGCGCCGCTACCAACGTGGTGCAGCGGATTGTGCTGGTACCTGGTTTGGTGGCCGGCTCTACGCTTACAGGCCTGCCGACCGGGGCCACCTACGACACCAACACCGGCATCGTAACGCTGGCTACAGCCTCTTCGCTGGCTATTGGCGCGCAGCAAACGGCTACCCTGCAATTCCGGGTTCCGGCTAGCGGCGTGGTGCTGGCCGCTACCAGCGTCAGCAGCGCCACCTCCGACCCGGTGGCTGCCGACAACGTGGCTTCCACGAAAGTGACGATTGGCTCGGTTGCGGATATTAGCACTGCCTTGGCAGGCCCGGCTACGGCCCTGGCTGGTCAGCGTATGGCTTATGCTGTTACCACTACCAACAACAGCGGGGCTCTGGCCTCGAACGTAATGCAAACGGTGAGCATTCCGGCCGGCCTGACCGACGTTAGCGTGTCGGGTGGCGGTATGTACGATGCGGCTACCGGCGTGGTAACCTTCACGCTGGGCGCTTTGCCCGCGGGTAGCCAGCAGGTGAATTCTATTTCCTTCAGCACGGCCAGCACCGGTAACATCCTGGCTACGGCCAGCGTTGGGACCACCACGCTTGAAAGCTCTGCTACTAATAACCGGGCAACGGTTACCACTGCGGTACAGTCCTCGGTTGATGTTACGGTAAGCGTAAATGGTCCGGCTTCTACGCCGGTGTTCAGCCCCGCTACCTACGTAGTGGTTACGACCAACAACGGGCCCAACTCGGCCGCTTCGGTAGCACCCACGCTGCAACTGCCAGCGGGTCTGACCGTGGTGTCGTTACCAGCTGGGGCTACATATAACTCCACTACGGGACTGGTAACGCTTGCCTCCATCAGCAATCTGGCCAGTGGTATTAGTGTCGTAAACAGCATTACCGTAGTAATGCCGGACGTAGCCCAGCTAGTGGCTGTAGCTCAGGCTTCGGTAAGCGGTACCGCCGACCGGAACCTGGATAACAACCAAGCTGGTATCACCACAGTTTCTTCTACGCCTACCGACCAAGTAGCCGACTTGAGCGTGACCCTGACTTCGTCGGCTAGCACAGTTGCCGCTGGCCAGCCCGTTACCCTAACGGCCACCTTCCGCAACGGGACACTGGATGCCGCTGTCAACGCGTTGCCTCAGCTGAGCCTGCCGGCTGGCCTGAATATTCCTGCCGGCAACATCTCAAATGGTGGTACTTACAATGCAACGACCGGCCTGGTAACCTGGCCAACGGTGGCCTCTATGGCTACCAATGCCTCGCTGTCCTACACCGTAATCGTTCCGGCACCGGGTAGTGGCACGCTGGCAGCAGCGGCGTCTATCACTTCCAGTACCTCCGATTCTGCGCCAGCCAACAATGCGGCTACTACCAGTGTGGTCATAACTGCCCAGGCTGATGTGACGACCGTGGTGAGCGGCCCAGCGGTGGTAACCGCCGGCAGCACGGTAACTTACTCGGTAGTGACGCTGAACAATGGACCTTCGGCTGCCGCCAACGTAGTGCAGCAAGTGACGCTGCCAGCTGGGGTAACTGCTGCCAACCTGCCCAGCGGGGCCAGCCAGAGCGGCACGGTCGTGACGTTTGCTACCATTGCTTCGCAGGCAGCCGGTGCTGCTGGTCAGGTAACGAATACTTTCACCATTACGGCGCCGAACACGAACTATGCTGTCGTAGGAAACGTGAGCACCGCAACCAGCGAAACGAACAGCGGCAACAACAGCTCGACGGTGAACACCACCCTGTTCAACCAACCCCCGACGGCCCTGGATGTGGTCAACTTGCTCCAAGTGCCGCAAGGCAACACGGCTGGCCAGCAGAATATTTCTCCGCTGTCCGCTACCGACGACGGCACCGTTAGCTCGTACGCTATTCTGCCTTCTTCGCTGCCGACTACCGCGCAAGGAATCGTGTACTACAACAATGGCGGTACGTACACCGCTCTGCCCACCACAGGCGCCGCTGTTCAGCTGACGACGGCGCAAGCAGCTACGCTTCGGTTTGATCCGGCTGCTGGCTTCGCGGGTAACGCCTTCTTCACCTACACGGCTACCGACAACCTGGGCAGCATATCCGCTCCGGCTCTGTACACCATTCCGGTAGCGCAGGACCTGAACGCTGTGTATGCCTACACGCCGCAGAAAGGTGGCACTACCTCGTACAACAACAACGACGTGCTGGCCTTTGTAACGGACGTGAATACGCTGCGTGCGGCTGCGTCGGGCTCGGTGTATGATGCCACAACTGGCGCCCTGCTGGCCGGAGCTAGCAACGGCCTGGCTACCACCGGTACCAACGCCACTATTCCGGCCGCCACTCGCACGACGCTGAACAACGCCGGCATCGACTTCAACTCAACTACGGGCCAGTTCTTCGTGTTGAACCGTCTGCTGCTCCGCGCCGGCACCTACACAGCTAGCGTAACGACAGTGGACCTGAACGGCGGCGTGACTACGCAAAACGTAAGCATCACCATCGGCCCCCGCCCGCTGCCCGTGACGCTGGTGGCCTTCCAGGCCCAGGCTGCGGGCAGCAGCGCCCAGCTGAGCTGGCGTACGGCCCAGGAGCTGAACAACGACCGGTTTGAGGTAGAGCGCAGCTTCGACACCCGCTCGTTCCAGGCCATCGGCACGGTGCGCGGGCAGGGCACCACTACCGCTACCACTACGTATAGCTTCACCGATGCCGACGTGGCAGCTAAGGCGCAAGGCCACCCGGTGTACTACCGCCTCAAGCAGGTGGACACCGACGGTACTACCCACTACAGCTCGGTGCAAGTGGTTTCCTTCACGGGGCAGCCGGTAACCGCTGCTGCCACGCTCTACCCTAACCCCGCCACCACGGCCACGGGTGCTACGCTGAACCTGACGACGCTGCCCGCCGGTACCTACCAGGTAACCCTGACGGATGCCGCTGGCCGCCTGGTGCAGACGCTGACCGTACCGAACAGCCTGCGGGTGCTGCCTCTGGAGACACTGCCCCAGGGCACCTACCTGGTCGGCATCCGGGGAGAAAACTACCGCACCGTGCTACGCCTGGTGAAAGAATAAGCAAATCAATTTGCCCTGCAAAAGCCCTTCTGCCGCTGGCGGAAGGGCTTTTTCGTGACCCGACGGCAAGCCCGGCCTAACCCGCGCCTGCACTAGCCGGTATAGACCTCGCACGTAGCCTTGTTTTTGTATGTCAGTTACAATCCGCCGCCACCGGCCGGCCGGTCAGTCCTTGACCGATGTAGATGTGGTCATTATAGGAGCCGGCAGCGCCGGCCTGAACGCGGCCCTGGTGCTGGGGCGCTGCTTGCGCCGGGTGCTGGTGTGCGACGGGGGGCGCCCCCGCAACACCGAGTCGCCGGCCGTGCAGGGCTTCCTGACCCGCGACGGTACCAAGCCCGCCGAGCTGCTGCGCCTGGCCCGCGAGCAGCTTCGGCCCTACGAGTCGGTGGAAATCCGGCCGGCCCGCGTAACGGCGCTGGCGCGGCAGGGCCACCTGTTTGAGCTAAAGCTGGAGGGCGAAACCGGCCGCCCGTCCACCGTCACGGCCCGCAAGGTGCTGCTGGCTACCGGCGTCGAAGACGAGCTGCCGCCCATCGACGGCATGCGCCAGCTCTGGGGCAAGGGCGTGCTGCACTGCCCCTACTGCCACGGCTGGGAAGTGCGCGACCAGCCCCTGGCCGTGTACGGGCGGGCAAAGATGGTAACGGGCCTGGCCCTGCTGGTGAGCCGCTGGAGCAAGGACGTCGTGGCCTGCATCGATGGACCCGGCGTCCTGACTGAAAACGCCCGCCGCCGCCTGCACCGCCAGAAAATCAAGATTCGGGAGGAGCCGGTGGTGCGCCTGGAAGGCACCGCCTCGGGCCAGTTGCAGTGCATCGTCTTTGAGTCGGGTGAGAAACTGGAGCGGGCGGCCGTGTTCATCCACGCCCACCAGCACCAGCGCACCACGCTCATTGAGCAGATTGGCTGCCGCATCACCAGCAAAGGCGCCGTGTGGGTTAGTAAAACGCAGCAAACCTCCGTTCCCGGCCTCTACGCCGCCGGCGACAACACTCCTGGCCTCCAGCAAGCCATCCTGGCCGCCGCCGACGGAGCCCGCGCTGCCATCCACATCAACGAAACCCTGACGCGGGAAGAGTGCCCGAAGTAGGGGGTGGTGAGTAAGCAAGACACCCCGCCCGGCGGATACGCTGCTGTGCGGGGTGTCCTGTTGAGACGTACTCTGCCAGATGGGAACTATTTACCAGTGCCTGAGTAAAGAACAACCGGAAGCTCACCTGATATTATACCGCATTCCAATGCTGAGCGCACTGGTGCCGCCCCACTTGGGTATGAGCAGATACCGGGCAACCGATGGCGACAAGCCAGCCGTATTTCTGCTGATGGTAGCGTCGGACACGAGTTCCAGTCGTTTTTTTCTCCCAAGCGCGTACCGCAGCCCTAGGCCCCCTGTGGCATAAGTTGCAGTAGCTTTCTCGGAAGATTGAACATCCTCCACCACTTGTCCTCCTTCAGTTGTTGTTCTGGTGCTATTAAAACGTGATTGAAGCAGTGTGACGCCGCCTAGTACATCTACCTTAAGTCGCTCAGATACTGCAACCAAGCTATATCTGGCTAAAACAGGAAGTACAGTCGTCCATTCCTCTTTTTTTCTTTTGGTTTGGCTGGGGATTCCTGCAATAGTAGTTCCGGTACTAGTTTGGTTTATTTCTTTGGTGCGATACAAGATACCCACCTGCAACGCGAGACGGGGGCTGACGAAATAGCCAATATTAACCTTGGCTGGCCCTACCGTGGGTTTATGAGGTGACCCGGAAGAATATACGAAGGCATATCGTTGGCTCGCGGCATGCAGTTCCATGTATAGCCGACGAGCAGGAAAAGGAGCCCGCTGGGCACATGCTACTGAGGCGCATAAAGTAAGCGCGCAAACCAGAACTACGGAACGAACAGGCGAATTCATTAGCGGGGCTTGGAACAGAAGTAAACGTAATCACCACCAGCGCCCTTATTTAGGTCTTGCCCATCTACAAATCTCCATCCTGATGGAGGCTGAGCATTGCTGTTGTTGGACACTAGTACGCCGACTTCTATGGGTGGCCCTTCTGCTGGGTCCTTCACCATATAGGCGTATATATAACTGCCGCCCGCCCCATCATTCAGGTCCGGCGTGTTCCATTGATTCACAAAACCTCCGGGCCGTTGAATAGGCAGCAAATTACCTAGCGGAAAATTGCCTATAAAATCTCCAAAAGGAGCTTCGAGCGTTTGTAAATTACGTACAAATCCTTCTGTCACACGATCAGTTCGTCCAAAGGAGTCGCCTAGTCGCACCCTTCTAGGATTGCGAGTAAACGTCAGATACATGGTTGCCCCACCGGCACCGCTGTTGAGGTTGGCTCTGATGCTGGTATAACCATCCATTGGATGAGCGTCTGCATCATAATTACGGGCCCACGCTATTTTTAAATCAGCTATGTATCCGTCAGGATTGTCTGTCCCATTGTACAGGGCTTGCCCTTCACTGCTCACGAAATATGTAGTAGGTCCAGGAATGAAAACGCAATCTGGATCATCAGGTCTGTCCTCGCAGGGAACCTTGAGGGTTCCCATATCGGGGAAACCACCTATACCTTTTGCATTCGCCCAGTTACTATCCAGCGTCAATCTTTTTGCGAAATCCATTTTTGGACGCGAAGAACGCTTGCCTTCCTTAGCCTCTACCCAAGTATCGTCGCTGACATACTGCCCGATAGGGTCAATGATACTTCCTGCCTTTACTTTGTTTACGAAATCTCTCCAGACAGCATTCACTTTGGCTGCCTTGGATTCCTGCGTCTGATCAGGCTTGGGAGAGGTATCATTCGTTTCCTCTTTGGAGCAGCCTATAAGACTGCCAGTAAATACTGCGGTGACTACCGTAGCAGTCCGCACACGAGAAAAAATGAGCATAGCACTTATGATTAGGTGAAAGAAAAATAAAGCCTTCTGTCTCCAAAAAAGGAGGCAGGACAACCACTTTGGCAATAGGTGTGTGAGAAGGAATTAGTCAGCAGAAGCTAGCTCTAATATGAGCGAATTAAGTAAAGATATGATGTTTTTTATAATGCCAAACATTTTTGTTTATATCTATTCATAATTACCACCTCGTATCTTTCTGGCTCGCTCTACCCTGCAAGCCGCTGATTGATGATGAAGTACGCTTATTCATTGCTGCTCCTGCTGCTAGTGGGCATACCGGGGGCGCGGGCCCAGCGCATCGTGTGCAGCGGGCACGTAACCGAAGCCGCCACCGGGCAGCCCGTGCCTTTTGCCTCCGTATTTGTGCGCGGCACCAGCCAGGGCACCACCGCCGACGACAACGGCCGGTACCAGCTCACGTTGGCCGGTCCCGCCGACACGCTGGTGGCTACGGCCATCGGCTTTGCCCCCCAGCGCAAAGCCTTGCCTGGGGGCGCCAGCCGTTTCACCGTCAACTTTGCGCTGGGGCCGGGGTCGGTGTCGCTGGGGGAAGTGGTGGTGCGGCCCCGCGAAAACCCCGCCTACGCCATTCTACGCCGGGTGCAGCAGCAGAAGCCCCGCAACGACAAGCGCCAGCTCACGGCCTTCGAGTTTGACTCCTACAACCGCACCGAAGTAAGCCTGCGCAACTTGCCCGCCCAGCTGGGCCGCCGCACGGTGCTGGGCCAGATAACTCGGGTGGCCGACAGCCTGGGCGTGCCCCGCGACTCCAGCGGCCGGCCCGTGGTGCCTATTTTCGCCTCCGAGGTGTTGTCGCGCTTCTATCAGCTCAACCAGCCCCTGCGCAAACGAGAGGTCATTCGGCAGCGCCAGCTGCGCGGCGCGGCCCCGCGCGAAGGCTCGGTGGTGTCGCAGATTTTGGGGGCCTCGTTTCAGGACTGGGACTTTTACCTGAACTGGCAGCAGCTGCTGGGCAAGGACTTTATTTCGCCCATTGCTGACGGGTGGCGGTTCACCTACGAGTACGAGCTGCAGGATTCGGTGTGGGTGGGGGAGGACTTCTGCTACCGGTTGGCCGTAGCGCCGCGCCGGCCCCAGGACCTGGCCTTTACGGGCACCATCTGGATAACCAAGGAAGGCTACGCCCTGCGCCGCCTCGACCTGCGCGTAAGCCCGCGGGCCAACCTCAACTATGTGGAGGGGGTGCAGGTAAGCCAGGAGCTGACGCCCACCCCAGCCGGACCCTGGCTGCCGCGCCGCACCCGCGTAGTCATCGGCCTCAAGCCCACTAAGGGCAGCACCGGCGTGGAGGCCCGCTTTATTACCGTCAACTCCGCCTTCGACGCAAACCAGCCGCACCCGCTGCCCTTCTACGACCGGCCCCTGGAAACCGCGCCCGAAGCCTTCCAGACGCCGGCCGACTACTTCGCCCGGCACCGCCCCGACTCGCTCAGCACCACCGAGCAGGCTACGCTGGCCGCCCTCGACTCGGTGCAGCGCCTGCCAGCCGTGCGCTCCGTGCTCGAAATAGCCGACGTGGCCGTGAACGGCTACTACCGCGCCGGCCGCTTCGATCTGGGGCCCGTGCTGAGCACCTACGGCTTCAACAACATCGAGGGGCACCGCCTGCGGGTAGGCTTCCGGACTACGCCCGAGCTGAGCCGCGACTGGCTGCTGCGCACCTACCTGGCCTACGGCACCCGCGACGGGCGCTTCAAGTACGGCCTGCGCGTGAACCGCATCCTGGACCGCCAACGCTGGACGGTGCTGGGCTTCGAGCACCGCCACGACATCGACCAGGTGGCGTTGCTCGACAACGACTACGCCCTGGAAAACCCGCTGTTCGAGGCCTCGGCCCGCCTGGGCAACATCAGCAGCGGCCGGCCCCTGCGCCGCACCCTAACCACGGTGTCGGCCCAGACCGACCTGTTTCGGGGCTTCACGCCGCGGGTGCTGCTGCGCTACCAGCACTTCACGCCCCTATATAGCTTCGCCTACTACACCGAGACACCCGCCCCCGGCGCCCCCACCGACGACCAGTTCAGCCTGGCCGAGGTGGTGCTGGAAACCCGCTACGCCCCCGACGAAGTGCTGGTGCAGGACAACCAGAACCGTCGCACGCCCATCGGGCTTAAGCGCTGGCCGGTGTTTACCCTGCGCTACACCCGCGGCGTGCACGGCCTGCTGGGGGCCGATTTCAGCTACCACAAGTTCAACCTGCTCATCGACCAGAGCATCCGCCTGGGCCAGCTGGGCCGCACCGACTACCGCCTCGACGCGGGCTACATTCCCAGCACGGTGCCGTACCCGGTGCTTAAAACCCACCTCGGCAACGAGTCCCCATTCTACAACAGCGGGGCCTTCAACCTGATGCGCTTCTTCGAGTTTGTGAGCGACCGGTACGTGGCTTTCCGGTTCGAGAACTACTTCGATGGCTTCCTGCTGAACTCGGTGCCGGCCATCCGGCAGCTCAACTGGCGGCTGGTAGCCACCGGCAATGTGCTGTGGGGCGGCGTGAGCGAGGCCAACCGCCGCATCATCCCGGCCCAGGACCCCAAAACGGGCGCTCCGTTGCCGTCTTTCCGCAGCCTGAGCCGCGCGCCCTACGCCGAGGTGGGCTACGGCATCGAGAACATTCTGAAGGTGGCGCGCGTCGACTTTCTGCACCGGCTTACGTATCGTAACTCCCCGGGAGCCCGTACCTTCGGGGTGAAAGTGAGCCTGCAATTCAAGCTCTAGCTTGCCGCTGCCTCGGTCACGCTGGCCTTTCAGTGCCCGCCAACCAGGGAATCAAACCGGCCTTTTTCTTGTAGTAGACCCAATATGCCAAAGTACGAAGTTGCCAACCTGACCCTGGCGGAAGCCACCCGCCACGCCCCGTTTATCGACTATGCCCGCTGCGTGGACGCCAGCCAGCGCCCCTACAACCACGTGGGCGACTGGCCCGAGGAAGGCCAGCTCTACCCCGTGCGCGTTGTGGAGTCGCGCACCGAGGGTATGCCGCTGGTGCACGTCCTTGGCTTCGAGGGTGAAGCCCCCTATTACAATGCCTACGGCCCTCACCGCTTCGAAATGCTGCTCACTGTCTGGCTCAATTAGAGAAGTGAGAAGGTGAGACATTATTGGAGAAGTGAGACTTTGTTTTGCTACTCATAATCCTGTTTTCAAGACGAACACCCATCTTTAGAAACAGAAAAGCCAGCCGCGGAACGCAGCTGGCTTTTCTGTTTCTAGAAGTGGTCATTAGCAAGAAGTCTCACTCCTCATGTCTCACCCTCTCACTTCTGAAAACTACTGCTTGCCTCTATCCGAGGAGTTGCTGGTGTAGGTGCTGGCTTTGCCGAAGGACTCTTTGATTTCGTCGACGGCGGCGCGGCTGCTCAGGCGCTTGGGCTTGGTGTTGAGGAAGGTGCCGTCTTCGGCCAGCAGAATGTAGCTGGGCACATCCTGAATGGCGTAGGCGCGGGCCACGGCCGAGCGCAGGCCGCCGGTGGCCCGCACGTGCACGCCCGGCAGCTTCTTGCTCACCACCAACTGCTTCCAGGCACCTTCGTTTTCATCGAGGGCAATGTTGAGGAACACGATATTCTTGCCGTCGAAGCGCTTGGCCAGCTCGGCGGCGTAGGGCAGGTCGCGCAGGGCCAGGCCGCTGGTGGTGCGCCAGAAGTTCATGTACACCAGCTTGCCCGCAAACTGCCGTAGGCTCACCGTGTCGCCCTTCGACGATACCAGCTTGAAGTTGGGAGCCGGGGCCCCGATGGCAAACGCCTTGTGCACCTCAAAGTCGTGGCGCAGCAGGGGATAATAGGTGTGCTTGGTATCCAGGGCCCGGAAGTCTTCCAGCATGGCCGCCGACTGCTTCACGTGGCCGAAGCGGAACGACTCCTGCATCACCCGCCCCATGAGCACCATCCGGATGGGGCCCGCCAGCTGGCTTTTGGCCAGCTCGTAGCACACGCGGTAAAAGTCGGGGTCGGAGCGCTGCTTGCCCTGGGTGGTGGCCATGTAGTGCACGTAGTTCAGCAAAAACTCGTGGTACAGCTCACTGCGGATGGCCGCCTCGTTGTTGATCAGCGTTTTCTCCTTGAGAAAATCGTAGTAGGTGGGCGACATATTCAGGCGGGCCTCGGTGGCCACCACCTGCTCGCGCAGGTCCTGAAAGGTCAGCCGGTCGTTGGCGTAGCTGTAGTCAATCTGGGCCTTGGCGTAGGCTTTGAAAGCAGAAGACAACGTCGGGTTGTCCTCCATATACTCCTGCAAAAACTTCTGCTCCTCTTTGCGGCGGTAGTCCAGAAACGACAGGAAGCCCGGCTCGTAGAGCATGATGTTTTCGGGCAGCACCTGAAACCCGTCATTTTCGACAAACCGCTCTTCGGTTTCCGTAAGGTAGCTGTTGGCCTCGGCTCCTTTGCCTTTAAAGCGCACCGAGCTGGCCAGGTCCGAGCCTTTGAAGCGCACATCGAGCTGGTTGCCGGGCTCCACAAACAGCTCGGCCACGTCGTCGCCGTACACGAGGTCGGCGCGGGTGGGGCCGGGTACGGTCAGGGCCAGCCGGAACTCGCCTTTGTCGTTGAGGCGGGCGTAGGTAATCTGCTCTTTGGGGTCGAGTAAATTTTCGCGCACCGACACTGCCACTGTATCAGACGTGCGGCCGCTGACCTTGCCGGTCAGCACCACCGTGCCCTGGGCCGCGCCCAGCAAAGGAAAGGCCAGCAAGCCGGCCCACAGGAATGCAGCGAAGGTATGTCGATTAGCCATCAGGAAAGCCACGCAGAAGTATTGACGATGCCGACGTTGCCCGCTGAGTCAACAGACGAGGTTAGTCAGGTATTTCGCGGTAAAAGTCAATTACTGTATCGAAGATACGGCAGAAAGGTTAAGAAAGTCCAATCTGCCGGCTAACTTTTTTCGTAACCGCCGCCTAAGCCCAAAGTTTTGAACACCCGCCTACGGGCCTTTTCCAAGCAACATAGCGACTTTACGTGAAAAGCCACGCGCGGCACTCCTTCATACTGAACGAGTTAGCGAAGCTCGTCCGTAGCTCACCCAAACAAACCCGTCAGTACGTCGTCGAGGCGGCTGGCTGGGTGCACCCGGATGCCGTAGCGGGCCAGGTCGAGGCCGCGGGCATTGAATTGAGAAATGTACATCTCGGCAAAGCCCAATTTCTCGGCCTCCGACAGGCGCTGGTCGAGGCGGCTCACGGCCCGGATTTCCCCGCTCAGGCCCACTTCCGCCGCCAGGCACACCTCACCCCGGATGGGCACGTCGTTCAGGGAGCTAACCACGGCCGCGCACACGGCCAGGTCCAGAGCCGGATCTTCGAGGCGCAGGCCGCCGGCAATGTTCAGAAACACGTCGTGCTGGCTTAGGCGCAGGCCGCTGCGCTTCTCCAGCACGGCCAGCAGCATTTGCAGGCGCTTGGCGTCGAAGCCGGTGGAGCTGCGCTGGGGCGTGCCGTAGGTAGCGGGCGTCACGAGGGCCTGCACTTCCACCAGCAACGGGCGGTTGCCTTCCAGCGTGGCCCCGATAGCCATGCCGCTCAGGCTCTCGGTACGCTGGCTCAGCAGGATTTCCGACGGATTGCTGACCTGGCGCAGGCCCGCGCCCTGCATCTCGTAGATGCCCAGCTCGGAGGTGGAGCCGAACCGGTTTTTGATGGTGCGCAGGATGCGGTAGCTCAGGTGCCGGTCGCCCTCAAACTGGAGCACCGTATCCACCATGTGCTCCAGGATTTTGGGGCCGGCAATGGAGCCATCTTTGGTAATGTGGCCGATGATGAGCACCGGCACGCCGCTTTCCTTGGCAAACTTCAGCAGCTCAGTGGTGCACTCGCGCACCTGGCTCACCGAGCCCGCCCCCGACTCCACGTGGCCCGAGTGCAGGGTCTGGATGGAGTCGATGACCACCACATTGGGCTGGAGCTGGCCGATTTGCTTGAAGATATTCTGGGTGTTGGTTTCGGTGAGGATGTAGCAGCCGGGGTGCTGGGTGCCTTCGGTAAGGCGCTCGGCCCGCATCTTGATCTGCTGCTCGCTTTCCTCACCCGAAATGTAGAGCACCTTGAGCTGGCGCAGGGTCATGGCAATCTGGAGCATGAGGGTGCTCTTGCCAATGCCCGGCTCGCCCCCGATGAGCACCAAAGAGCCCGGTACCAGCCCGCCGCCCAGCACCCGGTCCAGCTCGGCGTCGCGGGTCAGAATGCGGGGCTCTTCCTCGTAGTGTATCTCGCTGACCGGGCGGGGCTTGGCTACCTTGGTGCTGGTGCCGCCGGCCACCGCCGTGGTGGCTGTTTTCCAGGAGGCAACCGCGGCCGGCTCTTCTTTCTGAAGTACTTCCTCGACATAGGTGTTCCACTCGCCACAGCTGGGGCAGCGGCCTATCCACTTGGCCGACTGCGCCCCGCAGTTCTGGCAGAAGTAAAGCGTTTTGAGTTTGGCCATTCGATAGAGATGAGCTAGAAAGAAGAAAAGGATTTTAGCGGCAGAAAAGTTTGGTAAGAATAGAGTTTTGGCGGGAAGGCAAAGGCCAAGCAACGCGGACTGACTCCCTGCTCAGGTTATAATTCGAGAACGACGCACCCCCAGCCCCTCCGGGAGAAGGGGCCAGGCGTCAGCTGTAAGCCATAAGATGCACGCTACAAGCGCTGTTCAAGTGAGCCCTTGGTTTAAGCAAGCTTGCCGCTTGCAGCCTGAAGCTTGTAGCTCATCAGAACGCACCCCCGTCCCACCTCGCTTGACGCGCGACATCCCGCGGGGGAGGGGACGGGGGTGGGGCTGCTGCCGTGTCTTACCGTGGCCGTTCTTCCTTCGATACCGGGTACTGCGGGTTCAGGTCGGCAAGCGTGTCGCGCAGGGTGCGGGCTACTACGTAGGCTTTGTACCAGTTCTGGTCGGCGGGCACCAGGTGCCAGGGGCAGGAGGGGGGGCTGCAATGCTTGAACACGTCTTCGTACACGGCGCGGTACTGGGGCCACTGCTTGGCCTTGTCTTCGTCGCCGGCCTCATATTTCCAGCGCTTTTCGGGGTCCGTGACGCGCTCTTGCAGCCGGGCCCGCTGCTCCTCTTCCGACACGTGCAGGTAGAACTTGAGCACCGTGGTGCCGGCCTGCTGCAACAGCTTTTCGAAGTTGTTGATGGCTTCAAACCGCCGCTGGGCTTCTTCCTTGTTCACCAGCCCCAGCACCCTGGTAATCAGCACGTCTTCGTAGTGTGAGCGGTTGAAGACGTGGATCATGCCTTTGGGCGGCACTTGCTGGTGCACCCGCCACAGAAAATCGTGGGCCAGCTCCAGCTCGGTAGGCTCCTTAAACGAGTACACCCGCACGCCTTGGGGGTTGAGGCCGCTGAATACCCGCCGGATCAGGCCGTCTTTGCCGCTGGCGTCCATGCCTTGCAGCACCACCAGCACACTGCGCCGGTTTTCGGCGTAGAGGCGTTTTTGCAGCTCCACTAGCTCCTGCTGAAGCTGCTGCATTTGCTGGAGCGTGTCGTCCTTGTGAACCCCATCCGGGGCCCGGCTGGGCAGCGTGGCGAGGTTGACGGCGGCGGGAGTTTTCATAGGTCAAGGAAAAAGGTGAAGCAACGCAGAGCTTGGTTAGGCCCGCTCCGGCAGCCGCACGTCGGGCGCATCTGGCGGGCTGGGCTACGTGGGCACTGCACAGGATGCAGGATGGTCTTTCTACTTCCTAAGCAGCCTAAAGTTGTAGAATAAACAGATGCGTCTATCTTTAGCCAAGATTTACCTAACCAATCAACCTATGCGCATTCTGCTGTTACCCTTTTTGCTAGCCGTAACCGCCGGCACGGCCACTGCCCAGACACAAGCAATAACCCCGTCGCCGGATTCGGCCACGGTGGTGTTCTACCGGCCTCCTATGTTTGCGCAGGCCGCCACTAATTTCACCGTACGGGCCAATGGCGCCGAGCTGTGCCGCCTCAGCAACAAGCGCTACTTCGTGGTACGCCTCAAGCCCGGCCCTACCACGTTCACGTCGGTAGCCGGCGGCCTGAACCTGCCCGACAAGGACAACCTCGACCTGAAGCTGGAGCCCAACAAGGTATACTACGTGCAGGGAGACGTAAAAAACCGCCTGATGACGACGGCAATGGTGTTTACGGAAGTCACTGAATCGACGGCGGCTAAGAAAATGACCGACCTGAAGCGGGACAACTGCGGAGCTGGCCAGCCGTAAACGCTTGGGTGCCGCCCGCACCTGCCGCCCCCGTCCGGTTACGCGCCAGTCGGGGGCGGTTGCGCGTTGTTGGCGTGCGTCCCCGTAATTAGAAGCTGCGCCCCCGGCTGCGGCGGCTTCGTCTGTTTTCGTCTGGTAAAGTACACGCCTGGGCTGTGCGTCTTAAGCTGTCGAAGGCTGCCCGTGGCCCTCGCGCCCGGCCTGCATCCGGGAAGATACTGCATGTGGTGGGCCGGCGTGTGCTTCACCCAAATACGTCTAATCATCCGTACTTCTGGCTTCTCTTCTGAAAGGTGCCAGCGTTGAGTGCCCGTACCATGCTCACTGCCCAAGACCTAACCAGCGTTGCCGCCTTCGCCGACCTGCCCCCGGAAACCCTGGAGTGGCTGGCCCAGCACGGGGAAGTGCGCGACTTCACCGCCGGCACCGAAATCTTCCGGCCCGGCGACCCGGCCCAGTACCTGACGGCCATGCTGCACGGCGGCATGCAGTTCTACGCCGTGCGCAACGGCCAGCGAGAGCCGGGCTTCCGGCAGGAGGCAGGCCAGGTCAGCGGGGTGCTGCCCTATTCCCGCCTGCGCGAAATCAAAGGCTACGGCGTGGCCATCGGCGACACCCGCCTCTACCTGCTGGACCGTGACAAGTTTCCGGAGCTGGAGCGCCAGAGCCCCGAGCTGGTGCAGCGCCTGGTGGGCCTGATGAGCGACCGGGCCCGGCTGGAGGCCCGTACCCAGGAACGCGACGAGAAGCTGCGGGCCCTGGGCAAGCTCTCGGCCGGCCTGGCTCACGAGCTGAACAACCCCGCCGCCGCCATTGTGCGCGGGGCCGAAACCCTGAACCACAGCCTGCTGCGCCTGCCCGAGCTGCTGCTGGAGCTGGTGGGCCACTGCCCCGACCCCGCTTCCATCGGCGCCCTGACCCAGCTGGCCGCTGCCCCCGTGCCCGAGCGGGCCACCCTCAGCCCCCTGGAGCGGGCCGACCAGGAAGACGCCCTGGCTGAGTGGCTGGAAGAGCAGCAGGTGCCCGACGGCTACCAGCTGGCCTCCGGCCTTCTCGACGCCGGCCTGAGCCCCGACAGTCTGGCCCCGGTGCTGACTGCCCTACCCGCCCACTCCCGGCCCGTGGCGCTGGCCTGGCTGGAAGGCCACCTCACCATCCGGCGCCTGGTGCACGACGTGCAGGAAGCCGGAGCCCGTATCAGCACGCTGGTTGGCAACGTGAAGACCTACAGCCACATGGACCGCGCCACCGACCTGGCCCCGCTCGACGTGCATCCCGGCCTCGACAGCACCCTCAACCTGCTGGGCTTTGCCCTGCGCGAAAAGCACATCCGGGTGGTGCGCGACTATGCGCCCGGCCTGCCGCAGGTGCTGGGCCAGGCCGGCAGCCTCAACCAGGTGTGGACCAACCTGCTCGACAACGCCATCGACGCCCTGCCAGCCGAGGGAGGCGGCGAAATCACGGTGCGCACCCGCCAGGAGGGCGACTTCGTGCGGGTGTTTATTATCGACAACGGCCCCGGCATCCCGCCCGATGTGCTGCCCCGCATCCTGGAGCCGTTCTTCACCACCAAGCCCCCCGGCGAAGGCACCGGCCTCGGCCTCGACATTGCCCTGCGCCTGGTGGAGCAGCACGGCGGCACGCTGGAAGTGCAGTCGGCCCCCGGCCACACCGAGTTTTGCGTGTGGCTGCCTACGTAGGGGCGCGTTGCACGCGCCCGCCGGCTGTGGTCGGCCAGGGGTGCAGGAACTTGCTTCTATGCTTTTTGCATCTTAAACTGTTTAGGAAGTCACCAAAGGCACCTCGGCCCGTCCTGCTGAATTTGGCGTCCGCCCCGCGAAGCCTCTCCCGCTTCGGTGCAGCAGCAAGCAGGCAGCCAGCAGGCAGCCAGCAGCAGAGCTGCTTTGCTAGGCTGACTTTCGGTTCGGCTGCGCGGACGCCAAGTGAAGCAGGGCGGCCTGGTAAATCTCTGAATAGCTTCCTGTTTATGTTGAACACTCTAAGCCGCGACGGCGCCCCAACGAACGGGCGCGTGCAACGCGCCCCTACATTTTATGAAAAAGCCTGTTCTGCTTGCTGTTGATGATGACCCCCAGGTGCTCAGCGCCATCGACCGGGACCTGCGCCAGGAGTTCCGGCGCGACTACCGGGTGCTGCGGGCCGCCTCCGGCGACGAGGCCCTGACGACCATCCGGGAGCTGAAGGCCCGCGAGGAGCCCCTGGCCCTTATCCTGGCCGACCAGCGCATGCCCGGCATGGAGGGCGTGGAGCTGCTGGCCGAGGCCCGCACCCTCTACCCCGACGCCAAGCGGGTGCTGCTCACGGCCTACGCCGACACCGAAGCCGCCATCCGGGCCATCAACTCGGCCCGCCTCGACCATTACCTGATGAAGCCCTGGGACCCGCCCCAGCAGCTGCTCTACCCCACCCTGCACGACTTGCTGAAAGCCTGGGAGCTGACCTACAAGCCCCGCTTCGATGGGCTGCGGCTGATTGGGTTTCAATGGTCGCCGCTTTCCCACGACCTCAAAGACTTTCTGGCCGGCTACCTCGTCGGCTACCAGTGGCTCGACTTTGAAACCAACCCCGATGCCCGCACCCTGCTGGAAGCCAAGGGCCTGACTTCCCACGACCTACCCGTGGTGCTGCTGGAAGACGGCACGGCCCTGGCCCGCCCCACCACCACCGACGTAGCCACCCGCATTGGCCTCACCGTGCAGGCCTCCCAGGAGCTGTACGACGTAGTGGTGATTGGGGCCGGTCCTTCGGGGCTGGGCGCGGCCGTGTACGGAGCCTCGGAAGGCCTGCGCACCTTGGTGATTGAGCGCCAAGCCCCCGGCGGGCAAGCCGGCACCTCCTCCCGCATCGAAAACTACCTGGGCTTTCCGACAGGGCTGAGCGGCAGCGAGCTGGCGCACCGGGCCTGGGCCCAGGCCGTACGCCTCGGGGCCGAGTTTCTGGCCCCGCAGGAAGTAACCGAGCTGTGTGTGCAGGATGGCTACAAGGTGCTGACCCTAGCCGACGGCGGCACCGTGCGCACCCGCGCCGTAGTGCTGGCCACCGGCGTCAGCTACCGCACCCTCGACGTGCCCGGCGAAAGCCACCTGAGCGGGGCCGGCGTATACTACGGCGCCGCCCGCACCGAGGCCCGCTCCTGCGAGGAGCAGGACGTGTACATCGTGGGCGGGGGTAACTCGGCGGGCCAGGCCGCCATGTACCTGTCCACCTACGCCCGCCAGGTCTACATCCTGATTCGGGGCGAGAACCTGGCGGCCAGCATGTCGGCGTACCTGATTGAGCAGATTGCTCAGACGCCCAACATCGAGATTCTGCCTTTCACGCAGGTGCAGGAAGTGTGCGGGCAGGACCACCTGGAGGAAGTCGTCATCAACCGCAACGGCCAGGTGGAGCGGCGCCCGGCCCGGGCCCTGTTCGTATTTATCGGGGCCAAGCCCAGCACCGAATGGGTGTGCCAAACGGCCGTGTGCGACGGTAAAGGCTACGTGCTCACGGGCCGCGACCTGGTGCAGGACCCGCGCTACGGCGCCATCTGGAAGCACAACCGGGAGCCGTACCTGCTCGAAACCTGCGTGCCCGGCGTATTTGCCGCCGGCGACAGCCGCGCCGGCGCCATGGCCCGCGTGGCCTCGGCCGTGGGCGAAGGCGCCATGGCCATTAAGTTCGTGCACCAGTATTTGGATGAGTAACATCGAAGCCGTCTAGAAAGTCGGTAGCGCGTCTTGCTTTAACTGCGCCTCCGGCTGCGCTCAGTAGGGCGTGCTACCGACTTTCTAAACGACTTCGTAGGGCGCCACTGCTGCTTGTGCTACTAAGCAGCATGGCACAGCTGCCAATACGGAAACGCACGAAGAATTTTTATGGCGTTTGGTAGCTAAAGAAGGCTGTTTCTCAAGCGACGGGGCTTTTGTAACGGAAACGTTTCAACAGAATATAGATAAGATACAAACAAAGCTTGGGCCTCACTAGTATATAGCCCCGTGGCGATTCTGTGTGGGGTTGCCGTTGTTTTGTATGTGTGCCGTAGTTATGCGTTCATTTCTCCGCCCTTCCTTTTTTCGTGCCCTGCTGCCTGCCGCCGCTTTGTTGCTGGCCGGTTGCGACTTGCTTGAGTTCAGCCCCAATGACACCCGCGTGCCGGAGGAGCAGCAAAACCTGACGGCCAAGAACCTGGCCCGCCTGGCCGAGCTGCCCGCCCTTGGCCCCAACGATACGCTCCGTTTCATCTTCACGGGCGACTCCCAGCGGTTCTACGACGACGCCGAGGACCTGGTAAAAAGCGTTAATCAGCAGCCCGGCATCCAGTTCATGGTTATTGCCGGCGACATCTCGGACTTCGGGCTGGGCCGCGAAATGCGCTGGATTGACGACCAGCTCCGCAAGCTGAAAGTGCCCTACCTGACGGCCGTCGGCAACCATGACTTGGTGGGCAACGGCCGCCGGGCCTACCAGCAAATCTTCGGGCCGCTGAACTACTCGTTTGTCTACGGCGACACCAAGTTTATCATGCTCGACACTAATGGCCGCGAGTACAACTTCAACGGCCGGGTGCCCGATATGCCCTGGCTGCTCCAGGAAATGGCCGACACCAAGGTTCGCCGCCACGTGGTAGTGTCGCACATCCCGCCCGACGATGCCGATTTCGACCCCAAGCTGAGCGAAGCCTACATTGCGGCCATGCGCGAAGACCCGCGGCTGGTGTTTTCCATGAACGGGCACCGCCACTCCTTTCGGTTCGGGCAGCCCTTCGGCGACGGCGTTACCTATGTCAACTCCGACGCCTTTGAGCGCCGCCGCTACATCGTGATGACGGTGTGGGGCGACAAGCAATTCCGCCTCAAACAAGTTTCCTTCTGATGGCCTCATTGTTACGGCTCCTGGCCGGGGCCCTGCTGCTGGCCGCGCCCTTGGCCGCTACGTCTGCCCCAACTTTATCCGAGCCCGATTCGCTGCTGGCAGCCACTAAGCCCGAGCCCCGGCCGTGGTTTCGGCCCCGGCATCTGGTGCTGCAAACGGGCGGTGGCCTGGGCATGGTGGCTGCCGGCACCGGCTATGAGTTCTGGCAGAAGCGCACCGAAGTAGATGTGCTGCTGGGGTTTGTGCCGGCCCGCTACGCCGGCACTTCCCTGGTTGTGGTATCAGCCAAGCTCCTCTATTCGCCGCCGGCCTGGACCCTGCCGCTGGGCCCGAAGTGGCAGGTGCGCCCGCTCACGGCAGGAGCTTACATCAGCCATACCCGCGGCAACCCCAACGACGGCAAGCCTGGACAGTACCCCGAAGGCTACTACTGGTTCTCGACCAACACCCGCGTGGGGCCGCTGCTGGGCAGCCGCCTCACCCGCGTGCTGCCGACAAGGTCCACTGAGCACCCGCGCCACCTGTCGTTCTACTACGAGCTAAGCACCAACGACCTCTACCTCCTCAGCTATTTTCTAAACCACCGCGCCCTCGACCTGGACGATATTGCCGTGCTGAGCTTGGGGGTAAAAATGGATTTTTAGCCTGAATAGCTACAAGCTACAAGCTGCAAGCTGACGTTGGGCTGTCAGCTTGTAGCTTGCGGCTTACCGCTGGTAGCTAAAAAATTACCTTTCCGCAGCGTACGCCTCGCGGGCTTCGCGCAGCAGGCGGATGATGGTGGTACGCTGGCGGAGCAGGTTTTCGATGACCGGCCGCTCCTGGCGGAACAGGCGCAGGGCCCGGAGGCGACGCAGGCGCCCAGCCAGGTTGCCCCAATAGCTCAGGGCGTAGAAGCCCGACAGCGGCAGGCTGAGCAGGTAGAGCAAGGTCCAGCGCCAATCGTGGGTGAGGTGGTAGACCACGGCCGTTTGCGCCGCGTAGCACAGGCTGAACGTGACCATGCCCGTCACCAGCATAATCGGCGCTACAAACTCCACTTCCTTCGTGGCACGCCGGGCTACCACCGACGGAATGATATAGGGCACGTAGTTATTAATGACCCCGTACACGTAGAGCGGGGCACCCAGCACAAGCTTGGCCCCGGCCGCCAAGGCGCGGTTGCGGCGGGTGCCGGCCGTGCCGCGGGTTTCCAGGGCTTCGTCGGTGAGGCGCAGGCGGGCTAGCTCCTGGTGGTAGGCGTGCAGCTTCTCCCGGATGTCGCCCAGGCGGGCGGCGTCGTGCTTCTCGAAGTAGCGCACAGCCCGCAGCAGGGTGCGTGAGAGCTGGAAGTTGTCGGCCAGGGTTTCCTCGTCGTCCTGAATCAAGTGCTGGCCGAAGGTGCGCTCCACTTGCGTCACCAACTGGTCTTCGGCATCGTCGCGGGTGATGACGAGGCGCTGCTCCAGGCGGCGGCGGATTTCCTCGGTCAAAGCATCGGCGGCGGCGGTGGGGTCTTGGCGGTACTGGTCGGCGTAGTCGGCCACCCGGATGGGGCGGGCTACGTTGATGAACACGTCGGAGCGGAACCGTTGCGGGTCGAAGTAGTTGATACCCAGCGGCACGATGTGCAGGCCTAGCTGAAAGTCGTGCCGGGCCTCGGCGCCCAGGGCAATGCGGGCGGCCCCGGTCTTGAGGGGCCGCAGGCGCCGCTCAGCCACGCTGCTGCCCTCCGGGAAAATCATGATGGTGCCCTGCCGGTCGAAGTAGTCGTAGCACCGCCCAAAAATGGCCTCGTTCTGGGCCGTAATCTGCTCCGGCGTCAGGGCCTCGGCCCCGGTTTCCATGTCCTGGCGCCGGTAGATAGGAATAGAGTTGCCCGACTCCAGGATGGCCCGCGAAATGGGGTTTTTGAAGAAGGTGCTTTTGGCCAGGAAGGCAATGGGCTGGCGGCGCTGCACGGCCACCACCAGCGGGTCCATGAGCGTGTTGGGGTGGTTGCTGGCCAGCAGCAGCGGGCCCGGCACCCGCAGCCGCGCCCGGTGCCGCACCTCCAGCTTCCGAAAAAATACCCGCAACGCCACCTGCACCAGGGGCTTCATCACTGTATAAAAGAGCATACGCGCAAGAAAAGCAGATTCCGGGTTTGTTGCACCAACCTGAGCCAGGCCAGACCGCCGCACTTGACACGGTGCGCAGCCGCCGCGGCGGGGTTTGCGTAAATCCCGGCATCTTTGGGGTTTCTGCCCCACGTACTCGTATGCGCTACTTGTTGTTGTCGTTGCTATTGCTGCTGGCCGGGCTACCGAAGGCCCTGGCCCAAGCCGAAGACTCGTCGGACGAGGGCCAGGCGTTGCGGCGGGCCAACGAGCTGGTGCTGGAGCGGCGCTACGAGTCGGCCTGGAAGGTGCTGCACGCCGCCGACCCGCGCAACCGCCGCCCGGCCGTGGTGCTGCGCAAAGCCGACCTGGCCCTGAACTACCACACCGCTACCGAGGGCCTGCGCCACTTTGCTTTTCAGGACCTGAAGCTGCTCGACCCCAGCCTCGACTCCTTGCGCCAGCTGCCCCAGCGGGTGCTGCCCTACGCCTTCCCCGTGCGCCGGGTGCTCGACTCGCTGCGGCAGGAGCAGCCAACCAACTACAAGCTGGACCGGGCCCTGGGTGACTACTACTTCACAGCCCAGCAGTGCGAATGCGCTGAAACCAACCTCGACGAAGACGAGCTGTTCCGGCGTCTGATTCAGCACTACCAGCCAGCCCACGAGCACGGCCAGGGCGACTACCTCTCCTACTTTGCCCTTGGCTACGCTCATCAGCGCCTGGGCCAGTTTCAGGAAAGCCTGGTACCGTTTCGCCGGTCGCTGGAGCTGCGCCCCACCTACGCCACCACCCACCTCAACCTGGCCTTTGTGCTGTTGGAGCTGAAAGACCTGGAAGCCGCCCGCACCCACGCCAACCGCGCCATGGAGCTGTTTTCAGACAGGCCTCACAGAGAAGACGCTGCCTTCCTGCTCAGCCAGATTGAAGCGCGGTTGAAGTAGGTTCATGTTTTTTGCCTCTTTGAGCTAGGTGATGTAGAGACGCAACATTTTGCGTCTCCTCGTTGAACAACCGATTGTAAATTGTTGATAAACAACATCAGCAACGACGAGACGCAAAATATTGCGTCTCTACACTACACTTAAATCGGCTTGATGGCCATTACCCAACTCCACACTTAAGTATCACTCAAAACTCTAGAATGACCTGGGCCGGGCAATGGTCGGAGTGCACGATGTCGGGTAGGAGGTGGGCTTCGCGGATGTGGGGGCGTAGGCGCTCTTCCACCAGCAGGTGGTCGAGGCGCCAGCCCACGTTCCGCTTGCGGGCCCCGGCGCGGTAAGTCCACCAGGAGTAGTGTCCGGCCGCCTCGCCGTGGTGGTGGCGAAAGGTGTCCACGAAGCCATCCTGCAGAAAGTCCCGAAACCACTGCCGCTCCTCGGGCGTGAAGCCGGGGCTGTTCTGGTTGGCCTTGGGGTTGTGCAGGTCGATGTCGGTCTGGCAGCAGTTGAAGTCGCCGCCGATGAGCAGGGGCGGCCCCCCGGCGGCCCGCAGCTGCCGTACATAGTCGCGGAAGAAGTGCAGCCACTGCACTTTAAACGCCTGCCGTTCCGGCCCGCTGGTGCCCGAGGGCATGTAGGTGTTCAGCACCGACACGTGCTCGAAATCTAGGCGCAGCACCCGGCCTTCCAGGTCGTAGCAGTCGGTGCCGCACCCTTCTACCACGGCCCGCGGCGGCCTCTTCGTGAAGGTGGCTACGCCGCTGTAGCCCGGCTTCTGGGCCGCGTGCAGGTAGGCTTGGTAGCCCAGTTCCGCAAACCCCGACACGTCCAGCGGCTCCCGCCCGGCCTTGATTTCCTGCAAGCACAGCACATCGGGCTGAGCCGCGCGCACCCAGTCCAACAGTCCCTTGCTCAGGGCCGAGCGTAAGCCGTTGACGTTGTAGGTGATGATGTTCAAAACGTTGTTATGTTATAAGCAAGAGCAATGAGCCTGTAACGCGAAGTTGTACTTCGCGAGACGTCTGCGCCGTCAGGTCAACAACGCAGTGGCATCGTTCCAGCGCCTCGCGAAGTACAACTTCGCGTTACAGGCTCATTGCTCTTGCTGGTCGAAATACTCCAGGATGTGCCACTTGAGCATGCGTTCCTGCTCCTTGAGGCTGGAAAAGGGCACAGGGTTTACCAGGCGGTAGTGGGGCCAGCCGTCCTCGTCCACGTGCTCCAGCGCGTAATAGCCCGAGAGGCTGAACAGCTTGCAGGTGGCAATGTGCATCAGGTCCTGCTTCTGCTCCTTGGTAAACGGCCCGGCACCTTGCCCCAGCTCCTGCACCCCAATGAGCAGCAGCAGGGCGTTGAGGTCGGGCTTTTTGCCGAAGCGTTGCCGCATGAGGTTCATTAGCTCCCACCAGCGCTGCTCAAACTGCGCCTCGGTTTCCTGGGGGTCGAGCGGCGGACTCATGCGTCGTGGGCGTGCGGGGGCGCGGCGGCTACGGCCTCCTCTTTCAGGGCCTCCCAGTACTCCACGGCCCGGCGGAAGTGCGGAATCACAATGCTGCCCCCGATGAGGTTGGCAATGGCAAACACCTCGTAGATTTCCTCGTCGTTGACCCGTTCCTCGTAGCACTTGCCCAGGTGGTACTTGATGCAGTCGTCGCAGCGCAGCACCATGGAGCAGGCTAGGCCCAGCATTTCCTTGGTTTTCACGTCCAGGGCGCCTTCCTGGTAGGTGTTGGTGTCGAGGTTGAAGAACCGCTTGATAACCTTGTTGTCGGCTGCCAGGATTTTTTCATTCATCCGCTGGCGGTACTCATTGAATTCAGAAACGAGAGACATATTTAGGGAAAAGGTAAAGTCAGAAGCCGCATCGACCCATGGTCTGGTTCGGCGGCTTTCTTAATTCAGGCTGAAAACTTAAAATTAGGCAGAAGTTCACCGGAAATCTGCGGCCATCAGCTTAAGCCCTACTATGCTACTTATGAAAGGCTGTCATTCCGAGCCCCGTGAGAAATCCGGCGTGCTGTCATTGGAGTGGTATTGTTGCAATGGTATTGTCATGCTGAGCTTGCCGAAGCATCTCTACCGGGGGATAATTATTACACCTGCAACGAAGCGGTAGAGATGCCTCGGCAAGCTCAGCATGACGGGTTTATATACAGTTACGTCTCACATCTAACCTCTCATATCTCACTTCTAACACCTATGCCCATTGCTACCCTGCTATCCGATACGTTTGCTCTGCTATTCCCGCGGGTGTGCCTGGCCTGCACCGACCCACTCAGCCGGGGCGAAGACCACGTGTGTACCGGCTGCCGGGCCCAGCTGCCCTACACCGATTTCCACCGCTTGCCTGCCACCAGCAACCCGCTGGCCCGGCGCTTTTGGGGCAAGGTGCCGGTGCGCCACGCCCTGAGCTACCTGCGTTTTCAGAAACACGGCCGCGTGCAACACCTGCTGCACCAACTCAAGTACCGCGGCCAGCAGGACGTGGGCCGGGTGCTGGGCCGCTGGTACGGACAGGAGCTGCGCGAGGCCGGCCTGCAACCCGATTTCGATGTGGTGGTGCCCGTGCCTCTGCACCCGCGTAAGCTGGCCCGCCGCGGCTACAACCAGTCCGACTCCTTTGCCGAAGGCTTAGCCACGGGCCTGCACTTGCCCTGGCACGCCACTGCCCTGCGCCGCCACGAATTCACCGAATCCCAAACGCGCAAAAGCCGCCTCCAACGCTGGGAAAACGTAGCCGACGTTTTCACCGTACCCGAAGCCGCTACCGTAGCCGGCCGCCGCGTCCTGCTTGTCGACGACGTGCTGACCACCGGCGCCACCCTCGAAGCCTGCGCCGCGGCCCTACTAGCCGCCGGCGCCGCCGAAGTCAACATTGCCACCATCGCCTGCGCAGACCGCTAAATCACAGATTGTGCAGATTGAGCTGATTGCACGGATTCTTTTCCGGTTCAGAATAGTAGAAATTGGGTAAACCGCCCCACAACAAAAAAGCCGCTCAGCTGAGCGGCTTTTTTGTTGTCGATTGAATCTGTGAAATCAACTCAATCTGCACAATCTGTGATTATTTGTTCGAGCCGGCGTTAATCATGGCGCAGCGGAAGCCGATGGTGGCGGTAGCTGAGTCTTCGGCCATGAAGCGGCGCGTGCCCGGCGACAGCCAGTAGGCTACGTCGCGCCAGGAGCCGCCTTTGTACACGCGCACGTGGTCGTCGATGAGCGACTGGTAGCCTTTCTTGTCGTACTTCTCGGAGGGGTCGAGGAAGCCGTTGCGGCGGAAGGGGTTGAGGTCTTCCACGTCTTCAAACGACAGCGGACGGTAGATGTCCTGCACCCACTCGTTCACGTTGCCCGACATGTTGTACAGGCCGTAGTCGTTGGGCGGGTAGTTGTACACGTACTCCGTAATCATGGCGCCGTCGTTCAGGGAGCCAGCAATACCGGCGTAGTCGCCGCGGCCACGCTTGAAGTTGGCCAGGAACTGGCCCATGCCTTTGCCGTAGGGGTTCCGCACTTGGCGGCCATCCCACGGATAGATGCGCTTGTTCTCCTGGTTTTCGTTGCCGGTTTCCTGCGTGCCAATGAGGGCCTGGGCAGCGTATTCCCACTCCGCCTCAGTGGGCAGGCGGTAGTTGGGCAGCGTGTTGCCGTTTTCGATGGCAATTCTGGTTCTGCCTTCGCCATCACCGGAAGTGCCTTCGGCAGCATCACCGTCACCATCACCGCCTCTGTTCCGGCGTCGGCCAAACAGACCGCCACCGCCGCCATCACTGCTTTCTTCACTTTCACCGGCCAGACGCTCGTTTACTTTCGAGGTCCGCCAGGTGCAGTAGTCGTTGGCTTGCAGCCAGCTTACACCCACCACCGGGAAGTAGCGGAAGCCGGGGTAACGCAGGTAGTAATCCACGTAGGGGTCGTTGAACGACAACTCCCGCGCCCACACCGTCGTGTCAGGCAGGGCCGACTGGTAAAACTCTTCCGACGAGTCCTTGCGCACGTAGTGCAGGTACTCCAGCCAGTGAATGTTGGCTACTTCGGCTTCGTCCATGTAAAACGAGGCCAGCGTAACGGTGCGCTCCAGGTTGTCGTGGGTCATGGCCACGTCTTCTTCCGACGTACCCAGCACCGTGCGGCCACCTTCGATAAACACCAGGCCGGGGCCTTCCGGAATACCTTGGTAATCCGATACCTTCATCCCTTCCTCAGTATTGTACTCAATGCCTGTGGTAGAGCTGTACTTACCGGGTTTCGTAGCGGTGGGCGGACCTCCGCCGCAGGCTGCCAGCGTGGAGGCACCCGCCACGACTGCAAAGCGCAGGAACTTGGAAAAATTCATGATTGAGTTGAAACTACCTGTGAGAAAAGGGTTTAGGCTAGGCAAGTTGAATGCAATAATACAACTTTTCAAAAGGCCGGACAAGGAATCGACGGGTAATTCCGTCGTTTCAACCGGCGCCACGACGCTTCCAGCATATCGAAGTCGCGCAAGGTCAGGGACAGTTCGTGAGCCCCGCCCAGCTCGCGGCTAAACTGGCTCAGACTCACATCATAGCTATAACCGAGCCGAAAAGTTCCCAAACTCACCCCGAGTATCGTAGTCAGGGCTTGTTGGGGGCGCGGACCGCTCTGCAGCGGGATGCCCCGGTACACGGCCCCGAGCGTGAGCGGACTGGCGGTAAAGTACAAACCGGCTTCGGCACGCTGGGAGCCGCCCTGCCGAGTGTAGCTGCCGGTGGGCGCCACACTTATTTCGCGCGGCTGGCGGCGCACTACCGTGCGCTTGAGGTAGTATTTGAAGCCGCCGTGCACGTTGAGGCGCATGGGCAGGGTGGCCTGGGTGATGAACGCCAGATCGGGCTGGTTGAGGTGGTGAGCCGCCATGCCCACCCAGAAATACTCGTTGTACACCAGCCCGCCCACGCCCACCGTGAGGTAGTGAACGGGCTTGAAGTCAGCTACTTCCAGCGTGGGGGCGCCGGTGGAGCCGTCATCCGTGAGCTGGTCGCCGAAGACGAGGTTACCGTAGCTGACGCGCTGGTTGCCGTAGCCCACGGAGGCGCCGGCGCTCAGGCCAAAGGTTTTACTTAGGCGCAAGTGGTGGGCGTAGGTGGCCCCGGCCTGCAAGCGGGTGTAGCCGATGCCGCCGGTTCGGTCGTGGTTCAGGAGCACGCCCACGGCGTTGCGCTGGTCGCGGAAGCGGAAGTCGGCCGAGAGCTGGCTGGTTTGGAAGGTGCCGGCCAGGGTGGGGAACTGGTTGCGGTAGTTGAGCGTGACGCTGTAGTCGTCGAGCAGGCCGGTGTAGCCGGGGTTGGTGTAGAGGCGCGTGGCGTAAGGTTGGGCGAAGTAGAGGTCCTGCCCCTGGGCCAGCCCTGCACCGGCCGCCAGCAGCACCGTAGCTAGCAGACCCTGCCGGCTGGGCCGGCGCAGCTGACATTGAAGCACATGAAGAATTCGACTACCGGGCATACGTGGCTTTTCTAACGACGGCAACCGGGGCTTTGGTACGCGACCTGCCCCGATGCCGCGGCTAAATTGGCAGTTTGTTTCCTGATTCGCGGGAAAGCGGAAACAGCTTTGTCATGCTAAGCGCCGCCCAGAACCTGCTCACGACCAGACGAGCGGCTAGAATGATTGTCGCTCTGCTACTTGCCGGGCAGCTGGAAGAAGGTTGTTGGTGGCACGCAGCATAACAAGTGGAAGGTAGTTTGCAGCTAGCTTTCATTAGCTGCATTTTTTAGGTGCGCTCAGCTAACCGCTCAGGTTTCGCGCTACTTTTGTTTGGAGCGTATGGGGTTGTGCGTTACTCGGTTTACGGGCTCCGGTTGTGTCTTCTTCTTTTCCTAGTCTTATGGTCTTATGCGTAAAATTCTAGTTGGACTGCTGCTCGTGGTAGTGGTGCTGGTGGCGGCGCTGGCGCTGGCGCCGGTGCTGTTCAAAGACAAGCTGAAAGCCGCCTTCGACCGGCAGCTGGCCGAGCGGGTGCGGGCCACGGTGCTCTACGACCCCGCCAACGTGGACGTAACCCTGCTCAGCACCTTTCCCGACCTGGCCCTGCGCCTGGAGCAGCTGCGCGTCATCGGCCAGGATTCTTTTGCCCGCGACACGCTGGCCTACCTGCCCCGCCTCGACGTGGGCCTGGACCTGATGAGCGTGGTGAGCGGCGGACCCATCAACATCAAGCACATTACCCTGGAGCAGCCCGACATCAGCCTGCGGGTGCTGAAAAGCGGCCGGGCCAACTGGGACGTGTACGTGTCGGACTCGGCGGCGGCGGCTAAGGGCCAGGACACCACGGCCGTGAACCTGGCCATCAAGGGCTGGGAGGTACGCAACGGCCGCCTGCGCTACGAGGACCTGACGATTCCGTTCGGCATGCAGGCCCGCGGCATCACCCATACCGGCTCCGGCGACTTCGCCCGCAACGTGTTCGACCTGGTCAGCCAGACCACCGCCGACAGCTTCTCGATGCAGTACGCCGGCACTGAGTACATCAGTCAGAAAAAGCTCACGGCCGACGTAACCATGGCCATGGACTTGGGCAAGATGCTGTTCACGTTCAAGGACAACCGGGTGCAGCTCAACGACTTCCCGGCTACCTTCCAGGGCGCCATCGGCCTGCCCAACGACACGGATATCACCTATGACCTGACGTTCAAAGCCCTCGAAACCGACTTCAAGAACATTCTGAGCTTGGTGCCGGGCGCGTACACGGCGCAGTTCAAAGACATTGAGGCGGCGGGCAAAGTGGCCTTCGACGGCTACCTGAAGGGCGTGCAGAACGCCATGAAGATGCCCGGCTATGGCCTCAACCTGCAAGTGAAGGATGGCAGCTTCCACTACCCCCAGCTGCCCCAGCGGGCCCGCAACATCAACGTGGACCTGGCCGTGGACAATCCTTCGGGCTTTACGAACAACGTGAAAGTGAACGTGAAGCAGTTTCACCTGGACCTGGGCCAGAACCCGATTGATGGCAACGTGGCCATCGATGGGCTGGAGCCCATGCGGGTGGACGGCCGGGTGAAGGCCCGCGTAGACCTGGCCGAGATGCTGAAGGTATACCCGGTGCAGGACCTGCTTTTGCGCGGGCAGCTGCTGGTGGACGGCACGGCCAAGGGCGTGTACTCCAAAACCCAGATGCCCGTGGTACAGGCCCGGCTCAACCTCACCAACGGCTACGTGAAGGCCAAGCAGGTGCCGGCGCCCATCGAAAACCTGACGCTAAACGGCACCGTCACCAACCCCACCGGCCAACTCAACGACACCCGCGTGGACATCCCGCAGTTTCGGATGCGGCTGGATGGGGAGCCGCTGGAGGGCCGCGTAGCTACCCAAGGCGTGGACAAAATGCAGTTTGACACCGACGTGCGGGGCGTGGTGGACCTGACCAAGCTCACCCGCATTTTCCCGCTGCAAGGCATGACCGTGACGGGCCGCCTCAACGGCAACGTGGCTGCCAAAGGCAACATGGCCGACGTGGAAGCTGGCCGCTACCAGAGCGTGGTGGCCTCGGGCACCGTAAACGCCCAGAATGTAACCTACAAGAGCACCGACCTGCCCCAGGGCATGCGCGTGACGCGGGCCACGGCCACGTTCAACAACAACCAGATTGCCCTGCGCGACATGGCCGGCTTCGTGGGGTCCTCGGACATTGCCGCCTCGGGCACCATCAGCAACTACCTGGGCTACCTGTTCACGCCCGGCCAGCCCCTGCGCGGCAACCTGACCGTGAACAGCTCCCGCTTCAACGTGAACGAGTGGATGGTGGACGAGGTAAGCCAGAAGCCCACCGTGGCCGCCACCGGCGCCGCCCCGGCCGCGGCCCAGGGTGTGCTGCCCGTGCCGAAGTACGTGGACCTGGTGCTGAACTCGACCGTGGGCCAGGTGCTCTACGACAACCTGAAGCTGGACAACGTGCGCGGCACCGTCACCGTGCGCGACGAAACCGCTCAGCTCAACAACCTGGCCTTCAATACGCTGGGTGGCGCCTTTGTCACTACCGGCTCCTACAGCAGCAAGAACCTGGCGCACCCGCGCTTCAACTTCGGGCTCAACATCAAAAACCTGGATTTTCAGAATGCCTTCCGGGCCTTCAACTCCGTAAAGCTGCTGCTGCCGCTGGCCTCGCAGGTAGAGGGCCTGTTTTCCACCAACTTCAACGTGAGCGGGGAAATGGGGCCCGACATGATGCCGGTGTACAGCACGCTCACCGGCAAAGGCCTGTTTGAGGTAGTGCGGGCGGCCGTCAGCGGCTCCAAAGTCATGAACCAGATCAGTGCCCTGACGCAGTTTCAGGAGCTGAAGCGGCTGGTGGTCGAGAACAAGGACGTGGCCGCCGAAATGCTCAACGGCAACTTCATTGTGAAGCCGTTTGACATCAACGTGGGGCAGATTAAGATGACGGTGGGCGGCTCCAGCAACGTGAATGGCAACCTGGAGTACGTCACGGCCCTGAACGTGCCCACGGGCCGGGTCGGCAACCAGCTCAATGCCCGCCTCACCCAGCTTACCGGCGTGCAGGACCTGGAAGGCACCGACCGGGTAACGCTGGGCCTCACCATTGCCGGCTCCATGAAGGACCCCGTGGTCAAGCTTAGCTCGGGCAGCGTGAAGGCCCAGGCCAAAGACCTGGTAAACAACATCGTGCAGGCCAAGGTGGACGATGCCAAGTTCCGCCTCCAGGCCAAAGCCAAAGTGGCCCAGGACAGCCTGCAACGGGAAGTGGCCCGCAAGCAAGAGGAGCTACAGGAAAAAGCTCGCCTGGAAGTGGAAAAGAAGCGCCTTGAAGCCGAAGCCAAAGTCCGCGACAAAGCCAAGCAGGGCCTCAATAACCTGCTGTTCGGCAAGCCCAAGCCTGCTCCCAAGCCCGCTGAGGAGCAGCCCAAAGCCGAGGAGCCCAAGCCCAGTGAGCCAACCCCGGCGGATAGCACGAAAACGGGACAGTAGAATAATAGTTGGAAGCTCAGCCATGGTTTGGCTGAGTTTTTGCCACCGGCCGAAGCCCAGCTTGCTCACTCAGGGCGCTGGGCTTCTGGCTTTTCTTTCACCTTTCTTTTTCCTCCTGATGAAGTTTTTCCGCTACCTCCCTTCCGTGGCGCTGCTGGCCTCCCTGGCCCTGGCCGGCTGCAACAACGACAATGAATCGGCCGAATCCAGGCTGCAAGTGCGCCTGATGGACGCCCCCGGCGACTTCCGCAGCGTGTTCCTGGATGTGCGGCAGATTGAGGTGCACTTAAAGGAGGAAAAAGACCCCGATGGCTGGCAGGTGCTGCCCTTCCAGGCCCAAACCCTGAACGTGCTGGAGTACGTGAACGGCAAGGCCGCCCTGCTGGTCAACACCGACTTTGCGCCGGGGACGCTAAAGGAAATTCGCCTGGTGCTGGGCCCCGACAGCTACGTGGTGGGCAAAGACGGCCAGCGCTACGACCTGAAAACCCCCAGCGGCCAAACCTCGGGCGTGAAGCTGAAGCTCGATAAGTGCGAAGTGCGCGAAGGCGAAACCTTCCAGCTCCTGCTCGACTTCGACGTGGCCAAGTCCATCGTGGAGCGCGGCAACTGGAAGCCCGGCAACGACAAAAAGGAGCGGTACCTGCTCAAGCCCGTCATCCGCGTTATTACCCAGGATGTGCAAGGCACGGTGCGCGGCCTCGTAACGCCCACGGCCGCCCTGCCCCAAATCCTGGCCATCCGCTCGTCCATCACCGTCGCCGACACGTTTAGCACCGCCGCCGATGCCAGCGGCGCCTTCCAGCTCAGCGGCCTGCCCTCCGGCACCTACCGCGTCGAGTTCTTCCCCACCACTACTGCGCCTAGCGGCCAGAATGCCTACCGCAACGTAGTGCTGCCCAACGTAACGGTAACCAACAAGCAGACCACCGACGTGGGTACGGTTCGGTTGCAGTAGCGCGAAGCTTCCGCTTCATGTTACAGCCACAGAAAAGCCCCGCGCAACAATTGTTGCGCGGGGCTTTTTGCTTGGGGCAGTACAGAAGTCTGCGCTCTTACTTCTAGCCTCTCACCTCTGCCGCCGCCAGCTGCTGCACCAAAGCCAGCAGCTCGAGCTGGGTGTCCTGGGTTTTGTTTTTGGCGTACCAGCCGTGCAGCTTCTCCGCAAACTCCTCGTGCGTGGCGCCCTGGGCTTTCATTTCCTGAAATAGCTCCTGCGCCTGGGCGGGGCGGGGGCCCCACTGGGCCGCTTCCTCCAGCGTATCGGGATGGAGCACGATGAGCTTGGGAATGGCCCTGCCGCCGTTGGTCAGGTACTGGTCCATGAGGTCGGGGTGTTCGTCGCGCAGGAGGTAGCGGGTGCTGATGCGGCCTTGGCTGGCCTGGGCTATTTTCTCCAGCACGGGTACTATCTGGGCCGCGTCGCCGCACCAGCCTTCGGTCAGCACCAGCCATACGTAAGGCTGCGGCAGCGCCGCTACGGCCGCTTGCAGCTCCGGCAGCACCTGGGCGGTTTTGTCGAGGCGCTGCATGCGCTGCACGTTCAGGCGAGTGTAGTCGGTTAGCATGGCCGACTGCTGGGGGCCGGTGGTAAGGCCCTGGGCCTGCAAGTCGTCGATAAGCCGGCGGTAGGTGGCGTAGGTGTGGGCGCCAGCCAGGCGCTCGGGAGTCAGGACAGACATAGTATGTCGGTTTTCGGTTTTTAGTTGGTGGTTAATGGTTTTGGCTGGTGGCTTTGCGGGGGCACTGTTTTTCAACAACAGCTACGTTGCCCTACATCACCAGCCAAAAACCATACACCAACAACAAAAAACCAACCCTACAGGCTGGGCACGTTGGCGGCAGCCGCCTTGGCCGACAGCTCCCGGCAGTAAGTGATAAAGTCGGTGTTGATGGGTTCCAGACCGGCGGCGCGCAACTCCTTGGCTACCTGGGCGCGGTGGTAGTTGCCGTGCACCGGCACGTGAGTCAGAATGTCGGATACCTGGCTGGTATAGCCCTCGCCGATGGAGTTGGTGTAGGTAATGAGGCGGTGCAGCTCGGTCTCATCGGCCTGGATGCTGTACTGGTGAAACCGCTCGGAGGTTTGCTCGTGCCAGTGGTGCAGGCCGGCCAAGTCGTGCTCCTGCCACACTTTCACGGGACTGGGTGTGTTGGTGAGGCGGCCCAGCCAAATGGCTTGGGCATTGAGCACGTGGCTGAACAAGCGCAGGCTCCCGGCCGGCAACGTAGCGCCCTGGGCTACCAGGCCATCGAGGTGGTGAAGGAGCGTTTCGTTGGCCCACACCGTGTAGGCCCCCAGCTTTTCAATGGTGTTGATCATGTTATTAGAAGTGAGTACAGAGACATGAGAAGTGAGACTTTGATGTGTAGTACACGAAAAATGAATGGTACAGAGTCTCACTTCTCATGTCTCTGTACTCACTTCTAGTCTACCACTTCTAGCCTACCGTGGGTCTTGCCACACCAGCTTTTCCTCGGTGCGGCTTTTACCGAAATCGGGGCACTTACCGTCGCCGCGGCCGGTAATGCCGCCGTCGGGGTGGCAGATCAGGTTGCCTTTGGCGTCGTAGAGGTTCGTGAACTGGTCGCAGCAGGGTGTGGTTTCGTAGTACACCGCTTGCCCCTCGTAGCGGTAGCTGTAGATGTGGATGGGCGGGTTGGCTTTCGGGGCCTGCATGTGCTGCTGAATCTTGGCTTCCAGCCACTGAGGCCGGGGCGCCTTGTCGAAGGCCGGCTGGTCGGCGGCGGGCACCGGTGTCACGGTGTTCTTGCTGGTTGGGGCCGGCGTGGAGGTCTGGCCCGTGGTGCCCATGATAGTGTCGGTGGGCGTAGTAACGGCCACTTGGCGCTGGCAGGCCGGAGCACTTAGCAAAATGGCTACCGAGGAGGCAGCCCAGAAAAGAGGAAGACGCATAAGCAGGCAGTAAGAAGCAGTGGCCGTTTCACCTGAAACCGCGGGGCGGCAAAGATGCACATTCCCCTCTGGGTACGCAGTTAGCGTGCCATAGTTCAGCCGCCCGGCCAGCCCCGCCGCTTCACACCAGTCCCGCCGCCTGGGCCAGCTGCCACACCCGCGGCCCGAAAACCAGCAGGCCCACTACCAGCGCCGCCAGGGCCATAACCAGCACGGCCCCGGCCGCCACGTCCTTGGCCCGGCCCGCCAGCGGGTGGTAGTCCGGCGACGCCAGGTTGACGACGGCTTCGATGGCCGTGTTCAGCAGCTCGGCACACCACACCGCCCCCACCGCCAGGGCCACGGCCACCCACTCCCACCGGGCCAGACCGAAGTACAGGCCCAAGCCAACAACAGCCGCCGTAGCCACGGCATGAAACCACAGGTGCACTTCGGTGCGCAGGGCCGCCCACACGCCCCTGGCGGCATACCCAAAGCTGGCCGCCCGGCGCCGCACCAGGGACGGAAACCGGCGCGGCGGCCGGGGCTCCGGGCTAGCCACGGGCGTCGAACTGCTGAAATACCGTCTGGCGCAGCTGGTCCCACTCCGACTTCAGAATGCTGAAGTACACCGAGTCGCGCCGCTGGCCGCTGGGCAGCAGGCAGTGGCTGCGCAGGGTACCTTCTTCGGTAGCGCCCATGCGGCGCATGGCCTCGCGGCTCTGCCAGTTGCGGGCGTCGGCTTTCAACTCCACCCGCTCGCAGCCCAGCTCCCCGAAGGCGTACTTGAGCAGCAAATGCTTGGCGGCCCGGTTGATGCCCGTGCGCTGGTAGTCACGGCCCAGCCAGGTCCACCCGATTTCCAGCCGGCCATCAGCCAGGGCGATGTTGCCGTAGCTGGTGCTGCCTACCACCCGGCTGCTTTCCTTGTCGATGATGGCGAAGGCATAGCGCCGGCCCGCTTCCCGCTCCCGCAGGCTCTGGGCCAGGTAGGCAGCCAGTTCCACGCTGTTGCGGGGCATGGGCGTGAGCAGGTAGCGCCAGATTTCCTCATCGAAAGCCACGGCTTTCAGGTCGTCGAAGTCGGTTAGCTCCAGGGGCCGCAGCCGGACGCGGGCGTTTTCGAGCGTGATGTTGCGGGCAAAGTCCATACGGGCGGGATTAGGCCGGTAAAGATGCCCGGAAAAAAGAAAACCGCCACCCTACTCTAGGGTGGCGGTTTTTGTAGAAGAAGGCCGCAGACTAGAAGGCGTACGTGTAGCCGGGAATTTGTGGTTGAGGCAAAAGGCGATAATACTCCTCGCCATTCGGTCCAATAAAATCAAGCACTGCCTCGCCTGGCTGAAATACAGGGCGCGCAGCCTTGCGCGCTTCGCGCTGCGCTTGGCGTTGGTCGTTCTTACTAGAACGTTTCGCGGAAGATGTTTTCATAGCGTGAAATGATTTGCTCTTTGAGGACTTCGTTATCAGCTATTTTCAGAGGCTGCACGAAAATACTACTTGTCTCGGGCCTTTCGATAACTGCATGACGCAAAGGATTGATTTTCTGTTCCAGCATTTTCGTGTACAGCCTAAACCGCTTGGTGCTAACATCCGTCGTCTCGTCCAGCATAGCCGCCGCAATGAACCCGAAACAAGCCTGCGGGTCCTCGCGAATCACGCGGGCCAGAATGTCCAGCACGGTAGCACCGAGCTTGCCCGCCGCGTGCTGGTGAGTGCGCAGGCGGTAGCGGTGCACGTTGCGCACCTTGGCATAAAAGTCAGCCGTGTACAAGTGGCCGGGATATTGCCGGATTTCCACCAGGTACTTGCGCCGGGAGTCGGGCGAGTGAATAAAGAATTTATAAATCCACTCGAACTCCCAGCTGCCCAGGCTGGTCCGGTTCCGGTTGCGCTGCACCAGCCGGTACGGCAGGATAACATTGAACATAACCCCTAATGTAGAAGTGGGAAGTGGGAGGTGAGAAATGAGCCAGTAAACCGGCAGCCCCAGTGGGGCGACATATCGGTAGCCAGTTGAAGTCGTGAGAACAGCAGAGTCCCAGCGGGGCGACACCCAATCGTCCGCAAATGATAGGTGTTGCCCCGCTGGGGCTTACATCAGGTATAGACCCAGATTTTCTACCGACATGTTGCCCCTTCGGGGCTGCCGGTTTACTGGCTTACCTCTCATATCTCACTTCTCATATCTCACCTCTCACCTCTCACTTCTACACCTCAAACCCCAGTCCCCGCAGCAGCAACTGGTACTGCTCCTGGGGCAGGTGGCCGCCGCTGGCTTGGGGGTGGCCGTGGGCGAAATTGGCGGGCGGCTCCTGGCCCAGGCGGGCGAAAGCGGCGCGCAGCAAGTCCGGAATGTGCAGGCTGCGGCTGGCGGTGCGACCCGACACGGCCACCACGCCATCGGGCAGGTAGCCCAGGTTAGCGCACAGCACCACCCGGTCGGGCAGGCGGGTTATCCACTGCTGCGCCACCAGCGGGTGAATCTGGCGGGGCGAGTCAATGGTGACGACGGCCACCGGCGCGGCGCCAGGCGCCTCTTTGGGCGGAAACTTGGGCGGCATTTTGCGGGCCACGGCCAGGTCGGCGGCTACCTGGGCGCGGTAGCCGGCCAGCACTTCGTCCTGGGCCAGCTGGCGCGGGCCGTCGTCGTGGAGGAGATACTGCAAGGGCCGCTCCAGGTCGAAGGCGCCGGCGCGGCGGGCGGCATTGCACAGGGCCACGGCTTCTTTGAGGTACTTGGCGGTGTGCTGCTTCTTGACCTGGGCCAGCGGCGCCCACTCGGCCTTCTCGCCCAGGTCGGAGATGATGCCGATGGCGGCCACCCATTGCAGGTCAGTCACGTCGGTTTCAGCGGCCAGCAGCTCGTAGGCCAGCCAGGCCGAGCAGGGCGTGGGCTCCAGGCCGTAGCCGGTCAGCACGGTGGCGCCAGCCGGGGGCTGGCCCTCGGGTATGTGGTGGTCCACGTAGAGCACGGGCACGCCGTCGGCTTCCAAGGTGCCGTGAGCGTGCACGCCTAGGTCAGTGACAATCAGGGCGTCGGGTTGTAGCGCCAGCAGCTTGTCGCGCACCGTGGGCGTGAGAAAGGCGTTTTCGCCTTTGCCCGAAGGCAGCACCGTTACTCGCCAGCCGGGGTTGATACGGTTCAGGCCCCGTCCGAATACCGCTCCGGCACCCAGCCCATCGGCATCGAAATGACAGAACACCACCACGTGGCCGGCGGCGGGAATGGCGTTCAGGAAGGCGCGAAACGGCGCTTGAAACTGGGGGTACGAGGCAAGGGACATACGCAAACGGGCCGCCAGCGTAAGTGCCGGCAGCCCGTTTGTTCGTAAGGATGTAGCGCGAAGTTTCACTTCGCGACTTGCGCTGCGCCGGAACAGCACGTTGGTGGCCCGTTCGTTTTCCCTGCGAAACCAGGTTATGCGCAAGCGTCGCGAAGTAAAGCCTCGCGCTACGGCCTACTTAATCTCGCCCACCATATCCTCCGGCCGCAGCCACTCGTCGAACTGCTCCTCGGTCAGGTAGCCCAGCTTGAGGGCGGTTTCCTTGAGGGTGGAGTTTTCGCGGTGGGCGGTTTGGGCAATTTCGGCGGCTTTGTAGTAGCCGATGTGGGGGTTGAGGGCCGTAACCAGCATCAACGACGAATCCACGTGCTTTTTGATGTTGGCTTCCAGGGGCTCGATGCCCACGGCGCACTTGTCGTTGAAGCTCACGCATACGTCGCCGATGAGGCGGGCCGAGTGCAGGAAGTTGTAAATCATCAGGGGCTTGAACACGTTCAGCTCGAAGTGGCCGTTCATGCCGCCGATGTTGATGGCTACGTCGTTGCCCATCACCTGGGCGGCTACCATGGTCATGGCCTCGCTCTGGGTGGGGTTCACCTTGCCGGGCATGATGCTGGAGCCCGGCTCGTTGTCGGGGATGTGCAGCTCGCCGATGCCGGCGCGCGGCCCCGAAGCCAGCAGGCGGATGTCGTTGGCAATTTTCATCAGGCTGGCGGCCACGGTTTTCAGAGCGCCGTGGGCTTCCACGATGGCGTCGTGGGCGGCCAGGGCCTCAAACTTGTTTTCGGCCGTGATGAAGGGCAGGCCGGTGAGGTCGGCAATGTGGCGGGCCACGTTTTCGGCGTAGCCGGGGGGAGTGTTGATGCCCGTGCCCACGGCCGTGCCGCCCAGGGCCAGCTCCGAGAGGTGGGCCAGCGTGTTGCGGATGGCGCGCAACCCGTGGTCGAGCTGCGACACGTAGCCGCTGAACTCCTGGCCCACGGTGAGCGGGGTGGCGTCCATCAGGTGGGTGCGGCCGATTTTAACGATGTGCATGAACTGCTCCGACTTCTGCCTGAGCGTGTCGCGCAGCTTCTCCAGGCCCGGAATCGTCACTTCCACCAGAATCTTGTAGGCCGCAATGTGCATGGCCGTGGGAAAGGTGTCGTTCGAGCTTTGCGACTTGTTCACGTCGTCGTTGGGGGCCAGCACCTTCTTCTCATCGGTGAGCTGGCCGCCTTGCAGCACGTGGCCGCGGTAGGCAATTACCTCGTTCACGTTCATGTTCGACTGGGTGCCCGAGCCCGTCTGCCACACCACCAGCGGAAACTCCTGGTCCAGCTTGCCTTCCAAGATTTCGTCGCACACGCGGCCAATCAGCTCGGCTTTGTCGGCGGGCAGCACCCCGGCGTCGCGGTTGGTGAGGGCGGCGGCCTTCTTCAGATACGCAAAGGCCCGGATAATTTCCTTGGGCATGCGGTTGATGTCCTGGGCAATGCGGAAGTTGTCGATGCTGCGCTGGGTCTGGGCGCCGTAGTAGGCATCGGCCGGCACCTGCACGGTGCCCATGGTGTCTTTTTCCTGGCGGAACTGCATATAGTTGGTAGGCAAACTTGGGTGAGGCTTCGCGTTAGCGGCAGTAAACATACAAACGAAATGGGGCCTGCTGCGCCCGGCGGCGCCTCGTTTCGTCCGCCCCAATGCCAGAGTCAGACGGGAAAAGACCCCGTTCACCGAAAGCTCTCGTCGGGAGGGTGCAACTTTTTCCTGCTTAACCTATCTTTCTGCCCGTGACGCTCAAATGGCCTCTCCGTCGCTGGCACTTGGCTTTTTTCGGCCGACGACCGTGGTGGTGGGGCAATGGCTGTTGCCGGCGCACGAACACCTGCTCCCGCTTGCTTCCGGCACCTGCCTGCGGCCCTTCTTTCGCTCCCACGCACTCCCCACCTATTTGCCGCTATTTCCATGCGTATACTAAACCGCCAAGCATGGTTAACGGCTGGCTGCCTGCTGGCCGTCAGCTCCTGGGCGCAGGCCCAGTGCATTACCCTGGAGCAGCTACTGAACCTGAGTGCCATTAGCCGCGAACCGCTGCTGCAGCGGGCGGCCCGGCAGCTGCCCGCCACCGAGTGGACCTACCGCGGCAACAGCACCGTGGGGAAAGAAGTGTTCTGGACGTACAAAGACCCGGTAGACGGATACGTCCGCCCCGACGGCCACGCCGAAGCGTGGCTGGGTGTGCGCCCCGAAACGGGCACCCAGGCCGTAACGCTGAAAACGTCCTTTCCGGCCTGCATCAACCAGCTGCGCGCCAGCTTGCGCCTGTATAAGCTCAAGCAGCAGCCCATCACCTGCCACGAGTGCGAAGCCGTCCGCTACGAAAGCCCGCAGTTTATCGTCGACATATACAACCGTAAGAACGGGCCGTATCCGTTTATCATCGTAGTGCGCCACGTACCCACCGGCCCGACGGCTCCGCGCGAAGCCACCACGTCGGTTTCGGGCGCCCAGTAGCAGAAAAGGCGCAGCCCCGAAGACACGATGCCCGGCGGACACTTCCTGAGTGGAAGCATCCGCCGGGCATCGTGCATTTCCCGGCTACTGGTGGCTTAGTTAAATTCCACCAGCCAGCCCGCGTACACCAGGCGGCCCAGGTTGGGCCCGCCGTACACCTGAATGTTGCGGGAGTCGAGCAGGTTGGAAGCGCCTACCTGAAACGTGCTGAACAGCTTGGGCACGGTGTAGCCCACGTACACGTCGACGCTGCTATAGTCTGCCACTCGGCCCGAGGCAAAGGGCATTTCCTGGAAGTGGCCCTCGGCCCAGCGGTAGTTGACATTGTAGCTCAGGTGGCGCAGGGCCGAGCCGCTGACGCCCACGTTGTACTTTTGCTCGGGCGTGTTGAAGAAGGTGCGGAAGTTTTCGGGCAGCTCTTTCCGGTTGAGGTAGTTGAAGCTGTAGTTGGCCGACAGGTGCACGGCCTTCAGCCAGTAGTAGTTCAGCCCCGCTGCTACACCCTGGGTATGCACCTGCTGGGTGTTGTTGAACGGGGCAAAGATGATGCGGCTGGGCTTGCCGGGGCCAAAGTCGGGCTGGGAGGCCAGCAGCTGCGACATGGTAGGGCGCGTGCCGTCGGGGTTGCCGATAAAGTTGACGGCCCCGATAAAGTTGTTGTAGCGGCTGTCAAAGCAGTTGACATCCACGTACAGGTTTTTCCCGATAATGCCCTTATAGCCGATTTCGTAGGTGTTGACCTGCTCCAGCTCCAGGCTGGGGGCGCTGAACTCGAAGCTTGCCAGCGGCACGCCCTGAAGCACCTGCTGGTAGGACTGGCCCTGGGCATTGACCAGGCTGTAGCCCTGGAAGCCGGCGCCAATGTTGCCCAGTCCCAGCACGTTGCCAACGTCCACCCGCGAGTACTGCTCAATCTGGCTTGGCGCCCGGAACGCCCGGCCGTAGCTGGCGCGCAGGTTGTGCTGCTTGGTCTGGCCCAGGGAAACCACCGCCGACACGCGCGGGGAAAACGCCGCCTCGAAGTTGCGGAAGTGGTCTACCCGGCCGGCGGCGGCCAGCTTCAGCCGGTCGTCGAGCAGGCGGTAAGAAGCTTGCAGGTAGCCCCCGTACTCGTAATTGTGCAGGCGCCGGTCGGGGCGGTCCGTCAGCACGAAGCCCCCGCCCGAGCCAATGCGGAAGTCCCGGTACGCGCCGCCCACCACCAGGTCGGTGGCCTGGCCCAGCTGGAAGGTGTACTGGCCGCTCACGTCGCTCAGAAACGAGTTGAGCAGCAGCTTCGAGCCGCGGCGCAAGGCGTCGGCCTCCTGGATAATCCGCTCCCGCAGCAGCCCAAAGCGCGGGTCGGCGGTGCTCAGGCGGGTGGCGTCGGCTACCTGGCGGGCCGCCGCCAGGGCCTGGTCCTGGCCTACTCCGTTGTTGCGCTGGCGCGTGTACTCGGCGTTGAAGGTGCTGTAGAACCGGTCGGCGTACGTGATGGCGCTGCCCTCGGCCACGGGCGACAGTTGCAGGTTGTTGCCCAGCGAGTTCAGCTCGTACGACTCACCGGTGAAGTCTTCGGTGGTGTAGGCGCGCAGAAAGCCGCGGGAGCTTTTCAGCTCGGCCCGGTACTGGTTGGTGCCCAGGCCTTTCATGCGGATGCGGCTCTGGTTCTGATAGGTAGACGTGCCTTCTGCCCGCTTCACGTCCAGCGTGGCCTTCAGGTCCTTGGTTATCAGGTACGAGAGGCTGCCTTGCAGGCGGTAAGCGTTGGTGTAGTTGTCGTTGGCAATCAGCTCGGCCTCGGTGAAGCGCGGCAGGTAGACGGTTTTGCCGGCCAGCTCGGCATTGACGGGGGAGCCGTCGGCCAGCCGCTCGTTGCGGCGCAGCTGCCGCCCCGAGTCGCCGTAGCCGTTCACGGCCGAAGTGCCTAGCGGGGAGCCTTCGGGGTTGATGGCCCGGCTGGTAGCCGAGGCCTCGTAGTTCTCGGCCAGCCAGTCCAGGGCCCGGATGTAGCTGCCATTGACTTTAAAAGCCCACTTCTGCCCCAGCTTGTGGGCGTAGCGCACCTGCGCGTCCAGGAAATTGCGCTGCCCGCCCCGCACGCGCGCCGTCAGGCCCTCGTACACGAAGGGGTCTTTGGAGTTGAACAACACCACCCCGTTTAGGGCGTTGGAGCCGTACAGGGCCGAGGCCGGGCCGTGTACCACCTCGATGCTCTCCATGTCCAGCTCCGGAATGCCCAGCAAGTTGCCGGGGCTCAGGCTCAGTGAGGGCAGCTGCGCGTCGGTGTAGTCGTAGAGCTGCACCACCCGCTCCGATTTGGCCGTGTTGAAGCCGCGCGTGCTGATACTGGTGAATAGCATGGAGGCCGAATTCACGTCGACGCCCTTGAATTGGCCCAGGCCAGCCAGCACTTCCGGGGTGGAAATCTGCTCAATCTGCCGGCTCGATATTTTTTCGATGGTAATCGGGGCCCGCATGATGCTCTCTTCCACGCGGGAAGCTGACACCACCGTTTCGTTCAGCTGGATGATGCTGGGCGTCAGCGAGATGCTGAGTGCCTGGTTGGGCTCCGAAACCGGCAGCTCCACGTTTTCATAGCCAATAAACGAAACGACCAGCGTTACGGGACCCTGCGCAAAGTCGAGGTCGAGCTTGAAATGCCCTTCGCTGTTGGTACTGGTGCCCACAAACGTGCCTTTGACGAAAATAGTGGCCCCCGGCAGCGGGTCGCCGATATCCGTTAGCACGGTGCCGCTCACGGCCTGGCCCTCCAGAGTCTTTAGGGGTTTGCGCGCCGGCTGGGTCCGGCTTTTGCTTTTGGGGCGAAGCGTGGGCTTGTCGCCGCCAGCGGCTGTAGCCGCCGTGGAGGTGCAAGCCAGCAGGGCACCGAGTACAAGACTAGCAGTGTACTTATTCTTCATGCAGAACGGGAAAACGAGGGTAAAAGCAACAGGTGAAACGCTGGAAAATGCGGCAGCACGCGGCCCACACAAAGCATAGAGCATGGGCTAGTGCCAACAAGAGGAACATAGGCCGGCTTTTTCCCCAGAAAAAGCCGACTATTTCAGTGAAAGAGTGTCGTAGCGACGGCCCATAATCAAACAGGCACGGGTAGATTACCTGGCAGTGGTAATGAGCCGCAGCTAGGAGCAAAGACTGTGCTGGGATATGCGAAAATCCTCCCGCTGACGACATAATTTAGCTGCGTAAGCGGTCCACACCACATTCTACTTTCCAAAGTACCACCTCAGCCACCTAGCTGCCGTATAGGCAGCGGTACTCTTCCCGCCACCCTTCTATTTTCCTTGGTCATGAAAAAAACGTTCGAGTCCGAATCCGACGCTCTGTCTGAGCCCTCCACCACTCCCACCACTGCTCAAGCTGCGGCCACTACGCCCGACACCTCGGGCAGCGACGCGCCACCCGTGCCCACCGCCGGCAACGGCGCCCCCGACTACAGCCAGGTTGAAATCAAAACCGAGCCCGAGTTGCCCCGCGAAGTAACGCCTGGCGGCAGCGCCACCGCCCCCGAAAGCGGCGGCGGCTACAGCGGGTAAGCCTCACCCCCCGGCCCCCTCTCCCGTGGAGAGGGGGAGCCAGCTCCGATTCGTTCTGCGCCGCCCTGTCGGCTGGCGCCTCCGGAACGGCTACCGCTGAGGACGGCAATGAACAGCACAGCCGCGTAGCGGCCTACAGGTTTATAGCCAGATAAGATAGGCACGTGTAGCGCTGCGTAGTGGTGCAAGGAACGCTCCGGCGTCTCTTGCCCCGCTACGCGGCGCTACTTCTTTGTTACGTGCTGTTTCTACAACCCTTTGGCCGCTACGCGGCTACAATGTCGCTACAATCCGGTAGCCGTTCCGAAGGCGCTGCGTTGAATATTAATCGTCAAGCTTTCCTCTGCGCAGGATACCGGGCGACCAGCGGGGGCGGGGCCGGGCGGTGAGGCCTAGTCGAGCTTAAACGGCACGCTAATTTCAACTTTGCGAGCTACGCGGCGGCCGTTTTGCACGGCAGGAAACCAGCTGGGGCCTTCCCGTAGCAGCCGGATGGCTTCGGCGTCGCACTCCTCGGATAGCTTTTTCACCACTTCAATATTCGTCACTTTGCCATCGGTTCCCACCTCGAAGCGAAGCTTAACGGTGCCCTCAATCCGGCTGGCTATGGCCCTTTCGGGGTAGTCCAGACTGTCGCGCAGGTAGCGCCGGAAGCTGAAATAGCCCCCGGCCGGCATAGCCCCGATGGACATAGGCGCGGGAGGCGGTTCGCGGCGCACCACTACCACTTCACTCAGCGTCTTTGTGTCGGGAGCCAGGGCCAGGGTGAGCGTGGAATCGGTGGGGCGCAGGGTGTGGCGCTGGGAGGTGTAGCCCACCGACGACACCGTGAGGTGGCGCGTGGCGGCGGGCACTGCTAGTTGAAAGGAGCCGTCGGGAGCCGTGGAAGCGCCCATTTGGGTGCCTGGTACCAGCACCGTGACGCCCGGTAAGCCCTGGCCCGTGACTTGGTCGGTGATGCGGCCGCGCACGGTGCGCGCAGGGCCGGCAGCCCGGCCGCTACCAACAGGCGTCTGCTTCTCCCTGAAAGCGGCCCGCTCAGCTACCTGCGGCGCCCTAGGAGGGGCAGCAGTCGAGGCTGCTACTGCCGGATTAGCTACCGGCACAGTGTCGGCCAGCACGGTCGAAACACTGCCTTCCCGAGTAGCTGCTACAGCGTCGGCGGCTTCCGGCGCGGCTACTGGCGCCGTGCCAGCCGGGCGAACTGGCGGCGGGTTGCGGGCCACCACAGCCCGCTTCGCCCGGGCAGTGGGTGCTGCCGGCGGCCGGACGGCGCTAGGAGCAGCAGCGGCCGGCGCTGAGGGAGCCGAAACAGCCGCCCTATCGGAAGCCGCCTCCTGCTGCATCGGGGCCGGTTGGGCCGGCTCCTGCCGGGCCTGCTCAGGAGCCGAAGCCACGGGCAACGAGGTGGAAGCCGGCCGCCACGCAAGCCACGCTACCGTGCTGAGCAACAAAACCAGAGCCGCCGCAACGGCCAGGCGCGGCCAGGCCACGGCGGGCCTTGCGGCAGGCTCGGCCGCCTCGGCCAGCTCCTCCACGCGGGCCGTAAGGCGCTGGCGCAGCTCGTGCAGGCTGGCCTCCGTGACCTGCGCGGGTTGCAGCTCCAGGCCTTCCAAAATGTCGGCGCAGTGGGGGCAGTCGAGGGTGTGCGCTTCCACGCGGTGCTGCTCGGCGGGCGGCAGCGTCCCGGCCACGTAGCGGCGCAGCACCTCCACCGGCAGGTGGCCGGCCGTGGGCAAGGGCGCAGAAGCGGGGTTACGGGGAAGCATCGGTGGTGGAAGCGGCAGATGGAGAAGGGGATTCGAGGAAGCGGCGCAGATTGCGCTTGCCGTTTTGCAGGTGGCTTTTCACCGCGTTCAGGTCGAAGCCGGTGAGGGCGGCTACTTCGCGGTAGCTTTTCTTTTCGAGGTAAAACAGCTCCAGACACCGGCGCTGGCTGGGGGGCAGCTCGGCGAGGCATTGTTCGAGTTGCTGGAGCTGCTGCTCGTGGTGCTCGGCTTCGGCGGGGTCATCGTCGGCCAGATGCCGGGCGGCGGCCGATTCCATACCGGCGGCATCGGGAAAGTGTACCACCAGGGCCCCGCCAGCCGCGGGGCCGGCCCGCTGCCGGGCCCGGAGCACCATCAGGCAGTGGTTGCGGGCCGTGGCGTGCAGCCAGGGCGGGAAATTCTCGACTTCGTGCTGGCGCAGCTTGCTTACCAAGTGCTCAAACAACTGCATGACGGCGTCCTTGGCGTCGTCTTCGTCGCGGAGGTAGCGCCGGGCTATGGCCAGCACCCCGGCCATGTGCCGCTCATACAGCGTGCCCAGGTCGTGCACGTCGCCCTCTTGCCGGTAGCGCCGGAGCAGGTCGGCATCCGTCAGCTCGGCAGCAGGCGCAGGACGAAGGCGGCGGAACAGCATAGCTTCTGCAAGCTACGGCATTTGCGGAGGTTCTGGCGACGGTTCCCGCAGAAGGCGCAGAGGGCCACGCAGAAGGCGCTGAGCTGTTCTAGAAATTTTTCTGGGGATGCGTGTGGAATCCGGTCCAAGCTGGCATCAGAAGACTGCACTTGGCCGGTTGCAGTGGCTGAGTATGCTAGTGTACTGTGTAGGTGTGCTATATCTTGTGAAAAACAACAGCCCCGCTGGATATCGGCGGGGCTGTTTAGTTGAGGTTGAGGTAGAACACCCCACGCTATAGGTAAAGGCTCGACGGATAAGCACACCCACTAGTCTGAGAGCCTGGGGCCGCAATTGGCTTCCGGAATCACGGCCTCTCTTTGTCAAGAAGCTAGAGACGGGGCGCCTAGCCCGTAGACAACGGGTGCAGGCACGAACCTAAGCTGAGGTAAGCTCTTGGTTTTCAGCGGCCAAAAAAGCCCCGCCGGTAACCGGCAGGGCTTTGCGTGCAGGGAGTACACGGGGAGAGAAAGAGTTAGAACGAGAAGTTGACGGCGGCTTTTATCACGCGGTTTTGCGCGTCGAAGCGGTTGTTTTTATCCAGCGACGACAGACCGTAGTCGTAGCCGGCGCTCAGGCCCAGGCCGTTCTGAAACTGGTAGCCCAGGCCGCCGGTCAGGGCAAAGTCGACGGGGCGAAACTGGTTTTTCACGTCGAAGTCTCGGTTGAGGGCCGCGAAGCCCAGGGCCCCGGCCTGCACGCGGGCGTTGCCGGAAAGCAGGAAGGACGCCTGCGGGCCGCCGTAGAGGTAAAGCCCCTCGGTGAGGTAGGCCTTGGCCAGCAGGGGCACATCGAGGTAGGCCATGCGGGCCGTGGCCGTGACGCGGGCATTCAGGAAGTCGAACTGTTCCAGCGGAATACGGCCGTTCAGCACCACGCCTTTTTCGGAGTACAGCACGCCCGGCTCAATGGCAAAGCGCGGCCCCAGGGGCAGGGTGGCGTAGAGGCCGGCGTGGAAGCCGGTGCGCATTTCCTTGGTCACGGCGCCGTTGGTGTACTCGGCCAGGTCCAGCACGCTCTGCACCGCGTCGCCCGACCAGTCGGCCACGTTCACGCCGGCCCGGATACCGATTTTTACCCCGTCGGTGGCGGAGGCAGCGGGCTTGCTGTAGGAAGAGCGGGCGGGAGCCTGGCCACTATAGGCCGGCACGCGGTGGGGCTTGATTTGGGCTTGAGCCGTCAGGCCGAAAACAGAAAACACTAGGGTAGCCGCGGCCAGGCGGCCGAAAAGTCGCTTCGTATTCATGGCAGGAAAGGTTGGAAGGAAGGGCGCCCGCCGCCAGGGTGCGCGCTAGGAGCGGCGGGCTTCTGGGAGGGGAGTATTTCAAAACCGTGCCAGTTTCTTACCGCCGCTTCCTGGTGGTCTATCCGCTGCTTAAAATCTACTAAAGCAACTAGCTGTTTACAAAGGTGTTGTGCGCAAAATCTATCCTATTGGCTTACCTCTCACGAGCATTCTACGGCTGGGTTTCGGCTAATCCTTTCTTAATAATGTTAAACAGCTCGTTGTCGGGAGAAGCTACTTGGGTTAGGTGCTTTTGCGCCTCCATAAAGTGGGGCCGCGCTGCTTTGGGCTGGTTGAGCTGCATGTTCAGGATGGCCAGGTAGAAGTGCAGCAAACCCTGGGCGGCCGGTTTTGGTGGGGCAGTAGGTAATTGGCTGCGGAAGAAAGCTTCGGCCTCCGCCCACTGCTTGTTGGCCTGGTAGATATCCATGATGTCGTTGAACATCTGGTCGTCGGCCGGATTCAGGCGGTAGAGCCGGGCGGCCAGCTCCGGCGCGTTGGCCTGGCGGGCCGGCACAGCCAGGGCCAGCAATTCTTTGATAGTGTGGTAGTTGTCAGGTTGCAGAGCCGGGCTTTGCTCGTAGGCCTTCTGGGCTTCGGCAGGCTGCTGTTGCCCGTGGTACAAATGCCCCAGCATTCGGGCTGCATCGGCTTTTAGCTCGGCGTCGGTGTAGAGGTCGTACGCCGCACGGGCCCGTACAATGGCTTCGGTGGGCCGCTTCAGCTGCATCAAGGCGTAGGCCAGGTTGTAGTGGGAGGTAGAGTACTGCGGGTTCAGGGCAATAGACTTCTCGAATGGGGCCAGACTGGCCGCGGCTTGCTTCTGCACCAGTTTGGCGTAGCCAACAGCGTAATACGACCTATAGTCGCCCAGACCGTGGGCGTGGGCCGCGCCGTAGTAGCGCACCACCAGGTCCAGCAGCTGGGCCTCGGTTTTATCCTGCTCCCCACAGTGGCACTGCTGCACCTGGTAGTAGTAGTCGCCGAGGCCTTTGGCCAGGGCGTAGTTGGTGGGATACTTCCGCTGCAACCGGCTCAGTTCCAGGGGCAAGTCCAGCGCGTGCATGGAATACTCACCGGCCTTACCCCGCAGCTGCGCTACGGTTTCGGTGGGCGCCAGGTCTTTCAGGGCGAACATCCGATGATTCATGCTTATCAGGTAGCTCTCCAGCACCAGCTGCTCCTTGCGCAGCAGCAGCTCGGGCCGCTGGTTTTTCGGGTCGGCATTGTCCAGCAGCTGATACGCTGATTCGTATTTCTTTTCCTGCACCAGCTTGTCTACCCGGCCGAGTAATTCGGAAGTGGGAGCAGTTTGTGCCAGGCTTAAGTGAGCAGTCAGCAAGAAGCTAGCGGCAAGGGTATAAAAACGCATGTGGGCAATGTAGCGGGCCACCGGGCCGGCAGGTAGGGCAATAGAAGCTGGTCGGTAAGATGCACACCGGGCGGCGGTTTTCCTGCGCCGCCGCACGCTTGCTCGCCTGGTGTTCCAAAAAATAATTTGGATTTGCTGTTGCCAGTGCCCACCTTGCCAGCCGAAAGCTCCTGATTCTCATGCTCCCCCTCACTGGCCGCCTTTATTTTAGCTACTACTGCACCTATGCCTCCCCGGCGTAGTCGAGCGGCCGTTCTGTAGCTTTCCTGACCGAAAATCCTCAGCGCCTCTCGACACCTCGGGAGGCGCTTTTTTACGCTTACAACCCACTCCACATGCCTGCCCCGGCTTTTTTCTATTACGGCTATTACTACTTCTTCCCAAAGAAGCGGGGCCGTATTTGCCGAAGCTGACCTAGCACAGCCACCACGCAAAACCCAAGGCCCCGCACCCCGCGGGGCCTTTTTTAGTGCCCGCCCCGACCACCCAACCCATACGCTTCTCACCTCTCACTTCTCCATCATGATTGCCATTCAGGGCTTTAACGGCAGTTTCCACCAGCTAGCGGCTCACCGCTACTTCGGCCCCCACGTGCCTACGGTGCCCTGCGCTACGTTTGGGGAAGTGGTACGCCAGGTGGCGGCGGGTGGAGCTTCGGCGGCGGTTATGGCCATTGAAAACTCCATTGCCGGCAGCATTCTGCCCAACTACACGTTGTTGCGGAAGTCGGGGCTGCGGGTGGTGGGGGAGGTATACCTGCGCATCCGCCAGCACCTGCTGGCCTTGCCGGGGCAGCAGGTGGCCGACATTCGGGAGGTGCACTCCCACCCCATGGCCCTGCTGCAATGCGCCGATTTTCTGGAGCAGCACCCGCACTGGCGGCTGGTCGAGACGGAGGACACGGCCCTGAGTGCCCAGCGCATCGGGCAGCAGCGGCTAGCGGGCGTGGCCGCCGTGGCCGGGGAGCGGGCCGCCGCGCTGTTCGGGCTCGACATGCTGGCCCCGGACATCCAGACCGAGCAGCACAACTACACCCGCTTCCTGGTGGTGGCCCGCCCCGAAAACTCTCAGGAGGTGGCCCAGCCCAACAAGGCTTCCCTCTACTTCCACACGGCCCACGCCCAGGGCAGCCTGGCGCGGGTGCTGGCCTGCATTGCCGAGCAGGGCATCAACCTCAGCAAGCTGCAATCCTGCCCCATGCCCGGCAGCACCTGGCACTACTACTTCCACGCCGACCTGGAGTTCGACCAACCCGAGCAGCTGTCGGCCGCCCTGCACGCCCTGGCCCCGGTAACGGAAGGCCTCGAAGTGCTGGGCGTGTATCAGAAAGGAATGACGCATTAACCCCTTCATAGCGACAAGCTTTAAGCTTCAAGCCTGCTCGAGAAGCTTGCCGCTACTAAAAGGTGGGGTCCACCTCTAAACCGCAACCACATGCACCTACCCGTAGCCAGCCGCCTTCAGCACATCCAGGAGTACTACTTCTCGCAGAAGCTGCGCGAAATAGATGCCCTGAACAAAGCCGGGGCGCAGATTATCAACCTCGGCATCGGCAGCCCCGACCTGCCCCCGCACCCGCGGGTGGTGGCGGCCCTGACCGGCGCGGCCCAGCAGCCCAACACCCACGCCTACCAGAGCTACAAGGGCGTGCCCGCCCTGCGCCAGGCCATGGCCGACTGGTACGGGCGGCAGTACGGCGTAGCTCTGGACCCCGACGCGGAAATTCTGCCCCTGCTGGGCTCCAAGGAAGGCATTGTGCACGTGAGCATGACCCTGCTGGAAGCCGGCGACGAGGTGCTGCTACCGAACCCCGGCTACCCGGCCTACCGCGCCGCCGCCCACCTGAGCGGCGCCACCCCGGTCGACTACGACCTGACCGCCGCCACCGGCTGGCTGCCCGACCTCGACGCCCTGGCCCGCCGCGACCTGAGCCGCGTAAAGCTTATGTGGGTCAACTATCCCCACATGCCCACCGGCCGCGCCGCTGATGTGGCGTTTTTCGAGCGACTGGTGGCCTTTGCCCAGGCCCACGGCATTCTGCTGGTCCACGACAATCCGTACAGCTTCATCCTGAACCCGGAGCCGCCCCGGAGTCTGCTGGCTGTGCCGGGGGCGCGGGAGGTGGTGCTGGAGCTGAACTCCCTGAGCAAGTCGCACAACATGGCGGGCTGGCGGGTGGGCCTGCTGGCCGGCCGCGCCGATGTGCTTCAGGAGGTGCTGCGCTTTAAGAGCAACCTCGACTCGGGCATGTTTCTGCCGGTGCAGCTGGCCGCCGTGGAAGCCCTGCGCCTGGACGACGCCTGGTACGCCGACCTCAACCAGCACTACCGCACCCGCCGGGAGCTGGTGCACGAGCTACTCACGGCGCTGGGCTGCCAGCCCGAGCCCGGCCAGGTGGGCCTGTTCGTGTGGGCCGCCGTGCCGCCCACCTATCCCGACGGCTACGCTCTTAGCGACGCCCTGCTCCACGAGGCCCGCGTCTTCCTCACGCCCGGCGGCATTTTTGGCTCCAATGGCAACGGCTTTATCCGGGTGAGTCTGTGCCAACCCCCGGAAGTGCTACAAGCCGCCCTGGCGCGGGTGCGGGCGGCGAAGAACGTGTTACGCTGACGCATGGGAGGTCTTGTCATGCTGAGCGGAGCCGGAGGCAAAGTCGAAGCATTTGGCGTGCTGACGCTAGAGCCTAACCGTCATGCTGAGCCTGTCGAAGCATCTCTACCGAGGGTAACTCTTATCATGTGCGGACGAAGCGGGAGAGATGCTTCGACTGCGGCTCCGCCTTCGCTCAGCATGACGGTCTTTTCCACGCACTACTCACCACTTCACCACTTCACTACTCACTACTCACCACCTCACCGCATGGTCGTTACGATAATTGGAATTGGCTTGATTGGGGGCTCCCTGGCTTTGAGCCTCAAGGAGGCCGGGCTGGCTCACCATATCATCGGGGTGGACCGCAGCCCCGAGCACCAGCGGCAGGCCGTGGCCCTGGGACTTATTGATGAGCCGGAAACCGACTTGGCTGCCGCCGTGCGCCGGGCCGACCTGGTGGTGGTGGCCGTGCCCATGGATGCCATGCTCACGGTGCTGCCCCAGGTGCTCGACGCGGCCACCGACCGCCAAGTGGTTATCGACGTGGGCTCCACCAAGGCGGCTCTGCTGGCCCGCGTAGACCAGCACCCGCAGCGGGACCGGTTTGTGGCCGTGCACCCCATGGCGGGCACCGAGTACTCGGGGCCGCTGGCGGCCGTGCCGGGCTTGTTCCGGGGCAAAACCCTGGTGGTGTGCGACGCCGCCCGCAGCGCCAACGACGCCCTGGCCCGCGTGGAGGCCGTGTTCGGGCGCCTGGCCATGCAGCTGGTGTATATGGATGCCGCCGCCCACGACCTGCACACGGCCTACATCTCCCACATCTCCCACATCACGTCTTTCGCCCTGGCTCTCACGGTGCTGGAAAAGGAAAAAGAGGAGCAACAGATTTTCGCTCTGGCCAGCGGAGGCTTCGAGTCGACGGTGCGCCTGGCCAAAAGCTCGCCCGATATGTGGGTGCCCATCTTCCGCCAAAACCGCGTGAACGTGCTCGATGTGCTCGATGAGCACATCCACCAGCTTCAGTACCTGCGCCACCTGCTCGCCCAGGAAGACTACTCCGCCCTGCACCAGCAAATCCAGCAAGCCAACCTGATTAAGAAGATGTTGAAGTGAGGGAATTGTCATTCCGAGCACAGCGAGGAATCTGAACCACCGATAACGCTGATTATCCGCTGATTTCACAGATTAGGTTCTGCCTCTGCGTCATCTGTTTACCATCTGCTTAATCTGTGATTCAGATTCCTCGCGGTGCTCGGAATGACAGTCTCAATCCTGGACCATAAAACCTAACCCCTCGTCATGAACCAGTCATCACCCACTACTGACACCGCCACGCCGCGGGCTTTCCCTGGCAAGAAACCCCTGATTATTTCCGGGCCGTGCTCGGCCGAAACCGAAGAACAACTTCTGGAAACCTGCACCCAACTGGCCGCCACTGGCAAAGTGGACATGCTGCGGGCCGGCATCTGGAAGCCGCGCACCAAGCCGGGCCTGTTTGAGGGCATCGGCACCAAGGGGCTACCCTGGCTGCAAAAGGCCAAGCAGCTGACTGGCCTGCCCACCACCGTGGAAGTGGCCACGCCCAAGCACGTGGAGGATGCTTTGGCCTTTGAAGTGGATGTGCTGTGGATTGGGGCCCGCACCACCGGCAACCCGTTTTCGGTGCAGGCCCTGGCCGATGCCCTGCGCGGGGTAGACGTACCCGTGCTGGTGAAGAACCCCGTGCACCCCGACCTGGAGCTGTGGCTGGGAGCCGTGGAGCGCCTGGCCAAAGTGGGCCTGCAACGCTTGGGGCTGATTCACCGGGGCTTTGCCAGCTACGGCAACACGGAGTTTCGCAACGCGCCCATGTGGCACCTGCCCATCGAGATGAAGCGCCGCCTGCCGGAGCTGCCCATCATCTGCGACCCGAGCCACATCTGCGGCAACCGCACCGGCCTGGCCGGCATCGCCCAAAAGTCTATTGACCTGGACTTCGACGGGCTGATGCTGGAATCTCACCGCGACCCGGACCACGCCTGGAGCGACGCCAAGCAGCAGGTAACGCCCGAGCGCCTGGGCGAGCTGCTCGACGGCCTCATCTGGCGCCACGAAACCACCGACCAGCAGGAGTTCCTGACCGTGCTGGCCAAGCTGCGCGAGCAAATCAACCAGCTCGACGACGAGATTCTGCAGCTGCTCGGCAACCGCATGCAGGTGGCCGAGCGCATCGGTATCTACAAAAAGGAAAACGACATCACCATTCTGCAAACCGGCCGCTGGAACGAAATCCTGGACCGCGGCGTGCAGAAAGGCGCCCAGCTCGGCCTCACCCGCGACTTCATCCTCAAGTACTTCGACGCCGTGCACCTGGAATCCATCAACCGCCAGAACTCAGTGATGAACCGGGAGCGGCAGTAGCGGACCTCACCCCCTAGCCCCCTTTCCAAAAGAGAGGGGGACTAGTAACCCCAACCCCTCCCCAAAAGGGAGGAGTTCTAGTTTGTTAGAGCTAGAGTCCCTTATTAGAGAGGCTAGGGGTGGTTGATGGTAGTTGAGCAGTAAGCTGATAGAGCATCAGCTAAAAACTAGCGCTAGAGCCCCTCTCCTTTTCGGAGAGGGGTGGGGGTGAGGCAACTAGAGCTAGTTCCCCCTCTCTTGTGGAGAGGGGGCTAGGGGATGAGGTCCTCAGGCCAGCAGCATTTCCGCTACTTCGCGGCCGGTGGCTAAGGCGGCGTTCTGGGATGGATAGGCGGCGAAGTCGCCGCAACGGAACAGGGTGTCGGTGACTTTCAGGTTCTGGCGCACGGGCTGGCCGGCGGGGTACACGGGCAGGGCGTAGGGGATGACGTAAGTGCGCAGGTGCTGCCAGGCCGCCGCTTCAGGTCCGAACCAGGCGGCTAGCTCCGGCTGGAGGCGGGCGGCTAGCTCGGCTTCGCTGAGGCCGTGGGCGCCGTGGGTGCTGACCGATACCAGGCGCTGCCCGGCTGGGGCGTAGCCGGGGGCCACGTCGGAGGGGAAGGCGACGTTGTGGGCCAGGGCGTCGGGGGCGGCATTGAGGCGCAGCAGCTTGTCGGGGTGGCCGGCGGCGGCGGGGGCGGCAAAGTAGGTGCAGGTGGTCTGGCGCCAGCGCAGGTCGGTAGGGGCAGCTTCGGCCGGCAGAAGCCGTTGAGCGGCTTCGCCGTCGGTGGCTACTACCACGGCGGCGGCTTCCAGGGTTTGGTCGGTCCAGAGGCGGACGGTGGTGCCCTCCACGGCTTCTACGGGCGTGTTCAGGCGCACCGTGCCAGCGGGCAAGCGGGCGGCCAGCTGCTCCGGAATCTGCTGCATGCCCAGGGCCGGCACCACGGCTTCGCCTTTGGCAAACTGCTGAAACACAAATTCAAAGAAGTTGGCCGCCGTGCTCAGGTTGCGGTCCAGGAACACCCCACCGAAGAAGGGCCGGAAAAAGGTGTCGATGATTTGCTCGCTCCAGCCGTACTCCCGCAGAAAGCTGCGCGTGTCCTGGGCATTGCTGGCGTTGTGGCTGAGCAGCTGCCCGCTGCTCCGGCTCCGCACGTGCCGCACGAAATTCAGAATCCGCAGCTTGTCGGGCAGGGTGCCGATGGGAGCCGTCAGGGCGGTGAAGGCCGCCGCGGGCCGCTGCAAAGGGTTGTGCAGGGTAGTCTGGCGGCCATCGGGCAGGCGAATCACGGCCCCGGAGCGGTAGGCCTGGAGGCGCAGGGCGCCGTAGTCCAGGAGGCGCTCCACCTCGGGGTAGCGCGTGAGCAGCACCTGAAAGCCCCGGTCGAGGCGGAATCCTTCGGGCGTGAGGTCGGTACGCACCCGGCCGCCCACGGCGTCGGCGGCTTCCAGCACCAGCACGCGGCGGCCGGCCCGGTGCAGATAGCAGGCGCAGGCCAGGCCCGCCAGCCCCGCCCCGATAATAATGATTGGTTTTTCGGCAGCATCCATATCCTGCCCAAACTCGAAAACCAGTCCGAAGGTTGGGCTACCACAAGCCGAGCCTAGAACCGCCGCTTAAACACTTTGCGCGTTTTCATGGTCCAGAACCCGGCCACGCCAGCGCGCGGCAGGCGCACGCGCCACACGCCTGCCGCCTGGCCCAGCTGGTAGCCGGTGGCCTGGTCCTGGGGGTACTGCCGCCGGATGAGGGCGTAGTCGGCAGCCGATAGGTCTTTACCCACCTGGCCGTGGCAGCGCAAACACAGCTGGTCGGTCAGCACCACGGGGCGCTGGTAGCTGAACTCCTCGGGTTGGGGCCGCGCCACGCGGCGGGCGGCGGTGTCGGTGGGGGAAAGGTCGGCGGGCGTCAGGGCCGCGCGGTGCGCGGGGTTGCGCGGGCGCGGGCTGGCCCAGCTCAGCGAGCCTTGCAGCGCGCGGGCCAGCGAATCGGTGAGGGGCAAGGCCGCCGGGCGGCAGTAGGGCAGGGCTGCGGCCACGCCGCCTTCCTGCAGCTTCTGGGCCAGCACCTGGCGCAGCTCCCGCTCGGCCGTGCGCGTGAGCGAGTCGCCGGCCCACTGGGTGGCGCGCAGCAGCTGCTGGGGCGTAATGCGCTTCACCTGCCAGTTTTCGGCCTCCACGGCAATGCGCTTGGTGTCGCGCAGGTGCTCAATCTGGTCGGGGCGGCAGGCGGAAAGCAGGACAAGAGCAAGGACGGCGCGGAAACAGAAACGCATGGCAGCAGGGGCTTGGAATACGCAAAGGGACAAACTCCCCGGCATTCAACCAAAAACCGGCTTCAATGATTTACTGCTGCATCCAAAGCCAGCTGCGGCTTCCAACGTCCGTTTCTCCTCTGTCCAGCGGTTCAGCATCGGGTAAGTAGAGCCACAACCCTGAGCTAGGCCGACCGGCAGTTCGCGTCTGCTGGTTGAACGAGGCTGCCGGCTCGGTTGCCGCCCAACGGTTGTTGTGCCAGTGAGCTGTTCACCCAGAAGATGCGAAGGGGCGCGTCTCTACCCTGGTCAACTGCCTCAGCAACAGCTGAGTGGCAGCTGTGCCTACCTGGTCGTAGTTCTGCGGCAGTGTAACAAGCCGCGGGTTTGGCGCCTCAGAACCAGAACCGGTGGCTTTGAGGTGCTCCAGCACGCGGGCTAGTGTGGGCGGCGTCAGCGTATGGGAGACGAAAAAGGCGTCGGCCAGGCTGGCGTACCGCCGCAGCTCTTGCTCGGTAGATGCATCCGCTTCTTGTGTGGCGGGGCAGAACCATACCAGACCTTCTGCATATGGCAAGCCGCGGCTGGCAAGGGCATCAAGGTAGGCCTGGTGCCGCCGTTGCGTAGACGGCAGGTGGTGCGGCCCGGCCAGGTGCACAATCCGCCGGCAGCCCTGCGCAAGCAGCTGCTCCACGGCGTAGCGGGCGGCGTGGTAGTCGTCGGGCGGGGCTACGGGGCACAGCAGGCCCTCGGGAACCAGGCCAAAGCATACCAGCGGAATTTCCTGCTCGTGCAGCCGGTTGAAGTACCCCACGTTGCACTGGCCCGGCACCGGCGCCACCAGCACGCCATCGACCCGCGCCCGCACGAGTGCCGACACGGTTTTTCGTTCCCGGCCCGCATCGGCCTGCGACTGGCACACCATGAGCTGGAAGCCCGCCCGGCCGGCCGCCGTTTCAATGGCCTGCAACGCCGCCGCCATGCCGGGGCCGTCGATGCGGGGCACCACTACGCCCAGCACGCGGGGAACACCCGTGCGCAGGGCCGTGGCAAAGGGGTTGGGCTGATAGTCAAGCTGTTTGGCTAGCCGGTGCACCCGCTGCCGGGTGGCTTCGCTCACGCTGCTGTGGCCGCTCAGTGCCCTCGACACCGTGGAGACGGCCAAGCCTAAAGTGGTGGCCAGGTCCACCAACGAAATCCGGGTGCGTGCCATAGAGCAGTACGACAGGAGGCCGGGCGTGCCCCGAAGGCTGCCCGATGCAAGACGAAAACCCGCAATAACATGTGCGCACATAAGGCCCACCGCTGGCACCCGGCCGCCGCAGGGTGTGCCGCGTAGCTACCGTAGAGCGCCAGCGGTGGAACTAAGCAGCTAGGGCCGCACCACCGGAAACGAGGTGACGCGCAGCTTGGCCGAGCCGTAGGGAATCAAGGTCAGCGTCTCGGGCTTGGCGCCGGCGGGCTGGACCACGGGGCTGGCGGGCGGCGGGCCGGCCGAGTTGTTGACCAGCTGCCATTCGGGCAGACGTATGCCTTTCACTTGCAGTTCGATAGGAGCGCCTTCCGGCGAAAACAGCACGCCCGTAGTCGGCTTCTCTTTCACCTGAAACGCCGATGCCGGGGCGCCGCCCGTGGGCAGCAGCAGGCCGTAGTTCCAGGGCGTGGTGGCGCGCACCTCGTAGTCGTCGGCCTGGTTGGGCCGGTCGCGCAGCTTGGTCCACTGCTCGCTCAGCTTCAGGGCGTACACCAGCGGCCCGCGCTCCACCGACACCGACTGGTTGAAGCCGGGCAGCACGCGCACGTCCATGGGCAGGCGCAGCTCCACCACGTCGCCTTTCTTCCAGGCTTGCTCCAGCACGTAGAAGGTGCCGGCCTGGGGCGCCTTAGCGGCGGGCTTGCCGTTCACCGTTACCGCCGCCTTGGTGGCCCATGCCGGAATGCGCAGGTGCAGCGGGAAAGCGGCTTTGGCCGGCTTCTCCACCACAAACCGGATGGTTTCGCGGAAAGGATACTCGGTTTCCTCGCGGATGGTCACCGTCTCGCCTCCGCGCACGGCGGCGCTGAGGCGGCTGGGGGCGTAGGCGGCGGCTACCAGGCCACCGTCGGGCGAGGCCATCCAGAGGTGGGAGGCAAACTTGGGCCAGCCCTGGTGCATGTTGGCCGTGCAGCAGCCGAAGTGCGGCTCCAGCCCGAACAGGTTGCTTTCGTCGCCGTTGGTGGACCACTGCCGCTTGGCCTTGCTCACCAGCACCTGGTTGGGCTGCTGGTCGTACTGGTGGGCCCACATGGTGGCATCGAAGGTGGCGGGCAGGGCGTTGTAGGTGATTTTTTCGAGCCGGTCGCCAAACAGTGGGTCGCCGAGCAGGGCCAGCAGCTGCTCGTAGGAAAACTGAGCTTCCACCACGGCGCACAGCTCCACGCCCTGGCTGGGGTTGCGGCCGGCAAAGTGCTCGTCGCCGCTGTACATGCCGTTGGGCAGGCCGTGGTACTGGTCCAGGGTTTCGAGCTGGCGGTAAATGGCTTTACGGTCGGCTTCGGTGCCGCCGGTCATGCCCCAGAGCACGGGCATCTTCAGGGCCATGGCGTTGTTCACGCCGTGGGCTTGCAGGGCCAGGTTGTTGTTGTTGTAGTTGGTGCCCAGGCCCAGGCCTTCGGAATTAGTAGCTTCGGTGAAAGGGAATTTGGCGAAGCCCTGCTCCCAGTTGAAACCCTGCTTGGCCAGCTTGTTAGCCAGCTCCAGCAGCTGGGGGTTCTTGGTTTTCTGGTAGGTCCAGCGGATGGGCAGCAGCTCTTCGGCCCAGCGGAAGATGGCCCATTCCTTGAGCGGAATCTTGTCCATCTGGCTGTTCTGGTAGGCGAAATATTTTTCCATGAACGGCACCACGCGCTGGTCGCCGGTGGCCTCCTGGTACTGCATCAGGCTCTTGAGCACGAGCATGTTGGGCCACCAGTCCTGGTTTTTGGCCGGCCCGATGCCGCCGTCGGGGCGCTGGCTTTGCAGGGTCCAGTCTACCCATTTCTGGGCTTTGGCTTTCAGCTGAGCGTCATCGAGCAGGTAAGCCAGCGGGAGCAGGCCGTCGAGGTAGTAGGGGCCCCGCTCCCAGCCCTCGCCCGAGCCGCCGAGCCAGGCGCTGTTCGGCCCCAGGTCGGGCCAGAACTCTTCGAGGTGGCCGGTCAGCCCGTTGGCCTGGATGACGAGCTGGCGCTTCAGCCAGCCTTCGGGCTTCACCGCGCCCAGGGGCAGGGCCTGGAAAGCACCGGGCCGAAATGCCTCCGGCCGGGCGCCCGGAGTGGCCGCTGGCGTGGCCGGGGCCGTTTGACATTCGCCCCGGAGCGAAACCAGGGCCGCTGCCAGCGGCAGCACATAGTGGATGAGACGAAAGGACATCGGTGGGAACGTGGGTGAGAGTTTAAGGTAGGGAAAGTTGGGGTGGGGTGCTTCAATTCCCCGTAGCAAAGCCCACGCGGGAGCCGGAATGCTTATGGTCGTAGAACTCATAAGGTGTTTCCAAGTCATTGACTACGTGAAAGTTCTCGTAGTACAGGTAGTACCGCCCGCGGCGCTTCACCATGGTGCCTTGCCAGATGGCGCCGTTGTCGGGGTCGAAGCGGTTGCCGCGGCTGAAGTAGGGGCGGGCGGGGTTGGTGTTGTCGGCGCTGCCGGTCCAGGGGCCGTCGTAGGGGTGCAGGCCGGCAAACAGTTCGAACCGGTCGGGCCAGTCGCCCACCAGCTTTTCACTGTCGGCATTCACGTTGAGGTAGTAGATGCCGTTGTCGAACAAGATTCGCTCGCCGTAGATGTTGTCCTGGTTGTGCTTGACAATGCTGTTGCGCGAGGGGTAGGCCGGGTGCAGGCTCACGGTGCGGCCGTCGTAGCGCAGGCCGCTTATCTCGGTGGTAGGCGTGCTACCGCCCAGCGGGCCCGGCCGGGCGCTGTGGTGGTACAGGAAGATAACGTACTCATCGGTCACCGGGTCGCGCAGCGACACCACCTCGGGCGTGGCGTCGAGGCCGCGGTGGCGGCTGTAGCAGCTGTCGGGGCTCATCATCGACCAGCTGACCAGGTGCGGCACGTTCTGGTCCCAGCGCTGGGTGGCCACGTCGAACACACCGTATATCAGCCGCCGAAACCACGGGTAGGGCCGCACGCCGTTGCGAAACTCGCGGGCAAACACCAGGATTTTGCCGTTCTGGTACACGGCCCCTTCGTCGTTGACTTGCAGGCGGGTCGCCCGGGGGCCGCCGTCGGAGCACCGGGCGTTGCGGTCTTGGTGGCCGCGCAGCAGAGCGGGGGCCTGGCTGAGGTCGGTGAGGCCGGCACTAAGGTCCCGGAAGTGACGGCCGTCGAAAAGCGGGTCATCAGCGGTGAGCACGCCCAGGGCCGCCGCGCCGTGGGGGCCCTGGTGGTCGGGGTTGCCGCGCATGAAGTAGAACACGCGCCCGTCCACGGCCAGCACATCGGAGTTGGCGGCGTCTTCGGAGCGCCAGAACTGGGTGGCATTGGGCCGGGCCACGCTGTCGGTGGGCCCGAACAGGTTGCCCGGCGGCTCGGGGCTTTGGTAGGTGCGCTGCCAGGGCAGCAAGCCATAGCGCTTCTTCCACCGAAACGCGTTCAGGCTCCCATTTTTAGCCACCGGCTGGAGGCCTAAGGGCGACTCATCCGTAAAAAACCGCTGCTGAATGCTGCGCGACTGGGCCACGGCCGGGGTCAGGGCCGAGAAGTGTACGTCGTCGAAATAGGCCGGGGTGTTGTCGGTGAACAGGCCGCCGAAGCCGCGGGCATCGGGCGCCGCGCCGGCCAGGGAAATCAGGTTGTGGCCGTCGAGGTAGCCCCGCAGCACGCCGCCCACCGAGCTGAGGGTGAGCGTGTAGGTCTGGCGGGGTTTCAGCTGAAAATCATACGGCAGCACCTTGCTGGCTACCGCCGCGCCATTCACTATCCGGGCCAGCCGCAGCTGGTTCTGGCCGGGGTTGAGAGCAAACGTGTAGCCGGTAAATGGTTGGTCGGCCGCCGGCGTGGCGGCTTGCACAAACACGCCCGCCCAGCCATCGGCCACCGCCTCGAAGGACACGCCGGCCTCGATAGAGGAGGCGTGGCCGTAAGCATCCGGGTGAAACAGGGCGTGGAAGCCGGCGGAAGTGCCCTGCTTCAGGCCCCGCCGCAAGTCGCCGGAGTCACCGAGGCGGGTGCCGTCATCTTCCCAGCTTTTGGCGGCGTAGGCCCACCGGGTCGTTTTCGAGGCGGGCTGCCAGTGCCAGAGCGGCTCTCCGGCCGCGTAGTCGAAACCCTGCATCAGGTCCAGGGCCGCCGCTTCGGTGTCCTGGTGCCCGCGGGGGCAGATGCTGCGCGCCGCGCGCACCCGGCCCGACAGGCGCACGTCGTCGAGGTAGCCGTGGGCCGCCGCGGTGCCTTGGCCCCCAAGTACCACGTGTTTGTTGAGCACGGGCGCCTGGGCCAGGGGGCGGCGGTCGGCTTCCACCCCGTTTAGGTAGAGCGTCAGGTAGCCGTTGCCCCAGGCCATGGCCAAATGAACCGGTTGGCCGTAGAGGAACGGCTGCTCCGGGCTTTGCGCAACTACGGGCGGCTGGCCGGCCTGGCTGAGCGTGGCCGTCCAGCGTTTGTTTTCGGAGCCCAGGGTGAGTTCGGCGTTGGTGCCGCTGGCGTGCAGCAGCACGTACTTCCGCGTCCGGCTTGGGTCTTTCGGGTTGACCACGGGCGTAAACCACGCCTCGGCCGTGCCCGCCGCCTCGGTAAGCGGCGAGGCGTACACCAGCCCTTTCGTGTTTCGAACCGCATCAAAAGCCCCGCCGAACTGGCCGGGCACGAACCCCGCCGCCTCCGCGCCGGCCGGGCTCGTGGGAGCCTGCCTCTGCAAGCTGGCCAAGCTGCCATCGAAGCGCAGCAGCAGGCGCGTGTCGTCTTCCAGCGGGTGCGGCACGGGCTGGTTGCCCTTAAACTCGGTCCACTCGGTGCGGGCGGGGTCCACGGTTTCGCGGGTTTGGGTGTAGAGCTTGGGCAGGCCCACGGCGTAGAGCTGCCGGGCCTGGGCGTCGCTCACCGCCTGGCTGAGCAAGGTCACCTCATCGAGCCAGCCCCGGAAGCCGCCCGTCCCGGCCGCCGAGTGGCCCAGCCGTAGGTCAGCAGGAGCCGGGCCGAGGGTAAACGGCTGCTCCTTGGCCCGGCCGCTGGGCTGGCCGTTGAGGTAGAGCAGCAGCTGCCCCGAGGCCGGGTCGGCGGTGGCCAGCACGTGCGCCCACTGCCCGCGCACCAGCTGGCCGGGGCGGCTCTGCACGGTGTGGGCACGGCCGGTGGCGTCGTACACCGTCAGGCGCAGGCTGCCGTTTGGCTCGCAGCTCAGCCGGTAGCCTTTGCCCGCGGCGCTTTTCTCCAGTACAGCCACCCCTCCCAAAGCAGCCGGGTCGGCGTCGGGGTTCAGCCACGCCGCCACCGTAAGCGGGCCAGTTAGGTTCAGGCCGGGCGCATCCTGGGCTTGCAGCCACTGCGTGCCGTTGAGGTAGATGGCGCCCCCGCGTTTGCCCCGGCGCCGGAAGGTGGCTGTCAGGCCGCTGTCGTCGGTGTTCCAGGTGGTGCCGGTAAGGTAGGCCGTGTGGCCCCGGCCCGACTGGTCCAGGGCCTCGTAGCCGCTGCCTTCGTCCAGGGGCCAATGGGCCACCACGCGCGAATCATGTAGTACGGGCTCTACGTGCTGAAAGCGGATGGTCAGGTCGGTGGTCTGGGGCGGAAGCGGGGCCGCGGGGCCGGCGGCCGGAGCCGTGTCGGCCGGTGGGCCAAGGCTGGGCGCCGAGGCCTGACTAAGCAGCACTATCGGTAGCGTAACCAGCCAGTTGCTTGCTTTCATACACGCAGTAAAACTCTCAGAATCAGGTAAGATAATCCGGCTGCCATTTCAAGGCGAGGGAGGCTACTGGCGGTACAGGCGCACGTTATCAACCGACAGCCAGTTGCCGGCGCTGGCGTTGGAGTACACGCCCACCGTAATAGTGCCGTTGGTGACGTTGACGCCGGAAATCGTCAGCTCACGCCAGTTAGGCCAGCCCGCGGCCACGTCCTTGATGCTGGCCTTCAGCTCCGAGCCGCCGTAGTTTTTCACGCTCAGGAAGGCGTCCTGCTGCCCGCCGCCGCTTATCACCCAGGCCTTCACCGTGTAGGTGCCATTGGCCACGCTCACGCTTTGGTCGGTATACACCTGGTAGGCGCTGGCCTTGTAGTGGGTGAGGCGGTTTTTGCCCGTGTAGCCACCGGCCTCCACGTAGTCGGCGTCGGCGTCGGTGCCGCGGCTGCCGGGCCAGGTGTTCCAGCTGGTAGGAGTTGTGGCGTTGGCTTCAAAATCGGGATTGGCAAGCAGGTTGTTGTCGCCGGGGTCACCGGCGGGCAAGGCAATGGGTGTGCTCAGGGCGGCCGGCACCGGAAACACGGGCGTGTCGCCGTTCCAGGTCAGGGGCTGGGCCCGGGCCGTGCGCGTATTGAGGGTTTCGCCGGAGTTGGTTTTGCCGTGATACACAATCCAGTCCTGGGTGCCGTCCGGCGACTTGAAGAAGTCGCCGGAGCCGGGGCCGTACACGCCGGCCGCGTCGTTGCGCTGCAGCACGGGCGAGGTGCTCTTGCTCCAGGAGCCGGCGTTCAGCAGGTTGCCATCGGTGTTGGTGAGCAAGCCAATGGCGTAGCTGGCCGAGTGGGCCGGCTGCCCCGAGAAGGCAATGTAGGTTTTGCCGTTGCGCTGGATAACCGCCGGCGCTTCGTTGTAGTACGAGTCCCAGGTGGTGCCGGCGCTTCTGCCATACGACAGCTGCACGGCGTTGCCGCTCACGGTCCAGGGGTTGCTCAGGGGCATAATCCACAGCGAGCTTTCCACCGACGAAACCAGGTACAGCTTTCCTCCCCGCTCGAAGGCAACGCCGTCGATGTTGGAAACATCGGCCTTGTTGGGAGGGCGCAGCTCGGCCTTAAACGAGTAGGGCCCCATGGGGTCGTCGCCGCTGCTCTCCAGCACGTACATGCGGTGGTTGTTGCCGCTGGTGTTCGTGGCCGTGTAGTAAATGTACCAGCGGCTGTTGTAGCGAAACAGGCTGGGCGACCACATATTCGTGGTGCGTGCGGGGGTGTTGTCGGTCCACACCGTCACGTCGGCGGCATTGGCCAAACCGGTAATGCTGGCCGCCTTCCGAATCACAATGCTGCCCAGGTTGGCGTCGTTGGTGAAGGTGAGGTAGTAGTTGCCGTTGTAATATTCCATGTCCGGGTCGGGGGAGAAAACAGACCGGAGCGGATTATAAAAGGTGGTGGTGGCCAATTGCGTACCGGGCGCCGAAGTGGGCTGAGGCGCTTCCACGGCAGGGTTTTCGCAGGCCGCCAGCAGGCTGGCGGCGCCCACGGCCGAAACCAGCAGGCGTAGGGCCCGCAGGGTAAAAGGGTGGCTGGCCGGCTGACCGGCCTGATTTGCTACGCGCCCGCGGCGCTGATTGAAAGCCAGGAATGTTTTCACGGGTGAAGGGCTGGAAGGAAAAGGTGAGAGTACAAGGCCGCTACGGCAGACCAGCCGGCGGCTGCCACCGTCGGCCGGGGAGCGGGGCGGACGGCGGCACCTCCGCCCCGCTCTTTGGTGAAGAACAGCTTTTTCGTCCCGGCAGAGGCCGGCATTAGCACCCCGCCGACTGGTTCTGCTCGATGGCCGGGTTGCCGTTTATCTCCACGTCGGGGATGAAGAACAGCAGCTTGGGGCAGTCCCAGGGCAGGCCGCGCACGGGCTGGCGCAGGCGCTTCAGCTCGTGCACGCGGTTATTTTCGAAGGCCATTTCCAGGCGCCGCTCGGCGCGTATCTGGGCCAGCAGGTCAGCTTTGGCGGTGGGCGCCGTCTTCCTGCCGGCCCCGTAGGCGCGGTCCAGAACTCGTTGCAAGTCGGCGGCGGCCGTGGTCAGGTTGTTCAGCTCGGCGGCCGACTCGGCCCGGATGAGCAGCAGCTCGGCCAGGTGCAGCACCGGGGCATTCTGGTTTACCTGGTCGTAGCGCGTGGTAAAGGTGCGCTGATTGGCGCCTACGGCGCGGGTGTTGTAGAGCAGCCGGCCGCGCTGGTCGTTGGGGTCGGCCAGGGCCAGGGCGGCCAGCTCCGGGGTGGCGTACAGCTGGGGCGTGTTGCCAGCTTGCCGGAAGTAGCCTTCCAGGCCGCCGCTGGAGTTGTCAAAGTTGGTGCTTTGCATCTCGAAGATGGATTCCGGCGAGTTTTTGGTGCGGTAGCGGTTCAGCACGCTGGCGTTCAGGGCCAGCCGGGCACCCGCACCGCTCAAGCCGTTGCTTACCACGTCGTTGGCCTGGGCGTAGGCGTTCTGGAAATCGTTCATCTGGAAGTATACCCGCGCCAGGTAGGCCTTGGCGGCCCAGGAGGTAGCCCGCGCGCTGTTGGTGGCCGGCAGCAGGCTGGCCGCTTCCGTGAAGTCCTTGAGCACCTGGGCATACACTTCCTGCACCGTGGCGCGGGGCAGCTTCTGAATGTTGTTCACGTCCTGCACAGATTGCAGGCGCAGCGGAATGCCGGGCTGGGAGTTGGTGGGGCGGGCGCCGTAGGGCAGGGCAAAAAAGCGCACCAGCTCGAAGTGCATAGCGGCCCGCAGAAACAGGGCCTCTCCGCGCAGCCGGTCCCGCTGGGCAGCAATGTCGCCGTCGTTTACCTCCGGCATCCGGTCGATAGCGGTATTGGCTAGGTTGACCACGTTGTAGGCGTCGGTCCAGGTGCTGCGCCCGTCGGGGTTGAAGAAGGTGAAGGAGAAGCTCTGAATCTGACTGAAGCCGAAGCTGTTGGCGCCGGTGGCATTGTCGGCCAGCATCTCGCTGAAGGCCACAAAGTTGCCCCCGTACAAGGCGCCCGACTGAGCCGCGCTGTACGCCCGGATGAGCAGCTTCTGCAAGTCGGCCGTGGTTTTCACCGCCTCGGCTTCCGGTATTACATTCTGGGGCTTGATATCAACCAGCTCGTCGCAGGCGGTACTGGCCAGCAGCGCGGTCAGGGTCAGCAAAACGGATATCTTTTTCATGACGGTTCGTGCGTGCGGCTAGGATTAAAAACCGATGTTAAAGCCCATGGTAAAGGTGCGGGCCTGGGGCGGAAACAGGTAGGTGGCGCCGCCAATCAGGTTGCGGCCCTGGGCATCGTACTGGTCACGGTAAAATTCCGGGTCCCCGTCGTAGCCCGTCACCAGAAAGACGTTGGTAGCCAGGAAGTACAGCCGCGCCGACTTCAGGCGCAGCGCCTGCAAGGCCCCGCCCGTGAAGGTGTAGCCGAACGTGAGCTGGCGCAGGCGCAGGTAGGAGCCGTCGTAGAGGAACCGGTCGGAGTTGGTGTCGGGGTTGTAGCCGCCCCGGCTGGGGTTGAGCGTGAGCTTGGGCACGTCGGTGATGTCGCCGGGGCGCTGCCAGCGTTCCAGCACCTTGCGCCGCTGGTTCCAGCCCCCATCCAGCCCAATGGTGCCCTCCTGGCGCTTGCGCGAGTCGTCGTAGATTTCGCTGCCCACCGAAAAGCTCAGCAGGGCGCTCAGGTCGAAGCCCTTGTAGGTGAAGGTGTTGGTGAGGCCGCCGGTGTAGTCGGGGGCGCCCGAGCCGCGGGGCACGCGCAGGTCGGTGGAGTAGGTTTTGGTTTGGTTGCCTTCCCGGTCCAGGTAGATGGGCAGGCCGTCCTGCGGGTCTACGCCCACATAGCGGGCCAGGTAGTAGGTGCTGATGGGGTAGCCCACGATGGTGCGCACCTCGTTGTCGGTCAGAATAACGTCAGGGCTCAGCCCGCCAATGTCCAGCACCTTGTTGCGGTTGAAGGCAATGTTGAAGTCGGTGTTCCACGCAAAGTCGCCCACCAGGTTGCGGGAGTTCAGGGTGATTTCCAGCCCCTTGTTTTCTACCTCGCCGATGTTCAGGTTCACCGAGCCTACCCCACTAGAAATGGGCTGGGCAATGGGAATCAGCAGGTCGGTGCCCTTCTTATAGTAGGCCGAGAACGTGCCGCTGACGCGGTTATTGAACAGGGCAAAGTCGAAGCCCACGTCGGTTTGAGCCGTGTTTTCCCACCGGAACTGGTCGTTGGAAAAGCTGCGGCGCTCCAGGCCCAGTTCCCCGTTGTAGTTGGCGGAGTTGCGGCTGTCGCTCGGCGGAAAGAAGGAGCCGTACTGCCCGTAGTTTTCGATGTTGGCGTTGCCGGTGAGGCCGTAGCTGGCGCGCAGCTTCAGGAAGCTCAGGATGTTATTGCCATTCAGAAACGGTTCCTCCGTCACAATCCAGCCGGCTGAGAAAGCCGGGAACGTACCGTAGCGGTACTTGCGCCCGAAACGCGAGGAGCCGTCCACGCGCACACTCACGCCCACCAGGTAACGGTCCTTGAGCTTGTAGTTGAGGCGGCTGAAGTAGGAGGTAAAGCTGTAGGCCTGCAGCGGTTCGCGCAGGAGCTGGGAGCTGGTGAGCAGGGAGTCGCGCAGCTGGTCGTCTTTGCGCAGGGGCTCCACCAGGCCGCCCAGGTCGTAGTACACGCCGCGCGAGTAGGTGTCGGCCCGCTGGTAGTTGGTGCCTACCAGCACCTCCACGTTGTGCACCTCGGCCAGCTGGCGGGCGTAGGTCAGCGTGCCGTTGATGTTGACGTTAGGCGTCCAGAGCTTGCGGTACTGGGCTTCGTTGCGGCCGTTGCCGCGCAGCACCCCTCGCACAAACAGGTCCTCGGTCTGGTCCAGGTAGTCGAGGCCACCCTCCAGCCGGGCCCGCAGCCCCTTCACGATTTCGTAGTCGGCGTACACGTTGCTGATGGTGCGCAGCTCCTGGGTGCGGTACTCGAAGTTCTCCTGCTTGGCCACGGGGTTGGGGCCGAAGTCGGTAGGAAAGAAGTAGCTGCCGTCGGGGTTGCGCACGGGGTAGATAACCAGCGCCGGCCCGTTGGCCCAGCCCCAGCCCCCGGCCCAGGCCGAGGGCACCCGGTCGTTGATGCCGCGGGCAAAGGAGGCCCGTACCCCCAGGCTCAGCCGCGAGGTGGGCGTAAAGTCCAGGTTCACGCGCCCGCTCAGCCGCTCGTAGGAGTTGCCTACCAGGTAGCTGTTCTGGTCGTTGTAGCTCAGGCCCACGTAGCTTTTCAGCTTCTCGGTGCCCTGCGAAAACGACACGTCGGCCTGGTGCTGGAAGCCCGTGCGGGTGGTCAGGTCCTGCCAGTCGGTGTTGGCGGCGGTGGCGCGGGTAAGGCCGCGGGGCAGGGGCGCCTCGCCCACGCCGCCGTCGTTGCGGTAGGCTTCGTTGTAGAGGTCTATCCACTCGGTAGCGTTCAGCAGGTCGGTTTTGACGGTGGCGTTGGAGATGCCCGCCTGGTAGCCCACCCGAAACTGGGGCTTGCCCAGCTTGCCGCTTTTGGTGGTGATGATGATAACCCCGTTGGCCCCGCGCGAGCCGTAAATGGCCGTGGCCGCAGCATCCTTCAGCACGTCGATGCTCTCAATGTCGTTGGGGTTGATGGTGGCCAGGGCGTTGGTGACGGAAGCCGTGCGGAAGTTGCGGGCACTGTTGTCTTCATTAACGATGGGCACCCCATCTACCACGTACAGCGGCTCGCCGCCCGCCGTCAGGGAGCCCACGCCCCGGATGCGCACGGCCGCCGTGGAGCCGGCCACCCCGCTGCCCTGCGTCACCTGCACGCCCGCCATCTTGCCCTGCAACGCCGACTCAAACGTGGGCGTGGGCACGTTGGCCACGTCCTTGCCCTTCACCGAGGCCACCGAGCCGGTCAGGTCGCGGCGCTCCTGGGTGCCGTAGCCCACCACCACCACTTCGCTCAGCGCCTTGGTGTCGGTGCTCAGGCTGATGTCGATGGTGGTGCGGCTGCCCACGGCTACTTCCTGGCTCACAAAGCCCACCCCCGAGAATACCAGCGTGGCGTTGTCGGGCACGGTCAGCGAAAAGGTGCCGTCGGCGTTGGTGCTGACGCCCGTAGTCGTGCCCTTCACCAGCACCGTCACGCCCGGAATACCCTGGCCCGTGGCGCGGTCCGTCACGCGGCCGCTGATGGGGGCATCCACGACGGCTGCAATCGTTTGCGCGGGCAAGCCTGCCGATGGGGCCGCGCCTTCGGCTGCCGGCCGGGGCGTCAGCACGTACACGTTGTCACGGGTTTTCTCGTACTGCAGGTTTGCCTGGGCCAGCACGTAGCTCAACTCCTCCTGAAATGAGGCAAAAGCGGGCCGGTTGGCATCTACCAGCTTGTCTTCTACCACCTGGCTCCGGTAAAAAAAGTACACGCCGTGCGTGGCCTTCAGGTTCTGCAGCACACTTTCCAGGGGTTGTTTGGCGGCTGCGTGCGCCCGGGGCGAGGAAGGTTGGTAAGACTGATTGGCCGCCACCAGCCCGGTTTGGGCCTGGGCCGCTCCGCTTACGCAGCCCAGCAGCAGCAGGGGCCAGCGCTGGGGAAGGGTAAAGTTTGACATACAGAACTGTGGGAGTTGGAGTGGGAAAAAGGCAAAGGGGCCGGGCCCAGGGTAGGGTGGGCGCAACCGGTTACTGAGCAGGTTCGAGGCGCACGCGCTGGCCCGTGCGGGTCACGCGCACATCCAGGGTTTTCGACAGGGCATCGAGAAACTCTTCCACGTTGGCATTGGGCACGGAGCCGGTAATGCGCTGGCGCAGCAGGGCGGGGTCGGTTACTTCCACCTGCAAGCCGTAGGACTCTTCCAGCACTTGCACCACCTCGGCCAGGGTCTGACCATCGAAGCTCAGGTGGCCTTGGGTCCAGGACGAGTACAGGGCCGGGTTCACGGCCCTGGAGTGGAGTTGGGGGCGAGCCGCCGAGGATTCTACCAGCTGGCCCGGCCGCATCAGCACCCGGTGGGGCTGCTGGCCGGCGCGCAGGTCTACCTGCACCTTGCCGGAGGTAAGTACTACCTTGGTCTGGCCGCGGCGGTTGACGACGTTGAACTGCGTGCCCAGCACCGTTACGTCGAGGGTGCCGGCGTGCACCACAAACTTGGCGGGCGCCGCCGCTCCCGCAATGCTGGGCGCGGAGGCCGGCGCCTTGCGGGCCACGTGGAAGTAAGCCTCGCCGCTCAGCCACACCTCGCGGGGGCCGCCTTCGTTCCAGCTGGTAGTGCGCAGCGTGGAGTTGGCATTGAGCACCACCGTGGAGCCGTCGGGTAGGGTGAGCTGGCGCTGCTGCCCGTAGCCGGTGGCGTACTCGGTGGCCGGAGCATGCAGCAGGTTGCGCTGCCACAGCCACCCGCCCAGCCCGGCCAGCACCAGCAGCACCAGCCCAGCAGCTACCTGCACCAGGCGGGCGCGGCGGTAGCCCCGCCAGCGCACGGCAGGTGGCTGATGAGCCAGCGGCGTACGAATGGCGCGTAGCAGCTTGCGCAGCTCCTGCTGTTTTTCATCGGGGGCCAGGGCCCGCTGGTTGGGCGTCAGCAGCCGGAGCAGGTCGCGGGCGGCTTGGCAGTCGTCGGCTTTGTGAGGATGCAGGGCCAGCCACTGCCGCCAGAAGTCAGCTTCGGCCGTGGCTTCATCGAATACGAATGCCTGGAACGATTCGTCCAAGGCAAAGTCCTCGGGAGTATAGCGGGAGTAGTCGGTTTCGAGCATCGCGGGCCGGAAGAATTAGGCCTTCCACTCCCATCACGGCGCCAGCCGACTTTCATACTCAGTGCTTTCAAAAAATATTTTCGGCGGCTGCCGCTTTCACCTAGAAATAGCGCGTGAATGGCTCTATACGCACGTATCAGCCCGGCTCATGACGGCTCTACTGTGTAAGAGGTCGGAGCGGTTGTAGAGACGCGACCCTTCGCGTCTCGTCGTTCAACGCTTATCGTTCAACGCGAGACGCGAAGGGTCGCGTCTCTACAACCTGGCTGCCGTTGAGGGCGCTTGGAAGCTGGCAAACAGCCTTTAGGCGCCCTCAGGTATAGTACAGCACCAGCAGCGACAGAAGCAGCGCCTTTTTCAGGGCCTTCAGGGCCTGGTGTACCAGGTTGCGCACCGATTGCAGGTTCAGGCCCATGATTTCCGAGATTTTCTCGTAGCTGAACCCGTCGAAAAACTTGAGGTAGATGGCTTCGCGCTGCCGCCGCGACAAGCGGTTGAGCACGGCCAGCAGCCGGCCGCTCTGCTCCTGCGAATACTGCTGGGCCACCAGAAAATCCTCGTGCGAGTAGGTGATGTCGAACTCGTCGGAGTAAGCGGGCAGCAGCAGGCGGTGGCGGCGCAGCAGCTTGGTTTCGTCGCCGATGGTGCGGCGCAGGGCTTTGTACAGGTAAGGCTTGATGAGGGCCACCGGCCCCAGCCCGTCGCGGCGGCGCCACAGCTTCTGAAACAGGGTCTGGATGCAGTCCTTGACCAGCTCCTCGTCGGCGGCCAGCTTGAGGCCGTAACTGAACAGGGCGTCGTAGTGCGTCAGAAAGATGCGCGTGAAAGCCTGCTCGTTTCCACCCCGAAAATCGTCCCAAAGCTTTGCGTCGTCAGAGGGCAGCATAGTGAGCCAATCGGGTTTGCGGTGGGTGTTGTTCGGGCGGTTGAGCGGGCTTAGGCTGGACACATCTATCAGCTAGCAAGTGCCGAAGCGCCGGGGCAGATGCCCGCGGGGCTGGGCAGTAATTGCTAGGTAAGCTAGTACTTTGCTGCCTACTGTTGTCACACGTCGAAGATGTTTGACAAAAAATTATTTCCTAAATCTACTACCCAAAGCTGCCAGCGTCGAGTAAAAGCAGCTTTTCTTTAGAAGCCGCTCAGAAGTCGAAAGACTGTCCTGCTGCGCGGACGCCAGCTAGAGCAGGACGTTCCAGGGTGTTGTGTATCAGCTTCCTTAACTGCGGTAAACCACCTCTACGCCAGCAGGACGCTCCGCAGGGCTTCGTAGTCGGGGTCGAGCAGGGTGCTGTGCTTGGGGCGGCGCAACAGCTCGCCCAACTCGGCCGGCACCGGCACGGGCTGGCCGGTAGCAGCGGCTACCACCTCCGGGAACTTCACCGGGTGGGCCGTGGCCAGAAATAGGCCCTGGGCCTCGGGCCGGGTGCGCAAAGCGTTTTCGAGAGCGAAAAAGGCCACGGCCCCGTGCGGGTCGAGCAGGTAGCCGGTGCGGGCATGCACCTCCCTAATAGTGGCCTGCGTCTCGGCATCCGACACCGAACACCCGCTCAGCAGCCCCCGAATCACGGGGTACTCGTGCCCGAACAGCTCCAGCAGGCGCCCGAAGTTGCTCGGGTCGCCCACGTCCATGGCGTTGGACAGGGTAGCCACGGCGGGCCGGGCCGCGTACTCGCCCGAGGTCAAGTAAGCCGGCACGGCGGCGTTGGCGTTGCAGGCCGCCACGAAGTGCCCTACCGGCAGCCCCGACACGTAGGCCAGCAGCCCAGCGCACAGGTTGCCGAAGTTGCCGCTGGGCACGGCCACCACCGGTGGCGGGCCCGCCACCGGTGCTACGCCCAGGCAGTAGTACACCTGCTGGGGCAACCAGCGGGCCACGTTGATGGAGTTGGCCGACGTGAGGCGGCGCCGGTTCCGCAGGTCGGTGTCGCGGAAGGCTTGCTTCACCAGCCGCTGGCAGTCGTCGAAGTTGCCGCGCACTTCCAGGGCCCGGATGTTCTGGCCCAGGGCCGTAAGCTGCTGCTCCTGCACCGGGCTTACCCGGCCCGAGGGGTAGAGAATGACCACCTCCACGCCCGGCACACCCAGAAACCCGCTGGCCACGGCCCCGCCCGTGTCGCCGGACGTTGCCACCAGCACCGTCACGGGCCGCGTTTCGTGGCGAGAGAAGTAGCCCAGGCAGCGGCTCATAAACCGCGCCCCCACATCCTTAAATGCCAGCGTGGGCCCATGAAACAGCTCCAGGGCGCTAATCTGCTCAGTCACAGCCACCACCGGCAGCGGGAAATCCACGGTTTCGGCGCAGATGCGGGTCAGCTCAGCCTCGGGAATCGTAGTGCCCACGTAGGGCCGGAGCACGGTGTAGGCCACTTCTGCTGCCGTCAGCGTCGGTAGCTGCTCCACAAACCCGGCCGGGAAGCGCGGAACGGTTTCCGGGAAGTACAGGCCGCCATCCGGCGCCTGCCCGGCTACGGTAGCCGCCCGAAAATCAACCGGCTCGGACTGGCGGTTAAGGCTGTAGTAGCGCATGAGTAGTGGGGTGGTGAAGTGGTGAGTTGACGTGCTGTCATCCTTTATCTTTCGTCTGGCGGTAGCCGAAGAGTCTACGCCCGCAGAACGGCAGGCATGTAGCAGTTTTTCTGTGAAAACTAGGAATAGCTCTAACGGTGGGCCGGGGGTGGGGCTAGGCAAGCAGAACGGCCCGGCAAATGGCTCGTGCTACCGTGGAAAGATTCAGCGGCTGTGTCTTAGAATGATGCGGCGAGTTAGGTAGTCAACGGCTCATCCGTCAGCACCTGGCAGCCGGTGGGGTTGATGGTGGTCAGGTAGGTATGGTAGTCGAGGCCAAGGCGGTGGTAGGTGTCCTGCATAACGGCCTGCACGGCGCGGGCCGTGGCTTCGTCCTGGCTCAGCATAAACAACGATGGCCCCGAGCCCGAAATACCACCGCCCAGCGCCCCGGCCGCCCGGCTGCCCTCCTTCACCTCCCGGAAGCCCGGAATCAGGATGCTGCGCACCGGCTCCACAATCACGTCTTCGAGGGAGCGGCCAATCAAGGCGTAGTCGTGCTGAAGCAGGCCGGCCACCAGGGCGCCCACGTTGGCCCACTGCCGCACAGCGTCGCCCAGGGCCACTTGCCGCTTCAGAATCTGGCGGGCGTCGGAGGTTTTTACCTCAATCTGTGGGTGCACCACCGTCACGAACAGGGGCGGGGCATCCAGGGGCACGATGTCGGGCGCGGGCACCGTGGCCCGGATGAGGGTGACGCCCCCGTATATGCCCGGCGCCAGGTTGTCGGCGTGGCGTACGCCGGAGGCTACTTCTTCGCCGGCCATGGCAAAATCTACCAACTCAACCTTTGTGAACTGGTTGTGCAACAGATGGTTTAGGCCCACCACGGCCCCGGCGGCGCTGGCGGCACTGCTGCCGATGCCGCTGCCCGGCCGGATGGTTTTCCGGATGCGCACTTCCACACCGGGCGCCTCGGGCACGGCCCGCAGCATAGCCAGCAGGGCCGCGCCAGCCACATTGCGGCCGGGCTCGGTGGGCAGGCCAAAGTCGTCTTCGTTGATAATCGTGACGCCGGGCTGCTCGGTCAGGCGCAAGTGCATCACGTCGTTGGGCTCGGCCAGGGCAAAGCCCAGCACATCAAACGCGCACACCACATTGGCCACGGTAGCCGGGGCCAGCACGGTAACCGGACTGGATAAATAGGTCATAGGCTTGGTGGATGGAGAAGCTGTTTAGGAAGTCGATAGCCCGTCATGCTGAGCGCAGCGGAGCGGAGTCGAAGCATCTCTCCCGCTTCGTCCGCACATGATAAGAGTTACCCTCGGTAGAGATGCTTCGGCAAGCTCAGCATGACGGGTAGATGAATTTCTAAACTTGAACTGGCGAAAGGGGTTAGCACGATGTCGTCTGGTGTATGCTGGGCCGGTTGTTCTGACGCTTCGCGAAGTGGAACTTCGCGTTACATTCAGGACGGCACGGCCCGCAGCACGTCGGCAAACACGCCGGAGGCCGTTACCTCGGCGCCCGCGCCGGCTCCTTTGATGACTAAGGGCTGCTCGGCGTAGCGGTTGGTATAGAACAGCACGGCGTTGTCTTTGCCGTGCACGGCGTACAGGTCGTGGGTGGGCGGCAGGGCTTGCAGGCCCACGCGGGCCCGGCCTTCGGCGAAGCTCGCCACAAAGCGTAGCTTCTGGCCCTGGGCGGCTGCCGCATCGTAGAGGGCCCGGAAGTGAGGTTCGTGCGCGGCCAGCTGCTCATAGAACGCGGGCACGTCGCCTTCCAGGCAGGCGGCGGGCAGGAAGGATTCGTTGTGCACGTCGCTCATTTCCAGGGCGTAGCTGGCTTCGCGGGCCAGAATCAGAATCTTGCGGGCCACGTCTACGCCGGTCAGGTCCAGGCGCGGGTCGGGTTCGGTGTAGCCCTCGGCCTGGGCCTGGCGCACCACCTCCGCGAAGGGCCGGGTGCCGTCGTAGTGGTTGAACACGAAGTTGAGCGTGCCCGACAGCACCGCCTCCAGGCGCCGCACCTCGTCGCCGCTGCGCAGCAGGTCGTTGAGCGTGCCGATGACGGGCAGGCCCGCGCCCACGTTGGTTTCAAACAGAAAGCTGGTGTTAAACTCCTGAGCCAGGGCCTTGAGCCGGGCGTAGTCGCGGTACTCGGCCGAGGCCGCCACTTTGTTGCAGGCCACCACCGCCACGCTCCGGGCCAGCAGCTGCCCGTACACTCCGGCCACCTCCGGGCTGGCCGTTACGTCCACAAACACCGTGTTACGCAGGTTCAGGGTCAGCAGCTGCTCGGTGAGGGCATCCAGGTCTCGGTCCTGGCCGGCCGCCAGGGCCACCGGCCAGTTGGTCAGGTCCAGGCCTTCCTCGTCGAGCACAAACTGCCGGCTGTTGGCCAGGCCCACCACCCGCAGGTTCAGGCGCAGCTTCTCGCGCAGCCAGGCTTGCTGCTGGGCCAGCTGCTCCAGCAGCTTGCGGCCCACGTTGCCCACGCCGGCCACCACCACGTTCACCTGCCGGGTGGTGGCCTCGAAGAAGGTTTCGTGCAGCACGTTGATGGCCTTGCGCACGTCGGGCTGGCGCACCACCGCCGAAATGTTCTGCTCCGAGGAGCCCTGGGCAATGGCCCGGATGTTGACGCCGTTCTGGCCCAGCGCCCCAAACAGCCGCCCGCTGATGCCGGGGTGGTTTTTCATCTGCTCCCCCACCAGGGCCAGAATAGCCAAGTCGTCTTCGCGGGTGAGTGGGTCGAGGCGGCCAGCGGCAATTTCGGGGGCAAACTCGGCGTCGGCGGCCTGCTGGGCGCGGGCGGCCTGCTCGGCACTCACGGCCACTGAAATGGAGTGCTCCGAGGAGCTTTGGGTGATAAGAATAACATTGACCTGCTGCCGAGCCAGGGCCGCAAACAGCCGCCGCGAAAAGCCCGGCACGCCCACCATACCGCTGCCTTCGAGCCGCAGCAAAGCCACCGGCCCGATGCTCGACAGCCCCCGCACCGTGGCCTGGTTGGCCGGGGGCGCCACCTCCACCAGCGTACCTTCGTCGGCGGGTGCAAACGTGTTTTTGATCCAGAGCGGAATGCCCCGCTGCCGCACCGGTTGAATGGTGGGCGGGTACAGCACCTTGGCCCCGAAGTGCGACAATTCCATGGCTTCCTGGTAGGAAATGCGCGGAATGGGTCGGGCCGCCCGCACCAGGCGCGGGTCGGCCGTCATCATACCGCTCACGTCGGTCCAGATTTCCAGGCGCTCGGCACCCAGGGCCCCGGCAAAGATGGCCGCCGAGTAGTCGGAGCCGCCGCGGCCCAGGGTGGTGGTGCTGCCGTCGGGGGCCGCCGCCACAAAGCCCGGCGCCACGTAGAGCCCCACCTCGGCCCCGTTCACGGCGGCTTGAATCAGCGGGTTGGTGGCGGCAAAGTCTACGGCGGCGCGGCCGTAGCGGGCGTCGGTGCGGATGAGCTGGCGGCTGTCGAGCCACTGGTGGGCCGTGCCGCGGGCCGCCAGCCCCGCCGCCACCACCCGCGACGACAGCAGCTCCCCGTAGCTGGCCAGCCGGTCGAGGGTGCGGTCCGACAGCTCGCCCAGGGCAAACACCCCGTCGCAAAGGGCCTCCAGCTCGTTGCAGTGGGTTTTGACCAGGCTAAGCACGGCGCTTTGCCCGGTGATGGGCAGGAGCTGCCGCACCACATTCAGGTGACGTTCCTCCAGCTCGTGCAGCAGCTCCCGGTAGCCAGCATCAGTAGCAGCAGCGCGGCGACCGGCCGCAATCAGCAGGTCGGTGATGCCGGCCAGCGCCGATACCACCACTACCGTGGAGCGCTGCCGGGCCGCGGCTTCCATCAGGTCCAGCACCTGCCGCATAGAGTCGGCCGTCGCCACCGACGAGCCCCCGAATTTCAATACCTGCATAGTTTGTGATTCAGCGTGAACAAGAAAAACCCGCTTCCTTCCGGGTCCTCTGTGGGAGAGGCGAACCGGCGAAGCGGGCGGCGAATGATTCTAAAGAAAAAGAGAAAGAGGAGTCCGCGGCCCGCTTAGCGGGTTGTTGTCACGGGTGTTCCGGTACCCGTCAGCGGCGCGACGGACAGGGTGTGGTAAGCAGCATGGAAGGCACGGGGCAAGGCCATGAGCGCGGGGTTGAGCGGCCTAAAGTAGAAATTTTTCGAAACGAAGTACGCTTTAGGAAATATAATCTGGCGGCGGGCTGCTTTTCGTCGTTTCCGGTTTAGGGTGAGTGGATGGGTAATAAACAGCCCGTCATGCTTCGACAGGCGGCCGCTAGATGAAGCATGACGGGCTGCTGTATGATGTTTTGCCTGTTTACTAGCCACACGCTCCCGATCAGACCAAACCCGCTTGCGGCTTCTGCGCCAGCGGGTTTCACCTTATCCACACACGGCATAGTTTCCGTACCTTTGCCGTCCTAATCCTATTTTTCTGAAGGCAAGATGCTGGACAAATTAGAGGCCATCCAAGAGCGCTTCAACGATGTGGGCGAGCAGCTGACGCAGCCCGAAGCCATGAGCGACATGAAGCGCTTCAAGGCCCTGAACAAAGAATATAAAGACCTCGGCAAGATTGTCACCGAGTACAAGGCCTACCAGAACGTGCTGGCCAATATTGAAAGCGCCAAGCAGGTAATTGCCACCGAGAAGGACGAAGACTTCCGCCAGATGGCGAAAGACGAGCTGGAAACCCTCTACCCCGAGCAGGAGCGGCTGGAAGCCGTCATCAAAGAGCTGCTGATTCCCAAGGACCCCAACGATTCCAAAGACGTTATCATGGAAATCAGGGCCGGGGCCGGCGGCGACGAAGCGGCCATCTTCGCCGGCGACCTGCAACGCATGTACATGCGCTACGCCGAAAAGCAAGGCTTGCGCATGGACCTGATTGACGCCACCGAAGGCACATCGGGCGGTTACAAGGAAATTATTCTGGCCCTGAAAGGCGAAGACGTGTACGGCAAGCTCAAGTTTGAGAGCGGGGTGCACCGGGTACAGCGCGTGCCGGCCACCGAAACCCAGGGCCGCATCCACACCTCCGTGGCCTCGGTGGTGGTAATGCCCGAAGCCGAGGAGCTGGACGTGGAAATCGACATGAACGACGTGCGCAAAGACCTGTTTATGTCGTCGGGCCCCGGCGGGCAGTCGGTGAATACTACCTACTCGGCCGTGCGCCTCACCCACTTGCCCACCGGCATCGTGGCCCAGTGCCAGGACCAGAAGTCCCAGCTCAAAAACTTCGACAAGGCTTTGCAGGTGCTTCGCTCCCGTCTCTACGAAATTGAACTGGCCAAGAAAAACGAGGCCGAAGGCGCCCAGCGCAAAAGCATGATTGGCAGCGGCGACCGGAGCGACAAAATCCGCACCTACAACTACCCCCAAGGTCGCGTAACGGACCACCGCATCGGCTACACGGTGTACAACCTCAGCTCCGTGATGGATGGCAACATCGACGACTTCGTGGAGCAGCTGCGCATTGCCGAAAGCGCCGAGCGGTTGAAGGAAGGCGTGGCATAAGCAACTGTGGCGCAAGCTTCAGCTTAGCTACGCTGACCTTCGGTTGCGCCGTCAGCCGCTCAAAACAAATACCCCAGCCGCTCTGCCTCCCACACTGTAGGCGGAGCGGTTTGCGTTTAGAAACACTTCTGTACAGTGTGCCTTTCTCCCGGAACGGCGCAAGCTGAAGCTTACGCCACAGTTGCTACACGCCACATGCGCTTTTTACTCCCGCTGCTGCTCTTCCTTTCGGCCGTACTGAGCCTGCCTGGCTGTGAGCCCAAGGAAGACGTGCTGACCACCGACAGCAGCGCCAAGCTGGAATTCTCCTCCGATACCGTCAAGTTCGATACGGTGTTTGTGACGGTGGGCACCGTGACCAAGCGCCTGTGGGTGTACAACCGCAACCGCCGCGCCGTGCGGGTCGAGGAAATCAGCCTGCAAAGCCGCCCCGGCGTGACCTACAGCCTGCTGGTAAACGGCGACGCCGGCCCCGCAGCGCGCAACGTGGAAATTCGGGGGCGCGACAGTCTGCTGGTGCTGGTGCGGGCCACCATCGACCCCACGCCCGCCGCCGGCAAGCCCTTTCTGGTGGAAGACGACCTGCGCTTCCGCACCAACGGCAACGACCAGCAGGTAAAGGTGCTCGGCTACGGCCAGAACGCCTACTTCCACGACTCGGAGGTGCTGCCCTGCAACGTCGTGTGGCGCAACGACAAGCCCCACGTCATCTTCAACTCGGTGCTCGTGGACTCGGCCTGCACGCTCACCATCGAGGCCGGCACGCGCGTTTACTCCCACGCCGGCTCATTTCTGGTGGTGAGAGGCCGGCTGCTCGTCAACCCCACGCTGGCGCCCACGGGGGAGCTGAAGCCCGACAGCCGCGAGTTCGTGCGCTTTCAGGGCGACCGGCTAGAGGAGCAGTACAACGATGTGCCGGGGCAGTGGGGCGGCATCCAGTTTGGGCCCAGCTCCGCTGGAAACGTGGTGCGCTTTGCCGAAATCAAAAATGCCTCGTTCGCGCTGTTTATCGTGAACCTGCGCAACCGCCAGCCCCGCCCCCAGGTGCGCGTCGAAAACTGCGTGATTCAGAATATTTCCAGCGCGCCCTTTGCCTTGGCTGGAGGCGTTAACCTGGCCGGGGCGGCGTTGCTGAGCATTTCCGGCGACTTTGCGGTGCGCAACACTCTGCTAACCAACTGCGCCGAGCACGCCGTGTGGGCCGTGCAGGGCGGCGAGTACAGCTTCGACTACTGCACCATTGCCAACTACACCGGCCGCCGCGAAACGCCCTCGGTGCTGCTGGCCAACGGCATCAGAATCAATGGCCAGCCTGGCCCCCTAGTAGCTCCGCGCCTGACCATGCGCAACTCCATTGTGGTGGGCTCGGAAAAGGATGAGTTGGAGTTGGTAAACGGCGAGCAGTATGCCAGCGGCATCAGTATCCGCAATACGCTGCTGCGCACTGAGAAGTACGCCCAGACCGGCCCGCTGGCCCTCACCGGCAATGGCAACGTACTCAACCCCACGGCTTCCATCTTCAAGAGCACGCCCCAGCGCCCCCGCGGCCGCGGCTTCGACTACCAGCTCGACACCCTCTCGCCGGCCAGCAACCAGGGCCTGCCCCTCCCCACCCTCCGCACCGACCTCCTCCTCCGCCCCCGCGACGCCCAACGTCCCGACCTGGGCGCCTACGAGCGGAAGAATCCGTGAGTCTGGTGATGAGGTGACGGGTAACGGGTGACAGGTGACAAGTAAAGGGTAACAAGTGACAGGTAAACGGTCATGCTGAGCCTGTCGAAGCATCTCGCGTGCTGACGTTGCAGTGGTATTGTCATGCTGAACGCAGCCGAAGCATCTCTCCCGCTTCGTCCTAACGAGTAGAGTTAGCCAGCGGGAGAGATGCTTCGGCTGCGCTCAGCATGACGCTCTACCTGTTACCTATCACTTGTCACCTGTCACCTGTCACCCGTTACCTTATCACCCCAATCATGCTTTTCCTTCAAAAACGGCTGCGGCTGCCGGCAGTGAGCCGGGGCTTTCATCTGATAACCGACTTGCTGGTGGCCGAGCTGCCGGAGCTGGAACAGCTGCGCGTGGGCACGGCGCACTTTTTCATCCAGCATACCTCGGCCAGCCTCAGCATCAACGAAAACGCTGACCCCACCGTGCGCCACGATTTCGAGCAGTTTTTCAGCCGCCTGGTGCCGGAGCAGGCCCCGTACTTCCGCCACACCCAGGAAGGCCCCGACGATATGCCCGCCCACCTCAAAGCCAGCCTGCTGGGCCACGCCGTGAGCGTACCCATCAGCAATGGGCAGCTGGCCCTGGGCACCTGGCAGGGCATCTATCTGGGAGAGCACCGCAACCACGGCGGCCGCCGCTGGGTGCTGGCTACGCTTATGGGGGAGTAGTGGCGGGCTTTTGGATGAACGGCACACGCTATTATGTGCATTCTAAATGAAAAAAATACAGTATGAAAAAATGGTTCTTATTAATAATATCAGGAATGGTATCATCATGTGAACGTGATGCCTCCTGTACTGATTTTATTAACGATTATTCTGGGGTTGAAACAAATATAATTGTAGTAGATAAGGGTCCTGATTCCAGAGCAATAGAGCTTAAAGGATTAGATCCAAACAGTCACAAATCATTAGTATTCAGAGGTATGGCAGGATTTTATATACTGATTCGCAATAACATCTCATTAGGCGACACATTGATAAAGATAAAACATAGTCCTTTATACATAATAAAGAAGAACAAATATGATGTAAAAGTCAATCTTTTTTGTCATGACAGTATTAACTCAGGTATTGCTGTTGATACTGTAAATAAATATAATTTAAAACAATCAACTACTGCCGATAATTCGCCCCGCTAGGGCTACGGGGCCTCTTGTTCGGGAGGCAAGTCGAGCTCGAAGCCGACTACTCCACCTGGGTCCGCACGTTGTACCGCACCGAGTCGAAGAGTACCAGCTTCTGCACGCCGCGCACGGCGTACTCTCGCAGGCGGCCTGCCGGCTGGCAGCGAAGCGTGAAGTGCTTCTCTGAGTACACCAGGGGGTTATCCTGGCGCAGGGTGGCGGTCAGCTCCCGCACGGCGGAGCCTTGCAGCAGCACGGTCAACTCCTGCACGGGGTGGTCGGTGGTAGGCTGGCGGCGGTAGGTGCGGCGCACCAGGCCTTCGGCAGTAGCCGCCGAATCTACGGTGTACTGGCCGCGCAGGGCGGGCTTGTTGATGTCGGCCTGCTGGAAGATTTGCAGCTCCTTGGTCCAGTCCGGCGGGGTGAGACGGGTGGTTTCCTGCTGGCCGTTGAATAGGCTTACCTGCTTCTGCACGGCGGGGCGCTGGCGGTTCAGCAGAGCCGCTTGCTGCTCCAGGAAGCGGAGCATCGGAAAGTAGCCCGCTTGGCGCAAGGGGCGCGGGTTGCTGCCAGCAGCCGGCGCAGCCGGCTCGGAGCAGGCCACCAGGGCCAGTAGTCCGCCTATAGCCCAGCCGAGCTTACGCATGCAGCACGGGTTCGGGCCGCAGCAGGCTCTGGCCACTCATAGCCGCGGGCTGGGGCAGGCCCATTAGCTGAAGCACCGTGGGCGCAATGTCGCCCAGCTTGCCATCGGCCAGGGTGCCGCAGTACGCGTTATCGGCCAGGATGCAGGGCACCAGGTTGGTGGTGTGGGCCGTGTTGGGCGTGCCGTCCGGGTTTATCATCATGTCGGCGTTGCCGTGGTCAGCAATGATGATGCAGGCGTAGTCCGAGGCCAGGGCGGCTTCTACCACGGCCTGGGCGCAGGCGTCCACGGTTTCCACGGCCTTCACCGCCGCCGCAAACACGCCCGTGTGGCCCACCATATCGGGGTTGGCGAAGTTGAGCACCACAAAGTCGGCCGACTTGGCTTGCAGCTCCGGTACCAGGGCGTCGCGCAGCTCGTAGGCACTCATTTCGGGCTGGAGGTCGTAGGTAGCCACCTTGGGCGAGGCCCGCAAAATGCGCCGCTCCCCGGCAAACTCCACCTCCCGGCCGCCCGAGAAGAAGAACGTCACGTGCGGGTACTTCTCGGTTTCGGCAATGCGAATCTGGGTGCGGCCGTGCTGGGCCAGCACTTCGCCCAGGGTTTCGTCGAGGTTGTCTTTCTCGAAAATCGGGGTGACGCCCACAAACGTGGCGTCGTAGTTGGTCATGGTCAGGTAGTGCAGGCTCAGCCGGTGCATGTGGTAGGCGTGGAAGTCCTGCTGGGTCAGGGCCTGGGTGATTTCACGGCCCCGGTCGGTGCGGAAGTTGAAGCACAGCACCACGTCGCCCTCCTGAATCGTAGCCAGTGGCTGCCCATCGGCCCCCACCTTCACAATAGGCTTCAGAAACTCGTCGGTTACGCCCTCCTTGTAGGAGTCGAGCATGCTCTGAATCAGGTTTTGCGAAGGTGTGCCCTTGCCGTGTACCAGCAGGTCGTAGGCCACTTTCACCCGCTCCCAGCGGTTGTCGCGGTCCATGGCGTAGTAGCGCCCCACGATAGAGGCAATCCGGCCGCTGGCTCCGTGCTGCAAGTGCTGCTCCAGGTCGTTTACGTAGCTCACGCCGCCCTTGGGGTCGGTGTCGCGGCCATCGGTGAAGGCGTGAATAAACACTTTGTGCACCTCGGCATCGTGGGCCAGGGTGCACAGGGCTTTCAGGTGGTCGAGGTGGGAGTGGACGCCCCCATCGGAGAGCAGGCCCATCAGGTGCACGGCTTTGCCGTTGCGGCGGGCATAGTCGAAGGCTTTGGTGAGGGCCGGTATGCTGCCCAGCTTCCGCTCCCGGATGGCTTTGTTGATGCGCACCAGGTCCTGGTACACCACCCGGCCCGCCCCGATGTTCATGTGGCCGACTTCGGAGTTGCCCATCTGCCCATCGGGCAAACCCACGGCTTCGCCCGAGGCTTGCAGGGTGCTGTGCGGGTAGCGTTGAAACAACGAGTCCACGAAGGGCGTACGCGCTTGGTCGATGGCCGACACTTCTTTATTCTGCGCCAAACCCCACCCATCCAGAATCACCAACAATACCTGTCTATTCATGGGGGCAAAGATACGCGGGGCCCCGTGAAACGTCCGCATTTTCCTACCTTGGGGCCGGCACAGAGTGGCCGCGGTCTACATTGCTCGGAAAACGCCACATTGGCATAGTTTTCGCGAACTGCAAGACGAATTCTCTACGCTAGTATGAAACGCAACTTCTTTTTGGCTCTCACCCTCGTGTGGAGCCTGTTTTTCTCGGTTGGCGCACTGGCGCAAGGTGAGGCTTTCGTACCAGTGCGTAACGCCATCCGGGCTTCTTCCTCCCGGGAATTGGCCGACTTTTTCGCCCCCTCTGTCGAATTGAGCTTCGACGGCGACAAGCAAAGCTACAGCTCCACGCAGGCCGAGTTTGTAATGCGCGACTTCTTCGCCAAAAACTCGCCGGCTTCGTTCGACTTCATTCACTACGGCGGCAGCAACGAAGGCACGCCGTACGCCGTGGGCAAGTACCAGGGCAAAAACGGTGCTTACAGCATGTTCGTCAAGATGAAAGCGGTGAATGGCAGCATGAAAATCTCCACCATCGCCTTCACCAAGGAGGACTAACTCCTCACAACCCCTGAGCAAGCGCCGCGAACGAAAGTCCGCGGCGCTTTTTTTGTGGCCAGGGGGACCTAGGGGCCGCATTCTGGAAAAGCGGCAACGGAGCGGGCTGTTTTTGCTATTTTTGCGCCGTGCAAACGCCCTCCTACCTCACCCCGGAAGCTCTTACCACCTTTATTCGCACGGCCCTGGCCGAAGACGTCGGCGACGGCGACCATTCGGCGCAGGCGGCCATTCCGGCCGAGGCCCGCAATCGGGCCCACCTGCTGGTGAAAGACACCGGCGTGCTGGCCGGCGTGGAGCTGGCCCACCTGATTTTCCGGGAAGTAGACGCCGACCTGCGCCTGGAGCAGCGCCTCGCCGACGGGGCCCGCGTGCAGCCCGGCGACCTAGCTTTTACCGTGGAGGGCCGGGCCCAGAGCATTCTGACCGCTGAGCGTCTGGTGCTCAACTGCATGCAGCGCATGAGCGGCATTGCCACCCGCACGGCCCACCTCACCAGCCTGCTGGCCGGCACCCGCGCCCGCCTGCTTGACACTCGCAAAACCACGCCTAACTTCCGCCTCTGCGAGAAGTGGGCCGTGCTCATCGGGGGCGGCGTCAACCACCGCTACGGGCTGTTCGACATGATTATTCTGAAGGACAACCACGTAGACTATGCCGGCGGCATCCGGCAGGCCATTGAAGCGACGCACGCCTACCTGGCCCGCACCGGCCGGCAGCTGCCCATTGAGGTGGAAACCCGCACCCTGGCCGAGGTGCAGCAGGTGCTGGAAGTAGGTGGCATCCAGCGAATTATGCTCGACAACATGGCCCCCGACCAACTGCGCGAGGCCGTGGCCCTGGTGGCCGGCCGCTACCCCCTGGAGGCCAGCGGCGGCATCACCGAAGACACCATTGCCGCCGTAGCCACCACCGGCGTCGACTACATTTCCGTCGGGGCGCTGACCCACTCCATCCGCAGCCTCGACATGAGCCTGAAAGCTTTCTAACTTAATGAGTGAATGAGCGGATGAGTGAATGAGTGACTGTTCATCTGCTTTGGTTGTGATACAGCCCTACTTCACTCATTCGCTCAATCACTCATTTACTCATTCCCCAAAGATGCAACTCCCCAACCAACGCGGCGGCTACCGGCAGCAGGTGCAGCAAGGCGCCTCGCCGCTGGCTATTCGCACTAAAAAACACCAGCTCGATACCGACACCTACACCCGCCTGGCTATGGGGCGCGTGTGGCGCCGGGAGTGGTGGTACGCCCTGGTACCCTTCGTGCTGGGGCTGCTGCCGGCCCTCATCTGGCCGTCGTGGTGGTGGCTGGCCTCGGCCCTGGTTCTGACCATCTTGTACGTGTTGTTCCGCTCGGCCCAGATTACGGGCGTCACGCAGGTGGAGCAGAGCAAGCCCCTGTTTGAGAAGCTGGGCTACGAGTTCGACAACAAGCAGATTGTGCTGCGCCGCAACGAGAAAGAAGGCATGCGCCTAACCTGGGACATGATAGGCGACGTAAAGCGCGACGCCGACGGCTACCTGCTGACGTTGCGCGCCCCCGAGCTGCCCCAGGACCTGAAGGGCTGGCGCCGCTGGGTGGCTCGCCACTTCGACACGCCCATTTTCCTGCAAGTGCCGGACCGCATCTTCAACTCGCCCAACGACCAGAAGCTGTTCGATGCCATGCTGCGGCGCAAAAACATGCTGCCCGGCGCGGCTGCTCCTGCCCAGTAACCCGTACTTAGTTGATTTTACCTTGACGCTGAAACCAGCCCCTTTTTTATGACCAAGCAACTCGTGCTTTCCGCCCTGGCCCTGGCTACCCTGGCCCTGAACGCCTGTAGCAGCGAACCGTCGGACTGGCGTCCGGACAAAAAAGTGTCCCTGGACATGGTAGCGCCCGGCTCGCGCTCCTCCGACAACTTCGACCAGCACACTGCCGCCGCTTCCCACAACGAAAAAGGTGGGGCCGTGGCCACGCCCATCAGCTCGGGTGTGGTGCTGGATGAGCCTAAGAAAGAAGTGTCGGCTGAGGCGGCCCGTAGCGCCAACGACACCACGGCGGCCCGCACCAAACAGCCGGGCACCGTGCAAAACGCAGTAAAATCTCAGCCGGCTCCGGCCGCTGAGCAGCCTCAGCACTAAGCCTGGGTATGCTTCGTAAATCACTATACGCTGGCCTGGCTGCTCTGCTGCTGGGGGTTGCCGCCTGCCAGTCGGGCCCGGCTGAGCAGACCGGCCCGGCCAGCCAGACGGCGGCGCCAGCCGCCGCCGCCGACAGCGCCGCCACGCCGGCCGTAGCCACGGCAGCCTATATCTGCCCCATGGGCTGCGAGGGCAGCGCCAGCAACAAGCCCGGCAAGTGCCCGGTGTGCGAAATGGACCTAGAGCCTAATCCGGCCGCTACAACCGCGGCTCCTGCTGCCGGGCTGTAGAGGTACCTGGTGTGGCCCGCCCTGCTCGCAACCTGGTGGTGAGCAGGGCGGGTTTTTCTGCTTGTTGGTGCCAGCGGGGGCGTGCAGGCGCCCTTTTGCCGTTTTATTTCATCTCTCCCCGGAATGCCCTATTCCCCAACCGCCGAGTGGTTTAGCACGTGGTTCGACTCGCCGTACTACCACGTGCTGTACCAAGACCGAAACCACGCCGAGGCGCGGGCATTTCTGGATAAGTTACTGCTGCACCTGCACCCCAAGCCCACCACCCGGCTGCTGGACCTGGCCTGCGGCAAGGGGCGCCACGCCGTATACCTGAGCGAGCGGGGCTACGATGTAACGGGTGTAGATTTGTCGCCGCGGAGCATCCGGTTGGCGCAGCAGCACGCCCACGAACACCTGCGCTTCTACGTGCACGACATGCGCGAGCCGCTGCCTTACGGCCCGTTCGACTTCATTTTCAACTTGTTCACCAGCTTCGGCTACTTCGAGCAGGAAGCCGAAAACGTGGTAGCCCTGCGCAACGCGGCGGCGGCCCTGCAACCGGGCGGCAAGATGGTCATCGACTTCCTGAACACCACGCGGGTCATCCAGAGCTTGGTCGCGCACGAAACCAAAGTGGTGGATGGCACAGAGTTTCGGCTGCGGCGCCACTTCCACCACGGCTTTATTGTGAAGGAAATCCGCTTCCACGACGCGCACGGCGAAGAACACGCCTACGAGGAGCGGGTGCGCGCCATAAGCCGAGCCCGGTTTGAAGAGTACTTTCAAATGGCCGGCCTGCGCCTGTGCGAAGTGCTCGGCGACTATCACCTTGCCCCCTTCGACGAAGCCCGCAGCCCCCGGATGATTTTTGTATTGAAAAAGTGATGGGGTGATGGGGAGATGAGGTAACAGGTGACAAGTACCAGGTGACAGGTAGACCGTCATGCTGAGCGAAGGCGGAGCCGTAGTCGAAGCATCTCTACCTCTGGCTAACTCAATCGTGCAAAAGAAGCGGTAGAGATGCTTCGGCCAGCTCAGCATGACGTTTCTCCTGTCACCTGTCACCTGTCACCTGTTACCTCCCCACCCCCCAAGCCCCTAAGACCCTACTCCCCATGTGGTTTGCCGTTTCGACGTTGTTTTTCACTGTGCTGGGGGCCGGCTGGCTAACCCGGCTGGTGCCGACGGCCCGCACCACGTGGCTGAAGCCGCTGCTGGCCTTCAGCGGCGCGTATTTGTTTACGCTTACCATTACGCACCTGCTGCCAGAGGCGCTGGCTACGCCGGCAGGGCACCGTATTGGGTACTTTGTGCTGGCCGGTTTTTTTGGGCAGCTGGTGCTGGAGGTGTTTTCACAGGGCGTGGAGCACGGACACGTGCATCACCACACCGAGCACGCCGGGCAGGTGCCGTTTCTGCTGCTGTTTTCCTTGGTGGTGCACTCGTTTCTGGAGGGCAGCATCCTGGTGAAGGCGCCCGGCGTCGGCAACATCAGCCAGAATTTCTACGCCATCGTGGCGGGCGTGGCCTTGCACCACATTCCGGCAGCCTTTGCCCTGATGGCGGCTCTGCTGCTGCGGCTGGGCAGCTTCGGACGGGCCGTGCCCTACCTGGTGCTGTTTGCCCTGGCCGGACCGGCGGGCGTCATCGTCAGCAACTACGTGGTGCTGGAGCAGCTGCTGCAAGGTGGCGCCTACGCGGCCTTGCTGGGCCTGGTGGCCGGCAATTTCCTGCACGTATCCACCACCATCCTATTTGAAACCAGCCCCGAGCACCGCCTCAACCTGCCCAAGCTGGCCGCCACGCTGCTGGGTATGCTGCTGGCGCTGGCTATGGATTGGGTGTAGGTGGTGAGGGGCAGGTTGTCATTGCGAGCAGAGCAAAGCAATCCGTCCTCTCCAGGGTTAAAAGCGCCCGAATTCTCAAAGCCCTGCCGTGCGCCTCACCCCCGGTCCCTACCTCGCTTGATGCGCGACATGGGGGAGAGGGGGAGCCAAACGATTGAAGTTACTGCGGGCAAAATGCTTCCTTCGTCAGCACGCCAGGCCAGATTCCTCGCTGGGCTCGGAATGACAGCGCCCCTCAACGAAGCAAGAGGCGTGGGTAGATGCTTTGCGGGCCGGTGCTACTCGGCGCCTCTCCCAAACAAGCCCCATTCGTCTTCGATGTCGTTGGTGGGGTCGAAGTCCTGCACCCAGGCAATAAAAAGCAGGCGGAACTCCTCGATTTCGCGGCGGAGGAGCTGGAGGTATTCGGGGGCGCCCACTTCGAGCATCTTGCAGGTGCTGGTTTGGGTGAGCAGGCCTTCGGCGGCCAGCTTGATGAGCACGGCCAGCTCCATGCGCCGCGAGTAGTACGGTATGGCCCGCGAGGCAGCCAGCTTGGCGCCCAGCATGTAGGCGTTTTCCAGCATCAGCCCGCCCAGCATGGGCATGGGGAGGTCGTCTTCGTCGGGCAGGCTCTTGACGAAGGCGTAGGTCAGGTCGCTCAGCTCCCGGGCTTTCGTAAACAAGGCCTGGTGCTTGAGGTACTCCACCTCGTTGGGCAGGTCGGCGTCATCGTCGGGGTCAAACCCAAAGCCCCACGGCTCATCGTTTTCGTCGTCAATCATAGGGCGGCTGAGGATAAAGCAGAATGCCGGAGCGGGCAAAGCCACTGGCCGGGTGCAAGGTAGGTGCAGAGGATGAGCCCCTTACAAAAAACGGCCCACTCCTGCGGAGCGGGCCGTTTCATACTGCCTGTCAGCTGTTCAGGCTACCGGCGGCGCGGGGCGGCGCGGCGGGGTGCTGGCTTCTTGGCCGGCGCCGCCTTTTTAGTGGGCGCCGCCTGGGCAGGAGCCGGCGGAATTTCCGGGGCCGGGCCGTACTTGGTTTCGGCGGGGTTGGGGTCGCCGGGCAGGTACACGTCGAACTCTACGCGGCGGTTCTGGGCGCGGCCGGCTTCGGTGGCGTTGTCGGCAATGGGCTTGGTTTCGCCGTAGCCGTGCGACACAATCCGGTCGGCGGGGATGCCTTTGCGCAGCATGTAGGCGCGGGCCGACGCCGCCCGCTCATCCGACAGGCGCAGGTTGTAGGCGTCGTCGCCCTTGCTGTCGGCGTGGGCCGAGATGCCGAGGAAGTAGTCCGGATAGTTGTTCATGATTTGCACCAGCGCATCCAGGGTCGGGAACGAGGTCGGCTTCAGCGTAGCCTTGTTGAACTCGAACTGGATAAAGCGGGTGGCTTCCTGCAGGCGCTGCTTTTCTTCCAGCTTCAGCTCGGGGCAGCCTTTATTGGAGGCCGGGCCGGGGCGGCTGGGGCAACGGTCCTGGTAGTCGGGCACCCCGTCGCCGTCACCGTCGAGGGGGCAGCCATTGGCGTCTACCTGCACGCCGCCGGGCGTGTCGGGGCACTTATCGTTCTGGTCGATTACGCCGTCGTTGTCGGCGTCGGGGCAGCCACGCAGTTCGGCTTTGCCGGGCGTGTCGGGGCAGGCATCATCCAGGTCCCGCACGCCGTCGCCGTCCCGGTCGGGGCAGCCTTGCAGGGCGGGCAAGCCTTTCTCGGTGGGGCACTTATCCTGGTAGTCGGGCACCCCGTCGCCGTCCCCATCCAGGGGGCAGCCGGTGAGGTCGACGCCCACGCCGGCGGGCGTGCCGGGGCACTTGTCTTTGCGGTCGGGCACGCCGTCGTTGTCTTCGTCCTTGGCTTTGCCCAGGCCCACGGTCAGGCCGGCCGAGTGCTGCAAAAACCGGTCGTCCCAGTTGTCTTCGTCGCGGGTAGGCAGATTGTCGAAGTTGGCGTTTACGGGCCAGTGCTGGCCGGTTTGCACAAACAGCCCCACGGCATCCGACAGCCGGAACTTGATGCCCGCCGCCCCGTGCAGGTCGAAGTAGGTCTCGCTCAGGTCGAAGGCCTGGGAGCGGTTGTTCTGGTTTACCACGCCGTCGCTGCTGGTCACGGCCACGCCGGGCGCAATGAGCAGGTAGGGCTGAATAAACGACGTTTCCTTGAGCAGCTTAAGCTTGAGCCCTACATTAGCCGTGGCCACGTTGGCATCGAAGTAAGTGCCGAAATACGGGGCGTTGTTGGGGGCGTTGAACTTCAGGTCACCATAGTTGAAGTACAGGCCTACGTCAAGACTTCGTGACAGATAGCGTTCCAGCGAAAAGCCGGCGCCAAACTCCCCTTCATTCTTATAAAACTGGGAGCCTAAATTGCCTTTGTACTGTAGCGCGCTGGCGTGAAGGCTCAGAGCCGTGCGGCGGTCGGCGGTTTGGGCCTGGCTGTCGGGGGCCGCCAGGGCCCAGGCCGCCGCTCCCAGCACTACGGCTTTGGAGAGAGAAAAATGTGTTGGCATAGAAAAGGGAAAAAGGTGCGCAGGTATGCCCGCCCTTCGGCTGGCTGGCCCTTATACCCCCGGCCTCAGCAAAGAGTTGTTCCGAATAGTACTCTACTGATGCCAAATTGCAGAGAGAAAAGACAGTAGCGGCCTTAATCGAAGTCCAGCAGCGGTGCCGAACCGCGCAGAAACTGCTCCAGCTGCCGCACCCGGGCCTGCTGCCGGGCCAGCTCCCGCTGCAAGTGCAGCATGTGCCGGCGCATGGCCACCACCACTTCCAGGCTGTCTTTGCTCAGGCCCAGGTCGTAGTGCAGGCGAGCCAGGCGGGCCAGCTGGTCGGGCTCCTCCAGCAGCGAGTCGGGCGCATCGGGCGAGGCTTGCAGCAGGCCCAGCTCCACAAACTCGCGCACGTCGGTTTCGGTCAGGCCGTAGCGCACCGCGCACTCGTGGATGGTGATGGTAAACATAGTAAGCTGTTTGGGATGGTAGGTGGTGGTTGGTGAGTAGTTCGGGGCTTTGGCGTAAGTCGGGCCGAAATAGGGCTGGCAGTAGCTATTCTATATAAGCAATTGACCCACAGCCATCAATCATAACCCGAAAGCCACAAGCCAACTTATTTTCGCAGGGCTGCCAGCTGGCGGAACAGGTCTTTTTCCTGCTCGGTCAGGTTTTGGGGTAGGGTCAGGTTGAGGCGCAGGTACAGGTCGCCGAACTGGCCGGGCTGGCGGTACACCGGGAAGCCCTTGCCGCGCAGGCGCAGGCGGGTGCCGTTCTGGGTTTCGGGCTTGATGGTGATTTTGACCGGCCCCGACAGGGTTTCTACCACCTGCTCGCCGCCCAGCAAGGCCGTGTAGATGCTCACGGGCACGTCCATGGTCAGGTCGGCGCCGTCGCGGGAGTAGCGCGGGTCGGGCAGGATGCGGAAGGTGATGTAGAGGGAGCCGGCCGGCCCGCCGTTCTGGCCCGGCGCCCCCTGGTCGCGCAGCCGGATGGTCTGGCCGTCCTCGACGCCCGGCTGGATGGTGATGCGCAGGTTTTTGCCGTTGACGGTGAGCGTGCGGGGGCCGCCGTGGTAGGCTTCTTCCAAGGTCAGCTCCAGCTCGGCCTGGTAGTCGTGGCCGGCGCGGGGCCGGGGGGCGCGGCCCCCGCCGCCCCCACCCATGCCGCCAAACATCGAGCTGAAAAACTCCGAGAAATCAGCCCCGCCGAACGGGTCATCGGCCCCGCCTCGGCCGCCGAAGCCACCTTGGGCGTACTGGGACCAGTCGAAGCCCTGGCCGCCCGCGCTGCCGGCGCCGGCCTGCTGGTAACGCTGCCAGTCGGCGCCCAGCTGGTCGTACTTGCGGCGCTTCTCGTCGTCGCTGAGCACCTCGTGGGCCTCGTTGATTTCCTTGAATTTGCGCTCCGCCTCCGGGTTGTTGGGGTTGACGTCGGGGTGGTACTGGCGGGCCAGCTTGCGGTAGGCCTTCTTAATCTGGTCGGTGGTGGCGTTTTTCTCAACGCCCAGGGTCTGGTAGTAATCTTTGTATTCCACGTCGTCGTTGGGAAGTTAACGCGAAGAAGGCTCCGCGGCGGGAGCCGGCAGCTTGGTGAAACGCACCGAAACCGCACGGGGTTGCTGTCGGGGTGGAGGCCTGGGTGCTGGAAAATCGGCAAGCAGTTTGTAGCTTGAGGGCGGGCCAGTGGCGACCGGCTCGATTTCATCTCCCACCCCAAATTTCCACGACGTTATGAAACTGTACCCGACGCTGGCCGCAGCCCTACTGCTCTGCGCCGCGGCCTTCACTACTCAGGCCCAAACCAAGCTGCCGCCCCGCAAGCCCGTGGCTCCCCGCCAGAAAGTCGTTATCAAGGGCGAAACCATGAAGGATGGTTTCCTGATGAAGGAAGGCAAAGTGATGATGACGCGCGACGCCCACACCTCCCCGCTCACCGCAGAAACCAGCCTGGTCAACGGCACCAAAATCGGGGCCGACGGCACCGTAACCATGGCCGACGGTACCTCGGTTATGCTCAAGGAAGGCGACTACGTGTCGTTGACCGGCCGCCTTACCACCATGGCCATGAAAGCCGAGCAGGACAGCCTGGCTCAGCTGGCCCGGCAGGGCGGCAAGGGCAAAAGCAAAATGAAAATCAAAAAGAAGTAGGCGCCTGGCCTTTTCTCTGCCTGTCCGCGGGGCGGTTCGGCTGCGAATGCCGGGCCGTCCCGCGCGGCGTTTGGGGGGAGATGGTGATGGGGTGAGGAGGTGACAGGTGACAGGTAGACCATCCTGCTGAGCTTGTCGAAGCATCTCTCCCGCTTCGTCTGCACGATTGAAGTTAGACAGAGGTAGAGATGCTTCGACTTCGCCTCCGGCTGCGCTCAGCATGACGGTCTACCTGTCACCTGTCACCTGTCACCTCCTCACCCCTCACGAAGTGCGGGTGTAATCTAGCAGCACGTTTAGGCCCTCGGCATCGTCGGGGGCGTCTACTACTTCGTCTATCACAAACTGGATTTCGGCTTCGGTCCAGCCCTGGGCTTCGGCGGCTTTTACAAAGGCGTCCAGGGCCGCATACCGGCCGGCTTTGGCCGGGGCTGCCCACTGTACTTTCTTTTTGATGCGCATGGCAAGAGAATGGGGTTGATGTGCCCGGTAGCTACGATTCGCCTGCTGGGCAGTTGGCTTAGTGCAGTCGGCGGCGCTGTTCGTCGATGCGGGCGTACATCTTGTTGAAAAACCGGTTGCGCTCCTTTTCCGAGACGCGGCTAATCAGGGTTGATTTCTCGGTTTGCACCCGCAGCCAGTGCTGCACCTCCCCGCAAAATTCGGCGTCGGAAGTGTGCAGGTAGTCCATGCCGTTGTAGGTGAGCAGCACCCGGCTCAGGCCGTCGGCCACGGTGAAGATGGTGTTGTCGAGGAGCAGGATTTCGTTGTAGTACAGCTGGTAAGGTGCCTGCTCGGCGCCGTCGCGCAGGGTGGCGCCCCGCACCGCCTGATGCTGGATGTGGCGAATCAGGGCCTCCACCTCATCGAGCAGGCGCTGGGCGTCGGTGGGCTGCTCGTAGAGGCCAGCCTGGTGGTAGTACTCGATTTGGCCCAGGGTGCTGTTAGCCGTTTCGTCGTTCCAGATTTCGGTGAGGGGCAGGCTCAGGTACTGCCGGGCGGCTGCCGCGCCAGCCGCCACCAGCTCATCGGGGATGTGGCGGGGGGCGAAGGACAGGCTTTGGTAGGCCTCGGCAGCCTTGATGGTTTTCAGCCAGAAAAACAGCTTGAACCGGGCCAGCTCCGGAAACAGAAAGTGGTAGAAGGCCGGAATGTCCTTGGCAGCATACGCCCCCAATTTTTCCTTGCCGCGGGCCGCCTGTTCAAAATACTCCCTGGTAATGGCCAGGTACTCCGCCAGCCCCTGCGGCAGGGCGTTGATGCTGACCCGCTGAAACGCCACCGCGAAACGAGGCCCCCCGAGCAGGTCGTGCAGGGCAATGTTGAAGTGCTGGGCCAGGCGGCCGGCTTCGTCCAGGCTCAGGGCCGTTTCGCCGCGCAGGCGGCGGTAGGCGCTGTCGGTGCTGAGGCCCAGCACGTCGGCAATTTCATCGGCCAGGGACAGGTGAGCCGGGGCCTGCGCCCGAATGGCGGCAAACAGCTGCGTCTGCAACGGAAGCGAAGAGCTTGTTTTGGAAAAGGCCATACAGTGCGGCGGGCGCAGCGCCATGTTTTCGCGAAAAACCGGGCAACCCGTTCGGGAAGTTGCAAAAAATGCGGCGGGCACGCCAGCGGCCGGCGCGGCGGCGGTGGGCAGCGGCGTTTTTCGCAGTGCCGCGCCCCGGAGCCGGAAAGGGCCGTTGGGCGCCCTGCACAGTCGGGGCTAGGTTTGGGCAGGCTTCTACCGAGCCCTTCACCCATGTCTCCACCTCCATTGTCCGTACCGTGGGCAAACCGATGAAAAACAGTCAGTTTCCGGGGCGCGTGGCTGCCGCTGTGGCCCTGGTTTTCGGCGTGGCGTGTACCACGCTGCGCGCACCGCTGCCAGCTTCTTTGGAAAACGCCCCGGCTTGGCAACTAAAAAAACACCGCGGAGGCGAAGGCGGGCAGCAGTTGCGCTTTGGCAACTTTGCCATTACCGATGTGCGCCGGGGCTGGCGGCACAGCCGGTCCCGGGGTGCCCGCCTCAACCTGCGCCTGAGCAGCAACGAGGCCGGCAGCGTATGGGTCGACTACACCGAAGCCCGTTCCCGGCAAAAGCTCTCCTTCGCCTTTCGGCCCGCGGGCAGCCCGGCCCCCTGGCTTGTTCAGAGCGTGGATTCGACGTGGCAGCAGGACCCCGATGAGCACGGTACGTACCAGACCTTGCGCGCCGTGTACCGCAGCACGCTGCAAGAGCCAACCCAACTGCCCTGGCTTCTGCAGCTGCGCACCGACTTCAGCCCCCAGGGCCGCCGGGTGGCCGGCCAGCTAACCCGCGGCGCCGATACCGTGGTGCACGTGCAGCCCCTGTTCGAGTACGCGGCGGTGCCCGGCGCCTGGGTGCAGCTCCGGTCGGCCACGCCCACCGGCTACGTGTTCCTAAACTCTGCGGGCCACGTGCTGGGCGCGGTGGAAGTGCTCGGCTGCGGCACAGTGTGGCTGGCCCCCGCCGCGCCCCCGGAGCTGCACCCGCCCCTGGCCGCCACCGCCGCGGCTCTGCTGCTCATGCCCGGCTACGATTGGTAGGGAAGCTGGGGCCGCGGCAATAAACCAGCCAGGAGAAGCCAGCCTTGATGTCAAGTCAGCGCCTGATAACTTTCAGCTCTACCGGTGCTACTCCGGCGTCGATGATGCCGATTTTGCGGGCCGCTTTCTTGCTCAGGTCGATGACGCGGCCTTTGGCGTGCGGCCCCCGGTCGGTGATGATGACCTTGACTGAGCGGCGGTTGCGCGGGTTCGTGACGCGCACCACCGTGCCAAACGGCAGCGTATTGTGAGCGGCGGTGCGCTTGTTGGGCCGGTACACGGTGCCGCTGGCCGTTTTGCGGCCGTTAAACTTGTCGGCGTAGTACGAGGCCTTGCCCGACTGCGTAAACGTGCCCGCCCCGCCCGCGCAGCTAGTCAGCAGCAGGCCCACCAGCAGCGTGCCCCACAGGTTCAAAAAAGAAAATCGGGAGCAGAAGAGACGCCGCCGAAACGGGCCGGCAGAGGCTGGGAGAGAAGAGCACATGGAAGTCAGGGCGTGGCCGGGCGGGGCGGGATGCGCAGGGCCATCAGGCGCTGAAAGTTACCCTGAAACACGTTGAAGTCAACGGCCCCGCGGATGCCGGGCACGTGGGCCTCGTCGGAGTGCTGCCAAATCAGCCACTTGTCGCGGGGCAGGGTGGGCTGCTCCACCTCGTAGTGGGCCAGCCACAGCGGATACTGGTCGAAGTGCCCGGCCAGGTGGCGCTTGTAGAAGCTGTAGTTGGAGTACAGAATGGGCCGCACGCCGTAGTGCCGCTCCACCAGCCGCAGCCAGGTAGCCACGCCGCGGCGCATCACGGCTACGTCGTGAAACTCGGGGTGCTCCACGTCGAGCACGGGCGGCAGGTCGCCGGGGCCCAGGGGCACGGTGCGCGTGAACAGGCTGGCCTGGCGGGCGCCGTCATAGTTGGGCTGAAAGTAGTGGTAGGCGCCCCGGTAGATGCCCGCCGCCCCCGCGCCCTGCCAGTTGCGCCGGAAACGCGGGTCGCGCAGGGTTACGCCTTCAGTAGCCTTGATAAAGGCAAACCGCACCCGGTGCCCCGCCACCAGCGGCCAGTCGATGCGGCCCTGGTAAGCCGACACGTCGATGCCGTGCACGGAGTAGCCGGGCAGCAGGGGCGTTTTCTCGCGGCCGGTAAGGTAGCGGTAGGTAAGCGTGGCGTAGGTGCGGCGCACATACCGGTTGATCTGGCGCCGGTAGCGGCCGTAGAACACGAGGCTGCCTACCACCAGCACCAAGGCCACCAGCGGCAGCAGGCGCCGCCACCACGGGGTGGCGCGGCGGCTAGTGGAAGAACGACGACGGGTGGTGGTAGTCATAGCGGGTGGCGGGCCAAAGGTAACGCCGAAGCCGGCGGTCCTGGTGCCCGCGCCGCCCGCAAATCAACCCAACGCCCACTTTTTGCACCTTTGCAGTAGCCACTTACCTTGTCCCGCCATGCCGCACTACCCCGACCTGCCCGACGCCCGCGACGAATCCGGCCATCTCATCCGGGAGCTGCATGGCGTTACGCTGGCCCAGATTCTGGAGTACCTGGTGGCCCGGTACGGCTGGCCCGAGCTGGACCGCCGCATCCGCATCAACTGCTTCGCCGTCAACCCCAGCATCAAGTCCAGCCTCACCTTCCTGCGCCGCACCCCCTGGGCCCGCGAGAAAGTAGAAGAACTCTACATCCGCACCCGCACGGCGGAGGTATTAGGGACTTAGGGTCTTGGGGTCTTAGGGGCTTAGATGATGTTCTGCTACACACCGTCACGCCTCAATGCGCAAGTAGACGTCACAAGAAAGTTGACCACCCGTATTTTTACATTGAAGCTGTTTAGGAAGTCGCCAAAATCCACCAGCCCGTCATGCTGAGCTTGCCGAAGCATCTCTACCTCTGACTAACTCTTAACGCTTGCTCAACGAAGCGGGAGAGATGCTTCGATAGGCTCAGCATGACGGGCTATGACTTCTTAAACAGCTTCATTTCTAAGCTCCTAAGCCCCCAAGTCCCTAAGTTCCTACCGCATGGCTGACGTTTCGCAGAAATCAGGGCCGCTGGCGTTGCTGGTGGGGTTTGGGTTGTTTGTGCTGTTTGAGGCCGCGGCGTTTCAGCTGCTGCGCTTCGCTACCTCCGGGCTGGGCATGGACAACCAGTTTCAGCCCGAAAACACCATTGTCAGCAACTGGGTGAAGACGGTGGTATTTCTGCTGCTGCACCTAACGTTGGTGGTAGTGGCCGTGCTGGTGCTGAGCAACCGAATGCCCCGGCGCTACCGGGGGCAGCTCATGGGCTGGTTTTACCTGTCCTTGCTCACGGGGTTTCTGCTACTCTGGCCGCTTTTTTATCCGTAGGTAGGCGCTAGGAAAAACAAAAAAGCCACTGCGGAAGGCAGTGGCTGGTGAAACCATGGTGCCGGTCGGTCCCGGCGTTATGCGCAGCTAACGAGTTTGGCTTAGCGCTGCTTGATGTTGATTTCGCGGGGCGTGTCGGTGGTGTTGCGGTACGGAATGCGCACGTGCAGCTCCTGGCCCTCAAACACCGCGTCGATGCGGCTCAGGTCGAGGTTGGAGGGCAGGGTGAGCACCCGGCTAAACAGCGGCGCCGACACGGTATCTTCCGGCGAGTGGCGGTACTCGGCGTACACGGTCAGCACGTTGTTGGCCAGCACCACGTGGAAGTTCTCGGGGCGCACCGATGGCACAGCCACCCGCACGACCACGCCCTTCTCGCGCTTGTCCACCCGCATGGCCGCCTGCGCAACGCCCCCGCCCAGCGTGTTGAGCAGGTTGAGTTGCGGGACGATGTTGCGAATGAAGTCTTTGCTGATAAGATTCATGGTGAAGCTCTGTTACTCTCTAAGTGTGTACCGGGCTATAGTCAAACGGTGTACCAACACACATAGATGGTCCCTGAAGCACGCAGTAAGACAGAGTGTCGTCTTTTGGGCCATGCAGCCGCCTTCTTGCTTGCCAATGTGGCTGATTAAAAGACCGTTCGGGCTTTGCTGCCTGGCATCTTGGCCGGCCCGCGGCGCGGCTCAGCCCGACCATTCCCCATGGCTTGCGTATAGGCGCAGTGTTGTTTGCCCTTTCCGCTTGATATGGTCCTGAATTCCTTTTCTACTACCCGCACGGCCCGCTACATCAGCCTGGGTGAAGCCGGCCCGCAGGTGCAGCACGTGTGGTTTTGCCTGCACGGCGAAAGTCAGCTGCTACCGGAGTTTGCCGCTCAGCTGGTCAACCTCGATACACCCGAGCGGCTGCTGATTCTGCCCGAAGCGTTGTCGCGCTACCCCGTGGCGCCCACGGCCGCCGAGCCCCTGGCTACGGCGGCCACCTGGTTTGCGCCTGGCTCCCTGCTGCCCGACCTAGCCGACCTAACCGCCTACCTTGATGCCCTGGCCGAGCAGGTGCTGGCCCAATGCCCGGCCGGGGTGCCCGTAACGGTGCTGGGCTACGGCCAGGGCGCTGCTGCGGCGTGCCGCTGGCTGGCCGGGGGCCGCATCGACTACGAACGGCTTATCCTGTACGCCTCCGTCTTCCCGCCCGAAATAGACCGTCGCTCCACTCTCGTGGCCCTGCCCGGCAAGCCCGTTACGCTCATCACCACCACTACCAACGTGTACACGCCCGAAGCTGCCGGCGAAGGCCTGCTCCAGGACCTGCACGATGTGGGCCTGGATGCGCAGCTGCGCTACGTGTCGGAAGGCCCCCTGACCCTGGCCGCCTTGGGCGCCGCCCGTGAAGCTTCCGCTTAACCGGAGCAGGGCACGATGCAGAGACGCACCAGCGGGAGCCTCTTGCTGGAGAATGTCGCACATCAGGCGAGGTAGGACAGGGGTGGGGTTAGCATCGTACTGAAGAACTGGCCTACAGTCTATTAGCGCGAATTATAATACGCAAGCCAGAGAGAAGGTGCAGCCAAAGTGCGCGCCTTCCTACCAGCACTTCCGAAGCCCCTCTAGGTGCCCGCCACGGCGGGCGTAGCGGCTGGCGCATACGGCAAATGCCGCTTGAGTCGGTCCAGGGGCTCTTCGATAAACCGCCAGGAGGCGGCGCTAAGCAGCAGAAGCAAGGGGCTGAGCACGAGCACTGTGGGCACGGGTTCCAGGAGGATGTCGCGCCAGGCCGAGTCGGCGGCGAAGAGCTTAAACACTGCCCGCTGGTAGAGCACCGGCAGCAGCAGGTGGTAGAGGTAGAGCCCAAAGCTGCGCTGGCCCAGCCAGTGCAGGGCCGGGTGCAGCAGCCCCAGCCGGCGCACCTGCTGCGGGTGGTGCAGCAGCCACCCCAGCGTGAGGAAAGCGGCTCCGGCGCCCACCGTCGGGAACAGCAGAAGCCAGAGGGTGCTGCCGCCCGCCACCGCACCGTGGTGCAGCAGCACCCACAGCGCCCACCACGCACCCCAGGCCAGCAACACGGCGCGGCCTTGGGCCCAGCGCGGCAGCCACGCCGCGCCTTCAAACAGCCGCAGCAGGGTGCCGGCCGCAAACAGGTCGAGGGAGGACGGCAGCAGCACCAGCACAAAGCCCGGCGTCACGAGCAGGCTCCACGCCACCCGGAACAGCAAGCCGGCCGCACCCAGGGCCAGCAGCCACCCGACCCGCCGGCCGATCAGGGCCAGCAGAAAAGGCCACAGCAGGTAGAATTGCTCATCCACGGCCAGGGTCCACAGGTGGCCGCACCCTTCGCCCCACTGCTGGAGGCGGTAAAAGAGCTGGTTGGCTCCCGGCAGCACAAACCACAGCGGATATTCCCGAACGGTAGCCAGGGGCAGCAAGGCACTCAGTGCCAGAGCGCAGTAGTAAGGCGGCAAAATCCGCAGCACCCGGCGCAGGTAGAACACGCCCAGGCGCTGCCGCCACGGCCCCGGCGCGCCCGGATACACCTGCTGCTTCCAGACGATGCCCGAAATCAGGTAGCCACTAAGCACGAAAAACACCAGCCGGCCCATTTCGCCCAGCATCACCGGCGGCGTAGCCCAGTGCTGAAACACCACCACACCCACAGCCAAGGCCCGCACGCCGTTCAGCTCGGGGCGGTAAGCAAGCGGGGCCGTGGGAGCAGACATGGATAAGGCAGAAAATGAGCCGGCTAAAGTACGGCCCAGCGCGCGGGCTGGCCGCTACGACACCTGAAAATGTGGATTCTGGATGACGCCCAGCAAATTGCCGAACGGGTCCTGCACCGTGCCCACCCGGATGCCGCCGCCCACGTCGCGCACGGCTTCGTGGCGGTGAGCCCCCAAGCCCACGAGCCGCTCCAGGGCCGCGTCGGCATCGGGCACGCCCCAGTAGGCTACGGGCCCGCACTGCCCGGCCACCGGAGCGTGCGGGTCGAGGCCCAGCTCGAAGCCGCCGACGTTGAAGCCCACGTAAAAAGGCTCGTCAAAATACGGCTCAATTGCCAGCGCGCGGCTGTACCAAGCTTTGGCCCGCGCCAGGTCACCAACGGGATATACCACCGTGCGCAGGCCTTGAAAGGGGAGAGACATTGGGTAGATGTGAAAGGTGAGAAGTAAACCGTCATGCTGAGCGCAGCCGAAGCATCTCTACTGCTGGCTAACTCTTAACGCTTGCTCAACGAAGCGGGAGAGATGCTTCGGCTGCGCTCAGCATGACAACAGTACTTATGCGTTAGCACGCCGGATGCTTGGCGACACGTTCCTGTGGCTCGGCTGCGTCTAGCATATACAAACGTGCTTTATGAACATGCTCTTCGTCTTTTAAGCAGCCCGACAACCCGGCGCCAGTGGTCAGCAAAACTGGTTACGACTGGGCCGGAGTGGGAACGACGGAGCGCACGAACCGCAACCGCCCATCTTCGGCCCGAATCGGGGCCTCGGTGAAGTCGTTGCGCAGCAGCACCCGGTGAGAGGCGGGGTTGTCGGCGGAGGTGTGGGCGTACAGGCGGCGGACCAGGCCTGTCTCGGCGGCGTGGCGCACCAAGCCAGCCACCAGCTCCGTCGCCAGGCCCCGCCCGCGCCAATCGGCCGCTACCGAGTACCCAATTTCGGCAGTGCCCTCGGCGTCGGGTGGGCCGAAGAAGCCGCCGGCTGCCACCAGCGTGTTGACGGGCGCCTCGGCACCGGCCCGCAGAATGGCATACCACCCGTACCACCCGGCTGCGTGGCGGCCCCCAGCCGTGAGCTGGGCCAGAAAGAAGCGCATGGCCTCCTCATCGTACTCGCCGGGGGGCCAGTCGGTGGGCAGGGCAGCACCCAGCAGCATGGGGAAGTAGCGCGGCTTGGAAAGCTCGGCCGTGAGCAGGGCCCGGCTGGCGGCTATTAGCGTCAGCCGCGGCGTAAAGGCAATCAGCGGAATCATGGCCGGAAGATACGAGGCCAACGCCAGCGGGTATCCAGCGGAAAGGTTTTAGCGGCTGGCCCGGCTAAGCAAGCCAAACCCACCCCGGCGGCAAAGCAAAACCGGCGTCTACGGGTGAGCGGCCACCCACACGCTGCCGTCTTCATAAAACTCCTTCTTCCAGATGGGCACCACCTGCTTCAGGGTGTCGATGATGTACTGGCAAGCGGCAAACGACTCGGCCCGGTGTGGGGTCGAAACGGCCACCACCACGGCCACGTCGCCGATGAACAGGGTGCCTTTGCGGTGCACCACGGCCACCTTCTCCAGCATGGGCCACTGCTGCACGGCTTGCTCAGCCACGCGGCGCAGCTGGTGCAAGGCCATGCTGTCGTAGGCCTCATATTCGAGGCGCACCACCCGCCGGCCCGTGCTTCGGTTGCGGACCGTGCCGATGAAGCTGTTCACGGCCCCGGCCCCGTCGGCCTGCACCCGCTCCAGCACGGCGGCCACGTCGATGGGCTGGTCGGTAAGTTCGATATGCATATGAGAAAGAAAATATGGGTAGCCCTGCCGGGCTTAGCTGGCGCGAGGTTAGCCCTGGCTTAGCTGACGCTTAGCTGGCGCGAGGTTAGCGCAGCGTACCTCGTGCCGACCATGCCGGGAGGCTGTGCCTCCCCCGCCAGAACGACCTACGCGCCAGCACGGCCCGGTACCGGCTTGCCGCTGGCGCGGCAGTGGAGGCGCAGCCTCCACCTCATGCTCAGGCACGAGGTACGCTGCGCTAACCTCGCGCCAGTACAGTACCCACCAGCTAAGCCAGGCAGGCTTACCCCCCGCTGACGGGTGGAATCAGGGCAATTTCATCATGGGCTTGCAGGCGCTGCGCTTCCTCGGCGTATTCGTTGTTGACGGCCACGGCGAGGCTGGAAAGCTGGATCAGAGCCGGGTATTGGGCGCGCAGCTGCGCCAGCAGCCCCTGCACCGACACGCCTTCGTCGGCGGTTATGTGCAGCGTGGGCTGGCCCACAATTTCTTTTGAAATGCCAAAAAGGGCTATTTTCAGGTTCATCATTCAAGCAGTTAAACGACATTAGTACGCACTTCAAACCTAAATGGCTATCTGCGCGTTAGGTGGCGGTGGCCCAGATGGTGCGGGAGGGGCACACGGCCGACGGGCCTTATCTTGTTTGTGTATGTTGGGTAGTGCTCCATCTGTTTTGTACGACAACCACGGCCGGCCGCTGGAATACCTGCGCCTAGCCGTGACGGACCGCTGCAACCTGCGGTGCTTTTACTGCATGCCCGAGGAAGGCATTCAGTACCTGCCCAAGCGGGAGCTGCTTACCTACGAGGAAATGGAGCGGCTGGTGCGTCTGCTCACCGGCCTGGGGGTGCGCAAAGTACGCCTCACCGGCGGCGAGCCATTCGTGCGCCGCGACTTGGTGCCCTTCATGGCCCGCCTGGCTGCCCTGCCCGGCCTCACCGACCTGAGCCTGACCACCAACGGCGTGCTCACGGCCCCGCACGTGCCCGAGCTGGCCCGCCTGGGCGTACGCAGCGTCAACCTCAGCCTCGACACGCTGGACCGCACCCGCTTCCACCGCATCACCCGCCGCGACGAGCTGCCGCGGGTGCTCGACACGTTCTACGCCCTGCTGGCAACGGGTATTCAGGTGAAAATCAACGCCGTAGTGATGGACGGGCAGAACACCGAGGACCTGGTGCCCCTGGCCGAGTTGACGCGCGACCTGCCCGTGGAAGTGCGCTTCATCGAGGAAATGCCCTTCAACGGCGGCAGCCACGCCGCGCCCACGGCTATTCCGTGGAACTACCGTCGCATCCGGGAGCATCTGGAGCAGCACCTGGGGCCGTTGCTGCCCGTGCCCGTACCGGCCGGTGCTACGGCTTCCGAGTTCAGCGTAGTCGGCCACCTGGGCCGCATCGGCATTATTGCCGCCTACTCGCGCACGTTCTGCGGCACCTGCAACCGCATCCGGCTCACGGCCGAGGGCGGCCTCAAGACCTGCCTCTACGACCAGGGCGTGCTCGACGTGCGGGCCCTGCTCCGCTCCGGTGCCCCCGACGAGCTTATCGTCGAGGCCCTTACCAGCGCCTTCCGCCACCGCGCCGCCGACGGTTTCGAGGCCGAACAGCGCCGCCCCCTGCATCAGCTCAGCTTCGAGTCCATGTCCACGATTGGGGGGTAGCCTCACCCCCCGACCCCCTCTCCCGCGGAGAGGGGGAGCCAGAAGACAGACGTTCTGCGCCGCCCTGTCGGCTCCCGCCTCCAGAACGGCTACCACTAAGTAAGCGCCACTATGCAGCTTTAGTGGTGCCTTGTGCTATTAGATAATAGGATTGGTAAGCCGTTGCGGAGGCCCTCAGCCGACGCAGCGGCGCGGAACAACTTACGTCAGGCTCCCCCTCTCCACGGGAGAGGGGGTCGGGGGGTGAGGCCCCAACTCCCGCCGGGCCTGCTCGGCTTCTTCGGGGGTGTTGATGTTGCGCAGCTCCTCCGGGGCGGGCGGGGGCAGCAGCTCGATGTCGGAGTTGATGAGGGCTTTGCGGGGGCAGGAGTAGCCCAGGCTCAGAAAGCGCAGCAGCGTGCCGTAGCTGCGGGGCTCCCAGATGGTAATCAGCGGCTCGGGCCACTCGTTTTCGGGGCTTCGGAAGGCCGTGGCCATGCGGCCGGGGTGGCGGTGCTGCACCAGGTGGCGCAGCGTGGCTTCCGACAGAAAAGGCAGGTCGCAGGCCACCACCAGCCAAGCCGCGTCGGGGTCGAGCTGGAAAGCCGAGAGCAAACCGCTCAGCGGGCCCAGGCCCAGAAACGTATCGGGCAGGGGCCGCAAGCCAGTGGCCTCCAACTCAGCGGCTTGCTCGGCGCGGCACGATACCAGCACGTCGCCCCCGCAGAACTGGGCCAACAGGGCGGCGGAGTGGGCGCGCTGCTCCTGGCCATGGTAGGCGAGGCGGCCCTTGTCCTGGCCCATGCGCTGGCTCTGGCCGCCGGCTAGCACCAAACCGCGCAGGCGCGGCTGCTGGCGCTGCCACAGCCGGAGCAGCGCAGCAGCAATAGCGGCTGTATCGTGCAGGGGCAGGGTGGGCACGGCCGCGGCACCCAGGTGCTGGCGCAGGTAGCCCGGCAGTTCCGTTACGCCTTCGGGCAGCAGAAGCAGCTGCACATCGGTGAGGCGGTCCAGCTTCTTTTCCAAGGGCTTAGATGGGTCCAGAATCACGATTTGCTGGCGGGCCCGGAAGTGGTTGCCGTTCACCAGCACCAGGCTCTGCTGTTGCAGCCACTCCTGCTGGCTGAACCGGTCGAAGCTGCGCTTCAAGTCCAGGCGGGTAAAGGTGATTTTGTCGGTCAGCTCGGCCGCGGCGCCGGCTTGCAAGGCAGCTTCCTGGCCGCCCGCGCCGCCCTGGGCCGCGTCGTCGCCGGCGGCGTGGTCGGCATCCACGTAGGCCACGCGCAACTGGGGGCTGAGGTGGGGCAGCAGGCGCGTCACCAGCTCTTTGATACGGCCGCAGGGCGCGCCCAGAATGGCCAGTTCGTGCCGGCCAAACTCGCCCAGGTCGGGGCGGGCCAGGGCGGCGTGCTTGCGGCGGGGCGTGGGGTGCGGGTCAGTCGTCGGCATGATGGAAGTCCTGTTTGCCGCCGGTTTTTTCCAGCAGGCGGGTTTCCTGAATGATGATGTTGTGCGACAGGGCTTTGCACATGTCGTAGATGGTCAGCGCCGCCACCGAGGCGCCGGTCAGGGCTTCCATTTCCACGCCGGTTTTGCCGGTCACGGTAGCCGTGCATTCGATGCGCACGGCATCGGGGCCGTCTACCTCAATGCGCACCTGGCAGTCGTCGAGGCCCAGCGGGTGGCACAGCGGAATCAGCTCGGCGGTGCGCTTGGCGCCCATAATGCCGGCCAGGATGGCCGTTTGGAACACTGGACCTTTGCGGGTGGGCAGGTCGCCGTCCTGCACCAGCCGCAGAATGTCGGCGCCCAGCACCACCCGGCTGCGGGCCCGCGCCACGCGGCGGGTGGGTTGCTTGGCGCCCACATCCACCATAGCCGGCTGTCCGGCGGCGTTCAGGTGGGTGAGTTTGGGAGAGTCTGACATGGGAAGGAAATGTGGCGTAAGCTTCAGCTTGCGCCGTACGGGGAACGGACGTTGTCGTGTACGTTACGTGCCTGTAGTTCAACAAACATCAACGATAAAGTTTCGCACTGCACTCCGGACTACTTTTTCGTACGCTACTGAAGTTTGGCTTGTGCTGCTACGCCGCCCATGCGGTTTACGGGGCAAGCTCCAAAGCCAACAAAGCTTACCCCACATTTCCCGCCATGCCCATCTCCGTTGAAGAAGCTACCTGCCTGGTGGCAGCTACCGCCCGTCCGCTAGGAGTTGAATACCTGGCGCTGCCGCTAGCGGCCGACCGGGTGCTGCGCGAAGACCTGCGGGCCGACCGTGACTTTCCGCCGTTCAATCGGGTGGCTATGGATGGCATTGCCTTGCGCTACGAGGCCCTAGTTGCGGGCCAAACGGAGTTTGCCGTGGAGCGCACCCAGTTTGCCGGTCAGGTACCCGCCCCATTGCAAGACGACAGCGCGGCCGTCGAAATCATGACCGGCGCCTCATTGCCGGAGGGTACCGATACCGTTATCCGCTACGAAGACCTGACCTGGCGCACCGACGAGGCCACCGGCCGCCGCCTGGCCACCGTGCAGGCCCTGCCGCCCCGCCCCGGCCACAACGTGCACGCCCGCGCCGCCGACCGCCGCCGGGGCGACCTGCTGCTGTCCGCCGGCACGCTGCTGGCCCCCGCCGAGCTGGCCGTGGCGGCCACCGTGGGCGCCGCCACCGTGGCCGTTACGCGCCGCCCGCGGGTGGCCGTGGTCAGTACCGGCGACGAGCTGGTGCCCATCAGCCAGCAGCCGGAGCCTCACCAGATTCGGCGCTCCAACGGCCTGATGCTGCAAGCCGCGGCTCAGGCAGCCGGCGCTACCGCCGAGGCGTTTCACTTCAACGACGACCCTGCTTTGCTGCGCCAGGGCTTGCCCGGTCTGCTGGAAGACTTTGACGCCGTGCTGCTCAGCGGAGGCGTGTCGAAGGGCAAGGCCGATTTTCTGCCGGAGGTGCTGCGGGAACTGGGCGTGGAGCAGGTGTTTCATGAGGTGCAGCAGCGGCCGGGCAAGCCGTTCTGGTTTGGGCAGCAGCCCGGCGGAGCGGTGGTGTTTGCTTTGCCCGGCAATCCGGTTTCCACGTTCGTGAACTTCTACCGCTACGCCCGCCCCTGGCTCTTGGCTGTGCAGCAGCCTGGTGCCGCAGTGCCGGAGGCCACAGTACCCGCCGTACTAACCCACGATGTGCAGTTTCGCCCCCGCCTCACGCACTTTTTGCTGGTCAGCCTGGAGCCCGGCCCCGATGGCCGCCTGCTGGCCACCCCCGAGCGGGCCGGCGGCTCCGGCGACCTGGCCAGCCTGCTTCCCAGCAATGCCTTTCTGGAGCTTCCTCCGGAGCCGGAGCTTTTCCCAGCCGGCTCCGTATGGCCTGCCTGGCGGTTCCGGGACTGAGGTGGAAATACATGAATCGGTGCTGATGGCGCGGAGCTGCGCCCCGTGCCCGTTATTCGGGGGGCTCCCGCCTCCCCCGCCAGAACAAGACGCCTGCCTGTAGAGACGCAACATATTGCGTCTCCTCGTCCGCGCCATCTGCACAGTTGTTCAGAAGGTGTCGTTCAACGAGGAGACGCAACATATTGCGTCTCTACAACCCATTCAAGCGGCGCGGACGAGTGCGGGCCAGAGGCCCGCGAATAATCGGCACGAGGCCTAACCCCGCGCCATCAGCACCGATTCACTCATTCGCTCATTTCAAAATCCAGCCCGCAGTGGAAGCAGTGGCACTGGGGTTTCTCGGGGGCGAGCAGCCACAGGCGCAGCTTCACAAAAAGGTTGTCGGTGGGCTGGGGCTGGTGGCGGCACACGACGTCGGGGTGGTGGCAGCGGGGGCAGCGCGGCGTACTGGCGGGTACGGCCGGCTCGGGGGCTACGGCGTACATGGGGGCCTGCTGGGCGTGAAGCACTTCCTGGGCGGCGGCCACGTCCTGGGTGCGCACAAACAGGCGGACGGCACCCAGCACGGCGCCGTAGGGGCGGTTTTCGTTGCTCAGAAAGCACGGAATCCGGGCGGCGTCCAGCTGGGTTTTGGCCAGGTGAGCGGCAAACGAATCGGTGAAGGAGTCGAGCAGGACAACGGCAGAAGCGCCGGCAGAATCCGAAGGCATAGAGGGAAGGCAGAGCTGTACGCAGCGAAAACAACAAAAGCACCCAGGCGGGTGCTTTTGCGGAAGCGAAAAGCAGGGAAGCTGTTGACTTCTTCAACAGCATCAACCAGCAGCTGCTACTTAAACAAGGCCAAGGCTTTGATAATGGTCTGCGACACGCCCCAGGCCAGGGGCACGCCCACGTACAGCCAGGCCAGTGCCAGGGACAGGCCGGAGGTGGGCTCCTGGGCGGTGGGAGTAGAGGAGGAGGTTGGTTGCATACACGGGAAAATCAAAGGTGAAGAATGCAGCAGCGGCGCTTAGGCCACCACTTTTTGCGGGGTGGCTTCTTTCTCGAAGTAGCGGGCCGCTACGGGCCGCACCAGCAGGTTGGCTATCAGCCCCACCACCAGCACCCCGGCCATGGTATAGAACACCGACTGGTAGGCCGCGGCGCCCTCCAGATTTTGCTCTTTGGCGCGGGTGTGGAGGTAGTTGACGATGAGCGGACCCAGCACGCCGGCCGTGCTCCAGGCCGTGAGCAGGCGCCCGTGAATGGCGCCTACCTGCATTTTGCCGAACAGGTCAGAAAGGTAGGCCGGAATGGTGGCAAAGCCCCCACCGTACATGGTCAGAATCACGCACATTACCACCACAAACAGCACCAGAGCCCCCTGGGCGCTGAGCGTGGGCACCAGCGCGTACAGCAAAATGCCCAGCCCGAAGTAGATGGCATAAGTGGTTTTCCGCCCCAGCTTATCCGAGGCCGATGACCAGAAGAACCGCCCCAGCAGATTAAACAAGCTCAGCAGCCCTACGAAGCCGGCCGCCGCCGCCGCCGTCACGCCCCGGCCCGGCCCCAGGGCTTTTTCCGAAAACGCCTCCTGGATAAGCGGCGAGGCTGACTCGAGTACGCCAATACCGGCCGTCACGTTCATGCACAGCACCACCCATAGCATCCAGAACTGCGGGGTCCGGATGGCATTATCGGCCGTGACGTTGCCGGTGGTAATGAGGCCGCTCTGCTCGGTGGGCGGCACGTAGCCGGCGGGCTTCCAGTCGTCGGCCGGCACCCGGATGCTCCACACCCCAAACTGCATAAACAGCAGGTAGAGCAGGCCCATAACCAGGAAAGTAGCCGCCACGCCTTGCGGCCCCACGTCCTTGAACCGGTCCATGAGGGCCACGGCCAGCGGGGAACCAATCATGGCCCCGCCCCCGAAGCCCATAATAGCCATGCCCGTCGCCACGCCGCGCCGGTCCGGAAACCATTTAATCAGGGTACTCACCGGCGAAATGTAGCCGATGCCCAGCCCAATGCCGCCCACGAAGCCGTAGCCGAAGTACACCAGCCACAGGTTGTGCAGGTGCACGCCCAAGGCCGCAATAAAAAAGCCGCCCCCAAAGCACAAGGCCGAGGCCAGCATAGCTTTGCGCGGGCCTACCCGCTCCAGCCATTTGCCAAACACGGCCGCCGACAGTCCCAGCAGCACAATGGCAATGGAGAAGATAATGCCCAGCTGAGTCGGCGTCCAGTCGGTAGGGGCCGGGGCGTTCGGGTCGCCGCTGATAAGGGCGCCCATGGGTTTTTTGAACACGCTGAAGGCGTAGGCCTGCCCGATGGCGAGGTGAATGGCCAGCGCCGCCGGCGGCACCAGCCAGCGGTTGTAGCCGGGGCCCGCCACCGTGCGGCTGCGGTCCAGAATAGAGGTGTTTGCCATGGTGAAGTTGAACGGGGTGGGAACAAAGACCAAGTACCACGCCACAGCAGCCAGCGCCCGACCGGCTGCCGTATGCCTTGGCACTGAATAAAGTAGAATCCTTTCTGAGGATTTTTCTAATCCGTGCCCAACTATTTTTTGCTAAGTAGCTATAGGTGAGGTGAAATGTGATGGGGTGAAACGTGATGAGGTGACAAGTGTCAAGTGACAGGTAACAGGTAACAGGAAGAACATTATGCTGAGCAGGTGGCGCGTCAAGCCAAGGTGCGCAGCCGCAGTTGAAGCATCTCTACCGCGGGCTAACTCAATCGTTAGCCTCAAACCAGGCATCCGCAACGAAGCAATAGAGATGCTTCGGCAAGCTTAGCATGACGGTCTTCCTGTCACCTGTTACCTGTTACCTGTCACCTGTCACTTGTCACCTCTTCACCTCCTCTCATCACGTTTTACCTCTTTCAAAAACTGCTGGAGGCCGCGCTTCATGGCTTCGGCCATGCGCTGCTGGAACTCGGGGTCGGTGAGGCGCTTTTCGTCGTCGGGGTTGGAAAGGAAGGCGGTTTCGACCAGGGCGTTGGGGTACTCGGTCGGGCCGTTGAGGGCGAAGTTGAAGCTGCCCACGTTGCCCCAGCCGGCCAAGCCCGTGCCGCGCATTTCCTCGTACAAGGCTACCGACAACGGCCGGAACGCCACGTACCGGTAATAGGTGCTGGTGCCCTGCATGCCGGGGTTAGCGGAAGAATTGACGTGGATGCTGATGAGCACCTGGGGCAGCTGGCGGCGCAGCAGGAGCACCCGGTCGCCGTTGTCCACGGTTTGGTCGGTGGTGCGGGTCATGAGCACCTGGGCGTCGGCCTGCTCCAACTCCTGGCGCAGCTTGAGGGCAATGGCCAGGGTAAGGTCCTTTTCCCGAACACCGCTGGCGCTGGTGGCCCCGGCATTGTCGCCGCCGTGGCCGGCATCCACGGCCACCACCAGCCCGCGCAGGCGCAGCTTCTGGGGCGGGCGCCGCACCCGGATTTCCAGCATGTTGCCGCGGTACCCGATGTGGTAGCCCCAGCTTTGGTGGTGGCGCAGGTGCAGCACCAGCCGAAACACGTCGGGCTGCACCTGCTCGTAGCTCACGTCGCCCAGCTCCTGCAACCCGTCGCGCTGGGTTATCCAGTTGGTGTTCGACGTAGCCCCGAAAATATCCACTACCAGCCGGCTGGGCTCCGGGAGCAACTGCGACTGGTAGGGCAGGCGCTGGCTCAGGGCCACCCGCACGTAGTCGAACACCGAGTCGCCCTGCACGGAAATGGAGCCGGTGAGCGAAGCCGGCACAAACCCACCGGGCGGCAGCAGGCGCACCACTTCCTCCGGCACCCAGGCCGTGCGCGCCTCGGCCAGGCGCACCCGGTACTGGTCGCCCACCCGGCCCGTTACGTGCAGGGTCACCAGCGAATCGAGGTAGCCCAGCTTGGCCCCGCCGAGCCGGTCTTCGCCCAGGCCGTAGTTCAAGTAGGCCAAGGCGCCGCGGGTGGCGGCTAGCTGCACCTGCTGCGGTTCCAGGAACTGCACGGTTTGGGCAGTCAGGGCCGTGGCGGTGAGGCTGTCGGGGGTGGTGAGTGTGGCGCTGAGGCGGCGGCCGCGCAGGGTGTCGCCGGGCTGCACGAGGTAGGAGCCCTGGTACACCCCGCGCCGGCCCTGGGCCTGGGCGGGCGGCAGCTCCCACAGCGGCTGCCCGTTCAGAAACGTGGCCCGGCCGCCCGGCTGCCCCACCAGCCGCACCTGTAGCCGGTCGCCAGGACTCAGCCACTGGTCGGCGGCCGGCACCGTTTCAAACGAGGTAATCAGCGGAGCTGCTGACTGTTGCTGGGCCAAAGCTGGAACGGGCAGCACCAGGAGCATCAGCAGAAGCCGAAGCAGCGGGTGGCACTGAAGAGTAGTGTTGGGCATAGTGCCGGGCTCGTAACAGGTGTACTTTTCTTGACTTTTTCTAACGAAGCCGGGTGCCTGTGCACACCAGATGGGAACAGGCATATTGTGCTGGCTGAAATACCCGGATGGACGTTGATGCCCAGATACGCTTGGGCAATTGGAAGCCTATACGCAAAAGCCCCACCCGAAAAGCGGGCGGGGCTGCATAAAAGCAAAGGCGGGGTGAGGACTAGGGCTGCTTCACGGCCTCGCCCAGGTCTTTCACGTCGCGGCCGGTTTCCAGGGCCGTGAACTCGGTTTGCAGGGCCCGGATGTGCAGCTCGTCGCGGCCTTTGATGTCGAGGCGGATTTTGCGGAACTGGGCGTTGAGGCGGCGGCTGATGGCCGTGGCGTAGTCCCAGTCGCGCTGGGTCCACTGGCGGCGCTGGGCGCGCACCTGCTGCATAAACTGCACAAAGGCCGGCTCGATGGTGGCGGGCGTGAGCTGCTCCACCCCGGCGTAGGTGCCGAGCAGCTGCTGGGTGAAGGCGGCTTCGGCGGCCCGGTCGAGGGGCTGGCGGGTGCGGGCCCGGGAGGCCGAGTCGAAGCGGGCGGCCCTGCGGCCGGCGCGGCTCAGAGAAGCCGCCGCCCGGTCGGCCAGGGTGTCGAGCTTGCGGGCCTCCTGGCGCACTACCTCCTGCCTCTGGCGCGGGGTGGTGTCGCAGGAAGTCAGGAGCAGGCAGGCCGCAGCCAGCAGAACGGCCGGAGTAGGGAAGGGGCAGAGTGGTTTCATGGCCAAAAGGTAGGGGCTGCCGAGCTAAACGCCACGCGGCCCCACCAGGTTGGCGGCTGCCTACGCCGGCAACTTCTTACCTGGCCGCCAGCCGAAACGTAAATGGCAGCTCGTGCTGAGCCACTACGGCCCGGCTGCCGATGCGGGCCGGAATCCACTGCTGCGGAATGTTGCGGCACACGCGCAGGGCTTCTTCGTCGCAGCCGCCGCCAATACCCACCAGCACCTTATGCTCGGCGGCCCGGCCCAGCGTGTCCACCACAAACGACACCACCACCCGGCCCTGAATATTTTTTTCCTGGGCGGCGGCCGGGTAGTTGAGCTTGGCCATGTAGGAGGCCAGGGCGGCATCACCGCCAATAAAGAACACCGGCTGGGTCAGGTGCTGGCGGGTCCACTGCCCGCCGGGGCCCTGCACCGCGTACGGAATATCATCGAAGGGCCGGAAGAACACCAGCTTCTTGGTGGTGTGATCGTACTTCTGGGTGATTACCTGGCTGCCGTCGCGGGTGTGGGCATAATATTCCCACACGCCTACTTTCTCGCCTTTTTCCAGCATGCCGCTTTCCCATTCGGTTTTGCGCAGCTTCTGAGCCGAGGCCACCACAGTACACGATAACAGTAGAAGTAGAGAGAATAAAAGTTGTTTCATAGAAAAAACTGGGTGGGTGAGAAAAATGGGTGGAGCGAAAAGCAGGCAGCGAGAACAGAGAAAGTAATTCTTAGTTAAGTCCTACGCAGAAAAGAAAATCAAACTTGGTTTTCAACTCCATGCCTCACGTTATATGCAGTGTATCAACAAGAACGGCTGCATTGTCCTCTGATTAACAAGAATGCTACCAAACTCAACGACTCGGATGGTCCGGGAAATTTACAACTATCCTCTAAGTCCTGCAAGGATCTTTTCGTGGTTGCTTTCTGGTACATCTGCTGGCTGAACGCCACTCCAGCAGGCCGGCTTTCTAAGCCAGCATCCGGCCGCAAGCCAGCCGCACAGCTGCGGCAGTCTAAAAAAGCGGCGGGGCAGCCGGCACACGAAAGGTGCCAGCTGCCCCACGGGCATCCTGCGGCGGCTCCCAGCCAGGAAGGCCGCGCAGCATAGTGCGTACCGAGCACCAGGCCACCAGCCCAGCGCGCGTTGCCCAAGCCGGCCAGCGAAAGGTAGGCCAGCATCTGCCGCCAGCCACGCTTAGAAGGGGTCGGGGTCGAGTTGGTCGCGCAGGTCGCGCAGCTGGGCCTGGAGGCCGGGCCAGGCAGGGCAGAGCTTTTCGAGGCGCCGCAGCACCTGCAAAGCCCCACGGTTGTCGCCGAGCATGCGCAGGATAACGGACCACCCCGACAAGGCGCCAAAGTGGCGGGGCTCACGCCGCAGGGTTTCGGCAATGTCGCGCAGGGAGGCGCGGTACTCGCCGCGCAGGTAGTGAGCCGTGGCGCGCTTGTTCCAGCCCTCGGCGTAGTCGGGGCTGATGTCAACCAGGGCCGTAAAGTGCTCAATGGCGCGGGTATAGTCGCCGGCGGCCATGGCTCGCATCCCTTCCTCCAGGTGCTTGTCGAGCACCGGATGCCCGGCGGCCAGCCACACCTGCCAGATGCCGTCTTGCAGGGCTTCAATCTCGGCGGGGGCCGTGGCCGTGCGCAGGCGCGCAAACAGGTCGTCCAAATCCATGCTGGTTACTGGTTGGTAGTTTTTGGTTGTTGGCTACGAACTACCAGGCAGTATACGCAAGCAGTCTACGTGAACGTCCACAATCAACGGAGCCTATGCCCACTAACCAAGCGCCACCACCTAAAAACGACCAACCAGTAACCAACTAAAACAGCGCCGCCGCTACCCGCCGGATGCTTTCCGACTTGCCCATGCTGTAGTAGTGCAGCACCGGCACGCCGTGGGCCATTAGCTCCCGGCTCTGGTTGATGCACCACTCAATGCCGATGTTGCGGGCCTCGTCGTTGTCGCGGCACTGGTGCACGGCCTCGGCCAGCTCCTCCGGAATGTTCAGGAAGAACGTGCGCGGCAGCATGGTCAGCTGGCTTTTGGCCGTCAGCGGCTTCAGGCCCGGAATGATGGGTACGGTAATACCCGCCTCCCGGCAGCGCTTCTCAAACTTGAAGAACTCTTCGTTGTCGAAAAACATCTGGGTTACGATATAGTCGGCGCCGCGGTCCACTTTGTGCTTGAGGTAGCGCAGGTCAGCGGCGTAGTTCGGCGACTCGAAGTGCTTCTCGGGGTAGCCGGCCGTGCCGATGCAGAAGTTGGTGGCAAAGGTGTCGTCCTGCTCCTCGTCCAGGTATTCGCCCTTGTTGAGGTTGGCCACCTGCCCGATGAGGTCGGCGGCGTAGGCGTGGCCGTCGGGCTCGGGCTTGAAGTGGCCTTCACTCTTGATAGGGTCCCCGCGCAAAGCCAGCACGTTGTCGATGCCGAGGAAGTGCAGGTCGATGAGGGCGTTTTCGGTTTCTTCCTTCGAGAAACCCCCGCAGATAAGGTGGGGCACCGTGTCCACATCGAAGCGGTTTTTGATGGCCGCGCAGATGCCCACCGTGCCGGGCCGCTTGCGCACGGTTTTCTTTTCCAGCAGGCCATTAGGGTGCTGGCGGTACACGTACTCCTCGCGGTGGTAGGTCACGTCGATAAACGGCGGCTTGAACTCCATCAGGGGCTCGATGTTGGAGAACAGCTGCTGGATATTCTCGCCCTTTTTCGGGGGCAGTACCTCGAAGGAAAACAGCGTTTTGCCGTCGGCGTGGCGCAGGTGGTCGGTTACTTTCATGTGGGTTGCAGCAACTTGCCGTGCTGGTGGGCGCCTCACCCCCCGGCCCCCTCTCCGAAAAAGGAGAGGGGGTGCCTGACGACTAGTGGGAGGCTACTGGACTATTTATCTATTGGATGTTATGGCAAGCCTGATTTCCGCCAAGACTTGCAGCAGGCCATTGATGATTTGTTCGTTGGAAAAGCGCAGAATGTGGTAGCCGAGTTCCTGTAGAGCATACGTACGGCCAGCGTCGTACTCTGCTTGGCTTTCTTCTGCGTGCACTTCACCATCCACTTCAATAATCAAGTAGTGGTCGGTGCTGATGAAGTCGACGATGTAGTTGCCGATGGCGTGCTGGCGGCGGAACTTAACGCCTAAAAGCTGCCGGTTGCGGAGAGCTTGCCAGAGCCAGTTCTCGGCTTCGGTTGGGTTACGCCGCATTTCGGCGCTAAAGCCCTTTAAGTGGCGGTGCCAAGTGGATTTGTTAGCGGTTAATCGGGCGTCGATTGCCTCACCGGTTGCCTCACCCCCTAGCCCCCTCTCCGGGGGAAAGGGGGGACTAGCTTCTAGTTTTTCTAGCCCTAATTCTGATTTATTAATTCCTTCTGCGCTCATGCTGAGTAAGATTGGGGGTGGATATAAGTCTAAAACTAGAGCTACAGCTAGTTCCCCCTCTCCTCGGAGAGGGGGCTAGGGGGTGAGGCAACCCGTAAGGCGCCTACACCGCCGTCACCGGCACACTCGTCGGCTCATAGTTCAGGTTCGGCATCAGCCACCGCTCCAGCTCCGCCACCGGCATACCCTTCCGGGCGGCAATGTCCTCCACCTGGTCGCGCCCGATGCGGCCCAGCCCGAAGTAGCGCGAATCGGGATGGGCGTAGTAAAGGCCGCTTACCGAAGAAGCCGGGTACATGGCCAGGTTTTCGGTGAGGCGGATGCCGGTGGTCTGCTCGGCGTCGAGCAGTTGGAAAAGGGTGATTTTCTCGGTGTGGTCGGGGCAGCCGGGGTAGCCGGGTGCCGGGCGCACGCCGCGGTACTTTTCCTGGATGAGGTCTTCGTTCGACAGGTTTTCGGCGGGCTCGTAGCCCCAGAACTCCTGGCGCACGCGCTGGTGCAGGCGCTCGGCAAAGGCCTCGGCCAGGCGGTCGGCCAGGGCTTTTACCATGATGCTGGAGTAGTCGTCGTGGTCCTGCTCAAACTGCTCCAGCAGCCGCTCAATGCCGATGCCGGCCGTGACGGCAAAGCCGCCGAGGTAGTCCTGCCGGCCGGTCTCGCGCGGGGCCACGAAGTCGGAGAAGGCCAGGTGAGGTACGCCGGGGGCTTTTTCGCTCTGCTGGCGTAGGGTGAAGAACTCGCTCTGCACCTGCTGGCGGGTGTCGTCGTCCTGGTACACCTGGATGGTGTCGTGGCCGACGGTGTTGGCAGGCCAGAAACCCACCACGGCGCGGGCCGTCAGCAGCTTCTCGTCGATGATGCGGCGCAGCATCAGTTGGGCGTCGTCGAAGAGCTTGCGGGCGGCTTCGCCCAGAGTGTCGTCTTCCAGAATGCGCGGGTAGCGGCCTTTCAGCTCCCAGGTATGAAAGAAGGGCGTCCAGTCGATGTACTCGGCCAGCTCAGCCAGCGGGTAGTCTTCTAGTACTTTGGTGCCGAGGAAGGAGGGCTTCGTGATGGGTGCAGCATCCCAATCGGCCTGGAAGCCGTTGGCGCGGGCGGCTTCGATGGGCAGGTAGTTTTTCTCGCGCTGGCGGCCGGCATAGTCGTCGCGCAGCTGGCGGTACTCCTCGTGCACGGTGCGGGCGTACTCCTCCTTGCCCGAGCCGAGCAGGCCGGCGGCTACGCCTACCGAGCGGGAGGCGTCGTTCACGTGCACCACGGGCCCGGAGTAGTTGGGCGCAATCTTCACGGCGGCGTGCAGGCGCGAGGTAGTGGCCCCGCCGATGAGCAGGGGCGTGTGCAGCCCGCGGCGCTCCATTTCCTGGGCCACGTACACCATTTCGTCGAGGCTGGGGGTGATGAGGCCGCTCAGCCCGATAACGTCGGCGCCCTGCTTCTGCGCTTCGTCCAGAATCCGGTCCAGCGGCACCATCACGCCCAGGTCCACGATGTCGAAGTTGTTGCAGGCCAGCACCACGCCCACGATGTTCTTGCCGATGTCGTGCACATCGCCCTTCACCGTGGCCAGCAGGATTTTGCCGGCCGTCTGCCGCTCGGAGCCTTCCTTTTCAGCTTGCAGATAAGGCTCCAGGTAGGCCACCGCCTTCTTCATCACCCGCGCCGACTTCACCACCTGGGGCAAAAACATCTTGCCCGCCCCAAACAGGTCACCCACCACGTTCATGCCCGCCATCAATGGCCCCTCAATCACGTCGAGCGGGCGGCCCACCTGGCGGCGTACCTCCTCGGTGTCTTCCTCGATAAACTCCGTAATGCCCTTCACCAAAGCGTGTTGCAAACGCTCGGCCACCGGTAGACTGCGCCAGGCGTCGGCTACTACCTCCACCTTGTCCTTCTGCTTCACGGTTTCGGCGAAGTCCACGAGCCGCTCGGTGGCGTCGGGGCGGCGGTTGAGGAGCACGTCTTCCACCAGCTCCAGCAGGTCCTGGGGCACCTCATCGTACACGGCCAGCTGGCCGGGGTTCACGATGCCCATGTCGAGGCCGGCCCGGATGGCGTGGTAGAGGAAGGCCGAGTGCATGGCCTCGCGCACCACGTCGTTGCCGCGGAACGAGAAGCTGATGTTGCTGATGCCCCCGCTGGTGAGGGCGCCGGGCAGGTTCTGCTTGATCCAGCGCACGGCTTCGATAAAGTCCAGGGCATAGCCGCGGTGCTCCTCGATGCCGGTGCCCACGGTGAGGATGTTGGGGTCGAAGATGATGTCCTCGGCCGGGAAGCCGACTTCATTCACCAGGATGTCATACGACCGTTTGCACACCTCGATTTTCCGCTCAAACGTATCCGCCTGGCCGGTTTCGTCGAAGGCCATGACCACCACGGCGGCCCCGTACTGGCGCACTTTGTGGGCGTGTTCTTTGAAGGCTTCTTCGCCTTCTTTCAGGGAAATCGAGTTGACGATGCTCTTGCCCTGCACGCACTTGAGGCCGGCTTCCAGCACGCTCCACTTCGAGGAGTCGAGCATGATGGGCACGCGGGCAATGTCGGGCTCCGAGGCAATCAGGTGCAGAAACGTCGTCATGGCCTGCTCCGAGTCGAGCATGCCTTCGTCCATGTTCACGTCGAGCACCTGGGCGCCGCCCTCCACCTGGTCGCGGGCCACTTGCAGGGCCGCCTCGTAGTTGCCGGTCCGGACGAGCCGCGCAAACGCCCGGCTGCCCGTCACGTTGCACCGCTCGCCCACGTTAACAAACAAGCTGTTGGGGGTAATGTTGAACGGCTCAAGGCCGGCGAGACGGGTAGCCTCACCCCCTAGCCCCCTCTCCTTCAGAGAGGGGGGACTAGTTTCTAGTTTGCTAGAGCTAGATTCTAGAACTAGTCCCTCCTCTCTGAAGGAGAGGGGGCTAGGGGGTGAGGCTACCCGTGAGGCCAATGTCCTGGGTCTGTACCGCTCCGCCAGTCGGCTCAGTTCCGCAATGTGCTGGGGCGTGGTGCCGCAGCAGCCGCCCACCACCGTCACGAGGCCGTCTTTGAGGTAGCCTTCCACTACGGCGGCGAATTCCTGGGCCGACTCGTCGTAGCCGCCGAAGGCGTTAGGCAGGCCGGCGTTGGGGTAGGCCGAAATGTGCACGTCGGCCAGGCGGCTTAGCTCTTTGATGTAGACCTTGAGCTGGTCGGCGCCGAGGGCGCAGTTGAGGCCCACGCTGAGCAGGGGCAGGTGGCGAATGGAATTCCAGAAGGCCTCTACCGTCTGGCCGGAGAGCGTGCGGCCGGAGGCGTCGGTGATGGTGCCCGAAATCATGACCGGCACCGGCCGGCCGCCTTCGTCGAAGAACTGCTGCACGGCGTACAGCGCGGCCTTGGCGTTCAGCGTGTCGAAGATGGTTTCGATGAGCAGGGCGTCGGAGCCGCCGTCTACGAGGCCGCGCACCTGCTCGTGGTAGGCGGTGGCCAGCTCATCGAAGGTTACGGCCCGGAAGCCGGGGCGGTTGACGTCGGGCGAAAGGGAGGCCGTGCGGTTGGTGGGCCCAATGGCCCCGGCTACGAAGCGGGGCTTGTCGGGGGTGCGGGCCGTAAACTCGTCGGCCACCTCGCGCGCCAGGCGCGCCGACTCGTAATTCAGCTCATAGACAATGTCTTCCAGCCCATAATCAGCCTGGGCAATGGTGGTGCCGCTGAAAGTGTTGGTTTCCACCATGTCGGCGCCGGCTTCAAAGTAGTCGGCGTGAATCTGGCGGATGATGTCGGGGCGGGTGAGGCTGAGCAGGTCGTTGTTGCCGCGCAGGGGCTTGGGATGCTCCGCGAAGCGCGTACCCCGAAAATCGGCCTCCTCCAGCGTGTAGCGCTGAATCATGGTGCCCATGGCGCCGTCCAGAATCAGCAGGCGCTGGCGCAGAATGTCGTGCAGGGGCGAGGCGGTGGCGGAAGCGGCGAGGGTTGGCATATCGGCTCTTCTAAGAAAAACGGCAGCGAAAAAGTGCCTATCCAGAAAGAGCCGCGCGGGAAGCGCCGGTTCCGTACTTATCTTCTTTCGGCTTCAGAAGGAAGCTGAAATGGGAGTTAGCACCTTGTTGTGTTGCAGGTTGCTAAGACGTCATCGGGCCCAATCCCTCGGTCTTTCTGGATAAGTAACAGGGCGAAGATACGGCACAGCAACCCGGAATCCAATTTCACCTGAAGTTGCTAGGTTTGCCGCAGCATGTATCGAGGCGGTGTATACAGTTGATAAATCGTCCTGCTGCTGCCGACGCTAGAGGCTAACCGTCATGCTCCATCTGGCGTCCGCGCAGCCGGAGGCGGAGTCGAAGCATCTCTACCGCTGGCTAACTCAATCGTTCAACGAAGCAGTAGAGATGCTTCGCGGGGCGGACGCCAGATGAAGCATGACGGCCTGATGCGCTCTGGACGACTGTGTAAACCGCTTTATCTTATTTCTGCTATATGAACCGTTCGTATCTGCGCTGCTGCTGGCTAGGGCTGTTGCTGCTGGCCTTCGCTCTCCGTGCTCAAGCCCAAGCCCAAATCCCGCTGAAACCCGCTACCGGCCTGCGCGGCACCTATTACGCTGGCGAAAACTTTGAGCGGCGCGTGCTGACCCGCACCGACCCGGCCATCGACTTCAACTGGGACTTCGACGCGCCCGGCCCCGGCCTGCCGCCCGAGTCGTTTTCAGTGCGCTGGACTGGCTGGCTGCTCGCCCCGGAAACCGGCACCTACACCTTCCACCTCACTGTGGACGACGGCATGCGGGTCTGGATTGGGGGCCGGCAGGTGCTGAATGAGTGGCGCTACCAGCCTACCATGAGTGCCTCGGCGCCTATGCGCCTCACCGCCGGCCGCTACTACTCGGTGCGGGTAGAGTATTTTCAGGGCAGCCGCCACACTCGCGCCTTTTTGGGCTGGACCCGGCCTTCCGCCCCCAAAGCTGCTCCGGAGGCCATTGCAGCCCGCCACTTCACCGTAGCCCTGCCTACCACCGCCACACCTCTGGGGCCGCCTAAGTCGACGCCTCCCGCGTCGGGCGGCACTGTTGGCATTGTGGCGGGGCCGCCTGCGAGCCGGGCGGAAGCTACCACCCGCACTCCCGTGAAGCCCAGCGCGGGCGTGGCGGTGGCGGGCAAGCTGCCGGCCGGCATCGGGCTACGGGCCACCTACTACGCGGGTTCGGTGCGGGGCCCGGCCGTGCACAGCCGCGTAGAGCCGGTGCTGAGTGCCACGTGGCAGGGGGCGCCGCCCGCCCCCGGCGTGCCGGGCCAGGGCTTCTCGGTGCGCTACACCGGCTACGTGCGGGCCCCCGAAACGGGCGTGTACGTGCTGCACACCGAGTGGGACGACGCCCACGACGTCCGCCTTGCCGGCGAGGACATCCTGAGCATGGAGAAGTATGAACCGGAGTTCTTCGGCCCCAACAACGGCGTAATTCCCGTGGATGTGGCGCAGTACTACGAGGCCGGCAAGTTGTACGCGGTTGATGTGGCCTATAAAAACGTGCGGGGCCGCGTGTCGCGGGCAGTGCTGTCGTGGGCGCGGCCGGCGGAGCTGGGCCGGCCTACCACGCTGGAACAGGCGTTTGCGGCGGCCAAGGGGCGGCGCCTCACCGTGGTGCCCCAGCAGCTGCTGTACCCCGAGCTGCCGCGGCCCCTGCCCGAGCCACCCGTAGCAGCTGCTCAGCCGGTGCGGCCGAGCCGACTGGCCTTGCCTCCCAAGCCAGCCGTGGCCGCCAGAACTCCCCGGCCGGCTCCGCCCGCGAGGCTCCAGCCGGCCGCTCGGCCGCGTCCGGTGGTCACGGGGCCGCGCCCCGCACCCGTGGTGCCCGATACCATGCTGCCTGACCTGAGTGCTCTGAGCCGCGGGGCCGCCGTGACGCTGCCTAACCTCTACTTCACCCAGAGCACCGCCTCCCTGCTGCCGGCGTCACGGCCCGTGCTCGACGCCCTGGCCCGCACCCTGACCGCGCAACCCCAGTTGCGCCTGGAAATAGCTGGCCACACCGACAACGTGGGGGAGCCGCGCCTGAACCTGCGCCTCTCCGAGCAGCGGGCCCGCGTGGTGCGCCGCTACCTCATCGGGCAGGGCATCGACTCGGTGCGCCTCACGGCCCGCGGCTACGGCGGCACCCGCCCCGTGGCCGACAACCGCGACCCGCAGCAGCGCCCCCGCAACCGCCGCGTGGAAGTGGTGGTGCAGTAGCCAGGCGGCCAAGAACTTGTATGCTACAGTGCTAGATCAGCTCCGCAGCCTAGAGGGACCTCCGAGCTGCGATGGTACACCGTGGAAGTAATGCCAAATGGGGCTACACCTCTGCCGGCTCGGCAACTGCCGGTATTTCGGCTACCGCGCAGGGCGTGGGGGCGGTGGGCTCACCCAGCACCTGCTGATGCAGCTGTCCCCAGTCGCGGAGGGAGGTTAGCACGGGGCGCAGGGTGAGGCCGTGGGGCGTGAGCGAGTACTCGACGCGGGGCGGCACCTCGGCGTAGATGCGGCGGTGGACCAGGCCGGCGTCTTCCAGCTCCCGCAGCTGCTGGGTCAGCATCTTCTGCGTCACGCGCGGAATCTGGCGCTGCAACTCCCCAAAGCGCAGGGTGCCGCGCTGGGCCAGGGCCGAGAGAATGAACACCTTCCACTTGCCACCCAGCACATCCAGGGCCGCCGTAATGGCACAGACAGGAGCTTTCTTGGTCTTCTTCATAAAATAAGCTGTTGATTATCAGTATCAGTTACTAAAAGGTACTGGCCTTACTTTCGGGTACCTACTTGACAAAAGTATCCTGCTTGGCTCACCTTTACAACGCCCTGCACCACCCCGGTGCAGGCCACATACCCCACTGTATACTATGAGCAAGCTCACCGGAAAAATTGCCCTGATTACGGGCGGCAACAGCGGCATTGGCCTGGCTACGGCCCGGCTGTTCGTCCAGGAAGGCGCCCAGGTCATCATCACCGGCCGCGACCAGGCCACCCTCGATGCCGCCGTAGCCGAGCTGGGCCCGGCGGCCCTGGCCGTGCGCACCGACGTGGGCAGCCTGCCCGACCTCGCGGCCCTGTTCGAGCAGATTCGGGCCCGGTTTGGCCGCCTCGACGTGGTGTTCGTCAACGCCGGCATCTTCAAGGGCGGCTCCTTGCAGGATAGCACCGAGGAGCTGTACGACGAGGTTTTCGACATCAATGTGAAGGGCGCCTTCTTTACCATGCAGAAGGCCGAGCCGCTGCTGGCCGATGGGGCCGCCGTGGTGATTAACGCCTCCACGGTTATCCACGCTGGTATGCCGGGCGCCTCGCTTTACGCTGCTTCCAAAGCCGCCGTGCGCCAGCTGGCCCGCAACCTCAGCAACGAGCTGGCCGCCCGCAACATCCGCGTCAACGTGGTGAGCCCCGGCTACACCCGTACGCCCATCGTCGGCCGGGCCGGTGCCAGCCCGGAGCAAGTTGAGGGGTTCTTCGGGCATGTGTCGGGTGAAGTGCCCCTGCGCCGCCCCGCCCAGCCCGAGGAAATTGCCAAGGCCGTGCTCTTCCTGGCCTCCGACGACAGCAGCTACGTGGTAGGCGAGGAGCTGCTGGTAGATGGCGGCTACGGCAGCATCGGCGCGGCCGGCGTGGCGCGCTGAGGGGTGGGGTAGCAAACAGCTTTAGCTAAAGATACCCTGGGCTCCGGCTCGTTGTGCTGGCTGATGCTGGCACACGAGCCGGAGTCTGCTATTAAGGGTCAAAAGGCCTCGATAAAATTATTTTACGAAGAATATATAGTACGTTAGGTGCACGCTTCCGCGTTTGTCCATCTACCTACCACCTAACCTATTCTCCTATGAAACCCCCAATTTTCCCCGGCCGCTGGGCGTGGTGCGGCGTGCTGCTGGCTGTGCTGGGCGCCTGCACCCCCAAGGCCACGCCGGTAGCCACCGCGCCGCCCGCCGCGGCCCCGGCTCCGGCCGCAGCACCGGCGGCTCCGGCCGCGCCCACCTTCCAGATTCCGGTGGAGTATTACACCTTGCCCAACGGGCTGCGAGTGGTACTCTCGCCCGACCACACGGCGCCCACGGCTACGGTGGCGGCCTACTACAACGTGGGCTTCCGCAACGAGCCCCGCAACCGCACCGGCTACGCCCACCTGTTTGAGCACCTGATGTTTCAGGGCTCGCGCAACCTGGGCAAGATGGAGTTTATTCAGCTGGTGCAGAAGAACGGCGGCATCCTGAACGGCTCCACCCGCTTCGACTTCACCAACTACTACGAGGTGGTGCCTACCCATAAGCTGGAAACCCTGCTGTGGGCCGAAGCCGACCGGATGCGGGGCCTGGCCATTACCCAGGAAAACCTCAAAAACCAGCAGGAAGTAGTGAAGAACGAGGTGCGCGTAAACGTGCTCAACCAGCCCTACGGCGGCTTCCCCTGGCTCGACATGCCCCAGAAGGCCAACAAAAACTGGAACAACGCCCACAACTTCTACGGCGACCTGGCCGACCTCGACGCCGCCACGCTGGCCGATGCCCAGCAGTTCTTCAAAACCTACTACGCCCCCAGCAATGCCGTGCTGGCCGTGGTGGGCGACTTCGAGCCGGCCCAGGCCAGGGCGTGGGTCGAGCAGTACTTCAGCTCGATTCCCAGCGCCCCGGCCCCGCCCAAGCCCGACCTTACCGAGCCTCGCCAGGAGCAGGAGCAGCGTTTCACCAAGGACGACAAGCTGGCCACCAAGCCGGCCCTGGCTTTTGCCTACCACATGCCCGAGCGCAACACCCCCGAGTACTACGCCCTGATCTTGCTGGACCAGATTCTGCTACAGGGCCAGGACTCGCGCCTCTACCAGGCCCTGGTGCAGCAGCGCGGCTACACCGACAACGTGAGCGGGGGCATCAACTACCTCGGCAACGCCTTCAACTACGCCGGCCCCATGCTGTGGATGGGCAACCTGACCTACGACCAGACCGTGCCCGCCGACTCCGTAGTGCGCGTGCTTGACCGGGAGGTTGGCAAGTTGCAGCAGGCAGGCATCGACCAGGCCACGCTGGACCTGGCCGTGGTGAAGCTGCGCTCCGCGCTCTACGACCAGCTCTCGGGCTCCGACAACTTCGGCCGGGCCGATTTGCTGGCCTCGTTTGCTTTGTTCGACAACAACCCCGCCCGCATCAACACCCTGGAGCAGGAGTTTCGGAAGGTGACGCCCGCGCTGATGGAGCGCACCCTGCGGGAGTTTCTGCGCCCCACCAACCGCACCATTCTGATTGTGAATCCGCTGGCCAAGAGCTGACGGGAAAGTAGCGCGGGCTTCGGCCCGCTGCTCCCAACACCCAGCCCGGTTTAGTGGGCGAGCTGCAAGCTATAGCCCGCGCTACAACCTTTTCATCTACTCCGACTTTCCCTCTATGAAACCACTATACCTCGGGCTGCTGGGCGCGGCCCTGGCCGCGGCAGCTCCGGCGCTGGGCCAAAAGGCGCCGGCTAAGAAACCCGCTGCGGCGGCTGCCCAAGCCCCGGCCCCGGCCAAAGAAACGCCCCCGGCTGGCGGCACACCCCGCGACTTTGCCTTGCCCGCCAAAGAAGAATTCGCCCTCGACAATGGCCTGCAAGCCAAGCTAGTGCCCTTCGGGCAGGTGCCCAAGGTGACCATGCTGGTTACCATTCAGGCCGGCAACGTGCACGAACCCCAGGGCCAGGTGGGCATTGCCGACGTGCTGGCGCGGCTGCTGCGGGAAGGCACCAGCCAGCTTAGCGCCGCCGAGCTGGCCGCCCGCGTGGCCCGCATGGGCGGCACGCTCGACATCAGCGTGGGCCCTGACCAAACCCAGCTGTGGGCCTCTTGCTTGAGCGAGTACGCCCCCGAAATGGCCACGCTGCTGGCCCAGGTGGTGCGGCAGCCCAGCCTGCCGGCCGCGGAGCTGCCCCGCATCCGCACCGACTTCAAGCGGCGCATGAACCTGCTGCGGGCCGAGCCGGGCTTCCAGGCCCGCATGAAGTTTCAGCAGGCCATCTACGGCAACCACCCCTACGGCCGTCCGCTGCCCACCGACGCCCAGATTGACGCCCTCACCCTGGAGCAGGCCAAGGCGTTTTACGATAAAGAGTACGGCGCCCAGCGCACCGCCGTGTTTGCGGCGGGCAGGTTTGATGCCCCGGCCCTGCGCCAGGCCATTACCACCGCCTGGCGCGAGTGGCCCCAGGGCCCGGCCCCGCGCATCGAAATAGCCAAAGCCCAGACCCGCCCCGAGCTGCTTACCCAGGACCGGCCCGGCGCTCCGCAGTCTACGCTTATCCTGGGGATGCCCGTGGTGGACCCTTCGCACCCCGACTACATCCGGCTGCGGGTGATGAACTCCCTGCTCGGCGGCTCTTTCGGCTCGCGCATTACCCGCAACATCCGGGAAGACAAAGGCTACACTTACTCGCCCTACAGCTACCTCGACGTAAACTACCGCACGGCCACCTGGCAGCAGAACGCCGACGTAACCACCCAGCAGACCGGCAACTCGCTCAAGGAAGTCATGTACGAGGTGGAGCGCCTCCAGAAAACCCCGCCCACGGCCGAGGAGCTAAAAGGTATTCAGAACTATGAGTCGGGCTTGTTTGTGCTGCGCAACTCCACGCCCGGCGGCATCATCAGCCAGCTCAACACCCTGCACCTGCACGGCCTGCCCGAATCCTACCTCACGGAGCAGGTAAAAAACATCAACGCCGTAACGCCCCAGCAAGTCAGCGAAACAACGCGCAAGTACGTCCGCCCCGAGGCCATGACCATCGTGGTGGTCGGCGACAAAAAGGTAGTGGAGCCCCAGCTGAAGAAGTTTCAGGCGTCGCGCAAGAAAGCGTTGTAGCTGTTGCTCAGGGCACCTGCCTACCGCCCCGGCTGCCGCTGGCTGCCGGGGCTTTTTTGTGGGCTTGGGCCAGAGGCATGAAGCCAGGAGCCGCCCGGAAAATAGCGGAGAAACGCAACTTTGCAAGCTTGTAGATATTCAATAAAAGATGGTATAACTATTGTATAGCCGGCGCAGCAACCTCGTCCGCATCCTGCGTGCGGGAGGTTCCTAATCGGGTATCATGATAGTGTATAAGTCCGGCGAATGGTGGAAGGCCTTGTGGCATTTTCACACCTCCGAGGTCATTCGCCTTTTACTGTTTCGGGTGGCTATGGTGGGCGTCTACGGCAGCGCCATTGCCGTGGCCATCCTGGAATTTCACTCCTTCAACTTGGTCATTGGCCGGGAGTATTTCTCGTTTCTGGGCATCATGCTCAGCCTGCTCCTGGTGTTCCGGACCAACACTGCCTACGACCGGTACTACGAAGGGCGGCGCCTGTGGGGGCAGCTGGTGTCGCACTGCCGGGGGCTGGCCATGGAAATCAACGCCGTGCTGCCCCGCGACGCGGCCCAGAGCCGCCGCTACTTTGCGGCCCTCATCTCCAACTTCCCGCTGGCCTTGAAAGGCACCCTGCGCGGCCGCATCAACTTCGACCAGCTCGAAGCCACCCCCGACATCATGGAGCGCCTGCGCTCGGCCGAGAGCGTGCCCACCACCATTGTGGCCTACCTGCAAGAAAGTGTGGAGCAGCTGCGGCGCGTAGAAATCATTACACCCACTCATTTGCTCACCATCAAGCCTCACCTGCTGGGCATGATGGAAGTGAACGGCTCCTGCGAACGAATCAAGGCCACGCCTATTCCGTTCTCATACAGCTTCTTTATCAAGATGTTCATCACCATCTTCATTGCCATCATGCCCATTGTGCTGCTCAGCACCTGCGGCTACTTCATGGTGCCCATCACCATGATCGGGGCCTACGTGATGCTGGGCCTGGAGATGATCGGCACCGAGATAGAGCAGCCCTTCGGCCTCGACAGCAACGACCTGCCCATCTCCCAGCTGGCCAACAAAATCCGCGTCAGCGTGCACGACGTGCTGCGCGTGGACCTGCACGAGCAGAAGCGGCAACTGGTGGCCCTGCCCTATAGCGTCATTCACTAGGCTGGGCCTGCTTGGGCATGTTTGCCTGATTGCTAAGAAGCGTAGACCGGCCAAAAAAACAGCATCCGGGACGAATTTGAGTGTAACAACGGGCAGTCAAAAAGTACAATTGGATACAGTTTTTTCTATTGTAAAAAGCCTAGCTCAGCGCTTAAACACAAATCAACGAACATAGTAGAAATCTATTGCTAGCACAATTCGACGAAAATTAATGCGCAAAACGTAGCCTTCTGACAACTGCGGCGTATATGCGCGCTGAATTGACTGGCGTACTCTTCAGCTTACCTCGTTTACACCACCCAGCCTCACTTCATAAACCTGCACACATAACCTTCATTTCTTTAGCAGTGAACACACGTACTCTCTCTCATTTCCGAAGCGGCGGGCATTTACTGCTTGCCCTCTTCATAATGATGCTACTGGTTGGATCAAGCCAAGCGCTTGCCCAAGTCAACAGCACAATTACTGCTTCCTCCGTTGTCATTGATAATGGCACAGGTAATAAAACCTACGTGACCAGAGGCTCGGCTTCAGGCAGCAGCAACTTTGCGGGCGCAGATCTTGGAACATATGATGTAAGTGATTTTAGCACTGTTCTAATCCTCAATGGAGGAAGCTTGACAGTGCGTGAGGCGGCTTCTGAAAGCGTGGATGAAGGAGGATCCACCCTTACCTTCAATATTCGGCGAGTTAACCCTCCGGCCTCTCCTGGCACTAATCCCACATTCACTGTTGTACGCACTGGGATTATCAACTTGCCTCAGACTAATTCAACTTCTCCTGAGCGTACATTTTCTACACTGATAGCCAATCAAAACTTGCTGACTGGCCTGACTGCTGCCTCCTACCGGCTAAATATATCATTCCGAGCCACCGGGCAGGATGTAGATGGCAACGAATTTTTCCTTTTGGATCCGCAAGCTGGCTCCTACCAAGCCTCTTTCACAGTTACCGGTGTACGCCCCGTTGAGCCCCCAACGTCTACCACGTGGACAGGTGGTAAAGACGATAACTGGTTCGATCCAGCCAACTGGACCCAAGGTGTGCCAAATGCAACTAAAGATGCTACTATACCAGATTTCCCCGCTGGCTCTTCGGTGCAGTATCCAAATATCTACTCGAATACTATTAAGCCGCAGAGCACGACGACGACGACTACTCAAAATCCTAATGGCACATTCTCTACTATTACAACGGTAACGCCAGGCTATGACAATAGCAATTCTGGTCCAGCACTTACCCGTAATTTAACAATGCAGGGCATTGACCAATTTCAACGTTCAATTGTCCGCCTTATAGTGGGCAATCTTCGTGTCTTCGGCAACTTCAGCAACCCGGCAGATAGCTTCATTCAGCGAGAAAATACAGTAATTACTTTTGCTGGTACTGATCAGACAATTAGTGGTTCTGTCTCAGGCTTTGTAGGACTTGAAATAGATGGTGGTGGCACTAAGTCTTTGATAAATAATTTCAATATTCAAACAGGAGGCTACTTACGATTTATTAATGGTATTTTAACGACTCGGCGAGCTACTCCAAATTCCAGTAATCCCGACGATGTTGCTACTTCAACCTCCTACGTTGAGTTAGCACCACCTGCCACAAGCAATGGGGTATTTATTCCTGCTGGTCGTATTGAAGGAGAAACCGAAACCTCCTACCTGCGTGGTTTTGTTAAGACGGCACAGCCAGTTGTGATTGGTGTTCCTCAAGATTTTGGGAATATCGGACTTACAATGACATTCTTCGGTAATGATCCTGGTGTAGTAACGATTACACGTACAACGCTGGGAAATTACAGCACCATTTCTAATGGCGCGAATGATAAACCCAGTATTCGGCGAGTGTTTGGGGTGCGTCCAGGTGACCAGCAAACTAACACTGGTGGTTTGAACGCCAATGTAGTTTTCAAATATTTAGATAATGAGACGCGAAATCTAGAGCCAGGTAATCAAGCTCTGAATGAGAACCGGTTAGCTCTTTTTCTGTCTTCAAACAGTGGAAATATCTTCGGTCAGATCGGTCGTGATGCTATTAACACAACAGCCAATCAGCTAACTAAGAATAATGTACGTGCATTTGGTACTTTCACACTCAGTGAGGCCACGGCTCCATTACCAGTCACACTTACTGCATTTGATGCCCGCCGGGCCGGCAATGATGCCATATTGACCTGGGAAACTGTAGTTGAGCAGAACAGCAAAGGCTACGAAGTGCAGGTGTCGACCGATGGCCGTACGTTCCGCACGCTGGGCTTCGTGCCCAGTGCCACCCCGAGCAGCAACCGTCTGCAAGCCTACCGCTTCGTGGATTCGGAAGCTGCCAAGGGTGGGGTACGTTACTACCGTCTGCGGCAGATTGATTTGGATGGCAAGGAAGCCTTCTTTGGTCCCAAAGTGCTCAACTTCCTGGGTAGCGCCAACACAGCTGCCGAGTTGCGGGGCTTCCCCAATCCCTTCGACAACGAGCTGACGCTGACGACGGCATCGGCTGTAGCCGGTGCTGCACAAGTGGCCGTGCTGGATATGGCTGGCCGCGTGCTTAGCCAGCAGCAAGTAAGCCTCAGCAAAGGCACCAACGATATTGTCGTACCCAGCGCCGGGAACCTACAGACTGGCGTGTACATGATGCGCCTCACCCTGCCCACCGGCGAGGTGCAGACGCTGCGGGTAAGCAAACGCTAATCCTGCTGAGTAACTTACCTTAACAAAAGCGGCTCCCGATTTGGGGGCCGCTTTTGCTTTTACTGGCCGCCGCTTCTACTGTAGCGAAGCTGAGCTGCGCATTGACTGCTCGGCTTTTCACCTTTCCCGCCTCGTAACTTCTGCTGTTTCGCTGGCTGCCCTCACCTTGGCCAGTCTGCGCTAGTGGGCCGGCCACCTGCTGCCGGTTGAGGCACCGGCCGAGGTAGCCGAGCTACTGGGTAGGTTTGCCGAAAGGCTGTGGCGGACCTGCCGTGTGCAGGGCTGGCCGGAAACTCCGAACTTGCCCGTACAAGTGCTGCTGTCCATGAAACCACTGCTCCTGCTAAGCTTGCTGCTGACCCTGGCTACCCTTAGTACCTGCCGCACGGCCCGCCTCGCCGATGGATTTGCGGCCTACCCGGTGTACCATGGCCCCGACCTGGGCCTAACCTTCCAGAATGGCCGGGCCCGGCTGCGGGTGTGGGCACCCACGGCCGAAAAGCTTCAGCTCAAGCTCTACGCCGAGGGCACGGACGGCACGCCGGTGGCCGAGTACGCCATGCAGAAGTCGGTAGATGGCACTTGGCTCTACGAGCTGCCGGCTCAGCCGCCGGGGCGCTTCTACGTAGTGCAGGCTACCATAGCGGGCCGGCAGATGGCCGAGGTGCCCGACCCCTACGTGCACGCCGTGGGCGTGAACGGGCAGCGCGGTGCCCTCCTGGACCCCGCTACGGTAAGCCCGGCCGGCTGGCCCGACGACCGGCGCCCCCGCCTCACCCAGCCCACCGACATCGTGATTGGGGAGCTGCACCTGCGCGACGTGTCCGTGCACCCGCAGTCGGGCATTCAGCACAAAGGCAAGTACCTGGGCCTGGCCGAAACCGGCACCCGCGGCCCCGGTGGCGTGAGCACCGGCCTCGACCACCTGCGCGAGCTGGGCCTGACCCACGTGCACCTGCTGCCCACCAACGACTTCGCCTCCATCGACGAAAGCCAGCCTCAGCAAAACCGCTACAACTGGGGCTACGAGCCGCTGCACTACTCCGTGCCCGAGGGCTCTTTCGCCACCGACCCCGCCGACCCAGCCGCCCGCATCCGGGAAATGAAGCAGTTGGTGCAGGCCCTGCACCGGAGCGGCCTGCGCCTAGTGCTCGACGTGGTGTACAACCACACCTCCGGTGCCGACCGCCACCCGTTCGACCAGCTGGTGCCCGGCTACTACTACCGCCAGCGCCCCGATGGCACCTACTCCGATGCGGCAGCCTGCGGCAACGAGGTGGCTTCGGAGCGGCCCATGGTGCGCAAGCTCATCGTGGAGTCGGTGGCGTACTGGGCCCGGGAGTACCACGTAGATGGGTTTCGGTTCGACCTGATGGGCATTCTGGACCTGCGCACTATGCGCAACGTCCGCGTGGCTTTGGACCAGGTAGACCATTCCATCTTTGTGTACGGCGAAGGCTGGACGGCCGGCTCCAGCCCAGTACCCGAAGCGGAGCGGGCCGTGAAAGCCAATCTGCGCCAGCTGAACCGCATAGCCGTCTTCGGCGACGAGCTGCGCGACGGCGTGAAAGGCCACTACGCCCGCCAGCAGGAGCCGGGCTTTGCCAGCGGGCAGCCGGGGCTGGAGGAAAGCGTAAAGTTTGGCATCGTAGGCGCCACCCAGCACCCGCAGGTCAACTACGCCCAGGTCAACTATTCCAAGGCGCCCTGGGCCGCGGCGCCCACCCAGGCCATCAACTACGTGGCCAGCCACGACGACCAAGTGCTTTGGGACAAGCTCACGGCCGCCAACCCCGGCGCCACCGAAGACGAGCGAATCCGTATGGACCTGCTCAGCGCCACCATCGTGCTGACGTCCCAGGGCGTGCCCTTCCTGCCCGTCGGCGACGACTTTTTGCGCACCAAGCAGGGGGCCCATAACTCCTTTAACCTACCCGACTCCATCAACCAGCTGGACTGGGGCCGCAAAGCCCGCTACGGCCGGGTGCAGGAGTTTTACCGCCAGCTTATTGCCCTGCGCCGCGCCCATCCAGCCTTCCGCCTGCCCACGCAGGAGCTGGTGCAGCAGCACCTGGAATTTCTGCCAGGGTTGCCGGCCGGCACCATCGGCTACCGCCTGCACGGCCACGCCGGCGGCGACGAGTGGGGCACCATTGTGGTGCTGCTGAACGGCACCCGCCGGCCGGCCCGCCTGGGGGTGCCCGCCGGGCGTTACTCCGTAGTGCTGGCCGAAGACCAGCTCAATCCCCAGGGCCTGCGCACCTTGGAGGCTACCGGCGCCACCCCAACCGTGGAGGTGCCTGCTTCGTCGGCCCTGCTGCTGGTGCAGCCCTGACTACATCGGGGGACGCGTAGTATTACGTGGCAGGTGCCAGCAGACCGCCGCCCAGCAACAGCATCCTGTGCTCCGGTTAAGTTGCACTGCACGGTATTCGCAGGATAATTTTTTGGACAAGGCCAACAATACGTTAGCCTTGTTGGTTTAAGGAAGCAGGGCACGGCGGAAAAGCTAGGGGAGGAAGCAGTAGTGGCTATGGTAGCTGCCGCGCCGGACTTACTTGAGTAGCAAAGCTAACCTTATTGGCTAGCCCCTCGTTAAAGTCAATACTAGATTTCGGATTATTCCAAGTCTATTGTTGCACTTGACCCTCGCTCAATGATTGATGATCAACAAAATATAGCTGCGCAAGCATACTTTGATTTTATACAAAACAAAGACTTCCCTTGTGTAGCTGCTAAGACGGCGCTTACCTGGAAGCAGCTTCAGTGCCTGGTAGTAGACCACCTGGCGTGCCCCAAAGACGACGCGGCCATTCTGGATTTCCTCTACGGGTTCATCGACGAGTACCGGCAGTCAGACAAGCTCTACCACAGCGCCGCCATCATCTTTAAAGGCCCCGAAAATCCTACCGAAGCCCAGTTTGAGGAGTTTTTCTGGCAGCGCCTTCAATCGTTGTCGAACCTGGACGCCCGCCGCTACGGCTACGACCCGCGGGTGGTAGCCGACCCATCCTCGCCGGACTTCAGCTTCAGCCTCAAAGAGGAAGCTTTCTTTGTTATTGGGTTGCACCCCGGCAGCAGCCGGCGGGCTCGGCAGTTTGCTTACCCCACGCTGGTGTTCAACGCCCACGCCCAGTTCGAGCAGATTCGGAATGCCGACCGGTACGACTTCCTGCGCGACACCATTCGGAAGCGCGACGTAGTGTATTCCGGCTCCGTAAATCCGATGTTGCAGGACTTCGGCCAGGCTTCGGAAGTGTACCAGTACAGCGGCAAAGCCTACGACGAGGCTTGGAAATGCCCTTTTATCAGCCAGCATGCACCACGACTTGACCATCATTCCGCCGCGTAGCGGCGCCTCATGTATTCTCAAAAAGGGCCAGCGCCTGCGCGTGGTAGACTTAGAAGGTGAGCAGGTGGCCGACTTTATTTGCTTCAATCTGCATGACAAAGCTGAATACCTGTCGTCGGGCCGCACCATCGACTACGCCGAAACCATCTTTCTGACCCAGGGCCACCCGCTGTATTCCAACCGCAGCGTCATCATGGCCGACATTGTGGAAGACACCGTAGGCCGCCACGACTTCCTGCTGACGCCGTGCAGCGCCGACACTTTCCGCATTATCTACGGCCACGAGCAGCCGCACCGAGGCTGCTTCGGCAACCTGTGCGCCGCCCTGGAGGAGTACGGCATTGTCCCGGACGCTATTCCGACCACGTTTAACCTGTTTATGAACGTGGCCGTTGATGGCACCACTGGCAAAGTAGACGTGCTACCGCCCAAAAGCCGGGCCGGGGACTACATCGTTATTGAGGCCCGCATGGACCTGCTGGTAGGCCTCACGGCCTGCTCCGCCGAAATGTCGAACAACTACGCCTTCAAGCCGATTGGCTACCGAATAGAAGGGTAACTCTGGTGGCCTTACCCTAACCCCTCTCCGAAAAGGAGAGAGGCTGTAGCTGTGGTTTCTAGTTGTTGTTCTGTCGCCAAGACAACCACTCTGGAGCCCTTCTTGCCAAGAAGTGAATCTTACTTTATGAAGTTGATAGCCCGTCATGCTGAGCGCAGCCGAAGCATGACGGGCTATCAACTTCCTGAACAACTTCTTTAGATGATTTCGTAGCTGAACCGTATTCGGCCGGCTGAATGCAGTGTTGGAGGTAGTGTTTTGGCGCTTAGTTGAAAGTCTGCGTGAGGAATGTTGTGCCTCAGTAAGTTGGTCTGGAAAACTACCTCGCCGACAACCATGCTACGTACCCTGTATCTGCTGCTGATTCGCCTGCTGCTGGGTTATATTTTTGTCTCGTCGGGACTGTGCAAACTTACGGACGGGCATTTTGGGCAGCTGATTGGCCCACCCCACCTGATTCGGGACCTGACGCCCTACGGTCTGCACGACTTTGCTGTGTTCCTGGCCGCGTCGCAGGTGATGGTGGGGGCGCTGGTGATGTCGCACCGGTGGTCGTTGCTGGGGCTGGTAGCGTTGGTGCCGCTCAATGTAGGCATCTTGGCCGTCACCATTTCCCAGCGCTGGCAGGTTACGCCCTACATTGATGGGTTTTTCCTGCTGCTTAACCTGCTGGCTTTGCTGGGCGAATGGCCTACGCTACGCTTCTTTTTGCTGCCCAATGCGGTACCAGTTCCGCCTCAGCTGCCGCGGCAGTTTCCGGGGTGGCAGCGGCCGGCGGCTGCCGTAGGGCTGGCGGCAGTAGCAGCTGGAGCAGCCCTGGCTCAGCAGCCTCAGCTTACGCTGTTGGCGGCTCTGGGCAGTTTTGGTGCAGCCTATGTGCACGCCTGCTGGAGTCCGGCCTTGCAAGCGGGTGGCTGGGTAGTACGCCTGCTGGTAGTCATGGCACTAGGGGCCGTTTGCTGCGTCACGCTGGGCGACAAGCTGCTGACAGTGGGCCTCGACCCGTTACTGCTCATGGCCGGAACCTTGCTGCTCGTGCTTGGGCTCTTGGCCGGCGCCACCTTCCGCTTCTGGCGGTTAAGGTCAGTGGCTTGATTACGAGTAAGGTAGCTTAGAAGCGGTGTGTGAGTGGAAGATAAGAGCCCGACAAAGTGAAGCCCCAGTGAGGGCGACACCCATCGTTCGCCGATGTGTAGTGTCGCCTCCGCTGGGGCGTATTGTTTGCTTCTGTTGCTATTAATCCAGCGCTCTTTCGCGGAACAGCACGTACCCGATGTGGGCGAAGATGCCGAAGCGGTGGTTGGGGTCGTCGTAGTGGATGGCCTGCACCGACAGCGGGCCGACGGGCGTCTGGTACACCAGCCCGGTCATGGCTGTGAGGTAGGGGCGGGTTATGCGGTCCAGGCGCCGGGCCAGCACGGGGTTGGTGTTGCCCTGCTCCCAGGGACGCACCAGCACGTGGGCAAACACTTCGGAACGCCACTCGATGCCCCGGAAGATGCCTTTCACGTAGCGTAGGCCGGCCCCGGCGTAGGCGGTGCCCCGATAGTTGTCGAGAAACAAGGTGCGCGAGTCGGGCAGCGGGAAAAAGCCCGGCGACATGGTGAGTGAAGAGCGGTAAGTGGAAAACCGGCCCTGGGTGCTGGCTACGCCATCCAGCACGAAGCCCCAGGCGTGCGTGCGCGCCCCCACCGAGTCGGCGCGGCTCAGGGAGAAGTAATGCTCCAAAAACGCCGAGAATTTCAGCCAGCGGTGGTTGCGCTCCTGGCCGGGCAGGTCGCCGGCGGTGGTGCCGGGGTCATACTTCTCCTGGCCCGTGACGCCGCGCGCGGCCAGCTCTACGTGGCGGCCTTTAGTGGCGTACTGGCGGCGGTCCAGGGAGTTGCGCTCAAAGCGCAGGCCCGCCGTCGCGCCCTGAAAGCGGTTCAGGTCCAGCTCGTCGGCGGTGCTTACCTCGCTGGTATTGGCGAACCGGTCGCGCATGGTAAAGGCGCCCAGGTCGAATACGTAGCGGCTGCGGTAGTTGGGGCTGATGCCCACGGTGAAGGCGGTTTTCAGGTCGCGCTGCACCAGCTGGGTGTTGGCGGCGCTTTCGCCCAGCAGGCCGCCAGTATCCTGGTAGTTCAGGTTGTTAAACGTAACAATGGGCTCGAAGTACAGCGGCACTTTGCCCGGCACGCTCACCCGAAACGAACCCTGCACGGCATTGTAGAAGCGCCCCACCGTGGCGTTGGCCTTCACCGTGTACAGGTAGCGGTTGAGGTAGCGGAAAGCTCCGCCCAGGTACACGTTGCTCATGGACCTCGACGAGAGCAGCACGCCCAGGTCGGCGGTGAGGTTATTGGCCTGCCGGGCGTCGATGTTGAACTGGTAGCCCTGGCGGGTGGCATCGTAGCGCACCCGCGGGTACACGCTGGTAAAGAAGTCGTTGCTGACCAACCGGAAGTAGCCTTCCTCAATGTCGCTGGGCGTGTACGCGGAGCCGCTGCGCTGGAAGAAGCTGCGCACAAACTGCTGCTGCTGGCGCGGCAGTCCCTGCACGCCCACACCCACGAAATCGGGCTTGGGGGCCCGCTGCTGGAAGGCCAGGCGCCGCTGCTGCAAGGCCACCGTGTCTTCGCGCCGCTGAATACGCTTGAGCGTCAGGGCCATCTTCTCGCGGGCAGCATTTTCGCCCAGGACAATCAGCCGGCGCACCCGCCCGAAGTCGGCGGCGGTGTAGTCGGTAATATCGGGCTGAATGAAGATGCCGTTGGGCCCCACCGACAGCGTATCGGCCGCATTCGACCCCAGAAACACCAGGGTGCTGGTCAGCAGCTCATCGTCCCTTTCCTTGGGGTAGCGGCGGAAAGCCACGTCGCCCACATTCACCCCGATGATGATGTCGGGCTTAAATTCTTCTTTTATTACCCCGGTGGGGAAGTTGTCGACCACGGCGCCGTCGAACAGGTAACGGCCGTCTTCCTGGCGGATGGGCCGGAATGCCAACGGAAACGCCATGGAGTTGCGCACGGCATCGGAGAGGGAGCCGCTGCGCTGCACCACTTTCTGGCGCGTAAACACCTCGGATGCCACGGCCCGGTAGGGTACAAACAGGTTGTCGAAGTTGTAACCCGAAATAGCGCCGGCCGGGGCCAGCATGGTGGCCAGCACGTAGTTCAGGGTGGCGTCGTTGATGAGGCGGGGCGTCACGCGGGTGCGGAACGCGGTGTCAATGGATAGCCCCAGGTGCAGGGCGGCGGGGGAGGGGTCAGCGTCGTAGAAGTTGAAGACCTTGCCTTCCAGCGGGCGGTTGGCCACCCAATCTTGGAAGTCAGGCTTGAGCACGATTTCCTCAATCTCGCGAGGCGAGTAGCCGGCGGCGTACATGCCGCCCACAATGGCGCCCATGCTCGTGCCCACAATGTAGTCGATGGGAATTCGGTTTTTTTCCAGCTCCTTGAGCACGCCCACATGGGCCAGGCCCTTCGCGCCGCCACCGCTCAATACAAGGCCTACCTTCTGGGCCTGAATGGGTTGCGCCACCGCCACGGCCAGTAGCACCGTGGCGAAGATGCGGTTTAGTAGTCGCATGAATGTTACAATAGAAAAGGGGTAAAACAGCGCAAGCCTCCCGGTGAGGAGGCGCGTAACCTACGCATACGGTCGGGCTAAGTTGCCGGCCGGGCGTGGTGAGCCAGCCGTCATTTCTCGAAAGATGACAGGCCCGGCCGCTCCTCACAACGCAAGGAGCGGCCGGTGGTTCCCGAGCCAGCTAGTCGTAATCAGTCAGTAGTACAGCAGCAAACAACGAGCGGCTCAGGCAGCCATCCAAACCAGATCAGACCGTCTTACTTCATCTGCCGTCCGCGCAGCCGAACCGAAGGTCGCCGCAGGCAAGCAGCTCTCCTGCTTCGTTGTGCTGGTATTGTCATGCTGAGCGGAGCCGAAGCATCTCTACTGCTTCGTTGCAGTCGTGAGTTAGCCAGCGGTAGAGATGCTTCGACTGCGCTTCCGCTCAGCATAACGTTCGGGTGATTTTCTAAACAGCAAATAAAGAGTAGAAAGCTACCTTTCCACTGCTCCACCATTCTCATGCTGCACGGGTTATGTTACCTCCGCCATCTGCTAATCCGGCCCCGCCTGCTGTCCAGCCGCCGCTCGACCCAGGTTTCGGGGTGAAATACACGCGCCCCACCAAGCGCAACATCAACCACGACGGCACCTTCAACGTGCGCCGCCAAGGTCGCAGCTACCGTCCCGACTTGTTTCAGTGGTTGATTACCATGTCGTGGGGGCGGTTTATGGGGTTGCTGCTGCTGGTGTTCGTGGCCCTCAACGTGCTGTTTGCCGGCCTGTATCTGCTGATCGGCATCGAGCACCTGAAGGGCGCCGAACCGGGCGGCTGGGGCATGGACTTCCTGAGTGCCATGTACTTCAGCGTGCAGACCCTTACCACGGTGGGGTACGGCACCATTGCCCCGGAGGGAGTGGCGGCCGGGTTTGTGGCCAGCGTGGAGGCGCTGGTGGGGGTGCTATTCACGTTTGCGCTGCTGACGGGCGTGTTCTACGGCCGCTTTTCGCGCCCCACCGCGCGCATCCTGTTCAGCCGCCAGGCCATTATCAGCCAGCGCCCCTCGGGCACGCCCACCCTACAGTTCCGCATTGCCAACCAGCGCCACAGCACGCTGGTGGAAATGAAGGCGAAAGTGCTGGTTATGTTCGTGCAGGAAGACGGCAACCGCCACTACGAAGCCCTGGCCCTGGAGCGTAAAACCGTGGACTTCTTCCCGCTGAACTGGACCCTGGTGCACGACATCACCCCCGAAAGCCCTCTGCATGGCCTCACGGCCGAAGACTACCAAGCCCGCTCCCTGGAGCTGCTCATCCTTATCAAAGGCTACGACGACACCTTCGCCCAGAATGTACACGCCCGCAACTCCTACCGCTACGACGAAATTGAGTGGAACCGCCGCTACACCCGCCCCTACCACATTGCCGAAGACGGCGTCATCGTCCTCGACCTCGACAAACTCCACGAGACGGAAGCGTTGTGAATGAGTGAATGAGTGAATGAGCGAATGAGTAAATGAGTGAATGAGTGAATGAGCGGCAAGCCCCAGCGAGGCAGCATATCGGTAGTAAACCGATGCGTATGCTGAAACAAAGCCCCAGCGGGGCGACACCAAACGTCCGCAAACGGTTGTGCCGCCCCGCTGGGGCTACACATCTACCTTCACTCATTCACTCATTCACTCATTCACTCATCCACTCATTTACTCATCCACTCATTCCTCATGCCCCGGCACGGTGGCAGCGGGAGCTTGTTTCAGCTCGGCGGCTTCGCGGGCCAGGCGCTGCTGTTCAGCTTCGGAGGCGGAGCGCGGGAAGGTGCTGAGGTCGGGCTGGCCGGCGTCTACCCAGGCCGTGTACCAAAACGCACCCACCAAGCGCACCGACAGGCGCATCTGCCGCTCCACTTGGCCGCTCAGGCGTTGGTGGTAGGCGCGGGCAAAGTCGCGGGAGTACGTGCGGACGGTCTGGGTGCCGCGCTGCTCGAAGCCGTACTTCCGGTCCTCGGCAAACTGCTGGCTCACCTCCCACTCCAGCCCTAGCACCGAATCGACGGCGGCGTGGGAGCGGCCCACAGCCTGCCAGATGGCATCGGCGGGCCGGTCGAGGTAGGGCGCGGGGCCGGTGAAGAAGTCGTAGCCGTTGCTGAGCAGCTCGGGCAAGCGGCTTTCCCAGAGGCCATGAATGCCCCGCTGCCCCGTGAGCTGCCCGTTGTAATTGTGGGTGGTGTGCAGAGGCACGCAGGCGTCGGCTATGTAATGGCCCAGGTCGGCGGAGAGGCGCAGCACCTGGTCGGCATCGTGGGCCTGGAAGGCGGCCGTCAGCTGGCCTTTCATGCGAGCCACCTGCCAGGGCACGATGCCGTGCCGCAGCAAGGAATCTTCGCCCAGCAGGGCCACGGCATCGGTGTAGGAGCGGGGCAGTTTGTGCAGGGCCGAGTTGCCGTACACGTCCACGTCGAGGAAGTGGCGCGGGGCTTCGCCGGGCACCACCGTGCGCCGCGAGTCGGGCCGGGTGGCATTGTCGGTGAGGTAGTCGATGTGCGCTTTGTAGAAGCCCACCAGCCCCGGCGGCAGCGTGTACACGGCCAGCCGATTGATTAAGCGGTGCCCGAAGAAGCCCCAGGCGTGGGCCGATATAGAGGCAGTCAGAATAAGTACACTAGTAATACTACAAGGTAAAAACCAGCGCCTCATAGAGAGAGATAAGAAATGCGCTACCAAGGAATAACTTGAAAATCAGCTAATAATCGACAGGGCCGATGTTGCGCGTCCAATCCCACGTAAGTAGCATAAGACCCATCTCCGAAACCCGTTGAAAAGGCAGCTAATGTATCGGAATGAAAGGCATAGAGAAAACCCCGGTTTGGCGAAGCATCAGCGAATTGGGAACTGGTGATGAAAAAATTCTCTGCTGAAGCTCTGTCCGCCAAAAAGCGGTTTAACGGCACAGTGCCAGCAGCATCCACAAACACAGCCATACCACCGTCCACTGGATAGCCATAATATTCTTTACCGAATAGCGGTAACGGTTCCTGGCCGGGTAGTAGCGCCAGCTCCCAGCTTGCCACCGGCTCTCCAGAGAACAGTATGCGGGCAAAGGCTATCCGCTCGTCACCGTTAAAGCGTGCTATAGCCAGCTCAACCGGAAACCGCCCTCGCGGAAATTGGGTCGTAAAAGGAGGCGCTCCAGGAGCAAGTGAAACCGGATCTGCCGCAACGACCTTGCCGGACGTGATGGGCAGATTACCTAGAAAGCCCCGGTGTAGCTCAAAGACAATACTGTCCTGGTCTACCCGGACGTTAGGGAAAAAGCTCGTTTCGAAAAGGGTCGGCTTGGCTTTCACATCATACGGAGGCCGGCTCACCGTCACCTGCCCCGGCGATATTAGTGAGCCAATTGGGGGCTGGGTACAGCTCAATGCCTCCAAGCCAAATAGCGCTATTAATAACCCAAAGCGAAGCAGCGCTATTAATAACCCAAAGCGAAGCGGCCGTTGCATCAAACTGTGATGATTATAAAAAGGAGCGATATGAAAAGCCGAGCAGTCGTTGCACAAATAACGACTACTCGGCTTTCTAAATCAAAGTGGTACTATCTGCTTTACCGCCGGCCCTGGCCCGCGAATTTCATTCGGTACTCGGCTTTCACGTCGCCCTTGCTGATGCGGCTGAGCTTGCCCTTGAGCAGCTGCTTCTTCAGGCCCGACACATGGTCGGTGAACAGCACGCCCTCCAGGTGGTCGTACTCGTGCTGGATGACGCGGGCCGTCATGCCCGAGAAGGTTTTTTCGTGGGGCTGGCGGTTTTCGTCTTCGTAGCGCAGCACAATAATCGGGCAGCGGTACACGGTTTCGCGCACGCCCGGAATACTCAGGCAGCCTTCCTCGAAGCCCCATTCTTCCCCGGTCTCGCTGATGATGCGTGGGTTGATGAAGGCCTGCTTGACGGGCGCGGCCGTGGGCTCCTCCACCAGCGGGTTGCCGTCTTCGTCCTCATCCAGCATGGGTTCGGAGTCGATGACGAACAGGCGCAGGCTCTTGCCGATTTGGGGAGCGGCCAGCCCCACGCCGTGGGCGTGGTACATGGTGTCGAACATATCCTGCACCAACTGCTGCAGCTCAGCGGCCGGAAAATCGGCGGGCAGGTCTTTGGCCGGGGTTTTTAGTACCGGGTCGCCGTAGGCGACAATGGGGTAAATCATCGGGATTCGAGAAAGGATTGCAGAATCAGCGTAGCCGACACACGGTCTACGGTGGCTTTGTCGCGGCGGTCTTTTTTGCTGAGCCCGCCGGCCAGCATGGCGGCCTGGGCCATGCGCGAGGTAAACCGCTCGTCTATTTCGTGCACTGGCACGGCGGGAAACTCTTTGCGCAGGCGCCGCACCAGGCCCACCACCGCGCTGGTCGAGTCGGTGGCTTCGTTGTTGAGGTTTTTGGGCATGCCTACCACCAGGGCAGCCAGCGGCTCCCGCTGGTGGTATGCTTTCAGATACGTTAGCAGGTCTTGGCTGTGCACCGTATCGAGGGGCGTGGCAATAAGCTGCAGTGGGTCGGTAACGGCCAGGCCTACCCGTTTGTGGCCGTAGTCGATAGCAAGAATTCGGCCCATCATACAGTAGAAAATAGAGAAAGCAAACCAGCGGCAAGCCAGCCTGGTGCCGAGGCCCGCCCGGCAAAGATACAATGCAAGGAAAGAAAGGCAGCTGAAGGCTAGAGGTAGTTCCCAATCTGAGAATAGCGCCGTAACGTATGTTCACTCGTATATACAAGAAATTTGTGTAGGTAAGGTGTTCTAAATAAAGTCATAAAAAACATGGCTTGAAGCCGTGCATATATACATTGCAATAAACTGGATTTAGGCCGGATTTAGGGTTGCTTTTGGATTTTAATCTATAAAAAATTGAACTGTTGTTGGAAAATGTATATCACACTATGTTGCCATTGGTTTTCTTGGAAATGTTTCAATAGTTTTGGAAACTTGCCCGCATCACCAGTGCCTGCCAGCAGCCTCAACGTAGCCATTTCAGCCCCCTATGACCACCGCACCACATGACTCGCCGATGCCTGCGTCGGAGCCAACCCCGCGTAAATCGCGGCGGCAGGTGCGTCAGCCGTGGTTGCTGGGCTTGGCCCTGGTTTGCGGAGTGCTGCTGGGAGCCAACCCGTTCCGGCCCTCCGACCAGAACCCGGACGGCACGGCCCGCGGCTATCTGAAATTCAAGGAAATTCTCTCCTACGTTGACCGCGACTACGTGGACTCGGTCAACGCCGAGGAGCTGTCGGACTACGCTATTACCCGGATGCTGGAGCGCCTCGATCCGCACTCGGTCTTTATCCCGGCCCGGCAGCAGCAGCAGGCATCCGCGTTTCTGCAAAGCGACTTTGACGGGGTAGGAGTGGAATTTAACTTGTTTCACGACACCGTAACCGTAGTGGCCCCACTCAGCGGCGGCCCCGCCGACCACGCCGGCCTGCAGCCCGGCGACCGAATTCTGGCGGTGAACGGAGAGCGGGTATCGGGCGTGCACACTACCACCGAGCAGATGTTCAGTAAGCTGCGTGGCCCCCGCGGCAGCAGCGTGCTGCTACAAGTGCTGCGCCGCGGCCAGCCCCGGCCGCTTTCGCTGCAAGTACTGCGCAACCGCATCCCCAACTCGTCGGTAGATGTGGCCTACATGCTGGATAACCAGACCGGCTACCTGAAAGTGAGCCGCTTTGCCAACGGTACCTACGACGAGTTTAAAGCCGCCCTCGGCGACCTGCGCCGCCAGGGCCTCACCCGCCTCATCCTCGACCTGCGCGGCAACCCCGGTGGCTACCTCGACCGCGCCACCAAAATGGCCGACGAGTTCATTGGGGGCACCAAGAAAATTGTATACACCGACGGCAAAGGCGACCAGTACGACACCCAGACCTTCTCGCGGGTAGCCGGCGAGTTTGAGGAAGGCGCCTTGGTAGTACTGGTAGACGAAGGCAGCGCCTCGGCCGCCGAGGTACTGGCCGGCGCCCTGCAAGACCACGACCGGGCCCTGCTAGTGGGGCGCCGCACCTTCGGCAAGGGCCTCGTGCAGCAGCCCATTGCCCTGAACGACGGCTCGGAGCTGCGCCTCACCATTGCCCGCTACTACACGCCCTCGGGCCGCAGCATTCAGAAGTCGTACCGCCGGGGCGTGGCCGAGTACGAAAAGGACCTGGAGAACCGCCAGCGCCACGGTGAGCTGTTCCATGCCGACAGCATCCATTTCGCCGATTCGCTACGCTTCCACACGGCCGGGGGCCGCACCGTGTACGGGGGCGGGGGCATCATGCCCGACCTGTTTATACCGCGCGACACCACGGCATTTTCGGCGTACTATACCCGCCTGCAAAGCCACAACCTGGTACGGGAGTTTGCCCTGGCTTTCTTTCAGGAGCACAAAGCGGAGCTGGAAGCTCTGCGCTTCGAGCAGTACAACCAAACCTTCCGCATCAGCGACGCCCAGCTGCAGCAGCTAGCTGCCCGCGCCGCCCAGGACGGGGTGGCCCAGGACCCCGCCGGCCTGCGCCGCTGCTCGGCCCTGCTGCGTAGCCAGCTAAAAGCCCTGGTAGCCCGCAGCGCCTATGGCAAAGCCGCCTACCACCAGGTGCTCAACCAGGACGATGCCGAGGTGCAACAGGCCCTGCGCGCCATGCAAGAGCCTACCACGGCCATGCTGGGCCTCATGGGCAAGTAACCCGAAGCTTTGTTGCAAAAGCTGGCGGCAGACTTCGCGCCGGAGGCGGGGCGTCTGCCCACCAGGCGCTACTGTACATCTTCAAACCGAAAGCTATACTGCAGACTCGTCAGGGGGTGGCCGTCGGCTTCGGCGTAAGGATAGATGAAGTAGTTGAGCGCCGGGCCTTGCTGGGGCGGGGCGAGGCGCAGGTCGCGGCCACGGCTAAACTCCAGGCGGTTTTCGTCGTGGGCACCGAAGAAGTACTGGCGGCGGGCGGGGTCTTTGGCGGCTTCGGAGGCATCAATTGGCACCCAGCCGGTCTGGGGCGTGTAGAACTCGGCCCAGCAGTGGTAGCCTTTGACTTCGCCCGCGCCGCGCCCGGCGGGCAGCGGAAAGCCGATACTGAACCGGGCCGGAATACCCAGAGCCCGGCAATACCCGATGAACACGGCGTGAAAGTCGGTACAGTTGCCGCGGCGGGCGTCGCAGGCGTAGTAGATGTCGCCGCGGCCCCAGCCCTGGCCGGATTTGTCGTACTTCACGGTGCTCACCACGTGCTCGTAGATGGCGCGGGCCTTGTCGAGGTCGGTTGTGGCTTGGGCCTTTGTTGCCACCTCCAAAGCCCACTGGCGGATTTGCGGGTCGAGCGGAACGAGGCTGTCGGGAGCCAGCCAGCGCCGCAGGTGTGGGTCCGGAGCTTCGGGCAGGGGCAGCTGGCCCGATAGGCTGGGCGTGAGGTGCTCCCGGCGAGTAGCCTGTAGCTGCATCGTTATTTGAAAGCCCCGGAGCGCCGGGCCGGCTGCCCGCAGGTGCAGGGTGCGGTTGCCGTAAGCGCCGGTCTGGATGTTGTAGGGCAGCGGTGCCGTAATGCGCACATCACGAATGTCCTGCGACGTATCGTCGTGGGGCACGGGCAGCCACAGTTCCACCGCCTTGGTACCCGCTGGCTGGGCCGGCACCGTCACCTGATACGTGAAGGTAAAGGTGCGGCTGCGTGGGGCAGGAGCACTGCCCGAGAGCAGCGTCAGGAGAAGAAGGAAAGGCAGAAGCATATAGCTAAAGATAAGATGGTGAGTTGGAGAAAGGGTGAGGAAGTAAATGGTGACAGGTAACAGGTAACAAGTAGGCCGTCATGCTAAGCGGAGCCGGAGGCGAAGCATCTCTCCCGCTTCGTTGAACAAACATCAGGAAGTTAGCCAGCGGGAGAGATGCTTCGACAGGCTCAGCATGACAGATGTGTTACTTGTCACCTGTCACCTTATCACCTCCCCATCTCACTCTTTCGTACATTCACACACTGATCTTCCTACCGCATTTCCCACCCGATTTGTTCTGCTGCTATGGCCTTTTATCACCGTCTCGGTCAGATTCCGCGTAAGCGCCACACTCAGTTTCGCCAGCCCGACGGCTCGCTGTATCATGAGCAGCTGGTAGGCACGCTGGGGTTTCACGGGGTGTCGTCGCTGCTGTACCACTGCCACGCGCCCACCGAAATCCGGCAAGTGGGCAAGCCCCGGCCGTACGCGCCCAAGCTGCTGAAAGACCGGCCCCTGGAGCCGGCCCACCTGCGCACCCTGGCCCAAATCACCACCGGCGGCGACTACCTCCAGGCCCGCCAAACCCTGCTCGGCAACGCCGACGTAACCCTGAGCATCTGCAACCCCACCGAGAAGCAGATGAGCTACTACTACAAAAACGCCCTAGCCGACGAGGTGATTTTCGTGCACGAGGGCCGGGGGGAGCTGTGGAGCCAGCTGGGCAAGGTAGCCTTCGAGCCCGGCGACTACGTGGTGATTCCGCGCACTATCATCCACCAGCTGCACTTCGAGGAAGGGCCGGTGCGCCTGCTCATCATTGAGTCGTTTAGCCCGGTGGAGACGTGCCGGCGCTACCGCAACCACTTCGGGCAGCTGCTGGAGCACGCTCCGTACTGTGAGCGGGACTTCCGGCCGCCCACCGAGCTGGTGGAGGACGACGTGCGCGCCTCCGGTGAGTACGAGCTGAAGGTGAAGAAGGACGGCCTGCTGCACACGCTGGTCTACGGCCACTCGCCCTTCGACGTGGTAGGCTGGGACGGGTACTTCTACCCCTACGCCACCAGCATCCACGACTTCGAGCCGATTACGGGCCGCATCCACCAGCCCCCACCCGTGCACCAGCAATTCGAGGGGCACAACTTCGTTATCTGCTCCTTCGTGCCGCGCCTGTTCGACTACCACCCGCTGGCCATTCCGGCGCCCTACAACCATTCCAACGTTGACTCGGACGAGGTGCTGTACTACGTGGCTGGCAACTTCATGTCGCGGCGGGGCGTGGATTTGGCCTCATTTACCTGGCACCCAAGCGGCATTCCGCACGGTCCGCACCCTGGCACCGTGGAGGCCAGCATCGGCAAAAAGGAAACCCACGAGCTGGCCGTGATGGTGGACACCTTCCGCCCGCTCTACCTCACCGAGGCCGCCCTGCCCTATGTGGACCCGCGCTACGCCATAAGCTGGCAGCCCGACTTTCAGCACGAAGCGCCCCGCTCCGCTGATATGATGGACTAGGTGGTGAAAAGGTGAGTAATGAGGTAGTGACAGTGTGTAGCTCACCTCCTCTCTATTCGCGCATTCACTTTTGGCCGGGTTTTCGTAGGGCGTGGGCAAAACTCAACTGTCATGAAGAAAACCTTCTTTCTGCTTCCCCTGCTGGCCTTTTTAGCTCTACTGACTGGCTGCGAAAAGGTGTTGGGCCTGCTCGAATTCAATGTCGAGGATTCGCAGACGATTACCGTTCCGGCCTCGGTGCCCTTCCTGCCGGGGCAGGTGGTGGCCCTGGCCCCGGTTACGGTGTCATCCACCAGCAAAAGCACCTACTCCAATAACGGTACCTCAGCCGACTACGTGCAGGACGTGACGCTGGACAAGCTCACGCTCACCATCACGGCCCCGCAAGGCCAGAACTTCGACTTTCTGAAGCGCATCGAAATCTACATCAGCACCAATGCCCAGGGCACCGACAAAGTGCTGCTGGCCTCGCTGAACCCCGTGCCCACCGGCGCCACCAGCATTTCGCTCACCCCCGCCAACCAGAAGCTCGACGTATTCCTGCGCGCCGACTCGTACACGCTCATCACCAACGTGGAGCTGGCCAGAGCCTGGGGCCAGGAAACCACCATCCGCGCCGATTCGCGCTTCAAGGTGAAGGCCCGCAAGCCGTAGCCTCACCCCCCGGCCCCCTCTCCCGCGGAGAGGGGGAGCCAGACGACAGACGTTCTGCGCCGCCCCTTCGGCTAGCGCCTCCGGAATGGCTACCTGCTTGTAGTAGCACAGTGGCCGCATAGTGGCTAAAGGAGTGTAGAAACAACAAGCAATAAAAACGTGGCGCCGCGTAGCGGTGCAAGAGACGCCCAAACGTTTCTTGCACCGCTACGCGGCGCTACACTTTTCACTCAATTCTATTTACAAACCTACTGGCCGCTACGCGGCCGGAACATTCATATTGGTAGCCGTTCCGGAGGCGAGAGCCGACGGGGCGGCGCAGAACGACCCGGAGCTGGCTCCCCCTCTCCGCGGGAGAGGGGGCCGGGGGGTGAGGCTACCGGTTCCGGCCGTACTGCTCGTGGCTGCTCACCCAGTCGGAGCTGCTGATGGCGGAGCCCAGGCTTAGCTCGCCGGCCAGCACTACGCCGGCCACGATTTCGGCGAACTTGTTGACCGTGCCGCGGCCCACGCAGCCCAACATGCGCAGGCACTCGTTTTGGGTGGCCAAGCCGGTGCCGCCGCCGTGGGTGGCCACAATGAGGGAGGGAATGGTAATGCTCAGGTACAGGTCGCCGTCTGGGGTGACTTCGGAATACAGCACGCCGGCCGACGATTCGGAGACGTTGGCTACGTCCTGGCCGGTGGCAATAAACAGAGCCGTAATGCCATTGGCGGAGTGGGCGCCGTTGTTGTTGGCCCCTGACAGGAAGGCGCCTACGTTGCTGACTTGCCCGTGGTAGGCCAGCTGCTCGGGCGTCACGCGCATGCGCTGCTGCAAAATGTCGCGCTTGATGACGCACTCGGCCACCACGCGCTTGCCGCGGGTGCGCATCACATTGATTTGGGAAGCCTTCTTGTCGGTGGCGAAGTTGGATTCGAGGTAGAAGTGCCGGATGGGCGCCTGCTTGTAGTGTTCCAGAATCCAGGAGCAGGCCGCGAAGGTAGCCCGGCCCACCATGTTCTGGCCGGCCGCGTCGCCGGTGCTGTAGTTGAAGCGCAGGTAGGCAAATTTGTTCGACAGGTAGGTGTCGATGTACTGGAGCTTGGCCACGCGGGAGGTGCTTTCCGCTTCCGGCCGAATCAGCTCGATGTTTTCCTCCACCCACCGCCCGAAGTCGCGGGCCCCGCGGGCATCGTCGAACACAAACACGGGGGCCCGCTGCATGGCGTCGCCGATGACGGTGCACTTGACGCCGCCGCACAAGTTGAGCACCTGAATGCCACGATTGTAAGAGGCTACCAGCGTGCCTTCGGTGGTGGCCATGGGTATCAGAAACTCGCCCTGGGCGTGCTCCCCGCTCACGTGCAGGGGCCCGGCCAGGCCCACCGGAATCTGGGCCACGCCGGTGAAATGCTCACAGTTGCCTTGCAGCAGGTGGGCATCGAAGGAGTAGTGTTTCAGGTGTTTGAACTCCTGGCCCGTAAACTCCTCGGCAAACCGCTGCCGAGCCTGGATGGCGGCCTCGGCGTAGTCGTCCTGCTCGGAACGCGGAATGCGGGTGCGGTTGCCGGGCAGGTTCACAATGGCGTCTTCCACCTCCACGTGCAACTCCCCAAACGGCTCAGCCGAAAACTGCACCTGCACGGTGTGCAGGCCCTCTTTCAGCGGCGCCGTAGTCAGATGAAACGTGGCCGACTGTCCCACTGGCAGCTCCACGCCCGCCCCGTCGGTGTTGAAGGCCGTGGCCGGCCTCACGTCGCCGTTACCCAGGTCCAGGGCAATATGCTCGGGGCCCAAGCGCACATCGTCGAGCTGCACGGCCTCAATGCGCGTCAGGCGCACGGTATCGAGGCGGTTTTTGATGCTGAAGGCCACGCCCTCGGGCGTGTTGTGCAGGCTGCCGCGCGTGTAGAGCAGCTTGAGCAGCATGGGGCTGGGCGTGAAAACCATAGGGCGGGGGGCAGTTAGGATTGAGAGCGGGGAAAATAGGAAGTTTCCAGAGAGAAAATCGTGTAGTTCGGAATTTATAGTAGCATATCATCTACCGAAACGGTACGAAGTAGACTTTCACAAAGTATTGTATCGGGGTGGGTTTGCCACGGACGAGAGCTGGCTCGAATTTTCCACTCAGAAGCTGAACAACTCGAAGAGCTTCAGCCTCAAACAACGGTTCGTCTTTCTTTAGAACACGTGCGTCGTGGACATTGCCACGCTCATCTATCACAAATTCGACAAGTAGCTTTCTGCCTATGTGCTTATCGGGTACTCCAACTGGCCATCGGACATTGCGAGCAATAAAGCTCATCAAATCATCTCCCTTGAATTCCTTCTTGTACCAAGGCATTACCTCATAACGACTGTGTTTCCCTGTCTTACCAGCCCAAAAATCTTCGCCAGTTGTCGTACGGCCATCAGAGGGTTCAGCTAAACCTTGCAGGTCAGAGGCTGATAGCAGATCTTCCGTTCCTGGAGACCATACGCCTAAAGAGCTTACGGTAGAAGATGCGTCAACGGACCCATTCGGCTTTGGAATAGATTTCTCCATAGCAGCTTCGGTTCCTCGGAAAGTAATGGGTAGCGTGTACTTGATGGGCACGGGCCGATTGTTCTGCATTCCCGGCGTGAACTTGCCATCCAGCAGCTTCACCACCCGAACCGCCTCGGCATCCAGAGCTGGGTGAAGACCTTTCAATAGAGCAGCGTCACGAACTCTGCCCTGCTCATCAATCACAAATTGAATGAACACGCGGCCACTCAGCGTAAGCGGCGTTTGGTCGGGCCACCGAAGGTTCTGGCCGATGAAGCGCAACAGGGCCTCTTGCCCGCCTTCGAAGACGGGCATTTGCTCTACTACAGCGCCGAAAACAGACTCTGGCGCCGGGATGGTGGCGAGCTTAGTGCCCTTCTGCACCTGCGCCACCGCCTCCCGCCCACTCAGTCCCAATCCGCACACCAGCACCAGCGCCACCAGAAACCGCCGCAACGTAGGCCGTAGCCGAGGCACCGGGGCCAGCTGCTCCGGCCGGAATCGGCCGCATACGCGGCCGTCGGGCGAGGCGGCACGGGCCGCGTCGAGGTCGGCTTGGGTGGCGGCGGTGAAATCCAGGACTGTACGGTTGCAAGCCGCGCAATGGTGGCCCTGCGCCACCGGAGTCATTTGCTGCCAGGTTTCGTGGCAGGCAGCCAGGCGCACGTTGAGAATGGGCAGAGGAAGCATAGTGGCAACAGAAACAGGGTGCTGCTGAAGATACAAGAGTGGCGGCGGAACGTAAGCCACTACCTGTTCTGCTGAGGCAGTGGCAGAACGACAACAGAACGATTCTGCGCCCTCTGCGCAACCTGCTGCGTCCTCTGCGGGCTAACTCGTCCGCACGTCTCGTTCTCGCGTGAAAAAGTCTTTGGCGCCGCCTTCCCTTGTTCGCTCTGCTCAGGATGACATGAAAACGTCATCTAAGCCCCTAAGCCCCCAAGTCCCTAAGACCCTACTTCACCTCTGCCTCCCAATATTCCTTGCCGGTGGCGTCGATGTAGCCGGGCAAGCCATCGGGGGCCAGCACGCGGGCTATATCCCCGAAGAAGGGCTCGGCCTGGCGGTAGCGTACTTCGGTGAGGGTATTGCCTTCCTCATCGAGGTAGCCGAAAAGGCCGTTTTTCTGCACCAAAGGCAGTACCACGTTGCCCTGCTGCCCGATGGCGTCGTACTGCACGGGCTGCACCAGCTTGCCTTTGCTGTTGACCACGCCCCACTTCGCGCCCTGGCGCACAAAGAGCAGGCCGTTGTAGTTCTCCCGGATTTCGTCGTAGAGGGGCGGCACCACCGCCGAGCCCACCGTGAAGCGGAAGCCCACTTTGCCCTCCTGCCGCACCAGGTCGCCGTGCTCCAGGGGCTCTTCTTCGGGCTCGGGCGGGGCGGGCTCGGTGAGGCGGCGGCCGGTTTCGCCGATGTCGAAGGTCTCACCGTTCAGCTCCACCGTGGCGCGGCCCCTCCGGAAGGTGCTGGCCCGGCTGTACTGCACGGGCGTAACGGGGTTGCCGCCACCGTCGATGTAGCCGAACAGCGGCCCCTGGCGCACCCAAGCAATTTCCTGCACCAAGGGGCCGGCCTCGTCGTAGCGCGCGGGCAGCACCAGGCGGCGGCTCCGGTCGGCGTAGCCCCACTTGGTGCCCTGGCGAAAAGGCACGAGCCGGGAGGACGTTTGGGCCCCCGCCGGCCCCAGCGGCAGGTACAGCAGCAAGCAAAGCAGCAACCGAAGGCAGTTCATGCAGGAAAGACAAGGTGAGGCCCGCGGGCCGGATATACCAGCTAAAGGTAAGCAGCCGGCCGAAACCACCCGCGTCTGTTTCGGTTGATTCTCACGTGCTCGGCCCGCAGCGGTACCGGCTTGGCGCGGCCTGGCTGAGTGTAGCTGGCTTGCCGGGTTTTTTATTTGGCAGCGCAATGAGTATGTATCTTTGCCCTCCTTCCTACCAGGCGCTTCCTGTTGACCGCCTCTGACCTATGTCATTACAATTGAAATATCCACGTTTTACTTTGAGCGAAAATCTGACTGCTGAGCAGTTGGAGTTTTTTCGAGAATACGGCTTCCTGCACTTCCGGGCATTTGCCGCTCCCGAAACGGTCCAGAGTCTGCTGCGGGCCTCGGAGGACGTGCAGCGCCGGTGGCTGGCTGATGGCGTGCAGAAAGTGAATGGCGTGCCCATCAAGTACGGCAAGGATGTGGACGGCTCGGCCATCGTGCAGCGGTTTGCCTTTGCCTCCCACCACAGCCCCGTGCTGCACGAGTTTTTGCAGGATCCGCGCTTTCAAGCCTTGTTTCCGCTGCTGGAGGCGCCGGGCGGCCGGGTGGGCGAAAACGAAAAGGACGGCCTCGTTATCAACCACTACGTGAACGTACCCGGCTCGGAGTTTTCGCAGATGGGCTGGCACACCGACTCGCTGCGGGACGTGTTTTACGGCAAGAAAATCGGGCCCATGCTCAACGTGGGCCTGCACCTGGACGGCACCCCGGCCACCAACGGCGGCCTGCGCCTGCTGCCCGGCACCCACCGCCAGGGCCTGCGCGACATCCTCTTCCGCAAGAAGTACTACAAAGACGTGGGCCCCGACCCCCACGAAGTAGCCGTCGAAACCGAAGCCGGCGACCTGACCGTGCACGACGGCCGCATGTGGCACCGCGTGGCCCAGTCGCCGCTGGTGGGCGAGGCCTCGCGCCGCCGCGTCATGTACGTGCCCATCATTGCCGGCAAGTACGAGCCCAAGCACGAAAACAGCCCCACGCCCTTTTACCTACGGTTTTTGCATTTGGTGAAGTAGGGACTTAGGGTCTTGGGGTCTTGGGGGCTTAGGCTGTGTGGACAGTTGATACAAGCCCGTCCTGCTGAGCGCAGCCGAAGCATCTCTACCTCTGACTAACTCACATTGCGCAGACGAAGAAGGGAGATGCTTCGACAAGCGGACGCCAGATGAAGCAGGACGGCTTTTTTGCTGTTTTTGGACAACCGTCCACAGACCATAGATGATGTTCGGGTACAGATGTCATCCTGAGCCTGTCACGCATCAAGCGAGAAATAAAGACCTGATAACCGCAGACCAACTTGTTCCAGAACAGCTCCGCGTCCTCTGCGCAACCTTTTGCGTCTTCTACCGGCTAAAACCGTTGCAACGGCTCGTGCCGATGGAGAAGGCCCCTAATTACGTTGACCTTCGGCTCGGCTACCGCCGGATGCCAGGTGAAGAATAACAGTTCTACTAGAACATCATCTAAGACCCTAAGTCCCCAAGCCCCCAAGACCCTATCCTATGCCTTACGCTCTTGTCACCGGTGCTTCGCGCGGCATTGGCCGGGCCCTGGCCCTGGAGCTGGCCCGCCGCGGCTACAACCTGTTGCTGGCGGCCCGCTCCGAAGACCAGCTGGAGCAGGTAGCTGCCGAAGCGCGCCACCAAGCCGGCCGCGAAGCCCACGTGCTGGCCCTGGACCTGGCCCAGCCCGGCGCGGCGGCCCAGCTGGCCGGCTGGGCCCTGGCTCAGGCTCCTGATCTGGCCGTACTGGTAAACAACGCTGGCTACGGCTTGTGGGGAAGGTTTGAGGAGTTGCCTATGGCCCAGCAGCACAACATGCTCCAACTCAACATGCACCTGCCGGTGGAGCTGACCCACGCCCTGCTGCCGGCGCTGCGCCAGCAGTCCAAGGCCTACATCCTGAACGTGGCCAGCACGGCCGCCTACCAGGCCGTGCCCACGCTCACGCTCTATGCCGCCAGCAAGGCGTTTCTGCTGAGCTTCAGCCGGGGCCTGCGCTACGAGCTGCGCGACACCGCCGTATCCGTCACCTGCCTCAGCCCCGGCGCCACCACCACCGACTTTGCCGACCGCGCCGGCATGAACGCCGACCTGCAAGCCACCGCCAACAAAGTGTCCATGACCCCAGAGCAGGTAGCCGCCATCGGCGTGCAGGCCCTGCTGGCCGGCGAGGCCGAAGCTATTCCCGGCGCTCTGAACAAAGTATCCGCCAAGCTCACCAGCTTGGTCCCCAAGAGCCTGACCGAGCGAATTGCCGCCGGCATTTATGAGAAGCATCTAAAGTAGCCTCACCCCCCGGCCCCCTCTCCCGCGGAGAGGGGGAGCCAGACGACAGACGTTCTGCGCCGCCCCTTCGGCTGGCGCCTCCGGAACGGCTACCGGATTGTAGTGGCACGGTAGCCGCGTAGCGGCTCAAGGATTGTAGCAATAACACGTAGAAGAATGTAGCGCCGCGTAGCGGGGCAAGAAACGTTCGGGCGCCTCTTGCCCCGCTACGCGGCGCTACTCATTTCTCCCCATCCCTCTACAACCCTCTGGGCCGCTACGCGGCTGTGCTGTTCATTGCTGTCCTCAGCGGTAGCCGTTCTGGAGGCGGGAGCCGACAGGGCGGCGCAGAACGACCTAACGTTAGGCTCCCCCTCTCCACGGGAGAGGGGGCCGGGGGGTGAGGCTCCACGCCACCCACACAAACACCGGCGCCGCCAGCACATCATACGTGTAGTGCGCGTGCTGCACCAGCACCAGCAGCCCCACGGCCGCTGTGCCCGCCAGCAGCGTCCAGCGGCGCCAGCCCGGCGGCACGGCCAGGGCCAGCAGCAGCAGCGTGGCAGTGTGACCCGAGAAGAACAGGTCTTTGGTAATGGGGGCAGGGGAGGCGTAGAAGAACGTGTCCACCAGCGGGTCGCGGAGCAGGACCAGGCCCGGCGGCGGCTCCAGGGGCAGCAGGGCCAGGGTAGCGCAGCGCAGCAGGTGCAGCAGCAGGTAGCCCCACAACGCCCGCAGCAGCCGCCAGGGCCGGGGCAACAGCGTGGCTACTCCCAGGCTGATTCCCAGGTAGATAACCGCAAACGCTGTCGCCGACACATCATAGGCCGGCAGGTAAGCCAGCAATGGGTCGGGCAGCACGTAGCCGGGGCGGACCTGCACCCAGGCGAAAAACCGCGGCAGCAGCGCCGCCAGCAGCCCCAGCAGCCCCAGCACCGTTGCCAGCTGCATCCGGAACGCGGGCTGCTGCCACGCCTGGGGCCACGTTGCGGGAGGGGTAGGAGAGGGGTTGGGGAAAGAAGCCACGAGAACAGCAGAAGCGGCCGGCACCGGCCTTCGCAAAAGTAGTGGCGCGGGCCGGGTTGCAGCGTTGTGCGGCGGGCGTCGTACCTTTTCGGCTTCTTCCCTTGCATTCATCCTCGCCTCCTTTTATGAAGTTTTTCTCCACTGCCACGCTGCTGCTGGCCACCGGAGCCGCCGCCCCCGCGGTAGCCCAGACCAGCGCCGCCCTCACCGACCAGATTGCCCGGCTTTCGGCCCAGCAGGAAGCCAAAGTCATTGCCTGGCGCCGCGACATCCACCAGCACCCGGAGCTGGGCAACCAGGAAACCCGCACCGCCGCCCTGGTGGCCGAGCACCTGCGCAAGCTGGGCCTGGAAGTGCAAACCGGCGTGGCCCGCACCGGCGTGGTGGCGCTGCTGAAGGGCGGTAAGCCCGGCCCCGTAGTAGCCCTGCGCGCCGATATGGACGCCCTGCCCGTCACTGAAAACAACAACCTGCCCTTCGCCTCCAAAGCCACCACCACCTACAACGGCCAGCCGGTGGGCGTGATGCACGCCTGCGGCCACGACACCCACGTGGCCATGCTGCTGGGCGCCGCCGAAGTGCTCAGCCAGCTGAAAAAAGACCTGCCCGGCACCGTGAAGTTTATCTTCCAGCCCGCCGAAGAAGGCTCCCTGCCCGGCGAGGAAGGCGGCGCCCGCCTCATGGTGAAGCAGGGCGTGCTGCAAAATCCCAAGGTCGATGCCATTTTCGGCGTCCACATCCAGGCCCAGACCGAAGTAGGCAAGGTGTCGTACCGGCCCGAAGGCGAAATGGCCTCGTCCGACGTGTTCAACATCAAAGTGAAGGGCAAGTCGGCGCACGGGGCCTACCCGTGGCTGGCCGTGGACCCCGTAGTGACGGCCGCGCAGATCATCATGGGCCTGCAAACCATTGTGAGCCGCCAGGCCGAACTGACTGAAGACGCCGCCGTGCTGACCGTGGGCATGGTGCACGGCGGGGTGCGCAACAACATTATCCCCGAGCAAGTGGAGCTGACCGGCACCATCCGCTGCCTCAACAAAGAAATGCAGCAGAAAATCTGGGCCGCCGTGCGCCGCACCGCCAAGGGCATTGCCGAAAGCGCCGGCGCCACTGCCGAAGTCAGCATCGAAAACTACGCCCCCATCACCTACAACGACCCGCGCCTAACCGAGCAGATGCTGCCCAGCCTGCGCCGCGCCGCCGGCCCCAGTAATGTCGTCCTCCAAAAAGCCGTGACCGGCGCCGAGGATTTTGCCTTCTACCAGGAAAAAGTGCCCGGCGTGTTCGTGTTCGTGGGCGGCATGCCCAAAGGCAAGAACCCCGCCGACACCGCCCCCCACCACACCCCCGGCTTCTTCATCGACGAAAGCGGCCTGACGCTAGGCGTCAAAACCCTCACCACCCTGGCCGTGGATTATTTGAATGGGAAGAAGTAGTGAGAGGGTGACAGGTGACAGGGAGGGACGTCATGCTGAGCTTGCCGAAGCATCTCTACCACTTCGTTGCAGTGCTATCCAGACAAAGCGGTAGAGATGCTTGCCTCCGGCGACCTTCGGTTCGACTGCGGCTCCGCCTCTGCTCAGCATGACGTTCCTCCCTGTCACCTGTCACCCTCTTACCTCCACTCAGCGAAATCAAGAAAATCTGCACAATCTGCGCTTCATGAATATAGCCCTCGTAACCTGTGAAAGCCTGGCCCAGTACGCGGCTCCGAATGTTGATGACGAAGACAGCCTGCTCACGCGCTACCTGCGGGAGCAGGGCCACCACGTGGAGACGCGCGTGTGGAGCAACCCGGCCGTAGATTGGCACCGCTACGACGCCGTGGTGCTGAAGTCGCCCTGGGACTATTTCGACCGGGTAGCGGAGTTCTACGCCTGGCTCGACCGACTGGAAGCGGAGGGCGTGGCCCTGCTCAACCCCACGGCCGTAGTGCGCTGGAACGCCGATAAAAAATACCTGCTCGAAATGGAAAAGGCCGGCGTGCGCATTGTGCCCACACACTGGCTGGAGCGCGGCCGGCCCGTGGAGGTGCAGGAGCTATTCGCTGGGCTGGGCCACGATGAGCTGGTGGTGAAGCCGGCCGTGAGCGGCGGGGCCAAAAACACCTTTGTCCTCACCCGCCACGAAACTGCCATCCGCCAGCCCCAGCTCGCGGAGTTGCTCCAGCACGAGGACTTTCTGGTGCAGCCTTTCCAGCCCCAAATTCAGGAAGAAGGCGAATGGTCGTTGGTGTACCTGGGCGGCGAGTTCAGCCATTGCGTGCTGAAAACGCCGAAATCGGGTGACTTTCGGGTGCAACACTACCTGGGCGGCGGCATCGAGCCGCGCGAAGCCCCCGCCCACCTGCGCCAGGCCGCCGACGCCATCGTGCAGCAGTTTGCCCCCGGCTGCCTCTACGCCCGCGTCGACGGCCTCGACCAGGACGGCGAGCTGCTGCTCATGGAGTTGGAGCTGATTGAGCCGTTTTTGTACCTGGCGTCTTCGGAAGGAGCATTGGCGCGGTATGAGCAGGCCTTGCGGAAGATGGTGAAGGAGTAGTTGCTTACTGTGGCCTCACCCCCCGGCCCCCTCTCCCGTGGAGAGGGGGAGCCAGACGACAATCGTTCTGCGCCGCCCCTTCGGCTCCCGCCTCCGGAACGGCTACCGATAAGAACGGCAACGAACATCACGGCCGCCTAGCGGCCCAGAGGTTTGTAGAGGGATGGGAAAGAACAGCATAGCGCCGCGTAGCGGTGCAAGAGGCACCCGAACGTTTCTTGCACCGCTACGCGGCGCTACTTCTTTATAACGTGTTGTTTCTACGACCCTTCGGCCGCTAGGCGGCCACTGTGCTACTACAGCTTGGTAGCCGTTCCGGAGGCGCCAGCCGAAGGGGCGGCGCAGAACGTCTGTCGTCTGGCTCCCCCTCTCCGCGGGAGAGGGGGCCGGGGGGTGAGGCTAAAACCCATTCACCGAAAAGCCTCCGTCCACACTCAGCGTCTGGCCGGTGATGTAGCCGGCGGCGGGCAGGCACAGAAACGCTACAGCCGCCGCCACCTCTTCCGGCTCCCCGATGCGCTGCATGGGCGTGCGGCTGAGCACCTGCGCCAGGTACTCCGGATTGCCCAGCACGCCGGCCGCCAGCGGGGTGCGGATATACCACGGCGCTACGCAGTTAACCCGAATACTGGCTGGGGCCCACTCCACGGCGAGGTTGCGGGTGAGCTGCACCAGGGCTGCTTTGGTCATGCCGTAGACGGCGCCGGTGCGCAAGTGGGTAAGGCCCGCCACCGAAGAAATATTAACGATGCTGCCCCCACCGGATGCTGCCAGCAGCGGGTAAGCGCCCCGGCTTAGCTCAAACGCCGAATCAAGGTTGGTGGCCAGAATGTGGCGGTATTCTTCCTCGGAATACGCGGTGGTGGGCTTGCGGATGTTGGTGCCTACGTTGTTGACGAGGATGTGCAGCTGGGGCCACCGCTCAGCTACGGCCGCCAGCAGGGCCGCCCGTCCCGCCGCGGTGCTTACGTCGGCCGGCAGAGGGTGAGCCGATAGGCCCTGGGATTGCCAGGCGGCTACGCGCTGCTCCAGGTCGGGGGTGGTGCGGGCCACGGCCACTACCGTGGCGCCCAGGCGCAGCAGTTCCTCGGCTACGGCCGCCCCAATGCCTTTGGAGGCACCCGTTACCAAGGCTACGCGCCCGGTTAGTTGCCAGCGCTCAGCCAAGCTTGAAGAAACAGGAAAGGGCATGGGTGTACTGTGATATGCGGAATGTACAAAAGAGGCTGACGGCCTATTACGAAGCGAGTACGGCAATAAGCAAATTTATGCCACAACATCCTGACAAGCAGTGCTTAACGAAGGTCTATCGTTTATTCGGGTTTGATGAAAAAATGCTAACAATTCGGATGTTTTATGATAAAATATATTGCTGTTGGGTTAAGAAATTAAAAACATTTTAATTTGCGCCGGCCAGCTGCTCAGCTGAGGTATCTAGCTGAGCTTCTTGGCTTCGTTCAATTCTTCCCTAACCTTCCTTTCCACGCATGCTACACAAGTACTCTGCCGCCTGGCTTTTGCTGGGCGGACTGGCCGCTACGCACGTTTCCGCCCAGGATTTGTCGCGGGTGCAAACCCGAGACTTCAACGACAATGAGACGCCCTACCTGGTGCGGTTCCGCGGGGCCGGCGCAGCTTACAAGCTCAGCGAAGCCAGCCAGGTGCTGCGCGACCAGCTCAAGCTCACCACCGCCGACCAGCTGCGGCCGGCCCAAACTACCGCCGACCCGCTGGGCTACGTGCACGAGAAGTATCAGCAGTACTACAAAGGCATTCGGGTGGAGCACGCCAGCTACACCGCCCACGCCCGCCAAGGCGTGCTGGAAAGCATCAGCGGGCAGTTTGAGCGGGTGCAGAACCTGAACGTAACGCCGGCCCTGAGCACCGAAGCCGCCCTGAGCCGGGCCCTGGCCTTCGTGGGCGCCAAGCGCTACATGTGGCAGGACCCCGCCGCCGAAGCTGGCCTCCGGGCCCAGGAAAACAACCCCGCCGCCACCTACAAGCCCCAGGGCGAGCTAGTAATTGTGCGCAACCAGCGCACCAGCAACGCGCTGCTGGCCGGCAAGCCCACGCTGGCCTGGAAGTTCAACGTGTACGCCCAGGCGCCCGTGAGCCGGGCCTACATCTACGTGGATGCCCGCTCCGGCGAAGTAGTGCTGCAAGACCACATCATCAAGCACGCAGCGGCCACGGGCTCCTTTGCCACGGCCTACAGCGGCACCCAGTCGCTGGCCACCGACAGCTACAACGGCGGCTTCCGCCTGCGTGAGGCCACCCGCGGCCTGGGCATCGAAACCTACAACGCCAAGCAGGGCAGCAGCTACACGGCTTCCGTCGACTTCACCGACGCCGACAACAACTGGACGGCCGCGGAAGTCAACAACGCCAGCTTTGACAACGTGGCCGGCGACGCCCACTTCGGCGCCCAGTGCACCTACGACTACTGGAAGAACGTGCACGCCCGCAATTCCTTCGACAATGCCGGGGCTAAAATCAAGAGCTACGTGCACTTCGACGACACGCCCGGCGACGGTGTGGGCTACGAAAATGCCTTCTGGAATGGCTCGGTGATGACCTACGGCGACGGCGCCACCACCTTCAAGCCCCTGACGGCCATGGACGTGTGCGCCCACGAAATCGGGCACGCCATCTGCGAAAAAACCGCCAACCTGACCTACCAGAACGAGTCGGGCGCCATGAACGAGGGCTTCTCCGACATCTGGGGCGCCTGCGTGGAAGCCTACAGCATTGCCCGGTTCAGCCTCACGGGTAAGTCGCCGTGGCTGATTGGGGAGGAAATCAGAAAAAGTGGCGGCGCCCTGCGCTCCATGAGCAACCCCAACCAGTTTGGCCAGCCCGACACCTACAAAGGCACCAACTGGAAGCCCACGACCACCACGCCCACCCGCGCCAACGACTACGGCGGGGTGCACACCAACTCGGGCGTGCTCAACTTCTGGTTCTACCTGCTCAGCCAGGGCGGCTCCGGCACCAACGACATCGGCAATGCTTACTCAGTGGCCGGCATCGGCATTGACGCCGCCGCTAAAATTGCCTACCGCACCGAAAGCGTGTACCTGACGGCTTCTTCCACCTTCGCCAACGCCCGCGCCGGCGCTATTTCGGCGGCCACCGACCTGTACGGCGCCGGCTCCAGCCAGGTAACGGCCGTAACCAATGCCTGGTACGCCGTAGGCGTGGGGGCAGCAGCTGGTGGTGGGGGTACCACACCCACGCCAGCTACCTACTGTGCCTCCAAGGGCAACAACGTGGCCTACGAGTGGATTGACTACGTGAAGCTGGGCACCATCAGCCGCACCTCGGGCGCCGACGCCGGCTACTACAACGGCACGGCTACGTCTACGTCGGTAGCCGCTGGCTCGTCGCAGACCATCAGCTTCTCGGCCGGCTTCGCCTCCACGGCCTACACCGAGTACTGGAAGGTATACATCGACTACAACCAGGACGGCGACTTTACTGACTCCGGCGAAACGGTGGTGTCGGGCTCGTCGTCCAGCTCCGGCACGCTGTCGGCCACCTTCACGGTGCCCAGCACGGCCAAGAGCGGCGCCACCCGCCTGCGCGTGGTCATGAGCGACGCGTCGGCTACCACCAGCTGCAACGCCTACAGCTACGGCGAAACCGAAGACTACACGCTCACCATCACCGGCGGCACGCTCACGGCGCCAGTAGCCGGCATTACGTCGGGCTCGTCGTCGCTCAGCACGGAAGAAGTGAAATCCATAACGGTGTTCCCGAACCCGGCCGCCTCGGTGCTCAGCATTGCGCTGGGCAATAAGGCCGCCGTGCAGCAAGCCACCGTCACCGACCTGCGCGGCGCCACGGTGCGCGGTGCCCGGTTCGAGAACGGCCAGCTCTACGTAGGCGGCCTGGCCAAAGGCACCTATCTGCTCACGGTCAGCGACGGGCAGAAAACCTTCCACGAGCGGTTCGTGAAAGAGTAGCCTCGATGCTGAAGCAGTTCAGAAAATCACTAGGCCGTCATGCTGAGCCTGTCGAAGCATCTCTACCGCAGGCTAATTCTAATCAGTGAACAACAAAGCAGTAGAGATGCTTGCCTGCGGCGACCTTCGGTTCGGCTGCGCGGACGCCAGATGAAGCAGGACGATTCAGAGTGCTTCTAATGACTTCCCAGACAGCTTTACTTCTGGTTTTTAAAGAGGCCCGCCACTCCGGCGGGCCTCTTTTGTTGATAGAAGCCGCGAACCTGCCCTGCGCAACCCTGCGTCTCACCCCACGCAACCCTGCGAGAAAGGAAAGTCTCCGTCTAAAAACTACTTCACGAAATGAAACGCTGCCTGCTGTTCCTGTTTCTGCTCTACTCGTCCCTCGCCTGGGGGCAGGCCCCGGCTCCGCGCTACCGCAACCTGGTAATGGAGGGCGGCGGCATCCGGGGCATAGCCTACGGCGGGGCGCTGCTGGAGCTGGAGCAGCGGGGCGTGCTGGCCGGCATTGAGCGGGTGGGCGGCACGTCGGCCGGAGCCATTCAGGCGGCGCTGCTGGCAGTGGGCTACTCGGCTCAGGAAATCATTGAGGTAGTGAACCGCACACCCGTGCAGCGCCTCAACGACGGCCGCTACCTCTTCGTTGGGGGTGGCACCCGCTTGCTGCGGCAGTACGGCTGGTACCGCGGCGACCAATTCACCCGCTACCTAAGCGAGCTGGTAGCCCGCAAAACCGGCAACCCCAATCTCACGCTCGGCCAGCTGCACCAGCTAGCCACTCAGGGCCGGGGCCGCGACCTGTACGTAACCGGCACCAACCTGACCACCCAGCGCGTCCAGGTCTTCAGCCACGAAACCCACCCCGACCTGCGCGTGGCCGATGCCGTGCGCATCAGCATGAGCATACCGCTCTACTTCCGGGCCGTGCTGCTCGACGAGCAAGGCCACGTCGTGCACAAGCCCGCCCCCGGCCAAGCGGTGCAGGTGCTGGTAGACGGCGGCCTGCTCGCCAACTACCCCATCGACCTGTTTGACCACCCCCGCTACCTGCTCGCTGGTGGGGGTGAACAGCTTGTAACAACTTCTGTTGTAACAAAAAGAGAGGGAATACGAAAAGATGTAACAAGCCCGCTGCCCTCGGCCTCTTCCGTCTTCAACCCCGAAACCCTAGGCCTGCGCCTGGACCGCGCCGAGCAGATTGCCCTGGACACGGCCCGCACGGGCCGGCAGGCGCTGGCTCCGTACCAGATTCATGATTTCGGCTCTTACGTGGGCGCCCTCTACAACGTGGCCATCGAAAACCTGAACCCCGCCCGGCCCGAGGACTGGGCACGCACCATCAGTATCAGCACCTTGGGTTTCAACCCCCGAATCAAGCGCATCTCGGACGAGCAGAAGCAGCAGCTCCTCAGCAGCGGCCAGCAAGGCGTGCAAACGTTTTTTCGGGCGCAGTAAGTGGAATGTGAAGAATGTGCGGAATGTGGATGAATGTGTTTAGGCAGGCGGCTCAACTAGTTGGTCAAAACTCGTATACTTGCAGTGTCCTGACAGACAGCCGGTCTGCCAGCACAAACGGCGGCCAGAACTAAGGCCCTGACCGCCGCCATCCTACGGATGTCCGAGCCAGTGGCTGACCACGGCCCGGATTGCTCCCCCTAAGGCTGCTTTACACAGCTCCAGGGAAATGTGAAACCAACTGGTCTGGCCAGCACGTTTCACCTTCGTACGCACCTTACTCATTGCAGTAGAAGTTGAGGTGTTTCCGCACCCAATCTTCTGACCCCTCGGTTGTCTCACCAGCCGGGGGGTCGCCGTTTATAGGCAACCGTGTTGGCGGGGTGTTTACCGTACGTTGCGGCGAAGATAGGCGGCGAGAGAGGAGTTTGGGCGTAGAAACAAGCCGAGGAGCCGCAGCTGGGTAGGCGTTTTTTGTCCGATATTTGGGTGGAGGCAACCATCAGTCACACATGCAGCCATTACTTATTATTGTAGCCGTAGTGGCTGGCATTGTTGTTCTATCCTTCCCGTACTATTTGCACCTAGCTTCGCAACAGCCGCCAGCACCTGTAGCGAAGTTCTCCGCCAGCGCGTGGAATATTAGCCTGACGACTATTATGTCAACTGGGTTATCTGTAGGCAGCGGTGGAATGATGATAATCATTGCCCTGAAGCCGCCTGTTCGGTCCGATAACGTTGTAATGTGTGGGCTGTTAGCAATACTAATATGGCTGCCCTTACTGCTAACCTGGCGTCTGCACAGCAGCTACTGGCGTCATAGCCGGGCCACGGTGCTGCTGGCGCGGCCACTGGAAAAGAAGCTGGAATACTATGACGGAGCCGATTGGCTAACGGTGGATTTTGCCGATGTGGCCTGTATTATTCGTCACGTCAGTAAGTATCCAGGGCGAGGTCTATGGAGCGACTACTCGTATCAAGTGTGGCAATTGCGCAATGGGCAGCAAATATTGCTAACCAGCTTACACTGCTTCCCACTGGCGCCGGGAGAGTTGTTACCCAATACACCCCAGCAAGTAGAAGTGCACCGTATATGTTGGCTGCCGGAGTAGTTGGCCAGAAATTACGGGTTGTCAGCGTCAGTTGCGCCCCTAACGGTCGGTGGCCCTAACCAGCTCTGCTATCTTTGCCCACCTCCCACTCACCATTTCACTATCTCACCACCTCACCGCATGTACGCCACCCTCCAGCCCGATCTTCAGCAGCAGCTTCAGGAAATCGAAGCCGCAGGTCTTTATAAGAAAGAACGCATCATCACCTCGCCCCAGGGCGCCGAAATTGAAACCCGGGAGGCGGGCGAGGTGCTGAACTTCTGCGCCAACAACTACCTGGGATTATCGTCGCACCCGGAGGTGGTGAAGGCGGCCAAGGAAGCCATTGACACCCACGGCTACGGCATGTCGTCGGTGCGCTTTATCTGCGGCACCCAGGACATTCATAAGGAGCTGGAGCGCAAGCTGGCCGAGTTTCTGGGCACCGAAGACACCATCCTCTACGCCGCCGCCTTCGACGCCAACGGCGGGGTGTTTGAGCCCCTGTTCAACGAGCAGGACGCTATCATCTCCGATGCCCTCAACCACGCCTCCATCATCGACGGGGTGCGCCTGTGCAAGGCTCAGCGCTACCGCTACACCCACAACGACATGCAGGACCTGGAAAAGCAGCTCCAGGACGCCCAGGCTAAGGGCACCCGCCACCGCATCATCGTCACGGACGGCTCGTTCAGCATGGACGGCACCATTGCCCAGCTCGATAAAATCTGCGACCTGGCCGACAAGTACCAGGCCCTGGTGATGATTGACGAGTGCCACTCAATGGGCTTCCTGGGCAAAACGGGCCGCGGCACCCACGAGTACCGCGACGTCATGGGTCGCGTCGACATTATTACCGGTACCCTGGGCAAGGCCCTGGGCGGGGCTATGGGCGGCTTCACGAGTGGGCGCAAGGAAATCATCGACATGCTGCGCCAGCGCAGCCGGCCTTACCTGTTTTCCAACACCCTGGCCCCGGCCATTGTGGGCGCCTCGCTGCGGGTGCTGGAACTGCTCACCGAAACCACCGAGCTGCGCGACCGGCTGGAAGAAAACACGAAATACTTCCGCCAGCGCATGACTGAGGCCGGTTTCGACATCAGGCCCGGCGAGCATCCTATTGTGCCGGTTATGCTTTATGATGCCAAGCTGGCTCAGGAATTCGCGGCCAAAATGCTCGACAAAGGTATTTACGTGGTGGGCTTCTACTACCCCGTGGTGCCCAAAGGCCAGGCCCGCATCCGGGTGCAGCTGTCGGCGGCCCACACCCGCGAGCATCTGGACAAGGCCATCAACGCCTTCATCGAAGTGGGCCGGGAGCTGGGTACGCTCAAGGACCGGTCGGCCGCTCAACCCGAAGCTGGCCAGGTAGTAACCAATACGCCGTAAGCTTTTCAGCCGAGTCAGCCTGCCTTTTGCGCGGGGTTCTGCAAGGCCGAAGAACAGACACACCGCCCCGGCCACCTGAGTGTAACGCGAAGTTTCACTTCGCGAGGCGTCTGTGTCGTTCGGTTTCCGGCAAGGCGTCCTTCTGGAGCGTCGCGAAGTAAAACTTCGCGTTACATTCAGATAATCAGCTGTAAAAACGCCAAAGCCATTGCTTTCGAGCAGTAGCTTTGGCGTTTTTAAGCGCCTTCTTCCAGAGGGCTTTGGGCGGGAAGCAAACTAGGCTACGAAGGTGAAGCCTTACGCCCCGCGGAAGCCGCTGGCTTGCCGGATGCTGCGCTCCTGGCCGGTGGCGGGGTCGGCGTAGGTATGGTCGCTGACTTCAACGGACAGCTTTTTGCCGATGAGCTGCTTGGTGTCAAGGTCCTGCTCGCCCTCGGGCTTGATGCCCACGGCCGAGTACAACGACAAAATGATGGGCTTGCCGGCCGGGGAGTTGTAGAAGCGCTGAGTCACGAAACCGTCTTCGTTTTCCATGCGGGCGGCGAAGAACGGCACGTTCTGGTGCTCACTCACGCCCTCTTCGATGTCGGTTATTTCGACCATGTGGCGGCCGTCGGGCAGGAAGCCTTTGTCGTCTTTCTCAACTTGAATTTTCATAGCAAAAGCAGGAAAAGTGGATTCCTGCCTAACGGCCAAGCCTCGGCGAAGGTTAAGCTTCTGCCACAATATGATGGCCAAGCGGCGCAGATAAGATGTTGAGGGTGCGGGGCTTCAATCCCGCGCCATCCACCACACATCCGCACTGCTGACCGGCCGGCCAGCTGCCGTCGGCGGACCGAAACCACCGCGCCCCGTTACGGGCTACGCCGCCACCTCGGTAGCCGCTGGCGAGGCCCCGGTGGCGGTGGCCGGGCGGGGCGGGGCGTCGAACAGGAACTCGTTGAGGCGGGCGCGCAGGTCGGTGACGGCCAGGTTGCGGAATACCTCGCCGCCGCGTACGAGCGAAATCTGGCCGGTTTCTTCGCTCACTACCAGCACCACGGCGTCGGTTACTTCGGTGAGGCCGATGGCGGCGCGGTGGCGCAGGCCCAGGGAAGCGGGCACGTCGGGGTTCTCGCTCACGGGCAGGATGCAGCGGGCGGCCCGGATGCGGCCGTTGGCAATGAGTACGGCGCCGTCGTGCAGGGGGCTGGTTTTGTTGAAGATGCTCAGCAGCAGACGCTTGCTCACGGTAGCGTCAATCAGGTCGCCGGAGTCGGTAAAAAACTTCAGATCAGAAGTCAGGGTAAAGGCAATCAGGGCCCCGGTTTGCTTGGCCGCCAGGCTTTTAGCGGCTTCCACGAAGGGCGTCAGGTTCATGCGCTCCGGCGCGGCCTCGCGCCGCCACGGAAACACCCGCATCCGCTCAAAGGCCGTGACTTTGCCGATGCTAAGCAAAAACCGCCGGATTTCCTGCTGAAACAAGATAATGCCCGCCAGCACGCCCACGCTCATAAACTGTCCCAGAATGCTGGTGAGCAGCTCCATGCCGGCCGCCTTCACCACCAGGTAAAACAGGTAGATGGACATGAAGCCGAGAAAGATTTTCAGGGCCACGCTGCCGGTGAGCAGCTTGTAGAGCTGGTAAAACAAGGCCGTGACCAGTAGCACGTCCACGACGTCTATCCAGCCAATGCGCAGGAAGCCGATGGTGAAGGGGCCAAGCATCAGGAAGCAACAAGAGCGGGGAAGGTAGTAGCCACGAGCCGGATGGTTTGCACGGCTTCGGCAACGTCGTGTACGCGCAGCAGGCGGGCCCCGTTGAGCACGGCCAGGGCCTGCACGCTGATGGTACCGGGCAGGGCAGCCTCGGGCGAGAGGCCCAGGGGCTTATACACCATGCTTTTGCGCGAGAGGCCCACCAGCACGGGCAGCCCCAGCACCCCGAACTCGGGCAGGCGCCGCAGCAGCTCGTGGCCCTGGGCGGGCGTTTTGGCGAAGCCGAAGCCGGGGTCCAGCACCACGTCCGTCACGCCGTGGCGGCGCAGCTCCTGGAGCTTCTGCACAAAGTAGCGGGTCAGCTCCAGCACCAGGTCGCCGTCGTAGTGGGTGTGCTGGGTCATGGTGTGGGGCGTGCCGCGCAGGTGCATCAGGATGTAGGGCACCTGCAAGCGGCCGGCCGTGGGCAGCAGGTCCTCATCGAGCTGTCCGCCACTGATGTCGTTGAGGATGTCGGCGCCGGCGGCTATGGCCTCGGCGGCCACGCTGGCCCGGAAGGTGTCCACGGACAGAAAGGCCTGCGGAAACGCCTGGCGCAGGGCCGCTACGGCCGGCAGCAGGCGGCGCTTTTCTTCATCCACGGAAATGTGCTCGGCGCCGGGGCGGGAGGAGTAGCCACCCAGGTCGAGCACGGCGGCCCCGGCCGTGAGCATGGCTTCGGCCCGGCGCAACAGGTCGTCGGGGGAGCCCACGCGGCTGCCCTGGTAGAAGGAATCGGGGGTCAGATTGAGGATGCCCATGACCTGCGGACGGCGCAAATCCAGCACCCGCCCGCGCGGGCAGCGCAGGGTTTGCCTCGGCGAAAAGCACGTATCTTGCAGGGCCATGAGTCTGATAGGGGCTTAGGGACTTGGGGGCTTAGGTTCTTAGTTCTGTTTTTTGAACAGGCACCTGGTAGCAGGGACTTCTCTCGGGTGGAGAACGACTGAAGGTAAAGCGGCCGTGTCTATAACTTGTGGGGCCCTTGGTGGGGCTAGGCGTCTTCCGGTTTGCCAACTCATCATGACGAAAGCAGCAGTGAAGATATAGCTGAACGGCATCTAAGCCCCTAAGCCCCCAAGTCCCTAAGCCCCGTCAACAAAATAGCCTCAAAAACTTGGAGAATCAAACCCAGCACGAATACGACCAGGTAATTGCCCGCTGCCGGGAACTGTTTCTGGCCAAAACCCACGATTACGGCACGGCCTGGCGCATTCTGCGGCTACCCTCGGTAACGGACCAGATTTACATCAAGGCCCAGCGTATCCGCAGTATTCAGGAAAAAGGCACCCAACTGGTAGCCGACGGGGTAGAGGAGGAGTTTGTGGCCATCGTCAACTACTGCGTCATTGCCCTCATGCAGCTCGCCCTGCCCCCCGATGCACCCCTGGACCTGGACCCCGCCGCTGTGGCCCAGGCCTACGACGCGCAGATCGAAGAGAACCGCCGCCTGCTCTTTGCCAAAAACCACGACTACGGCGAGGCCTGGCGGCAGATGCGCATTGAAAGCATTACCGACATCATCCTGATGAAGCTGCACCGCACCAAGCAGATTGAGGACCTGGGCGGCCGTACCCGCGTATCGGAAGGCGTAGAGGCCAACTACCGCGACATGCTGAACTATGCCGTATTTGTGTTGATTAAGATGAGCCCCACCCCAACCCCGCTGCCTCACCCCCTAGCCCCCTCTCCTTCAGAGAGGGGGAACAAGCTCTAGAATTACTGACTGATTCTAGCTCCAATAAGCTAAAAACTAGTTCCCCCTCTCTGAAGGAGAGGGGGCTAGGGGGTGAGGCACCCACTGCCCCTCTTTCCCGTATTGACCCCACTACCAAGACCCCAAGTCCCTATTATGAGACTATTCACCCGTATTTGCTGGTTGCTGCTGGGCGCCGTGTTTATTTTCTCGGGCCTGGTGAAGCTGAACGACCCGGTGGGCACCGCCCTCAAGCTGGAGGAGTACTTTGAGGTGTTCAGTACCGATTTTGGGTCGTTTTTCCGGGTGTTTCTGCCCCACACCCGCACGCTTAGCATCATCCTCAGCTCCCTGGAGGTTATTCTGGGCGTGGCCCTGCTCCTGCGCTGGATGTTGCGCCAGACGCTGTGGGTGCTGCTGGCCCTGCTGGTGTTTTTCGGCTTTCTGACGTTCTACTCGGCCGCTTTCAACAAGGTGACGGACTGCGGCTGCTTCGGCGACTTTATCAAGCTCACGCCCTGGCAGTCGTTCAGCAAGGACCTGGTGCTGCTGGCCTTGTGGGCGGTGGTGTTCCTGAATCAGCGCTACCTGCGCCGGACCTTTGCCCGCGGCACTATGGGCGTGATGCTCATTACGCTGGCTTCGGCCGTGGCCATTGGCATCGGGGTGCGGGCGTTAGGGCACTTGCCCTACTTCGATTTTCTGCCTTACAAAGTCGGCAACGACATCGGCAAGCTGATGCAGCCCCAGGAGCAGGCCCGCTACGAGTACGTGCTGGAGCGTAACGGCCAGACCCAGACCTTCACCACCTATCCCACCGATACCACCTGGAAGTACAAGAGCATGCAGCTGCTCAACCCCGAAGCGGCCCGCCCCGTCATCACCGACTTTGCCATCTTCGACACCGAGGGCCAGAACCACACCCAGGAAGTGCTGAGCGGCAACAAGCTGCTGCTCATCGTGCAGAGCACCGACAAAGCCGACCGGGACCGGTTTACGCAGATCAACCAGCTGCTGCAAGCCGCCGCAAAGTCGCGCAAGCAGATTACGCCCCTCATCATCACCAGCAGCAGCCCCCAGGAGTTCGACGCCTTCCGCCACGACGTGAACCTGCCCGGCACCTTCTACTTCGCCGACGCTACCGTGCTCAAGTCCATGATTCGCTCCAATCCCGGCTTCATCCTGCTGCAAAACGGCGTGGTACGCGGCAAATACCACTACCACGACATTCCCGACGCCGGGGACCTGGAAAAGCTGCTGTAATCGGGGACTTGGGGTCTTAGGGTCTTAGTTGATGTTCTGTTACGCTGTTGTCAACACTACTCAAGCCCCCAAGCCCCTAAGTCCCTAAGCCCTCAAGACCCTAATCTATGCTAAGCTTTCTGCTGCGGCGCCTGAGCCAGGGCGTGCTGGTGCTGGTGGGGGTGGCCCTCACGGTGTTCTTCCTGTTCAATGTGCTGCCCGGCGACCCGGTGGCCCTGCTGGCTGGCCAACGCTCGGACGCCGCCACCCGCGCCGCCATTGCCCAGGACCTGGGCCTCGACCAGCCCCTGCCCCGGCAGCTGCTGGGCTACCTCAACGACGTGTCGCCGGTGGGCGTGCACCCGCGCGACTCGGCTGGGGTGGCCAAGTACGGCGGCGTGGCGCTGCTGCCCTTGGGCAAGCAGCAGGCCGTGGTGCTGAAGAAACCGTATTTGCGCCGCTCGTTTCAGAGCAACAAAGAGGTGCTGAGCATTTTGCTGGACCACTTCACGGGCACGCTGTGGCTGGCGGTGGCGGCTATGCTGCTGGCGGCCGTGGCGGGCATTACGCTGGGCGTGGTAGCTGCCCTGAAGCCCCATTCCTGGCTCGACAGGCTGCTGGTGTCCACGTCGGTGCTGGGTATCTCGGTGCCGAGCTTTGTGGCGGCCATCCTTATTGCCATGACCTTCGGGTTCTACTGGAGCCACTGGACCGGCCTCAACCTCACCGGCCAGCTCTACGAAACCGACCCCTTCACGGGCCGCCACCTCGTGCTGCGCAACCTGCTGCTGCCCGCCTTTGCCCTGGGCATCCGGCCGCTGGCCGTCATTGTGCAGCTCACCCGCTCCTCCATGCTCGACGTGATGAGCCAGGACTATATCCGCACGGCGCGGGCCAAAGGCTTGTCGGGGTGGCGCACGGTAATTGGCCATGCCTTGAAAAACGCCCTGAATCCGGTTATTACCGCCGTGTCGGGCTGGCTGGCTTCACTGATGGCGGGGGCTTTCTTCATCGAGTACATCTTCAACTGGAAGGGCCTGGGCACGGTCACGCTCCGCGCCGTTGAAAACCTGGACTTCCCGGTCGTGATGGGTGCCACCATCTTTATTGCCGCCATCTTCGTGCTGGTCAACATCGTGGTAGACGTGCTCTACGCCGTGCTGGACCCGCGGGTGAAGCTGGGGTGAGTGGGGAGGTGGTGAGAAGTGAGGTAGTGAGAAGTGAGGTAGTGAGAAGTGAGGTAGTGAGAAGTGAGGTAGTGAGAAGTGAAATGGTGAGGAGGCACGACATTCCGCGCAGCAAGCGGCGTCAATCCATCCTTATCCAGGGTGAAAAGCTTTGACCTATTCAAAAGCCCCTGATGTTAGTGTGGACGTCAGGGGCTTGTTCTTTCATCAGGCTCCCCCTCTCCCCCGGAGAGGGGGCCGGGGGGTGAGGCGCAACGTCAGGGCTTTGAATAGTCTGAACTGTCTGCACCCTGAAAAGGACGGATTGCTTCGGCTCCGCCTCGCAATGACAGAGCCTCACTACTCACCACCTCACCATTTCACTACTCATCATTCCACGTCTTCCCGTCGCACGCCTTCTACTTCCAAAATCAACTCAGCCCCATACGCACTGGCCGGCGTGCGGAAACCGGGTTTCCAGTGGCCGGCCAGTACTTTCTCGGTGATGAGCAGGGCGGTGAGGACGGTGAGCGTGTAGCCTTCAGGAGCGGAGAGGCGGGCGGCGACGCGCCGGCCCTGGTCGTCGGTGGCTTCGCCGTAGAGGGCGGTGCGGGCCTGGGCGCGCCGGGTGGCGGAGGGGCCGCCGGGAGCCAGGCGGCTCAGCAGATACCGTTGCACGGGGCCGCTACGCAGGACGGGGCCCAGGTAGCGGCTCAGGCGCAGCATCCGCCGGACGCGGGCTGGCAGCACGGTGTATACTTCGATGTTGGGAATCTGGGTGGAGTAAAAAGCCGTCGAGACATCACCCCAGGGAATAGTGGTTGCGAGAATGGGGCCCGCGCCGAAGTCGATGGGCCGGGTTTTCCAGGCGGCCGGCACGGGCACGATGCGGCCCTGGCGGCGCACGGCCCCGCCGCTGCCCGCGTTCAGCAGCATGGTGGCCTGGGTGCCATGCGACACGCCACCCGGCCCCAGGGCCTGAAAGGCTAGGGTGAGGTGAGTGGCCGTGGGCAGGCGTTCCTTGAGGTGACGGGCCAGGCAGTCGGAAGGCACCACGTCGAAGCCTACGCCGGGTAGCAGCAGGATGCCCGCTGTAGTGGCCGCCTCGTGCTGGCGGGCCAGGTCCTCGAACACGCTGATTTCGCCGGTGATGTCGAGGTAGTGGGTGCCGGTGCGCAGGCAGGCGGCCACCATGGGCGCAGCCGTAAGGGAAAACGGGCCGGCGCAATGCAGCACCACGGCCACGTCGCGGAGGGCATCGTCGAGGCGGCTTGTATCTTCGAGGGCGAAAACCCGGAACTCCAGCCCCAGCTCCTGGGCCAGCGCCTCCACTCGGGCGGCGTTGCGGCCCGCCAGCACCGGCCGCAGCCCCCGCCGGGCGGCTTCGCGGGCCAGCAGCTCGCCCGTGTAGCCCGTGGCGCCGTACAGCAGAAAGTTGTTCATGCAGCGTATAGTAAGTGAATGCCGGCCTAAGAACGTAAGAAAATCCGCGTCGGGGCCGCCGAGCCGGCTTTTGCTTTCCGCTTGGCGTCGCTCAGAACGGTTCCCGCTTTCGTTCTGATGGAGCGCCTCACCCCCCGGCCCCCTCTCCGAAAAGGAGAGGGGGCCGGGCGACACAAAGTGGCACACCGATTTGAGAATTGCTCTACGTTCGTTTTACCCCTACTTGTCACTTGTCACCCTTTACCTCCTCACCCCATCACCACTTCCAGTGATTAAGCTGTACTTGATTGGTATGCCTGGCGCGGGCAAAACCACACTGGGCCGGGCACTGGCCGTGAGCTACCAGGTGCCGTTCGTGGACCTGGACGAGGAAATCGTGCGGCGGGAGCAGCGCAGCGTGGCCGAGCTGTTTGCCCAGCAGGGCGAGGAATACTTTCGGGAGCGGGAGGCGGCCGTGCTGCGGGAAGTGGTAGCGGCGTACCCGGCCCTGGTGCTGGCTACCGGCGGCGGCACGCCCTGCTTCGAGCACAATCTAGAGGTGCTGCTCGAAACGGGCCTGACCTTGTACGTGGCCGTGCCCGTGCCGGAGCTAACGCGCCGCCTTCTTCAAGCCGCCGCCAGCCGCCCCCTGCTGGCCGCTGCTCCCGATGCGGCCGCCCTGCAAGCCCGCCTGGAAGAAACCTTAGCTGCCCGCCAGCAGTTTTATGAGCGGGCTCCGCTGCGCTGCGCTGCGCCCACCTGCTCGGTCGAAACGGTTCGGCAGCTGGTTGCGCGCTACCAGGCCAGCGCCTGAGCCAGGTTCTGGCGCAGTTTGCGCCTTGCTCCGTACTTTTGCGCCTTCATCTCTACCCCTATCGGTATGAAAATGACTTCTGAAGCTCCCGCGCCCGAAGTAACCGTAACGCCCATAAAAACACCCGACGCCGTGAAGCCCAAGCATAAGGGCTCGGCCCGCTTGTTTCAGAATCCTGTGCTGGAGCGCCTCTCGCACACCCACATTGCGCTGCCGGTTTCTATCTTCTTACTTACGGCGGCCGTGAGCCTGTATTATGGCGTTACCAACGGCTTTATCGCCGGGCTATCAGGATTTGGGTTGTTTCTGCTGGGCTGGTTTATGTTCACGTTTGTGGAGTACGTGGTGCACCGCTACGTCTACCACATTCCGGCCACTACGCCGGGCCGGGCCAAGTTCCAGTACACCATGCACGGCGTCCACCACGAGTTTCCGAAAGACAAAACCCGCCTGGCCATGCCGCCCATCATTACGGTGTTCGTGGCCTCGCTACTGTTTTTCATCTTCCGCTTCGCGTTTGGGTCGTATGCTTTCGGGATTCTGTCCGGCTTCACGTTTGGCTACGCGCTGTACCTGTTTGTGCACTACGCCATTCATGCCTACGCCCCGCCCAAAAACTTCCTGAAAGTGTGGTGGCATCACCACGCCCAACACCACTACCGTCAAGACGAAATTGCCTTTGGCGTTAGCACCACCATCTGGGACCATATCATCGGTACCATGCCCAGCAAGGGGAAGTAGGGCCTCACCCCCCGGCCCCCTCTCCCGCGGAGAGGGGGAGCCTGGCGTCAGGTCGTGCTACGCCGCTACGTCGGCTCCCGCCTCCGAAGCAGCTCACCACGTTGTTCAAGCAAAACGCAAAGCGCCACTCCTATTACAGGAGCGGCGCTTTTTAGTTGGATGGTAGCCGTTCCGGAGGCGCCAGCCGAAGGGGCGGCGTAGAACAGCCGTCGGCTGGCTCCCCCTCTCCACGGGAGAGGGGGCCGGGGGGTGAGGCCTCAGCGGCGCAGGCGGCGTACCAGCCACCAAAGCAGCAGCACCAGCAGGAACACGCCGATAAGGGAAAACCAGGCGCCGGCTTCGAAAATGTCGCCGATAACGTCGCAGCTGCTGAGGGAGAAGGTGAGCAGCACCAGGAGAAGGGCTGCGGCGGGGAGTCGAAGGAAGGTCATAGCGAAGAGAGTGGAGGGAGGATCAGCCCGGCACTCCGCAAGGGCGCCGGTCTTGGCTGATACTGCCTTGCTCTCCAAAAGGTTGACGTAGAGCTTCCCGGCCCTGCCGGGCGGCTAGCCCCCGGCCGTGCCCAGCTGCTGGCGTAGCTCCCGCACCTGCTGCTCCAGCTCGAAGTTGCGGAAGGCTACTTTGGCTTCCAGGTCGGAGTAGGACCGCTCCAGCTGCTCCTGAAGCTGCTTCTGCTCGGTGATGTCGGTGGCGGCGCCCACCCATTGCAGGATGGTGCCGGCCGCGTCGCGCACGGGCACGGCCTGGTCAAGAATCCAGCGGTACTCCCCGGTGGCGGCCACGCGCAGGCGCACTTCGTGGCCGAACGGTTGCCCCGTGCGCAGCGCCTCCTGCCAGGCCGCCAGAAAAGGCTGCTGGTCGGCGGGGTGCACGAACTCCTGCCAGCCCAGTCCCATCCCCTCGGCTGTAGTGGTAAATTTCTCCCAGTGCGGACTCAGGTAGGTGGTGTTGCCCTCGGCATCGGCTTCCCACACAATCATGGGCGTGGCCTCGGCCAGGCGGCGGAAGCGGTTCTCGCTTTGGCGCAGAGCCAGCTGGGCCTGGTGCTGGGCCGTAATGTCCTGCATGGCCCCGATCATGCGCTGGGCCCGGCCCTGGGCGTCGCGCCCGATGTAGCCGCGGTCGAGCACGTGGGCATACGTGCCATCGGCGCGGCGGTAGCGGTACTCGTCCTGCCAGCTGGCCTGCCCCCCATCAATGGCCTCGTGGATGCCGTGCACCACCCGCTCGGCATCGTCGGGGTGGAGGTGGTCGTACCACCACTGCGAGGTTTCGGCCACGGCGTCTTCGGCGTAGCCGAACACGCGGTGAATGGCTGCGTTCCACTGCACAGCATTGCTCACCAGGTTCCAGTCCCAGATGGCATCGTCGGTGGCCAACGCGGCCAGCTCGTAGCGCTGCTGGCTGTGGCGCAAGGTCTGCTCGGCCTGTTTCTGCTCTTCGATATCGACGGTGGCACCGTACCAGCGGATGATCTGGCCCTCGGCGCCGCGGCGGCAGCGGGCCCTGGCCAGCAGCCAGCGGTACTGCTCATCGTGGCTCAGCAGCCGGAACTCGATTTCGTAGGGCTGGCCGGTAGCTACGCTCTCGGCCCAGGCCGCGGCAATGAGGGGCTGGTCGTCGGGGTGCAGCAGGCGCAGCCAGTCGATGGTAGCGGGGTCTTGCTCGGGCAGGCCGGTGTACTCAAAGAAGCGCTGGTTGTAGTAGTCGAGCTGGCCGTCGGGCCGGGCCGTCCACACAAAATCGGGCACGGTGTCGGCCATAAACCGGAACTCCGACTCCTCCTGCTGCTGAGCCGTTACGTCCGTGACGGTGCCCACAAAGTGCGTGGCCTGCCCCAGGTGGTTGAAGTAGGCCAGTCCGGTGGCTTCAATCCAGCGCACCGCCGTGGGGTTTTGCCGGTCCACTACGCGGTACTGGGTGTGGTAGCGGCCCCCGCTTTCGGGCGTAAACGCCCGCCGCACCAGCACGTCGGTGCGTTGCCAGTCTTCGGCGTGCAGCGTGTCCAGAAAGTCGCGGTAGGTGATGTGCGTGCCGGGGGGCAGGAAGAACAGTTCGTTGCAGCGTTCCGACCAGTTGATCTGACCGGTGGAAACATCCATTTCCCACACGCCCATACCAGTGGCCTCAACGGCCATTTTCAGTAGGGCAGAGGAGTTTTCCGAAAACAAGGCAGAAGCCGACATCAGGCGGGCAATAGGTGAGGTAGACAGAAACGGAGAGCGGCGGGCAAATCGTATAACCAGTAGCTAGCTGATGCGGTGCAGCTGCAGCTCCAGGCCCGACTGAAAATACAGGTCCAGCAGGCCCTCTTCGCCATCGCGGGAGCGGCGCAGGCGGGTGATGAGGGCGCGGGCCGGGCCGGCGGGCAGGTGCAGCTCCAGGTACGGGCGGTTGATGCCGGGGTCGAGCAGCATCTGCCACTGGCCCAGGGCCGGCTCCGCGCCGTCGGGGGCGGCTACGCGCACGGCCGTGCCGGCCAGCTCCACGGCCGTAGCCTGGCTGAGTGGGCTTTCGGCCGAGCCGCTGCGGGGCAGCACCCGGCTTACCACCTGCCAGGGCCCCTCCAAAAAATCGGCGGGCAGCTGCTGCAGATTAACGTCGTAGAGCACATGCGGGGGCATACGCAGAAAAGATGAGCGGCGAGGCGAGGGGTGGGGCAGTGGTAAAGGTAGGCGCTACGTTAGCGCAGTGCAAGCTGTAGCGCAAAGCCGGCACTATATGGGTGTGGCCCAGCTGTTTTCGATGGAGGCGCCGCCCTACCTTTGCCTGTATGAACCGTCTTCTGTACCTGGCGGGCCCGCTGGCCGGTGTCCTGCTGGCTTCCTGCCAGCCCTCCAAACCCGCTGCTCCTGCTGCTATGCCCGCTGCTGCCCGCCCCGACACCCCGGCTTCGGCCCCGCTCCTCTGGCAATCCGAAGCGTACCGGCTGTACGCCGACCGGGTGGAGCAGGGCCGGCACGTGGGCCGGGCCGTGTCGCGCACGGAGCTGACTTCCAACTACCAGAGTCCGGCCAACGAGTTTCTGAGCCCGCGGGTGGCGTTCAAGTTCAGCCTCAACGGCAAAGACAACGAAATGGCCCCCGGCCAGGACCACATCTTGGTGGCCCTACCCCAGGCGGGCGGCGCGGCGCTGGAAACGCCGGTTATCGTGTTCGGGCAGCGCTACGTGGACGCCACGCCGGTGCCGGCTAATGCGTATCTGGCGCCTAATACGCCGCTGAAGATTCGGCTGGACCTGCGGCCGGTGCTGGCAGCTTTCCGGAAGCAGGGCTACTACACCACCTGGCAGGGCGAGAAGCTGTACAAAGAGGACTTCCGGCAGGTGCTGGTGGCCGGCAGCGCGGCCCCGCTGAGCTGGGACTTCGACAACCTGGCCAACAAGCCCGAGCTGGCCTTGCAAGACCCTGACCAGGACGGCATCTACGAAGTGACCCTGCTGCTAAACCAGCCCCAGGCGGCCAAAACCACCGCTACCCGCTGGCAGCAGACCCTCAACACCAGTGACTTCCCGCAGTACCGCTCGGATTACGTGCTGACCGACGCCCTCTACAACCTGGCCCTGGAGGAAGCCCGCCGGGCCGTGGAGCCCGACAGCACCTTCCGCACCGGGCAGGAGTGGGCCGGCGTCTGGACCCGCGACATCAGCTACAGCATCATCCTGGCCCAGGCCCTGCTCCAGCCGCGGGTAGCCATGAACAGCCTCCTGCGCAAGGTGACGCCCGACGGCCGCATCATCCAGGACACGGGCACCGGTGGGGCCTACCCCTGCTCCACTGACCGGATGATCTGGGCCGCGGCGGCCTGGGAAATCTACCTCGTGACGGGCGACCAGGCCTGGCTGCGGCGGGTGTACCCTATTATCAAGAAGTCGATAGAAGATGACGTGCCGAATGCCTACGACCCCGCCACCGGCCTGGTGCGGGGCGAGTCGTCGTTTCTGGACTGGCGGGAGCAGACCTACCCGCGCTGGATGCAGCCCGCCGACATCTACCAGAGCCTAAACCTGGGTACCAACGCCGTGCACTACCAGGCCAACGTGGTGCTGGCCCAGATGGCCCGGCTCCTGAACGAGCCCGCCGTAGCGGCCCGGCACGAAGAGCTGGCCGCCCGCATCAAGCAGGGCCTGAACGCCCACCTGTGGCAGGAAGAAAAAGGCTACTACGGCCAGTACCTCTACGGCCGCACCTACCTGAGCTTGTCGCCGCGGGCCGAGGCCCTGGGCGAAGCGCTGAGCGTGCTGTTTGGGGTGGCCGATGAGGGAAGGGCCGCCGCAGTGCTGGCCCGCACACCCCAGACGGCCTACGGCATTTCGTGCATCTACCCGCAGATTCCGGGCATTCCGCCCTACCACAACAATGCCGTGTGGCCCTTCGTGCAGAGCTACTGGGCCCTGGCCGCCGCCAAGGCCGGCCACGAAGCCGCCGTGCTGGAAAGCATGGCCGCTATCTACCGACCCGCGGCCCTGTTCCTGACCAACAAAGAGAATTTCGTGGCCCAGAACGGCGACTTCGCCGGCACCCAGGTCAACAGCAGCGTCATGCTCTGGAGCCTCTCGGGCAGCCTGAGCCTGGTGCACAAGGTGCTGTTTGGCCTCGACTTCCGCCCCGACCGGCTGGTGTTCCGGCCCTTTGTGCCCCAGGCCCTGGCCGGCCAGCGCCAACTCACGGGCCTGCGCTACCGCGGGGCAGTGCTCGATGTGGAGCTGGAAGGCTTCGGGCGCGACATCAGCCAGGTGACCCTGGACGGCCAACCCCTGCCGGCCGCCGAGGTGCCGGCCACGCTTACCGGCCGCCACACCGTGCGCCTGGTGCTGAGCAGCCAAGCCCCGCCCGCCGCGCCTCTGCACAAAGTAGCCAACAGCTTCGCGCCCGAAACGCCCGAGGCCACCTACGCCGCCGGCCGTCTGCGCTGGGCGCCGGTGGAAGGCGCCACCGCCTACCAGGTGCTGCGCAACGGCCGGTTTGCGGCCCGCACCACCGAAGCCAGCCTGGCCCTGACGCCCAACCCCGCGTATGCCGAGTATCAGGTGGTGGCCGTGGGGCCGCAGGGGCTGGAGTCGTTTGCCAGTGAGCCGGTGCGGGTGCCGGGTGCGGCCTGGCAGCGGGTGCTGCAGCTGGAGACGGTGGCCCCCAAAGCCGCCCGGCCCTACCGCGGCTACACCGGCGCGGGCTTCGTCGAAATCAGCACTGCCCTGAACCGCACCCTCACCGTGCCCGTGACGGTGCCCGCCGCCGGCCTCTACGCCCTCGACCTCCGCTACGCCAACGGCAACGGCCCCATCAACACCAGCAACAAGTGCGCCCTGCGGACCCTGCGCCGCGGCACCGAGCAGCTGGGCACGGTGGTGCTGCCGCAGCGGGGCGTGGACGAATGGTCGAACTGGGGCTACTCCAACCCCGTGCTGGCGCGCCTGCCGGCCGGCACCCACCGCCTCGCCCTAACCCTGGAGCCCGCCAACGCCAACATGCACGGCGAGGTAAACCAGGCCATGCTCGACCACCTGCGCCTGACCCGCGTGGAATAGGCGCGGGCCCTTCGGCCGAACTCCACCAGCGAGCAAACCGCTTGTCAAACGCCCACTACGGCGCTGCGGCGCTCCAGCAGCAGCGTGTCGCGCCAGGTGCCGTGCAGCTGCCCGATTCGCTCCCGCCGCCCCACCACCCGAAAGCCCGCGGCTTCGTGCAGGCGCAGGCTGGCCGTGTTTTCGGGAAAGATGCCGGCTTGCAAGGTCCACATGCCGTGGGCTTCCGACTCCCGCACGAGCTGGGCCAGCAGTTGCCGGCCCACGCCCTGCCCGCGCGCCGCGGCAGCCACGTACACGCTCACCTCGCCCACCCCTCCGTACACGCACCGCCCCGACACCGGCGACAACGCCGCCCAGCCCAGCACCCAGCCCGTGGCTTCGTCCAGGGCCACCAGGCGGCTGTGGGGCAGGTGGCCCCGGTCCCACTCGTCCCAGGTGGGCGCCTCGGTGGTGAAGGTGGCGTTGCCGGTAGCTATGCCAGCCTCGTAAATGGCGCGGGCCTCGGGCCAGTGCGCGGCCGTGCAGGGCTGAATGGTCATGGCGGCTAAGTGCAAAAGAGGCGGAAAGTCAGCAACAGGCGGGGGCGAGGGTGCGGGTGGCCGGCGTGCCGCACCCGCAGGCCGCTTCAGCGGCCGGAGCCGAGGGCAGGGGTATAGTCAGGCCGATGGTAGGTAGCTCCTGCACAGCGGTAGCCGGCGCAATGCAGCACTGGCTGCTGACCGCCGCGGCATCGTATTCCTGCTGGTAGCGCGGGTCGTTGAACTCGGCATCTTCGTGGAAGTAGTACACCTCCCACTCGGTGCCGTCGGGGTCGTTTACCCAAAACTTATCCTGCTTGGCGTAGCAGCAGCTAGTCCCGATTTCTTCGCGGCTGATGAGGCCGGCGGCTTCGGCAGCGGCCCGGCGCTCGGCCAGCTCCGCCACGGTTTCCACCTGAAAGCCCAGGTGCCCGAACGTGCTGGCCACGCGACCCGGATTCTCCACGAAGGAAATAATCAGCGAGGGCCGGTCGAGTACAAACTTGGCGTAGCTCGGCTTGACTTTAGCCGCCGCTTGCCCAAAAAATGCAGTGTAGAAGTTGACTGTGGCAGCCAGGTCGGACACGTACAGTGAGACGTGCATCCGGGGAAAAACAGCAGTTTCCATGTGAGAAGAAGTGAGAGGTGAAAGGCAAGAAGTGAGATACAGGAAGGTGGAAGACGCCAAGGGAGAAGCTGGAGGTCCGGCGTGTGACTAACGTGCTGGCGGGCAGTAGTGAGTCGCGCTTATCACCTCTCATAGCTCACCTCCGAAGTCTAGCAACAAGTGCCGCTGGTGGCCTCGGCGAAGAAGGCCGTGAACTGCCGCTGCACCTGTTGCAACAGCTCGGTATTAAGGCAGTAGCACACGGTCAGCCCGTCGATTTCCCCGCGGATTAGGCCCAGCGCCTTCAGCTCCTGGAGGTGCTGCGACACGGTGGTGCGCGACAAGGGCAGCTCGGCCGCTATGTCGCCGGAAATGCAGGTGGTTTTGCTGGCCAGCAGCTGGATAATAGCCACGCGGGCCGGGTGAGCCAGGGCTTTGGCCACGCGGGCCAGCTGCTGCTGCTCTTCGGTGAAGACCGTGGTTTTGGCGTACGTCATAAAGTAGCTAGGAAGTATGACGCAAATATACGTCATGGCTGATTTTTTTTGTACCCGATGGTAAAGCCCGTGCCACCGCCGGGCTTTGGCAGTTCGCTACACCTAGCCCTCCCATAAACCACCCCTGCGCCCTGCCGACTGGTAAAACCAGGGGCGAGAAGTGCGCCAACGCTACGGAGCAGGCGACGCGTCGAAACCCTTCTTGATGCCGAGCTTGCGCATGCGGCCGTCGAGCGTGTTGGCCGGAATGCGCAAATATTCCGCGGCGCCGCCCGCCCCCCGCACGCGGCCGTTGCAGAACGCCAGGGCCGCCAGAATAGCGTCGCGCTCCACGTCCTGCAACGGCCGCGGTGCGCCGGCTGCCGCCGACGCCGCCGGTGCCGCCGGTGCCGCCGGTGCCAGGGCCGCGGGCAGCCCGAGCGTGGCGAGCACTGGGGTGGTGGACAGCAACGCGGCGCGCTCTACCACGTGTTGCAGCTCGCGCACGTTGCCGGGCCACGCATACTGCTGCATCTCCCGCCGCGCCGCCGCGCTGAATCCGGTCAGGGGCTTGCCCAGCTGCTTGCTGCTGCGGGCCAGGAAGAAATCGGCCAGCGCAGTAATATCGGCGGGCCGCTCCCGCAGGGGCGGAATGGTGATGGGAAACACGCTGAGCCGGTAGTATAGGTCGGCGCGGAAGCGGCCGGCGGCCACTTCGGCCGGCAGGTCGCGGTTGGTGGCGGCAATGATGCGCACGTCCACGGGCAGGGTGGTGTTGCTGCCTACCCGCTCGATTTCCTTTTCTTGCAACACGCGCAGCAGCTTGGGCTGTAGCTCCAGCGGCAACTCACCCACCTCGTCCAGGAACAGAGTACCCTGATGCGCCAGCTCAAACTTGCCGATGCGCCGGGCCGAGGCCCCGGTGAAGGCCCCTTTCTCGTGCCCAAATAGCTCACTCTCAATCAGCTGGGCCGGCAGGGCCGCGCAGTTTACTTTCACCAGGGGCTGGGCCTGCCGCGGGGAATGGGCGTGCAGGGCGCGGGCAAACAGCTCCTTGCCCGTGCCCGTTTCGCCCAGCAGCAGGGTGGTCATGTCGACGGGCGCTACCTGCTGCACCAACTGCCAGGCGGCCTGCATGGCCGGGTCCTGGGCCACAAAGTTGTCCAGGTGGTGCGCGGCGCGCAGCTCCTCGGTAAGGTACACCTGCTGGCGCGCCAGCTGCTCGCTGGCAAAGCGCATCCAGGCCGCGTCCAGGGCCGCCACAATTTCCTCGTCCTCAAAGGGCTTCACGATGTAGCCGTAGGGCTGCGTAGCTACGGCCTGCTGCAGCGTATGCTTGTCGGCGTGGGAGGTGACGTAGACAAACGGAATCCGGTAGCGGGTGCGCAGCAGCTCGCCCAGCTCAATGCCGCTTTGCTCGCCGTGCAGCCGAATATCAATCAGCACCAGGTCGGGCGGGTTCTGCTCCACGGCGCGCACGGCCTCCGGTACGGCTTTGGCCAAGGTGATGTGGGCGTGTGGCAGGTGCCCATGCAGGGTTTTGCGCAAGTCGTTGGCAATGACATACTCGTCTTCCACCACCAACAGGCGGCGCAGGGGCTGGTAGGTTGTTTGCATCAGCGTATAGATAACTACAAAAGAGGAATGCCGCGCGGGTTGCCCTCAGGGCCGGGCGGCGAAACCAACGAGGACCTCGGGTGGCGTAAGTTCGGTGAACACGATGCGGAAGCACGTGCCGCCGGTGCGCTCCAGCGTAAACGTGGCGTCGAGCTGCTGCACCAGCCCGTCCACCAGGTTCAGCCCCAGCGAGTGAACCGTGTGCGGGTCCACGTCGGGCGGCAGGCCTACGCCATTATCGGACACGAGCAGCTCCAAGTGCCCGGTGGCGGTGGTGTGCAGGCTCACTCGCACCTGCGGCGGCCCGTTGTGGGCCGGCCCCACGAAGGCGTACTTCAGCGCATTGGTCAGCAGCTCATTCACAATCAGGCCCAGCGGCACGGCCGTGTGGGTATTCAGCTGCACGGGCTCCACATCCAGCAGCAGATCCAGGCCCTGCGCTTCGGCCCGAAACGTGCGGCGCAGGGCCTGGACCAGCTCGGTCAGGTAGCGCTGCATGTCCACGCGGGCCAGGCTGTCGGTCTGGTACAGGCTTTGGTGCAGCAGGGCCATGGCCTGCACCCGGCTCTGGCTTTCCCGGATAACGTGAGCCGCCGTCGGGTCGCGCAGGGTTTTGAGCTGGGTGTTGAGCAGGCTCAGGATGATTTGCAGGTTGTTCTTGACGCGGTGGTGCACTTCCTTCAGCAGCAGGGCCTTTTCCTGGTTCTGGGCGTCGAGCTGGCGCAGCAGGCGCTGGCGGCCGTGGTAGCGGCGGTAGCCCACGCCCATCAGCAGCAGCAGCAGGACGCTGGTACCCGCGGCCAGGTTGCGCAGCGCGGTCTGGCGCTCGGTGGCCACGCGCTGCAACTGGTTGCGCTGGGTCAGCAGCTGAATATTACGCTCTTTCTCCTGGGTTTCGTAGCGCGTCTGCTGCTCGGCCAGGGCGCGCACCTTGGTTTCGTTGAGCATGTCCCGTTCCAGCGCAAATCCTTCCAGGGCATACTGGTAGGCTTTGTCGTACTGGCCCCGGCCCGCGTAGATGCGGGCCAGCAGACTATCAATCTGCTGCCCATAGAGCTTGGACTTGGTGGCGGCGGCCAGCTCGCGGGCTTGCAGCGCGTAGCGCAGGGCCGGGGCTGGCTGGTGCAAGTACTGATAGGTTTGGGCAATGGTGCTCAGCAGCATGGCCTGCCCATCCTTCCCGCCGGCCTGCTGCATCAGCGGCAACGCCCGCAGCAAGTAGTTCAGCGCCTGTTGCGGCTGGCCTTGGACATTGTGCAGGTGAGCTATGTTGTTGAGGGCGAAGGCGGCGCTCCGCGCATTTTTCGTTTGCTCCGCCAGGGCCAGCGACTGCCGATACCAGGCAATGGCGCTGGGCAGGCGGCCCAGCTGATACTCATTGTTGCCGAGGGCATTGTAGGAGGCCGTGAGGTACTTGGTAGGCAGGCCGCTCTGGGCCAGGCGCAGGGCCACCTCAAGCCACTTACGGGCTTTGCGCGGCTCCCCAATATCGGTCAGCACGTTGGCCATGGTGTAGGAGCTGACGAACTCATGCTCGGTGTTGCCGCTCTTTTTCCAATGCTCCACGGCTTGTAGCAGCAAGGCTTGTGCCTGCGGATACTGACCCATAATCCGATACGCCGTACCCAGCTTCTCCCGCGCCAGCGCCGTTCCGTACGGCCAGCGGTGCTCCTGAGCCAGACGCAGGGCGCGGGTGGCATACTCTTCGGCCCGGTCGGGTTGGGTATCGAAATACTGCTTGGTCAGCTCCAGCAGCACGAGCACCTTGGCCGTATCCTGGGTGGTGGGCAAAAGCGCGGTTAAGCTGTCAACCTTGGCCTGATTCTGCGCCAGGGCCGGCCGGCACCCCAGCCCCAGGCACCAGAGCGCAAAGCATAAACGGGTCAATGTCATAAAGAAACTACGTTGAAGACTTTCACCTGCGTGGGCTATGGCCTGGCTAGATAAGATAATAAAACGCACTTCACAGCACTTCATTAGCTAAAGCTTCAACAGCAGGAGCCCCACAAGCAGTATTTTTTGTTTCGTAGGGTGTGCAGTACTAGGATGCACGATAAGTACAATCCGGTATTTGGTATTTTTTTCAGGGTTTATCCGGTATACCGGAGAAGTACCGGCCGTACACCGTGACAATGGGTGTCAGAAGCATCTAGATAACTTGCTGATAAGAAGTATGTTATGTTTTATAATTGTACTTATTAAATAATAACTTGTCGGGGGCATATAGATTGCACCTGCACGGTCAGCGGAAGTAGTTGTGCAGTAGGTGAAATGGCTGACGCGTTTTTGTCCTAAAGACGAGGTGCTGCCTTTCTCTGTGCCGCAGGCCCGCTACTGCTGGTTTTGCTTCTGTCCTCTGTTCCTGCTTATGAAAACAATGCGTCCCTCCACTACCCCGTCAGCCCCTGTGTTCCACAAGGAATTCCTTAAGGAACTCTACCGCAACCCTACCCGGCTCCAAGCCGCTACCTCGGCAGCGTAGCCCCGGCGGCCATTGGGTACAGGCCCGTCGTTGCCAGTTGCTTACACTGCGGCCAGCGCCCGACCTATCTGGGCGGCTGGCTGCAGTTGTCACCCCGAATTACCAGCTCATAAAAGCCGTCCCAGTCGGCCTTCAGCTGCGGCCGCCTCTGGCCGGGTTGGCGCAGGTGGGGGCAGTTGGCGGTAGCCCTGGCCCTGGGCTCTGCCGGCCTCGGGGCTCACGGCCGCACAGCTTCCCGGCCCTGATGGCCCGCCGCAGCGCGGCATAGTCCTGTTTTCACACCCTGCTTTTTTCCCACCACACCATATCCCTTTCCTTATGAGAACATTCTTTTCCCGGATTGCACTTTTCTTGCAGGAGCCCCGGCGCAGACGCTGGGCAGCGGGCGTGCTGCTGTGGGCCGGCATCGGTTCCGGAGCCCAGGCCCAGCAGTGGGAAGCCCTGCCCTGGACCAACCCCAACCAGCTCAACGCGGGCGTGCGGCCCGGCGGCGAGGGCGGGCAGTGGCCCCAGGCCGTAGCCTCGGACGGCACCGACGGCAAGTTTCTGCTCTTCGGCACCGATGTGGGCGGTATCTGGCGCAGCCTGAACGGCGGGGCCAAGTGGGAGCCCTGCAACGTGGGCTACACCCCGCGCGGCAACGCAGGCTTCGCCATCGACCCCAACAACGCCAAATACGCCCTGGCCGTGGGCGCCAACTCCTCGGCCTGGAACTGGCACGGCGTGTACCTGACGTCCAACAAGGCCGCCAGCTGGCGCAGCGTGCTCCCGCAGAACTACACCGGCTACCGCTGGTTTGTGGACGGCATAACCTACGACCGGAGCAGCCTGTCGGGTGGGCGCAGCCAGGTAGCCTACTACTCCAGCCCGGCCGGGGGGCTGTTCAAGTCCACCAACGGGGGCGAGAACTGGAGCCAGATCAACGCTGACCTGGGCTACAGCCACGTCAAGACCCACCCGACCAACGGCACGGTGTACATTGGCAACAGCACGGGCTTCTACCGCAGCACCAACGGCGGGGGGCAGTTCACCCGAACGTTCACGGGCAACGTGCAAAGCATCGACGTGAGCCCCAACGCCCCCAATGTGGTGTGGATGAGCCTGGAAACCGGCCTGTACAAGTCCGTGGATTCCGGCCAGAGCTTCGCCAAAATCACCACCAACGGCCTGCCCACCAACACGCTGCGGTGGGTGAAGGTGAGCCCGGCCAACGCGCAGCGCATAATAATCTGGTGGCAAAACCCGAGCAACGAGTACGACCGGGTGCGCTACCGCTCCCTCGACGGAGGCCTGAACTGGACCGCCGCCACCATCGACAACAGCCTGGCCACGCTGCCCTTCAACTCCCGGCAGGTGGTGTCGGCCTGGCACCCCGCCAACGACAACATCATCACGTCGGTGGGCGGCGACTGGATTACGCAGAGCACCGATGCCGGCGCCACCTACCGCTGGGCCTCCAACGGGCAAACGGCCGTATTTGTGGGCGGGCTGTTCAACTTCAACCAGCAGGATGCCAATAAGCTCCTGCTCGTGACGCAGGACTACAACGGCGCCTTCACCACCGACGGCGGCAGCACCTGGAACTACCGCGACATCTCGGGCCGCGGCTGGGGCGGCTTCTGCTACGGCGGCTACATGGCCTCGTCGAGCGTGCTGTACTACGGCGACACCGAGTGCTGGGACTGCCCGCGCACTCTGCGCATCTCCCGCGACGGCGGCACCACCTGGACCAACACCGGCATCATCCTGGGCGACCGGCGCAACAAGCCCAACGTCTCCTTCGGCGACCCCACCGATACCAACGTGCTGTTTGCCTTCGACCACCGCAGCGCCGACGGCGGCCTGACCTGGACCAAGATGACGGGCTGCGACGCCGTGTTTACGGCCAGCGCCGGCACCGGCCGGGCCCTGTACGGGCGCAACGGCAAAGACCTGGTGCGCTCCACCACCAAAGGCGCCTCCTGGCAGGTACTGTTCACCTTCGCCAACGACATTCAGGACGTGGCCTACGACCACGTGCGCAACTACGTGTACGTGGTGGAGGCCGACCGCCTGCACCGCTGGAACGGCTCGGCCCTGACCACGCTTAACACCCCCGTAGACCCCGACCCGGTGGCCTACCACCGGATTCGCACCGTGGCCGTGGACCCCGTGGACCCGGCCGTGGTGTACGCCGGCACTTCCAAGGACATTGCGGCCAGCTCCGTGTCGGTGGTGCGCTCGGTGGATGCCGGCGCCACCTGGACGTCGCTGACCCCGACCAGCCCGCTGAGCGGCAACACCGTGGACGGGGGCCGCGAGGCCACGTGCATTCGGGTGCACCCCGACACGCGCTATGCCTACGTGGCCACCAGCTGCTACGGCATGTGGCGCATCGGGCCTCCCGGCTCCTCGGGCACGGCCCTGCGCCAGCCCGAAAACCCCGCCAGCACGGCCGCCGGGCTCGACTTCCGCTACTACGAAGGCTCCTGGAACAACCTGCCGGACTTCGGGGCCCTGACGGCGGTGAAAACCGGCACGGTAACCACGCCGAGCCTGGCCCCGCGTACCCGCGACGACAACTTCGGCTTCCGCTACACGGGCTTCATCCAGGTGCCCACCGACGGGCAGTACACCTTCTACACCACCTCCGACGACGGTTCGCGCCTGTACATTGGCTCCCAGCTGGTGGTGGACAACGACGGCCTGCACGGAGCGCAGGAACGCCGGGGTTTCATTGGCCTGAAAGCCGGCAAGCACGCCGTTACGGTTACGTTCTTTGAAAAAACCGGCGGACAAGTACTGGACGTGAGCTACGCAGGACCGGGCCTGAGCAAGCAGGCGGTGCCCGCAGCGGCCTGGTTCCGGGCTGCTACCCCGGCCGGCCCGGCCAACGGCACCTACACCCTGGCGCCCGAGTGCACGCCGGGCGAGCGGCTCGACGTGCCCAACAGCAACACCACGCCCGGCACGCCGCCCCAGATCTGGCCCGACAACGGTGCTAACGCCGAGAAATGGGTGGTGGAAAAACAATCCAGTGGCTACTACCGCATCACCTCCGCCCTCGACGCCAACCGGGTGCTGGAAGTAGCCGGCAGCGCCCCGGCCGAGCGCACCGACATCTGGATCAATGGCTGGAACGGCACCGACGGGCAGCTCTGGAACATCGTGCCCACCCACGGCGACTACTACCGCCTGGTGCCCAAGTCGGCGCCGGGCCTGGCCCTGGACGTGGAGGGCGGCGACCCGGACAAGAACACGCCCGGCTGCAACATCTGGCTGTGGACCATCAACAACCTGTCCCCGCAGAACTGGAAGTTTATTCCGACAACCGTCAACAGCAGCCGGCCGGCGCCGGCTAGCGGCGAGGCAGCTGCCGCGGCCCCGGCCGTGGTGTACCCCAGCCCCGCCGCCGACCAGGTGACGGTGCACTTTGCCCTGCCGCAAGCCGCGGCGGTGCGGCTGGTAGTTACCGACGCCTTGGGCCGGGCGGTGCTCACGCGGCCCGTGGCCGGGCAGGCAGGCGCCAACCGCGTGAAGCTGAGCACAGGCCAGCTGGCCGAAGGCCTCTACCAGGTGCAGGGGCACGTGCCGGGCCAGTCCCGCCCTGCCTTCCGCGCCAAGCTTGTGCTGGCTCGCTAAATGCCCGCAGCCGGGGCGGCACGTGCGCCGTCCCGGCTACAGGCGTGCCGGTGGCCGGCTATAGCCACACACAGAAACCTGGCAGCGTGCCGCACGCGCCGGGCTCTGATCTGCTCCTCACCCTTCTCCTTTCCGTACATGCTATTTTCTTTCCCCTCTCTCCGGGCGGGCAGTTGGCCGCCGTGGCCAGTGCTGGGCGCCGCCGCGCTGCTACTTTCGGCCGAAGCCGCCGCCCAGCCCTCGGCCGAAAGCCTGCCCATCGGCGCCCAGAGCGTCAGCTACCCCGTGCCTACCGCTGGCGAAGTGCGCTACGTGAAGCCCGACGGCGACAACAGCGCCGACGGCAAAACCCTGGCCACGGCCTGGCGCACCCTGGGCAAAGCCATTACCAGCGCCCCCGACGGGGCCACCGTAGTTTTCAAAGGCGGCACCTACCGCGCCAGCAGTGAAGGCGTGGGCATGGACCGCCGCCTCATCCTCCAGCCCTACCTCAACGACGTAGTGTGGTTTAAGGGCAGCGTGACCATTCCCGCGGCCGAGTGGAAAACCGATGGCAGCACCCGGTGGGTGAAAAACAACTGGACCTACCAGCTGCCCCGCGACCCTGACGGGGCCAGCATCGACCAGGCCAATGCCCCGCTGGCCGGCTACACCGACATGGTGTACCTCAACGGCAACCGGCTCGTGCAGGTAGCCACCAAGGCGGAAGTCGGGCCGGGCAAGTTCTACGTCGATTACGGCACCCAGCAGCTCTACCTTGGCGACAACCCCAGCGGCAAGACGGTAGAGGCCACGGCCTACAAGCGGGGAATGTCGGTGGTGAAAAACCCGGCCAACTCGTTTGACCCCAGTGGCAGCGTGGTGCGGGGGCTGGGCTTTGCCCACTTCGCCGAAGCCGGCCTGGGCATCGGCGACCAGGACGTGACGGTGGAGGACTGCACCTTCGCCTGGAACGGGCAAAACGGCCTGGTCTTCTTCGGGCAAAACAACCCCTCGGGCGCCGTGCTGCGCTACAACCGCTTTGCCTACAACGGCATGGCGGGTGCTTCGGGCGGCCGGGCCAACAACGCGCTGGTGGCCCACAACCGCTTCGACCACAACAATGTGGAGAACTTCAACCGGTTTTGGTCGGCGGCGGGCTTCAAGCTGACTACTTCCGACAACGTGGTGCTCCGCGACAACGTGGCGGAAGACAACAACTCGACCGGCTTCTGGCTGGACGTGGACTGCCGCAACGCCACCATCATCCGCAACACGGCCCGGCGCAATACGGCCTTTGGCATCTTCTTCGAGGTGTCGCGCGGGGCGCTGATTGCCTCCAACCTGAGCGTGGGCAACAGCACGGGCATTGCCGTAAGCAACTCGCGCGACGCCCGCCTGTACAACAACACCCTGGTCAGCAACGGGCGGGCCCTGCTCGTGAACGAAGGCGACCGGACGCCCTCGGCCGCCGAAAAAGCCCGCGGCGCCGACTACCGCACCCGCGGCACGGTGCTCAAGAACAACCTGATTGCCAAAGTCACCGGCTCCACGGCCGTTATTGAGTCGTACCGCCCTTGCTCCGACACGGCGCAGGCCCTGGTAACGGCCATGGATTTCAACGCCTACTACCGCACGGCGGCAAACCAGCCGGCTAAGTTTGCTCACAACTGGGTGCTGGCCGGCTCCAGCCAGGGCTGCTTTAAGTTTCCGCTCACGCTGCAGCAGTTTCAGGAGCTGACCGGCCTGGAGCGCAACGGCCTGGCCATTGACGGCGGGCCCGGCGAGCCATTCCTCGTAAATGCCGCCGCCGACGGCACGGGCAACTACCGCCTCAAGCCGGGCAGCCTGGCCTACCGCCGCGGCGAGCCGCTGCCCGCCGGCGTGGCCGCCGCCCTGGGCGTGCCGGCCGGCGTGGCCGTGGACCTGGGCTACCTGTTTGACGCGGGCAGCTACGGCAACAACGTGCCCACTGTCACGAGCATTACCCTCATCAACGCCGACACCGACCAGCCCATTGCCGCCTTCAATCCGCTGGGCGACGGAGCCACGCTCAACCTGGCCAAGCTACCCACCCGCCGCCTCAGCATCCGGGCCAATACTACCCCCGCCGACATCGGCAGCGTCCGTTTCGGCCTGGACGGCAACGCCAACTTCCGCGTCGAGAACAGCGTGCCCTACGCCCTGGCCGGCGACAACCCCGGCCCCGACTACGGCGCCTGGACGCCCAGCCTGGGCCCGCACACGCTGACCGTAACGCCCTACAGCCAGGCCGGCGCCAGTGGTACGGCCGGGCCGGCGCGCACCTTCACGTTCACGGTGGTAGAAAGCCTAGTCGACAATCCGGGCTTTGAAGCGGGCGGCCAGGCCACCGGCAACCCGGCCGGCTGGTCTACCACCTCGGCCGGCGGCCACACCAACGCCGACTACACCCAGGCCGGCACGCCCCACGGCGGCAGGTTCCACGCCGTGCACTTCAAGAACACGGCCTACGACGTGTACACCAGCCAGCTGATTGAGAACCTGCCCGATGGGCTGTACACCTTCCGGGCCTGGGTGCGCGTGGCCGGCGGCTACACCGGCAGCCGCTTGCAGGTGGAAAACCACGGCGGCAGCACCCTCACCAAGACGCTGCCCTCCACCAACTGGCAGTGGGCCCAGGTAAGCCTGCCCAACATCAACGTGACCAGCGGCCGGGCCCGCATCGGGTTCTACACCGTGGCCGGTGCCAGCCAGGGCATTCAGTTCGACGATGTGGAGTTTGTGCGCCAGCCCGGAGCCTCAACCCCGGCCGCCCGGCAAAGCGCCGGGCAGGCCACTTCGGAGGCCGGCGCTGCGGAGGTGGTCTTCTACCCCGTTCCCGTCGTGGACAAGCTCACCATCGACCTGCCCGGAGCGAAAGGGGAGGAGCTGGTGGAAGTGGTGGTAACGACTACGCTCGGCCAGCAGGTGCTGGCCCGCACCTTGCCGCTCAACGGTGCCCGCACGCTTGTCCTGGACCTGGGCCACCTGAGCAACGGCATCTACACCGTCACGGTGCTGCGGGGCGGGCTGCGCCGCGTGGTGCAGGTTCCAGTGGCTCACTGACGGCGGGAGTACAGAACAGGCCATCCGCCACTAGCCTCACGGTAGACCTCGGCCCACCTGGGCCAGCGCAATACAGCCCCGCGCAAACCAAAAACAGCCGGCTTACCCGAGCCACCCTGAACACTCCGCACCGGTTCCAATAGGCCACCTCGGAAAACACCCGGCAGCAAACCACTGCCGCCCGGCAAGTGAGCCGGCGCCAGCCGCGTGCTCGGCGCTGGCTCACTTGCCGGCCGCAGGCGGGCGGTTTGGCCACCAGCCGGCCAGGGCGTGGGGTAGACTCTTTTTTTTCAGTTCTAAAAATCAACTTCATGGCACATACCCTTTTACTCACTACCGCGGCCCTGCCCGGAGCACTGCACCGCTACGTACGCGGGCTGGCCTTGGCAGCAGGGCTGCTCCTAAGCTCAGCGGCTCACGCCCAGGAGCAGGCCCGCCCCGCCGACGCCCTGGCCGGGTCCATGGGCATTGGCGGCCGCCTCGACTGGGCCACCAACGAGGGCAACTTCCACCACGTCAGCGCCGCCATCCGCGGCGTGGGCTTCCGCTACGTGCGCGTGGGCGCCCTACCCGAATGTACGGGGTGCGACTCACGCGCCCAGTACTACCAAAACCTGCGCGACCTGGCCGACCAGGGCAATATCAAGTTCTGCGCCGTGGTGGACCGCTGGACCTCGCGCGAGGCGCTGGAAAACTTTCTGCAAGAGATGGGGCCGCGCGTCTACGCCCTGGAGGGCCAGAACGAAGCCTTCCACTTTGGGGAAGGCTTTGCCTACGCCAACTCCCTGGAGCTGCAACAGATGATTTGGTCGGTGGCCAAAGCCAACGGCCGCAACTTGCAGATGTATTCCTGGAGCCTGGGCGGCGACGCCGGCAACTACGACACCATGCCCAGCACCGACGCCTACTGCGACGCCGGCACCATCCACCCCTACCACTGGTTCGGCGACTACACCCGGGGCTACAACTCGGCCAAGGCCAGCGCCAGCCTGCACCAGGCCTGGCGCGCCGAGCGAAACGCCGACGGCAGCTGGTCGCACTACAAACGCTCGGGCTTCATCAGCGCCATCCGCAACAAGATGATCAGCCCCAGCAAGCCCGTGGTGGCCACCGAGGTGGGCTGGGCTACGATTAGCCTCACCGACCCGGCCGTTTCGACCAGTGCCCGCCTGCGCTTTGCCCCGCGCGTGTTCCTGGAAACCTTCAACGCCGGCATCATCCGCACGTTCTACTACAACATCTACGAAACCCAGGGCCGGGGCTACAGCCTGACCACGGGCCCGAACACCTCCACGCTCAACGACGCCGGGCTGGCCGTGAAAAACCTACTGGCCCTGACCGCCGATCCGGGCGCCTCCTTCACGCCCGGCTCCCTGAACTACTCCCTGAGCACGGCCAGCGGCATGGCCACCCAGGACGACCAGGAAGTTACCACCACCGAGATTCACCACACCCTGCTGCAAAAGCGCAACGGTAAGTTTCAGCTGATTTTGTGGGTGGATGCCAACTCCCACGACGGTGCCGTGGCCGACCAGAGCGTGACGGTGACCTTGAACGGGCTGACGGCCAGCAGCGTGGCCACCTACCGCCCGGTGCAGGGCACCAGCGTGGTGCAGACGTTTGCCAACACCGCCAGCTTCACCGTGGCCGTGCCCGACCACCCGCTCATTGTGGAGATTACGCCAGCCAGCTCGGGCGGCAACCCCAGCCCGGTACAGGCAGCGTACGGAGGCACCGCGCGCACCCTGCCGGGCACCATTCAGGCCGAGGACTACGACACGGGCGGCCAAGGCGTGGCCTATAGCGACTCGGACGGCGGCAACAACGGTGGCGCCTACCGCGCCGCCGAAGCCGTGGACCTGCAAGCCACCACCGACGCGGGTGGGGGCCAGAACGTGGGCTGGACCGCGGATGGCGAGTGGCTGGAGTACACGGTGAACGTGGCCACGGCCGGCGTCTACGACGTGAAGCTGCGCCTGGCCTCGCCCAGCGCGGGCAAGCAGCTGCGCGTGAAAGTGGGCACCACCACCCTGGGCACGGCGACGGTGCCGAACACCAGCACGTGGCAGACGTGGCAAACGGTAACCCTGCCGGGAGTCAGTCTGAGTGCCGGCAACAGCCAGGTGCTGCGCCTGGAAATTATTGGCGGCTCGTTCAACCTGAACTGGGTGCAGTTTGAGAGCAAGGGGCTGGCCGATGGCGTGTACACGCTGACGCCGGCGTGTGGGCCAGATGTACGCCTGGACGTGAGCAACGGCCTCATGGCTGATGGCACCGACGTGCGCACCTGGACGGTGAACCAGCACCCGGCGCAAGAGTGGCTGGTGCAGAAGCAGCCCGACGGCACCTACCGTCTTTCCTCGGCCATCAACAATAACTACGTGCTGGATGTGCGCGCGGGCAGCGCCAGCTCGGGCAACGGCACCGAGGTAGAGCTCTACCACTGGAACGGCGGGGCCAACCAGCGGTGGCTGTTGAACGACGTGGGCAATGGCTACTTTGAGCTGGTGCCGCAATCTACGCCGGGCTACGCCCTGGATGTGGAAGGCGCCAGCAGTAGCCCGACCAATGCGTGGCTGTACCAGCAGTACAAAAACACCGCCCAGCAGTGGCGCCTCACGCCCGTAACTAGCAGCCGCCGGACAGCCGCCACCGCTGCGGCCGGAGCCCACAAGCCCACGGCCGAGCCAGGCACGGCAAGCCAAGCGGCCAGCTTCTGGGTGTTTCCTAACCCCAACCACGGCAAAGCCACCGTGTCGTTGACGGCCGAAAAAGACCAGCGTGCCACCGTGTACCTGCACAACGCGCAGGGGCTGGTGAGCTTGTTCAGCGTGCAGGCCAAAGCCGGCCTGACCGAGTGGGCGGTGCCCACGACGCTGGCCCCAGGTACCTACTTCTGCAAAACCAAGCTCGACGGCAAAGACGTGAGCTTCACCCTGCAAGTGCAGCCGTAGCAAGTAGCTGGCTCCGAGGTATTCATCTGTTTTTTAAGCTGTTGAACTTCTTCTAATCGGTCTTGCTATGTACTCACTCACCAAAGCATCTTTCGCCCGTCGTTTTTATTCTTGGGTCCTTCTGGTCGGCCTGGCGTGGTGGCTGAGCCTGCTCGGCGCGGGCTTCACGGCCCAGGCCCAGACGGCCACCTACTCGGTGGCCGGCAGCCGCATTCTGAAAAACGGCGTGCCCACGGTCTGGCGCGGGGCCAACGCCCAGCACGTGTTCGGCGGCGACCAAGGCTCGCGCGACCAGATGAACGCCTGGAACATGGACATTTCCCGCGAGTTCATCGGCACCCTGCGCCAGCAGCCCATTGCCGGCACCTACCCGGTGGGCGTCTACATCAACGGAGCCAGCGAACCTACTTACCTGCGTCCCTTGGAGCAGATTGCCCGCGACAACCGCGCCAACGGCAAGGTCACCATCTTCTGCCCCTTCGGCTGGAACCCCAACGTGGAGGGAGAGAAATTCACCGGCCTGAACCCGTCGCAAACGCCGTTCTGGAACGACTACAAGGCCCGGATGCGCGAAATAGCCACCTTCTTCAAAGACCAGCCCGACGTGTGGATTGAGCTGTGGAACGAGCCCTATTGGTACGACCGTAGCCACGGCTACTCCGACGCGCTGTGGCTGTCGGACATGCAGGAAATGGTTAATAACATTCGCAGCACCGGCAACCAGAACATCATTGTGGTGCCCGGCGCCGAAAGCGGCCAGGACGAGGACATCATCCTGGCCAGGGGCCCGGCCCTGCTGCAAAGCCAGACCAATAAGAACCTCGTCTTCGACGTGCACGCCTACGAAAACTGGCTGCGCGAAAGCCAGGCCTCGGTGGAGCGCCGCATCCGGGCTGTGCACAACGCCGGCTGCGCCCTGCTTTTCGGCGAAGTGGGCCCCTACAACACCGACGGGCTGATGAACCCGGTCAACTTTCTGAACGCGGTTCGTAACACGCGTAGCACTACCTTGGCCTGGCTCTGGAAATCCGACGAAAACGACGGCGACGCCCTGCTGCGCTCGGACGGCAAAACCCCCAACGATACCAATAACAACAACTGGGGCACCACTTACCGCGCCTTTACTCTGGAAAACCACAACCCCGCGGGCAGCGCCTACGCCGGCCGGTTTGTGCTGCTGGCCCGCCACAGCGGGCTGGCCCTGGATGTACACGCTTCGGCTACCACCAACGGCGCCAACGTGTGGCAGTACACACCCAACGGCTCATCGGCCCAAACCTGGACGGTGGCCCCGGCCGGCGGAGACTACTACCGCCTCACAGCCGAATGCTCGGGCAAGGTGCTCGACGTGGCCGGCTACAGCACCGCCGAGGGCGCCAACGTGCAGCAGTGGGAGTGGCTCAGCTCGGACGCGCAGCGCTGGAAAATCACGGAAGTCGGGGGCGGCTTTGTTACGCTCCAGGCCAAGCACAGCGGCCATTTCCTGGACGTGAGCGGCGCCTCGCTCGTTCGGGAAGCCGACGTGATTCAGTGGCCGGCCACCGGCGGCACCAACCAGCAGTGGCAGTTGCGCTGGGCGCCGGTCCCCGGCACCACCACGGCCCGCCGGCCGCCGGCCGCCGCCGCCGGCCTCCTGCTGGCCTCCTCGGCGCTGGAGGCTTACCCCAACCCGGCCCGCGCGCAGCTGACGGTGCACTACCAGCTGGCTGCTGCTTGCGCGGTGGAGCTGCGCCTGACCGATGCCGTGGGCCGCACCGTGCGCCGCCAGGCGCACCCGCAAGCCAGTGCCGGCCCCCAGCAGCACACGCTGGACGTGCGCGGCCTGCCCGCTGGCACCTACCTGCTCGACGTGCACACGGGCCAGGGCCGGCCTCTGCACCGCACGGTGCTCATTCAGCCCTAAGGAAGTACACGCCGCTGGTTCTGCAAACGCCCTGGGCGGCCAGGTGCCACGGGCATTTACAGAACCGAGGCGCGTAGCTGACAGTCCTATTCTTAATTCACAATCCTCATCCTACACCAACATGAAAGCAAGCTTTTTCACTTGCCGCAGCCTGCTCCGCGCCGGCCGGCGCGGCCTGGCCGCCCTACTGCCGCTGTTGTTTCCCGCGCTGCTGGCGGCGCAGGCGGGCCCCCCCGGCACGGGCTGGCGGCTCACCTTCAGCGACGAGTTCAACGGCACGAGCCTGGACCGCAGCAAGTGGACCGACGAATACCCCTGGGGCGGCCGTACCCATAACTACGACGGCTATTGCGCCCCGGAAAACGTGCTGGTGCAGAACGGGCTCTTGCGCCTCAAGGCCGAAGACAAGCCCCAGGGCGGCAAGCGTTACACTACCGGCATGGTGCAGAACTACAAGGCCTTCAGCCAAGCCTACGGCTACTTTGAAGGCCGCTTCAAGGTAGCGCCCGGCCAGGGCATGTCCGGCTTCTGGCCGGCCTTTTGGCTGGCTCCTTCCAGCACCAAGTGGCCGCCCGAAATCGACATTGTGGAGTTTTTCGGCCACTCGGGTGAGCCGGCCGCCAACCTGCACTGGCCCGAGCCCAGCCAGGAAGACAACCACGACAAGCGGGAAATCAAGCTGAACACCGGCATCGACTACTCCCAGGATTTTCACGTGTACGCCGTGGAGTGGGACGCCAGCAAAATTGTGTGGTACATCGACGGCAAGGAAATGGGCCGCTTCACCGAGCACATTCCCGCCGACCCCATGGGCATCCTCATCAACTTTGGCATTGGGGTCGACTGGCTGGGCTACCCAGCCGCCGCAGCCCTGCCCGCCTACTTCGAGTGCGACTGGGTGCGGGTGTACCAGCGCAGCACCGCCGCCCCCGTGGCCGATGGGCGCTACACGCTCGTGCCCGAATGCGCCCCGGCCAGCAGCCTCGACGTGTACGGCTGGGCCACGGCCGACGAAAGCCGGGTGAATATCTGGAACACGGGCGGCAACCAAGCCAACCAGCAGTGGGACCTGGCCCGGCAGAGCGACGGCACCTATCGCCTCTCCTCGGCCATGAACGCGGGCAAGGTGCTGGACGTGAAAAGCTCGGGCACGGCCAACGAAACACCCCTGCAACTCTACGGCTGGAACGGCACCGACGCCCAGCGCTTTTACCTCACGGCCGTCGGCAACGGCTACTTCAAGCTCACGCCCAAATGCGCGCCAGGCAAGGCCGTGGACGTAAACAACGCCGCCGCGGCCGATGGCACGAAGGTGCAGCTCTGGGAAGAAAACGGTACCAAGGCCCAGCGCTGGCGCTTGCAGCGCATCAATACCGGCGCCCGCCCGGCAACTACCGCCGCCAGCCTGCCTACTGCCGTGAAAGCCTACCCCATCCCGGCCCGCGACCAGCTGACGGTGCAGTACGACGTGGCGACGGCTGACCGCGTGCAGCTGGTGCTGCGCAACCCGCTGGGCCAAACGGTGCGCCGCCACACCTACCCTGCCGCCGAGAGCCGCCAGCAGCACACGCTGGACGTGCGCGGCCTGCCCGCTGGCCTCTACTTCCTCGACGTGCACACGGGCCAAGCCAACAACTCCGAGCCTGCCCAGCGCCTGCGCGTGCTGATTCGCCCCTAACCTAGCCTGGCTGCGACCTAAGTTGATTACACACTGCTTCCACGGTTCGGCTTAGATCGGTTTTCAGGTCCGTGCACTCCAACTTTGAACTCGTGCCCAAGTCTTCGCCCGGCTACGCCCCGGATGTGGAAGGCGAAAGCAGCAGCCCCAAAAACGTGTGGCTGTACCAGCAGCTCAAGAACAAAGCCCAGCGCTGGCGCTTCACCCGCCGCTAATAGGTGGCAGCTGGTTGCGACTGGCAATCCTGGCCGCAACCAGCTGCCACCAGTTTCTTTCCTTAGCCCAGCTTCCGACCAGCCACCCATCCGAGAAGCTGTGGCTCTGGGTCCGGCTCGGGTGGTAAGTATATGCTTTACTGCATCTTACCTCGATCCTCCTTTCTTTCCTCAACCCTAACTCCTTTCCGATGAAGAAATGTTTCTGGTTGCTATCCTTCCTGCTGCTGCCCTGGGCGGGGCGGGCCCAAACCCAAATTCCCCTCGGGGCCGGGCTCGACGGCGTAACCGACTGGTCGCAGAGCCGGCCGTTCGTGGACGTGATGAAGTCCCACCGCGGCTTTGGCTCAGCCCAAACGCCCTACGACAACCAGCCGCCCCGCCTCGACGCCAACGGCTGGCCCCTGGGCGACTTCGGTATGGTGGTGATGGCCGACATGAGGGACAACACCCACCTGTACGGCACCTACAAGCTCTCCTTCAAGGGCCAGGCCACGGTCAGCAACGTGTCGAGCAACTTCTCGGTGCAGAACTACCGCTACGACGCGGCCACCAACACCAGCACCGCCGACGTGGTGGTGCCCGCCCAGCCCGACAACCAGATGATGATGGCCTTCCGCAACGTGGGAGCCAGCGGCGTGCAGGACATCCGGCTCATCATGCCCGGCTACACTGCCGCCGAAACGTTTACGCGGCCGCTCAAGGAGCACCTGCAACGCTTTCAGGTGCTGCGCTTCATGGACTGGACCAGCACCAACGGCAACCCCGTGAGCAAATGGAGTGAGCGGACCGTGCCCACCTCGCCTTCTCAGATGAGCAGCAAGGGCGTGGCCTGGGAATACTGCATTCAACTCTGCAACGAGACGCAGAAGGACATGTGGCTGAACGTGCCGCTCAGGGCCGACGACGACTATGTGCGCGAGCTGGCCAAGCTGGTCAAGGCCCGGCTCAACCCCGGCCTTAGGTGCTACGTGGAGTACAGCAACGAAATCTGGAACTACAATTTCTCCCAGTTTCACGAAAACGTGGAGCTGGCCAAAGCCGAAGTGGCCGCCGGCAACTCCAACCTCGACGACGGCGTCCCCACCGACACCTGGAAGTGGGCCCACCGCCGCACCGGCAAGCGCCTGATGCAAATCAGCAACATCTTCCGGGCCGAGTTTGGCGACGCGGCCATGATGACCCGCATCCGGCCCGTGCTGGCCGGGCAGATTGCCAACCCCTGGGAGTTTCCGGGCACGGCCCTCAACTTCGTGCACGAGCACTACGGGCCGCCCAAGAACTTCTTCTACGCCGTGGCCGGGGCGCCTTACTTCGGCATCCCTAACCAGCGCGCGGGCATGTCCAAGGCCGAAATTCTGGCCGCCTTCCGCCAGAACATTGCCGACATGTGGGCACCCAGCAACACCCGCACCGCGGCGCGCAGCTCGGAGTTCGACATCATGACGGCCCAGGCTACGTGGTTTGGCCTGAAGCACTTCTGCTACGAAGGCGGCCCCGACACCTTCGGCCCCGAAAACATCCAGGCCAAGAAAGACGCCAGCCTGGACCCGGCCATGAAGGACGTGGTGCTGGAGTACCTGCGCGGCTGGTACGGCCACGGCGGCCCCGACGGGCTGTTTATGTGGTTTGTGGCCGGCGCCACCAACTACGACAGCCAGTACGGCACCTGGGGCCTGACCAATTCCATGATGAACCTGAACTCTCCCAAGATTGAGGGCATCGACCAGGCCATTGCCCGCCTCCGCCCGCAGTTTACGGCCGGCTTCGCCATTCCCGACTCCATCGACACGCGCCAGCACGTGGGCTACCGCACCGGCTGGAAAACCACCAACCCCAACGCCCTGCCCTACCTGCACGCGGGCGACCAGCACGACTACCTGCTCAACGTGCCCGCCACCGGCACCTACCGCCTGCGCGTGCGCCTGGCCCGGGTGGGCGGCAACCTGCCCTCGTCCTCCATGCGGGTGCTGGTAAACAACACCGTGGTGCAGGACATCGTGACGCCCGGCGACCCGAATAACAACTGGGAAAAGTTTGTGCTCAGCCCGCCCGTCACGCTCCAGCTGCAGCAGGGCCTGAGCGTGCTGCGCCTGCGCTACATAACCGAGTGCAACGCCACCAAGTCGCTACTTTTTGAGCGGGTGGGCACGGCTACTTCCACCACCGGAGCCGCCGATGAAGCCGCGGCCGTACTCTACCCCAACCCGGCCCACAAGGCGGTCAGCATCAGCTTTGCCAGCCACGTGGCCCAGCCCGTGCGCGTGGCCATCCGCGACGTGCAGGGGCGCCTGGTGTGGCAGAAAACCTACGCCGCCCAGGCCGGCAACAACGCCCTCGAAGCCGACATCCGGCCCCTGGCGGCGGCCCTGTACGTGGTGCAGGTGCGCGGCCAGCGCAACGGCCAGCAGGCCACCCTGCGCCTGGCCGTGCAGTAACGGGCGCGGGCCGGGCGCACTAATTAGGTCAAGTTGCGGAGTGTATAAACTTAGCAACTAGAGCTACAGCTAGTTCCCCTCCTCAGATGAGGAGGGGCTAGGGGTAGTTGACAATCAGTAGAACGTCAACTAAAAGCTAGAGCTAGAGCCCCTCTCCTTTTTCGGAGAGGGGTGGGGGTGAGGCAACTAGAGCTAGAACTCAACCCCCTCCTTTCCAGAGAGCAACTAGCTCCAGTCCGCAACTCGGAGTAGCCATACGCTTTGCCTGATGCCGCGGGGCACCGGTTGTTTTCTCACCTTCACCTAACCCATTTCTCTCCGCTATGAAAAAAACCGTTTCTCTGTTCCTCCTGGCAGGATGGACCAGTCTGCTGGCTCTGCCTGCTCAGGCCCAGACCACCTACCACATCGGCAACAGCCTGACCGACACCAAGAACGGTATGCTGGAGCCGCTCAGCCGCAGTGCCGGCCGCGACTTAGTGTTTCTGCGCTTTACCATTCCGGGTGCCCCCACCGACTGGCTCTGGGACCATCCCAACACCGGCTTCGGCGACACCAATTACCCGGTTGTCTTCGTCAACCGCGCGCCCATCGGCCACCTGTTCACCCAGCCCTTCGCCGGCCACGACCGGGCCATCGACAACGAGGCCGACTACAGCGGGCGGTTTTACAACCTGTGCCGCCAGAACAGCCCCGACGTGCAGCACTGGCTGTACCAGCAGTGGCCCGACAAAGCCTTTCAGGACAACTGGTCGCAGGGCAAAGGCTCCGCGGCCGGCCTGGGCCTGACGCCGGCCCGCAACTGGGTGCAGGGCGCCTGCAACCACCTGGCCTACGACGAAGCCGTGCGCCAGCGCATGGACGACCAGACCGGCGGCAAGGAAATCCGCATTGTGCCCGCGGGGCTGGCTCTGGCCAAGCTGGCCATCGAGATTGAAGCTGGCCGCGTGCCCGGCGTCACCGACTTTTTCAACACCCACTTCAGCGACGACCTGCACCTGAGCGACCTGGGCTCCTACATGGTGAACCTGGTGCACTACGCCTGCATCTACCAGGAAAGCCCGGTGGGCAAGGTTACCTACAAGCCCGCCGCCCTCACCGAGGCCCAAGCCACCGTCTACAAGCAGATAGCCTGGGACGTGACGCGCGACTACCCCTGGAGCGGGTTGGGCGGCAATGGCACGCTGTACGCGCAAATCCGGGCCTACACGGGTGGGGGGCCAAGCACGCCGGGCCCGGCCGTGGCCACGGGCGCCGTGGTGCGCGAGGTCTGGACCGGCATTGGGGGCACGGCTGTATCGGCCATTCCCACTGCCACGCCGGCTTCGGGCGGGGAGCTGCTGACCCAGCTGGAAGTAGCCGCCGGTGGGGCTGACAACTACGGCACCCGCATCCGGGGCTACATCGTCTCGCCGGCCGCGGGCTGGTACACCTTCCACATTGCCGGCGACGACAACTGTGAGCTGTGGCTCAGCTCGGGCCCGGAGGAAGCCAATAAGTCGCGCATTGCCCACGTGCCCGGCTGGACCAACCCGCGCGAGTGGGGCAAGTACCCCGAGCAGCAGTCGGCGCAGGTGTACCTGGTGGCCGGGGGGCGGTTCTACTTTGAGATATTGCAGAAGGAAGCCGGCGGCGGCGACCATGTGGCCGTAGGCTGGACCGGCCCCAACAACACGAGCATCACGGTGGTGCCGGGCAGCGTGCTGGCGCCCTACAATCCCTTCGGCACCGGGCGCTACGCCCTGCAAGCCCAGCACAGCAGCAAAGTGCTCGACGTGCTTTCGTTTAGTACCGCCGACGGAGCCGCGGTGGTGCAGCACACCCCAAACGGCGGCACCAACCAGCAGTGGGAGCTGGCCCCGGCCGCTACGGCCGGCTACTACACGCTCACGGCCGCTCACAGCCAAAAGCGCCTCGACGTGGCCAATGCCTCCACCGCCAACGGGGCCACCGTGTGGCAATACACCGCCAACGGCACCGCCGCCCAGGACTGGCTGGTGCTGCCCGTGGGCGGCGGCTACTTCAAGCTGCTGGCCCGCTGCAGCGGCAAAGCCCTCGACGTAAACGGCCGGTCCGTGAACGACGGAGCCAGCATCATCCAGTGGGACTACCACGGCGACGGCAACCAGCGCTGGCGGCTTGTACCGGCCGGCACTTCCGTAGCCCAGGCCACGGCCGCCCGGCCGGGTGCCGGCAGTAAGCCGCTGGGCGCCCTCGACGATGCCATATTCCCCAATCCGGCAACTGCCGACGTGAACCTGCGCTGCCAGGCTCCGAAGGCGGGCCGCCTGCACGTGGTGGTGCGCGACCAGCTGGGCCGCACCGTGTACGAAACGGCCGCGCCAGTAACCGCCGGCGAAAACCTGGTGCACTTCCGCCTGCCCGACGTAGTGCGCAGTGGCGTGCACACGGTAAGCGTGAGCGGCGGGACGGCGGAGCCGCGCACCTACAAGCTACTGATTGCCCGGTAGCAGCCTGTTCAGCTGCTGGCGTCGCGGCCCTGGCAGAGCCCGGCTGAGGGCTTGCCTCCGGCAGATGAATTGTCGTTTTGTGAAGCCGCGTCAGCTACTAGCTGGCGCGGCCTTCCACCTCATGTAGCCAGTTGGTTTCTATGCAATTGCCTAGAAATGAAGCCAGCGACTACCGGCTAGTTCTCCTCTTCAGCTGAGGAAGGGCTAAGGGTAGCTGATGCTGGTAAAACGCCAGCTAGAAGCTAAAAAAACTAGAGCTAGAGCCCCTCTCCTTTTCCGGAGAGGGGTGGGGGTGAGGCGACTACAGCCAGAGCCCGAATAACAATCCTCGTCTACGTCTGAAAGATGGTTGCACATACCACGGATTGTAGTACTTTCCCAGTTCCACACTTTTCTCTTTTCCAGCTTATGAAAACAACCCAACTACTTTCTGGCCTGCTGCTGGCCCTGGCACCCTGGCTGGGTGGGCCAGCCCAGGCCCAGACCACCGGGCCCTGCCCCAACCCGGCCCCCACCGACATGGCCGGGGCCGTGCAGTTCGGCAACGGCACGCCCGGCTCCTGCACCCAGGCCGCTTTGCAAACGTTGATCAACGCCGGCGGCAAAATCCAGTGCAACTGCGGCCCCGACCCGTTCACGCTCACGCTGACTTCCACGCTCACCGTGCCCAACAAGGAGGTTATTCTGGACGGCGCGGGCAAGGTCACCATCAGCGGCAATAATGCCGTGCGCATCTTCCGCAAGGAGCCGGCCGTGAACCAGGCCGGGGGCACCTTGCTGGGCTTGCAGAATATCAAACTCATCAACGGCCGCATCAGCACGCCGGCCGACGGCTCCGACCTCGGCGGCGCGGCCCTGGCCAGCCGGGGCGCGTTTGGCTCGTTGCGTATCATCAACGTGCGCTTTGAAAACAACCAGACCGTTTTCCCCAACAGCGCCATCAACCCCGGCAACAACATTTCGGTGAATGCCGACGCCTGCGGGGCCGTGCACACGATTCTGTACAAGGAAGCCGTGTTTGCCAACTGCACGTTTGTGGGCAACAAAGGCGCCAACGGCGGGGCCGTGGGTACCATCGGCACGGCCCAGCGCTTCATCAACTGCGTGTTTGAGGGCAACGAGGCCACCGGCACGGGCGGCACCTTCGACAAAGGCGGCAGCGGCGGGGCCGTGTACGTGGACGGCATCGACCAGAACGGTGTCAACAACTCCATGAGCCTGTGCGGCACCGTGTTCCGCAACAACAAGTCGGGCCACCAGGGCGGGGCCCTGAACGTGGTGTTCTACGCCGGCAAGGGCAGCACCAACAGCGTGGACCGCTGCGCGTTTGAGAACAACTCCTGCGGCCCGGACATGGGTGGGGCCTTCTACCACATGAACGGCCCGCTTACGCTGACCAACTCCACGTTTGCCAACAACACCACCGGCGGCACCGGCGGGGGCGTGTGGATGACCAACACCACCCTGACGCTCAGCAACGCCACCTTCGCCGGCAACACGGCCGCCAACCTGGGCGGGGGCCTGGCCTACGACGGCTCGGGGCCCGATAAAACGGCTACCATCACCAACTGCACCTTTGCCGGCAACCGCGGGGGCAACTTCGCCAGCGCCCTGATGAACGGCGGCAACACTACGCTGGTCAACAACCTGTTTTACAATAACCTGACCGGTACCCAGTACCAGAGCAACTCCTACGGGGGCGGCACCATCAACAAGGGCTCCGGCCTGACGGTGGGCGCCGGCAACCTGCAATGGCCCGAAACCTACGCCGCCCAGTACGGCCCCCAGCGCGAAGACTGGCTAACCAGCGCCGTGCTCGTGGCCGATGCCCGGCTGCAACCCCTGGCCGAAAACGGGGGCTTCACCAAAACCATGGCCTTGCCCACGGGCAGCCCGGCCATCAACGCCGGCACGGCCTCGGGGGCCCCGGCCACCGACCAGCGCGGCTACGCCCGCGTGGGCAACCCCGACATTGGCGCCTTTGAAGTTTCCACGGTTACGTCTACCTCGCCGCCGCCCCCATCCCCGGCCACCTTCAGCGGGGTGTACACGCTCACGGCCCGCCACAGCGGGCAGCGGCTGAACGTCAGCGGCGCCTCCACCGCTACCGGGGCCGACGTGATTCAGTGGCCGACCTCGACGGGAGCAGCCAACGAGCAGTGGACCGTTACGGCCGTCGGCAACGGCTACTACACGCTCACGGCCGTGCACTCGGGTAAGTGCTTGGATGTAAGCGGCGCCAGCTCGGCCAATGGGGCCCGTGTGCAGCAGTGGGACTGCAACAACACCGGCGCCCAGCGCTGGCAGATTGTGGCTACCACTGATGGCTACTACAAGCTGCTAAACCAAGCCAGCGGCAAGGCCCTCGATGTGAGCGGCGTGAGCCAGGCCAATGGCGCCCTGGTGCACCAGTGGGAGTACGTGGGCGGCCTCAACCAGCAGTGGCGCCTGGACCCGGTAGCCGGCCAGAGCCAGAACCGGGCCCGGCCGGCGGAGCTGCCGGCCGCCGACGTGGTGGTGTATCCCAACCCGGCCTCGGGCACGGCCAAAATCAGCTTCCGCAATCCGGGCACGGCGCCCGGCCGGCTTACCCTGCTCGATGGGGTGGGGCGGCAGGTGCGGGTGTACGCCCTGCCCACTTCCCGGCCGGGCCAGTGGCACGAGCAGCAAGTGCAGCTCGGCGAGCTGCCGGCTGGCCTGTATTCGCTTCGGCTGGAGCTGGGCCAGCACGTAGCCGTGCGTAAGCTACGGGTAGAGTAACCCGAAGTTTCTGCCGGCCCCGCCGCTGTTGCCGACCCGGCAGCCGCCTGAAACCGGCCCACCAAGAAGAAAGCCCGCCGAGCATCGGCGGGCTTTCTTGTTTGATACGACTACAGCCGCCTGGGCCCAGCAAGCTACAGCGACTTGAACACGTTGAGGCGCTTAAATAAATCGGCCTGGTACGTGCGGCCCACCGGCACGGAGGTGCCATCGGAGAGGATAAGCTGTTGGCTTTGCAGCGCCACAATGTGGCGCCGGGCTACCACATGAGACTTATGCACCCGGATAAAGTCGGCCGGCGGCAGGTACTGCTCCACCTGTTTGAGGGCGCTGTAGATAGAAAACCGGCCCGAGTTGGTGTATAAGTTGGTGTAGTTGCCCTGAGCTTGCAGCCACAGCAGCTCCTGATACAGCACCTTTACGCGCTGGCGCCGGTCGCGCACAAACAGGCCGTCGTCGTCGGGCGTGCGGTGCGGCTCCCCGGCCACCACCGCCACGGCTCCCGAATCACCGGTTTCGCTGGCGTAGGCCGACCAGGCCATTTCCAGAGCCACGTACACGTCCCGGTCTTTGAACGGTTTGACCAGGTAGCCGTAGGGCCGGGTCTGGGAAGCCCGGCGCACCGTGGCCGAGTCGGAGAAGGAGGTGATATAAATGAACGGCAGGTGGTAGTCGGCGCGGAGCCGGGTGGCCAGGTCAACGCCGTCCAGCTCGCCCTGCAACTTGATATCAACCAGAACGAGCGTAGGGCGCTGCTCCTCGATAAGCTGTATGGCCGCTGGCACCTCGGCGGCTATATCCAGTACGTTGTGGCCCAGCTGCTCCAGCACTCCGCGTAGATGATCGGCAATGATGAATTCGTCTTCGACAATGAGAATTGTATGGAACACCATAAACAGCCGGGCGGGGACTGTAAGTAAACAGAGACAACAGGACGGCGCGTGTTGCCGGCAAGATGCCGGACCATCTGACTTCGCCGACGAAGGCCCGATCAGACAGGCATCCTGAAAGCGTTGAGAGTCACGCGTTGGCCCAAGTTAGTCAGGGTTTCGGACAGGTGCTGGTCTTTTGATTATAGTAATTTGTATATAGTGAGTAGCCGGAGCGTGAGTTGCTGGTTTGGCCGGTGGCGGCACCGAAGCACGACTGTGGGCCGGCTGGGCGGCGCGGGCGGGGCATTTTCCGCCGGAACAGTCTGATTCCCGATTTATTGTCGTTTACACAGGTTTTTCAGTAGTTCATCCAGATCTGGGCAAGCTCCGGCATTACCCAGGCAGCAGAAGCCGTATCATTGGTTAGTGAAGCTCGACTTGTATTTGCCTGACCAGATGCTAAAAGCCTCGATGTGCTGCCGACGAACTTCCCCGCCACTGGCTACCCGTGGCGGCCCCGTGGAGCCCGCCCAACCGGGGGGCCTGCCACCTGCACCGCTACCGCGGGGTGGCGCCGGCCGGAGCTGAAGCTCCCGGACTTCTGACCAGAAAGCACCAGGCCCAAGGTCCCGAATGCTGTTGCCCATGTTCCCGCCGCCTGCGGGTTACGGCCGGCTGCTGGCTGGGTGTGTGCCCGCTGCGTGCGGCGCTTAGCTTCCTGATTCTCTGCGCATCCGTCCCATTCACCCACACAGCTCCCTATGAAACAAGCACTTGCTTCCCGCTATTCGGCCGCTGCGGCTGCCTTGCTACTCGCGGCTGGCTGTAGCACCCCCGAAACCGAGCCAGTACTGCCCCAAGGCGTCAGCTCCACCCAGGATGCCCAGGCCGGCCTGGCCTGGACCACGGGCACGCTGGCGCCGGGGGCTCTGGTAGCCCCGGCCAACCTGCGCATCCTGCCCGGCGTGAACGACGCCACCGGCAGCGGCGGCCTGGTGGGTGCGCCCTTCTGGAAGAGCAACAACCCCGAAGCCATTACGGGCGAAGGCTGGCTGATGACCAACGGCGGCAACGCGGCCCAGCGCGGCGGCACGGCCACGCCGCTGTCGGGGGCGGTGGCTCTGTACTTCTCCCACCTCAACTTCATGGGCAAGCTCAACAACCAGAACCAGCCCACCACCAACCGCGACCTATACCTGCACCTGATTGCCACCAACCCCGGTTCCGGCACCGTCACCATCACGGGCAAAGGCAAAGCGGTGGCCAACAACTTGTGGCGCTTCCGCCAAACCAGTCCGTCGTTGAAAAGCTCCTGGTATCTATGCTCGGAGGCCTGGACCAACAACGTGCTCGACAACGTGAGCCAAACGGTGCAGCCCCTCAAAGCCGTCGAAATTGCCAAGGTGCGGCTCCCGGCCCAGCCCAGCGGCCAGGACGTGTACACCACCGAAGGCCGCTACGAGCTGAACGTGGCCGGGGGCAGCGCCTACTTCACTACCGTAGCTACCTTCGATGGCAGCCTGAGCCGGGCCGTGGCTTTTGCTTCCGGTAACGCGGCCCAGCAGGCCCCCGGCAACCAGGGCAGCCCCCTGATTACCGTCGACAACTCCGGCACGGCGTACGGGCGTGAGGCGGGCATTGCCACTAACTCGGCCTACTACACCGGCGACGTGAACGTGACGCTGCCCGCCAGCGGCGCCGCCTACATGGGCCTGTGCTTCAACACCAACAACCGCAAGCCCATTGCCGACGGCTCCACCATCTACTACCAGGACCAGAGCGCGCCTTTCACCATGCGCCTGCGGTCCTCGACGCGCACCTGGGGCGGCTACGGGCACAAGTACAACGCCAAGCTGATCCTGCGCAACCCCGCCGCCACGCAGAAAAACGTGCGTATCTCGCTGGGGGCCAATCCCATCAATGCCAACAACGAAGTGGTGTTTGATGGCCCGGTGCAAACGGTGGTAAACGGCGCCGCTTCGCAGGTGCACCAAGTAACGCTGTTCAACAACCAGTATGCCGCCAACTCCCGCGGCCCGCAGCGCCAGGCGCTGCGCACGGTGCCGGTGCCCGGCAATGGCACCGTAACCGTGAACGTGGTGTGCTACGTGCCGGGCCTGGGCTTCGGGGCCGGCTTGCAGCTGGACCTGGAGTCGGGTATCTGATGCAACCAGCCCAGCGCCGGATGGCAGCCACCGGCAAGCCATCCGGCGCCGCAAGGGTCTGCGGATAACATGCAGGAAAGGCCGCTGCTACCTGTCTGTCCGCAGCACTGCTCTGTTCTGTGTTGCTTATCCGGTAGGATATAAGCCAGAGAGGCTGCTTAGGAAGTCAAAAATCAACACAACGGTCCTGCTGAGCTGGCCGAAGCATCTCTCCCGCTTCGATGCAGCATTATTGATTAGCCAGCGGTAGAGGTGCTTCGGCCAGCTCAGCAGGACGGTCTTTCGATTCGATTTCCTAAACAACATCAGAAAATATGGAAGAGTGTATGGATAGGTTAACGCAATAAATTATGAGGTTTATACTATTTATTCTGTCGTTGATGCTAATGCTGATGATTAAGTAATGATGGGTTTTTAGTTTGGAAGGCTATAGCTGAGCCGCTTGGGCGGTAGCAAGTACGAGTGGCCGAACAGCGGCGGCTGAACGGCTGCCCGGCGCGGGTCCACGAAATAGTAGCACGCAAGCAGACGAAAACCGGCTGCTCTTTTTTGGTTGTCATCTTTTTCTCGTCTTTCGGTATGCCCCGGCAAGTAAGTGTAGCAGTACAGTGCGGCGAGCAGCCGCTGGCGCCCGCCCAGGACGTGCAGCGCGTGTCGCTGACGCAAAGCCTCTTCGACCATCACCGCTTCGAGGTGGTGGTGCCCTTCGACCGGGTGGAAAGCGCGGGGGCGGCCTTTGTTAGCGACGCCCCCGCCCGCCTGCTCGGCCAGGCGCTGACGCTGCAGCTGCTGGCCGATGCGCACTTCTTCAACCAGGGCCAGCAGCTGCAGTTCAAGGGCCTGGTCACGCACCTGAGCGCGGGGCAGGACAACGACTACGTGGGCAGTGTGCGCGTCAGCGGCTACAGCCCCTGCCAGCTGCTGGCTAGCGGCTACCAGAAGCGCACCTTCCGCGGCCAGACCCTGGCCGCCATCTTCACCACGGTGCTGGCGCCCTTTCCCACCAACGTGCTGACGCGCACGCTGGCCCCGCTCTACCAGCAGCCCATTCCCTACGTGGTGCAGTACCAGGAAACCAACTACGCCTTCCTGCGCCGCCTGGCCGCCGAGTACGGCGAGTGGCTGTACTACGACGGCCAGCACCTGCGCCTGGGCCCGCCGCCGGCGGAGGAAGGCCTGGAGTTCTGGGCCGACGGCCACTACAACACCTTCCGCGTCGAGCTGGGCCTGCGCCCCACCGGGCAGCAGCTCTACGCCTACGACTACACCCGCCACGAGCAGCTGACGAGTACCACCCAGCCCCAGCACGTGCCGGAGCTGGCCAAACAGCCCCTGCTGCACACGGCCCTCGGGCAGTCGGCCCAGCTCTACCAGGCCGGGCACCACCCCCCGCCGCACCCGGTGCAGAGTGCCCGCCAGCTCGACCAGCAGGCCGCCCTGCGCCAGGCGGCCACGGCCGCCGGCCTGGTCACGGCCCAGGGCACGAGCGACAACCCGGCCTTGCAGGTGGGGCGGGTGCTCATCATCCGGGGCAAGGGCCTGGGCAGCCGCCACCAGCTGCCGGAAAGCTTCGGCGCCTACCGCATCCTCACCCTGACCCACACGGTGGACCAGTACGGCAACTACGGCAACACCTTCACGGCCGTGCCGGTGCAGGCCGCCGTGCCGCCCGCCCCGCTGGCCCCGCGCGGGGCGGCGGCCCCGGAGCTGGCCGAAGTTATCGACGACCAGGACCCGGCCCGGCTGGGCCGGCTGAAGGTGCGCTACTACTGGCCCGTGCAGCACCGGCGCGACGCCGAAACCGACTGGATTCGGGTGCTGACGCCCTACAGCGGCGACGGGAAAGGGCAGCTGTTCAACCCGGAAATCGGCTCGCAGGTGCTGGTGGCCTACCAGGACCAGGTGGCCGAGCAGCCGGTGGTGCTGGGCAACCTGTTCCATGCCGCCAATGCGCAGGGCGCCGCCTACTCGCGCCGCAACAACCACGTGAAGGGCCTGCAAACCAAAGCCGGCAACAAAATCACGATGAACGACGCGCTGGGGGCCATGACGATGCTGCTGTCGAACTCGAACAAGAAAAGCACGGCCCTGCAGCTGGGCTTTGATGGGGACGGCAACGTGACCATCAAAACGCTGGGGCCGGTGCACGTGTCGGGCAGCACCATCACGCTGGACGCGGGCATGCTGGGCGAGATTCACATGCACGCGCGGCGCATCAGCCTGCAGGCCGAGCAGGAAATCGTGGCCCACTCCGTGGCTAAGGACATTACGCTCATTGCCAAGGAGCGCCTGGCCTACCAGGGCAAGCTCATCACGGGCAAGGCCGAGGAAAACATGCACCTCGACGGCGGCCAGCAGCTCACCTCCTCCTCCGACGACTCCCGCTACCTGTAGCAGCGCCGCAGCCGCCCGGCCCCCAAACGCCTCTCGCAATCAGCTTACCAGCCAGCAGACTACCGGCTGCGGTGCGGCCGCCCGCATCAGGAGCACACGCCATCCACCAGTCTTACCACCATGCCGACCAAAGAAGAGCAGCAACAGGTGTTGGAAGGTATCCTGGCTGAAAAAGCCCGGAAAAGAGCCCAGGAGGCGGAAGCCGCCCGAAAGCGGGCCGGGCAGCAGCAAGAGCTGGCCAACAAGCTCAAGCCGGCACCCGCGCCGGCGCCCCCGGCTCCCGTGGCAGCCCCCACAACCAAGCCTCCGGTGCAGCCAGCACCCTCCCGCCTACCTTCAACCCCAGCGCCTCCGCCACCTCCACCGCCGGCCAAACAGCCGGCCGCCCCGCCAGCTTCACCGCCAGCCGGTGCGTCACCTGCCCCGAAGCCAGTTACTCCACCGCCACCGGCGGAACCTCCGGCCCAGCAGCCCGGCCCGGCAGGCAGCACGCCCCCACCGGCCATGCAGCAGTACGAATACGTGGTGGATGGGGCCACGCTCAAGTGCAACAAAGGCTCGGCGCCCGGCATGCTGCGGGTGGTAGCCAAGCGGCCCGAGGTAGGCGGCCGGCCCGGCGCCAACACCACCGACAACGCGCCGCTGGTCAACATCCCGTCGTTTGGGGGCTGCAAGCTGCAAAAAAACAAACCCTGCGTGCCCGCGCCGCAGGGATGGGAGGGATACTTCCGCAACACCAAGGTGGGCGAGGCGCCCGCGCTGCTCCTCGAAACGTGCACCAACCAGTGCGCAGTTGGGGGTACCATCAAGATTACGCGCTCCGGCCAAACCGGCCCCACGGCTCCGCTGGACCTGATAGCCGCGCCACCCGTTACGCCCGCCACCTGGACCTGCGGCCCCATGCCGGAGGGTGCCCTGGCCCCGGCCAAGCTGGTGGCCATGCCTAACATCAAGGCTGGCGGGCCGCCCGTGGTCAATTCCAACAACGGCGAGAGTATTTCCAAGCATGGGGTCTTGTTCTCGCACGATGGGCCTAACCCGCGCGACGCCACCATGGGCGACATGCCGCTGAAGGAGGCGTTTCTGGTAGCCAGCCACCAAAACAAAACCGGCGGGGCGGGCACTATCTGGATTATAGCCCGCAACCCGAGCAAAACCGAGGCCGTGACCGTGGACGTGGCCGGCTCCGGCATGAGCGGGGCCGACAAGAGCGTGTATCCTGGGGTGCCGCGGGTGAACAACAAGCCGGTCAAGCACATTACCCCCACGCCCGACCGCGCCAAGCTGGTAACCGAGCAGCAACGTGAGTACACGGCCTATACCGGCCGGTCGGTGTACTACAACGTAGCGCTGGACATGCTCAACGACGCCGCCCCCGACAAATTCAACGGGGTGATTCCGCCCGGCGGCACGGCGGTGCTCTACAAGGAGCGCGTAAACCCGAGCGGGGGCATGGAAACCAGCCTGAACATGAAAACCAGCGGGGGCCAGGGCGTGTACACCTACGTGGTGTCTACGGCCGGCGACAACCCGGCCGAGGCCCTGGCTATGATCAAGGCCCGGCGCATGGCCGACGGCAACGAGGAGCCCCAATTGTCGAAAAAGGAAGGCGCCGCCAAGAACGCCCTGGGCAAAACGGCCGGCGTGTACGGCGCTTCCAAGCTCGTCGGCGACACGCCCGTGCCTCTGCCCGAGTGCGACGCCCACCTGGCTTTTTCGCTGAACGACTCGGGCTACGGCCGCAAGGCCGACAGCCCGCGCGTGCACAGCTTGCCGGGCCTGCGCGACGCCAAGGGCGAGTCGCTGGTCTTCGACGACTCGGCCCAACGCACCCACGCCAACTACGGGCTAGAATTTGACCTGGCCCTGGTGCTGCGCAACGACCAGGCCACGCCCCGCAAGGTGCGCGTCTGGCTTAGCCACAACTCGGCGTACGCGGCGCCCGGCGCGGCCATTACCAAAGACCGGCAGCTGTACTTCAACGGGCCCATGTCGTTCAATGGGCAGCCTCCTGCCACAGTGCTCATCACCTGGTACAAAACCTCCCAGGAGCTTACGGCAGCCCCCATCGTGGTGAATCCCGGCCAGGAAGTGCGCGTGCCGCTGCGCTTCTTTTTCCCCGGCATGAGCTCGGGCGGCTTGCAGCTGAAGCTGGAAAGCAAAAAGTGAAAACCAGTCTTTGCACAACCAAGCAGCCACCCGGCAAATGGTGCCAGCTCACTCCTCCGGTGCCAACTCAGCAAGAGAAGCACGCTACCTATGAACACCGAAAACCTCACCCATATAGTAAGTGGCCTGCACGCCATGACGGGCGGCCAGCCCCGTGCCCTGGAGCAGCTGGTAACTCAGTACGCTACCGGGGCATTGCAGCAGGCAGTACCAGCCGACGTAGCCCAGGTTGCCGCGGTGCTGCCCGTGAGCGGGGCGGGCGGTGAGCTGGCCGTGGCTCCGCAAAAACTGGAGGCGGCCTTTCAGCACGTGCTGGGCACACTGAACCCGGAGGCGCTGCAAACCCTACAGCGCATCACGCAGGTGCTGCCAGGCGGCTTAACGGGGCTGGTGGCCGACCCCACTGCTTTGCTGAACCAGCAGTGGTTTGGTCAGGTGGGCCAGCATCTGCTCCGCGAAGCCGTGGGGCCCGAGCTGCACCAGTTTATGCAAACGGGTCAGGAGGTGCTGCTGGCTTCGGCGGGGCCGCAGCTGCCCCTGGCCGGGGCTCTGCCAACCGGGTGGAACCCCAACGCCCCGTCGACAGCTCTGCAAAAGCCTGATTTGGCCGCCTCGCAGCAGCAAGAGCAGCTGGTGGCCGCTGCGTCCAAGCAAAACAAACCGAAAAAGCCGAAGCAGAAAGCCAAGCCGGCGGGTGCCAAGCCGCCCGTCCGCACGGGCTGGCTCAATGCCAAAAAGGAACGCTATGAGCAGCGACTGGAGCTGATTAAAAAGGCCAAGGCCAAACAGGCCACGCTGAAGAGCCCGAAACTCATCCGGGCCATTGACCGACTCGAGTTTAACAACAAGGCGGTAGAGCGTCTCCGCCTCAGCGGCGACGCCTACAACTACAAGTTTGTCACGCCCGCCGACTACCAGAAGAACCGGGCCAAGTACACCGAGGCAGGCTGGCGGCAAATCGAAACCAAGTACAAAGGGCCGGTTGTGGCCGAGTCGATAACCCTGCGTAGGGGCAACCCGCCGGAAGGATGGACGCCCGAGCTTTTACACTACGACAAGAAAAGCGGCATCAATGCCGTGCTGTACAAAAGCAGCTTCGAGCCGGGTGGCCGGCCGGTGCTGGCTTTCGGGGGCACCGAGGTTACGGACATGGGCCAGTTTCAACTTGGTGGGGCCAAGGTGCCGTCTGTTTCTCTCCCGCCTGTGCCAGGTATCGGCCGGATTCGCGTCGGCGGGTTTAAGCTGCCGTCCGTCACGTTCCCCTCTATTCCCGCCGATATTTCCGTCGACATCAAGCAAGGCATAGGCATTCCTACCCGGCAGTACGACCATGCCGTGGCACTGGCACGTCAGGTAAAAAATCAATACCCCGGCGTCGAGTTTACGGGCCACTCGCTCGGCGGTGGCCTGGCCGGATCCACGGCGCTCATCACCCAAACCCGGGCCTTCACCTTCAACGCGGCTGGGGTACACCGTAACACGCTCAAGCGCTTTGGCCTGACGGACGCTGCATTTACCGAGCGTGGCCACCTGGTGCACGCACTGCACTCCAGCGGCGACCCGCTCAGCTGGATTCAGGACTCCCCGCCCGTCTTTGGGCAGCCGGGTGTCTCGTTCCACGGCAACATCCCGCAAGCCGTAGGCATCCGGCACCAGGTGGGCACCGGCGGCCACGATCTAGGACCGATGGAACAGGCTATTGAGCAGCAAAAAGCAGCTGATATTGCTCTCATGCACCAGTACGTGGCCGGCAAGAAACGGTAAGCAGCGGTTGGCGCTGGCTAACGAGTCGGTTAGCACCGGGTAGAGACCCTGCAACAGCCACCGTAGACCGCTTTTACGCGCCCCGACCTTTTTATTGGCACTTCCCCGCTGTATGGAGACCTTGCAACCTGAGCTTTACTTCAGTGGCCGCGAGCTGGCCGCCGCCCAGGCTATTATAGCCGGCGATACGGCCGAGCTGGAACGCCTGCTGGCGTACACCGGCCTCGACCCCGACGGCCACGGGGCGGGCGGCCTGACGCTGCTGCTCTTTGCCTTTGGCATTCAACGTAACGAGTGCCTACAAACGCTGCTGCGCTGGCGCGCGAATCCTAATCGGGAAACCCTGACCGATGAAGGCGAGCTGGTGCAGCCAGTGGCACTGGCGGCCGGCCTCCCCAACCTGGTGCCGCTGCGCCTGCTGCTGGCCGCCGGTGGCGACCCTAACAGCCTGGACCGGGGCGAGCCAGCGTTATTTAATGCCATCCACGCCCGCAACTGGTCGGCCCTGCGCCTGCTCGTGGAAGCAGGCGCCGACCTGAACCGCACGGCTCCCGACGGCACCACTCCCATGCTGCTGCTCGCCTACCTCAACCAATATGAGCAAGTGGACTATCTGCTAGGCAAAGGCGCCGATTTTGAACGGCCCGACAGCTCCGGCGGTACAGTAGCCTTTGCAGTCCAAACCGCCGATCTGGAGCCGGAAAGCGAAGAGTATAAATGGCTCAGGCAGGTGAAGCGGCTGCTGGAGCTTCGCGGTGTATCCTTTCCGGTGCCCGACCCCAGTGTGGCATGGGCCCAGCAACGAGCCGCCGAAGAAAAGCTCCGGCAGCAGTGGAACCGCACGCCCGAAGGAAGGTACTGGGAAGATGCCGTCAACCGAGCCGCTGTTGCCCAAGGCCCCACCGACGATGGCGTAGCACTGCTGCACTTACAGCAAGCCGCTGAAAAAGCGTACGAGCAGTGGGCGGCGTCGGCAAAAGTGTAATTGTGCCCATCAGGCTGCCGGTACTGCGCCCCCCGAAGACCAACGGTGATACCTTGATTCCTTAGGAATTAGAAGCGTGCTGCTATCCTGGCTCACTTAATGCGCTTAGTAGTTTAGTCGTGGAGCAGCAACCTCGTTGTCGTGAGCAGCCAAGGGGCATTCGTATGCCAGCTTATCTGGCCTAAAAACAACGAAGCCCGCCGGGTATCGGCGGGCTTCTTCGGTAGTGGCGCTCCCTCCTGGGCTCGAACCAGGGACCCTCTGATTAACAGTCAGATGCTCTAACCGACTGAGCTAAGGAAGCGGTTGGCAATAGCATTGTGGCTGATTGCGGGTGCAATGTTAGGTAAAGTTTTGGAAGCTGCAAACCCGCACCGCAAAATATTTTCTTCGGATCAGCTAGTTCGTGATTGTTAGCAGGTTGCCCGACAAGGAAGTGTTGTACTGGCGCAGGGGACGGGTGGCGGGCCCAGCTTGCACTTGGCCCTGCAGCGAGAACTGCGACTGGCAGCACGGGTCGTATAACCGCAGGAAAGGATCAATCTTGATCCGGGCGCAGGTGTCGAGGGGCTGGTAGGGGCAGTTCCGCTCGAAGGCCAGGAAGGAGGAGGCATTTTGGCGCACTACAATAATGCCGCGCACGCCTCCCTTCACGTAAATAGCTCCATTATCGAAGCGCAACGCACTGTTCTGCTGATTAGTGAGGTTGACGATTTCGTTGACGGCGGCCAGCGGAATTTGCGGGTTAGGGTCAGGGCTCGACGAAGAGCAAGCTGCCAGCACAGCACAGGCCGCAATGAAAACCAGGCGGGCGGAATCTGGAAGAGACAAGGGGAAGCACATGGGTAGCGTAGCAAATCAGGCGGTAGTTTCCGGCAAACGCAGCCGGGCCCCGAATGGTGTACTGCCAGCGGCAGATAACGGCCATTATGCCGGATACTCGTAGAAGCCGCGGCCCGACTTGCGGCCGTGGTAGCCGGCGTCTACCTTCTGCTGCTGCACGCGGCTGGGCCGAAACTTAGGGTCGAAGTGGAAAGCCTCGTACATGGCCGCCGTAACCGAGTAGTTGGTGTCAACCCCAATCAGGTCCATGAGGCGAAAGGGACCCATGCGGAAGCCGGCCGACTCCAGCAGCTCGTCCACTACCTCCAGCGGGGCTACTCGTTCCTCTACCAGCTTCAGACCTTCCACGTAGTAATGCCGCGCCACGCGGTTTACGATGAAGCCCGGCGCATCGGCGGCGCGCACGGGCTTCTTGCCCAGCCGCTCGGCCAGCTGGTACACGGCCTCGGCGACGGCCGGGGCGGTGGCGGCGCCGCTGATAACTTCTACCAGCTGCATGAGCGGAGCGGGGTTGAAAAAGTGCAGGCCCACCACCCGCTCGGGGTGCGGAATGGGAGCCGCCAAGCGGGTAATCGGGAGGGAAGACGTGTTGGAGGCCAGAATGGCGGTGGGCGGATTCAGGGCCGCTACCTCCTGAAACAGCTGATGCTTAACGGCCAGCTTCTCCACCACGGCTTCGATGATGAGGTCGGCGCGCACCTCGGTTAGCTCGGTGGTGAGGTGCAGGCGGGCCAGGGCGGCGTCGCGGGCTTCCTCGGTCAGCTTGCCCTTTTCTACCAGCTTGCCCAGGCCTGCCGCAATGGCCGCCTGGGCCTTGGGCAGCAAATCGGCGTTGATGTCGAACAGTAAAGTAGGCAGGCCGTGCTGCACACACACCTGCGCAATGCCCAAGCCCATAGTGCCCGCCCCAACAATGGCAACGCTGCCAATAACAAACGGCGAAGTAGCAGAATCAGGTGAGGCGGCAGCCATAGACAACAGGGTAGAGTCAGCAAGTAAGTGAGCGGCAGTGGGCCGAAGACGCAGAATCAGGCGCTTTCAAACTGCCGCAGAAAACGCAGGTCGTTTTCGGTGAACAGGCGCAGGTCTCTAATTTGGTATTTGAGCATAGTAATTCGCTCGATGCCCATGCCCCAGGCGTAGCCGGAGTACCGCTCCGGGTCGATGCCGCAATTCTGGAGCACGTTCGGGTCGACCATGCCGCAGCCCCCGATTTCAACCCAGCCCGAGCCCTTGCAGATATTGCAGCCCTTGCCTTTGCAAATCAGGCAGGTAATGTCGATTTCGGCGCTGGGCTCCGTGAAGGGGAAGAAAGAGGGCCGGAAGCGAATCTGGATGTCCTGGCCGAACATTTCCTGCACGAAGTAATACACGGTCTGCTTCAGGTCGGCAAAGCTCACATTCTCATCAATATAGATGCCTTCTACCTGATGAAACATCATGTGAGCCCGCGCCGAGATGGCCTCGTTGCGGTACACCCGCCCCGGCATGATGCTACGAATGGGCAGGGGCTGGGTTTCCATCACCCGCACCTGCACCGTGCTGGTGTGGGTACGTAAGAGGTGGTTAGGGACTTGGGGACTTAGCAGCTTAGGGTCTTGGGTATCGGTGGTGTTACCGGCCGATACGCTTTCATCCAAGGCCCTCGGCCCCTCAGGCTCTCCGTTCTTACCCGCCACGAAAAATGTGTCCTGCATGTCGCGGGCGGGGTGGTTGTCGGGGAAGTTGAGGGCGGTGAAGTTGTGCCAGTCGTCCTCGATTTCGGGGCCCTCGGCCACGTTGAAGCCGATGCGGGAGAAGATGCGCACCATTTCTTCGCGCACCAGGCTCAGCGGGTGGCGCGTGCCCAGCGCGTTCAGCACCGGGGGCAAGGTGTAGTCGAAGGTGGGGTCGGCGGGGGCGTTGGCGGCGGCCTGTTCCAGCTCCTGGCGGCGGGCCTCAAACCTGGCTACGGCCTGCTGCTTGAGCTGGTTCAGCTCCTGGCCCACGGCCCGGCGGTCTTCCTGGGGCACGGTTTTGAGCTGGTCGAACAAATCAGCCAGCTGGCCCTTGCGGCCCGTGTAGGCCAGGCGGAACTGCTCGAGCTGCTCCGGCGAAGAAAGGTCGTAGGCTTCGATTTCGGCCCGCAGCCGGGCAATAGTCTCCTGCATCATAGCGCAAAGGTAGCGGGTAGGAAGATTGGGTGGACGAGCCCCAGCCGTGGCCTGTCGGTGGCCCGCAAAAGTTTGGTACGGTTGTAGCCTAAGCCACCTCAGAAGCGGCAAAACAGGCTACACGTGGGGCGCCACCCGTTGGCCGGCCAGCTTCGGGCCCGGAGTACCGGGCAGTGCATCCACCTTTCCGAAGCCACTAGTCCCATGAAACGTTTTCTCTTTTCCGCCGCTGCCCTGCTAGCCCTGTACAGCGCCCCGGCTCACGCCCAAATCTCCCCGGCCGCTTCCGGCAAAACGCCGGCCCGCACCACCACGGCCGCCTCCGACCGTTCTGACCTCGACGACTGGAACTCCACTACGCCGGCCCCGGCTGCCGATGGCTGGAGCACGGCCGCCGATGCTACTTCGCCCGCCTCGGCTGCCGACCCCATGATGCAGTCGTCGGGGGTGCTGGTGGCGCCGGGCATGAGCTCCTCGCCTTACCGCGCCACGAGCACCGACTACCACGGCCGCCCCGTGGCCAAAGCTAAGTCCAAGCGCCCCCGCTCGGTCCGCCACAAGTCCGACGACCCCATGATGGCTTCGTCCGGGGTGATGATAGCGCCGGGCATGAACACGGCCCCCTACCGCGGCACCAGCACCGACTACCACGGCCGGCCGGTGCGCCGCCTCTCGGGCGCTACTTCCGTTACGGCCAATACCTCGGCGGGCTCCGCGTGGTAAGCGGGCAGGTAGCTGTTTTCTGGTTGAAACCGTATGAGGGTGAGTCTATTACGGCTCACCTTCTTTTTTGAACAACCCATGAAACTCCGGTATATTTTTCTGCTGCTACTGTGGCTGCTGCCCACCCTGGCGCTGTGGGCCCAGCAACGGCGCCCAACGCCTCGCACTAAAGCCGCCTACCACCGCACCAGCAACTCCCGCGCTAGGGCCCGCGCCGGGGCCTACGCCCGCCACGACCGGTCGGGCCGCCGCGACGAGGAAAACCTGAAGCTGGCGCCCGGCCTGCGCCTAAACATGCCCAGCCCGCCCACCACCGACTACATGGGCCGGCCCCTGAAGAAAAAGAGCCCTCGGCCGGCTACCGGCGCCAGCACCATTTCGTCAGGAACAGAAACCAAGCAGAAAACCACTCCTAAGCCTCCAAGGCGGTAGACCTCCGGGCCGAACGAGTTGGCTCAGGCTTGATAGGTGCCAAGCCGGGCACATTGAATAATCCAGCCGGAGGAACTTCTGGCTGAAGCTGACGTTAGCCACAAAAAAACACCGGGAATTTTCCGGCCTGCCTGGGGTAGCGTACCTTTACTGTCTCACTGCTTACATAGCTTCGTTTTCATGACTCGTCTTTTCTTTCCGCTGCTACTGAGTGGAGCGTTGATGGCTAGCTCGGCGTACGCGCAGGGCAGCAAAAAATCATCCGACGGCTGGGGTTCGTCGGATGGGTGGGGGGCACCAGCACCGGCCAAGAAAGCCGCTCCGGCCAAGAAAACCACCGCTACTCCCAAAGCCGCCGCTAAGGCAACTCCCGCTGCTGCCCCGGCCGTGGAGGAAGCTGCACCCGCAGCGGCTCCGGCGGCCGCTAGCGCACCGGCTTCGGCAGGTGGCGAGTGGGGAGGTGGTGCCGCTACGGGTGGTGCCAGCGCCGCCCCTGCTGCTGAGATGCAGCCCATTGGGGCCAGCTTGGCGCCCGGCTTCACGGCCGCACCCTCCCGCCGCGTTACCACCGACTACCGGGGCCGGCCGCTAGCTCCCTATGTACGCCGCTCGGTGCGGGCCGCTGCTCCGGTAGCTCCGCCTCCTGCCCCCGTTGTGCTGCCGCCCGCTCCCGAGCCCGTAGCCGCCCAGCCCGAGCCGGCTTCCGCGCCAGCACCCGCCGCTAAGACAACCGCTAAAGCTGCTGGCAGCACTGCTCCCACCAAAGCAGGTGGCGCCACCGCTGCTCCGGCCGCCAAAAAAGCGGCCCCCGCGGCTAAAAAAGCAGCTCCCAAAAAGAAAGCCGATGATGGCTGGGGCTCTTCGGGCGGCAGCGGCTGGTAAGCTGCACAATTAGCTTTAGCAGCAGAAGCACGCTCTTCTTGCTGCACACTACCCGCAAAAGGCTGGTCCGGATGTCCGGGCCAGCCTTTTGCGGGTTAAAGCTTTAGCTGTACATCACCAGTGGCCTGGCCGAGCAGTCAGAAACAAGACGAGTGGCTGCAACCAGGAAAATGACAAGCGAAAGGCAGGCAGCTGTTTCCGGCTGAAAAGTTTTGGCTCCGGACCAGAAAGCAACACGAGCCGCAGTACTAGAAAGTGCCTTTTAGGCACGTTGGGTAGACGCAGAGCCGTAAGGCCGAAATAATATAATCATCAAAAAGAAGTACAAGCCTGGTGAAGCGTACGTAAAGCCCCATATTTGTAGGCCGGTACCCCGCGCGAGTGGACCGGCACCGGGCAGTGGTAGACGAAAAGTCTTATATTGCCTCAGGGGTTCGACGGCAACAGGCCCGTATCCCGGCTATGGTACGTGAGTAGCAAGTGGCGGCTCATGCTTTCTGATTGTTCATTCAACCCCTTTTAGCTGTGCGGCATCTACTACTTTGTTCATTAGTCGGGCTGGGTTTCGTTGGTGCAAAACCCGCCGCCTTTTCAGCTGCTGCTGGTGCGAGTTTGGCGGGTGCTTCGGTACCTGCGCTGGTACGTGGTGAGCGGCCGGCTCCTGCTCAGGGAGCGGGCACGGGCCTGACGGCTTCCTACTTCAACAATGGCAGTCTGGCGGGCACGCCCATGCTCACGCGTCTGGACCCGCTGATTGATTTCCGCTGGGCCAAGGCGTCGCCGGCGCCGGGCCTGCCCGAAGACAACTTCTCGGTACGCTGGGAGGGCCTGCTGGCTGCGCCAACCACTGGCGCTTACCGCTTCGTGGCGCAAACCACCGACGAGGTGCGGCTGTGGGTGAACGGCAAGAAGGTGCTGGACACCTGGGATGGCAAACGCTCCGGTGGTGCGGCCACCGTAAGCCTGGCCGCCGGCGAGAAGACTTCTATCAAGTTTGAGTACAACGACCCCGAGGGCGAGGCCAGCATTCAGCTGCAATGGGTGCCGCCGGGACAATCCGCGCAGGTAATCCCAACCAGCAACCTCTACCCCCTGGGCTCACCCACTACCCCCGACCCGGCTGGTGCCGTGGCGGCGGCTCCTGCCCCGGCAGCCCCGGCCCCGGCACCTGAGCCAGCCCCTGCTCCCCAGCCCGCACCCGCGCCCCAGCGTCCGGCTAAAGTGGCCAAGGCTCCCAAAGCAGATGCTGCCGACCCGGCGGCAGCTCCGGCCGACGTAGCGGCTAAGCCCGCCCCGGCCAAGCCTGCCAAAGCTGCCCCAGCTCAAGACGCGCCAGCCCTGGCTCCGCCTACGGCTGGGGTATACATGCTTCGGGTGCGCTCCACCAACCAGGCATTGGAGGTAGGCGAAGGCCGCCCCGCTACCCGCGCCGAGCAGATGGCCCTGGCCGCAGCCGGCCGCAACCCCGCCCCCCAATGGCGCCTGGAGCCCGCCGCTGATGGCTACTACCGCCTGCTGGTGCAGGGCAGCAACAAGGTGCTGGAAGTGCTGGGCAGCTCTACCTCCAACGGTGCTCCGCTGAGCTTGTGGAGCTTTTACAGCGGCAACAACCAGCTCTGGAAAATTGAAGATGCCGGCAATGGCTACTACAAGCTTATCGCCAAGCACAGCCGCAAGGCCCTGACTTCCAAGGATTCCGTGGATGGTGGCTTCCAGCAGTGGCGCTACGCCAACCGTGAAAACCAGCATTGGAAGCTGGAGCCAGCAACGTCGGAGCAGGTGCCGGTGGCTGCTGCCGCCCAGCTGACGCGGGGTGTGGGGGCGCATAAGCTAAGCGTGTACCCCAACCCATCCAACGGCATTGTGCAGATGGTTTACCAGCTGAAAGAAGATAAGCCCCTGGGTTGGGTGCTCTACAACCAGCGCGGGGTAGCTGTGCGAGTGTCCGACTACCGTAAGCAGGCTGCCGGCCCCCATCACCAGACGCTGGACTTTACGGGCTTGCCGGCCGGAGACTATTACCTCAACCTCACCGTCGGCATCGACAACACCCGGCATCAACTCTCAATTCGCCGCCCCACGGCCGATGCTGCCTCTAACCCTGACAGCCCCGACGCTGCCGCCGGCACCGCCTCACAGCCGAAGTAGACGGGCCAGTTTGAGTTTGACACTACAAAAATCCGCCGTGACAGCCGAAGGGGTGCCACGGCGGATTTTTTATGTCAGCATACAACACGAGCCTGCCGTGCAGCATCCGGCCGAGCCGTACCGGCCAGCGTATGGCTGTTCGCTGAACTGTGTATTGATTTCGTTTTGCTGGTGCGCGTTACCTCATTCTCTCCAAAAAAGAGGCTGATAACACTGAATGGCACATTGCCTTACATACGCATACTCCACCCAGCAACTGCACACTAAGGCCCGCAGTGCGGTGCTAGTGCTATGTGCAGCCTTGCTACAGCAGGGCAACTTCCTGCTTGCGGCGCGGAGCCAGGGCAGCGGCCACTTTGCGCTGGGCCTGGCGCAAGGCCTCGGCGGAGGGCTGGTGGAGCAGGCGGGTGAGGCCGGGCTCGGAATGGTGGGGGTCAGCGTCCCAGAGGCCGGCGCGGTGCCAGGGCGTAAGGTGGTCCCAGTCGGGCCGGTCGATGATGGGGTAGAGGCAGACGCCCAGCAGCGGCACGCCGGCCCGCAACGCCGCCACCGACTCGCGGGTTATCATTTGTAGCCACTGCGGGCGATGCTCGCCGGGGTGGCTGGTTTCGGTGAGCACCACGGGGCGGCCGTAGCGGCGGTAGGCCCGGTCGAGCAGCTTGTGCAAGGGCTTGAAACGCGGGTCGCGGCCTTCGTTGGCCCAGGGCAGCTTGTGGTGCGGGTCCAGCTGCCACTGGTTGTCGTAGTAGTAGTTGAAGCCCAGCAGGTCGAGGTATTCCGGGCGGCCCCCCAACTCGGGGCACAAGTAGCCGGCCAGCATGTCCACGCTCTGAAACTGGTGAATGTCGAAGTCCCGGGCCCGGTCCCGCTCGTGGCGAGGAGCCCCCAGGCGCGGCACAATGTTGATGAGAGGCTCGGTGGTCAGAATGCGGATGCTGGGGTCGGCTTCGCGCAGGGCGGCCACGCCCTCGATGTAGGCCCGCATCAGGCCGCGCTTCACTTCCCAACCCTGGCCCACGCAGTAGGGCGAGGTGCCGCGCACGTCGCCGCCCAGCCAACTCATAAAGCTCACCTCGTTGATGGGCGTGACGATAAGCACGTCGTCGGGGCGCTGGCCGCGGTAGAAATCCACGAAAGCCCGGCACAGGGCCGCAAACCGCCGTGCAAACATGGGGTGCAGGGGCGTCAAGTCGTCGGGGTAGCCGAAGTGGCACAAGTCCCAGACCTGCTGCACGCCGTGGCGCTGGCCGGCGTCGAGCAAGGTTTGCACGGTGCTCCAGTCGTAGTGGTAGGGCGTGCGCTCCACCTGGCTCCAGCGGATACCCTCGCGGGCCGTACTCATGCCTTGCTGCTGAATAAGCTGATAATCAGTATCGAGCAGCTGGAGGTGGCCAGTCAGGGTCAGGAAATCAACCCGGTGGCCAAAGGCGTTCTGCTGGTCGGTGCATTCAAAACCAGCCATCCAGAATGAGCGGAAAGGAGAGTCGGCGAGGAAAGGATGGAGCATAGACAAAGGCTACAAAAAGCCGTCCGGCAACCGGCAAGGCTCCCGGACGGAAACAAGAAAGAAACCGCCACCTTTCAGTCTGATACGCTGAAAAGCGGAAAGACCTCAGGCACCAGCAAGGCACCCGGCGTGGCCTGCTGGGTGGCCGACACGGCCGCCGCCGCTATTGGGGAGGCAGAAAGGTACGGCCGTACCCCGCCGGTGCGCTGCCCGTGGTACGCAGGCAGTGGAACCGAGGTTCCAGCTCCGCCGTCGAACAATTGTCCCGCGTCCGGCTTTTATCTGCCAAGCCCTTGCCGCCTATGTCGCACGCCCCCGCTGCTTCGCCATCATCTGCTCCCACTCCGCCCCCGCTGCGCCGCCGCCTGGGGTTGTGGCAGGCCACGGCCCTGAACATGATTGACATGGTAGGCATCGGGCCCTTCGTGACCCTGCCGCTGGTGATGGGGTTTATGGGGCCTAACTTCCTGCTGGCCTGGCTGGTAGGCGCGGGCCTGAGTCTGATGGATGGGCTGATTTGGAGTGAGCTGGGCGCAGCCCACCCCGAGGCCGGGGGCTCGTATCGGTTTCTGAAGCTGGCCTACGGGGAGCAGAAGTGGGGGCGGCTGCTGTCGTTTCTGTACGTGTGGCAGACGCTGGTGCAGGCCCCGCTGGTGGTGGCTTCGGGGGCTATTGGCTTTGCGCAGTACTTCGGCTACCTGGTGCCGCTGCGCGAGTGGTGGCAGCCCAAGCTAGTGAGCGGGGCCGTGGTGGTGCTGCTCATTGCCTTGCTCTACCGCCGCATCGAGGACATTGGGCGGCTGGGCGTGCTGCTGTGGGTGGGCGTGCTGGGCCTCATGGGCTGGCTGATTTGGGGCGGCCTTACGCACGCCACGCACCCGGTAGCCTGGCTGCCGGAAGGCGGCGTAGCGGCCGTGCCGGGCGTGCTGCTGGCCGCCGCCACGGGCCAGGCCACGGTCAAAACCATCTACTCCTACCTGGGCTACTACAACGTGTGCCACCTGGGCGGGGAGGTGCAGGAGCCGCACAAGCTGATTCCGCGCAGCATCTTCCTGAGCATTCTGGGCATTATGGCGCTGTACTTGCTGCTCAACTGGAGTGTGGGCTCCGTTATTCCGTGGCAGGAGGCCCAGCACTCCGAGTTTATCGTCAGCGCCTTTGTGGAGAAGCTCTACGGGCCGGGGGCGGCGCAGGTAGCCACGGCTCTGGTGCTGTGGGTGGCGTTTGCCTCGCTGTTTGCGGTGCTACTGGGCTACTCGCGCATTCCGTACGCCGCCGCCGCTGATGGGGAGTTTCTGCCGGTGTTTGCCCGCACCCACCCCACCAAGCAATTTCCGCACGTGTCGCTCCTGCTGCTGGGAGGTGTGGGGTTTGTGTTTAGCCTGCTGTTCCGACTGGGCGAGGTTATCAGCGCCATTCTGGCCATGCGCATCCTGGTGCAGTTTGTGGGCCAGGCCGTGGGGCTGGTGCTATTGCGGCGCCGCCGGGGCACCCAGGGCCTGCCGTTTCGGATGCCGCTGTACCCGCTGCCGGTGGTGCTGGCCGTGGCCGTGTGGCTGTGGGTGTTTGTGAGCACCGGGCCGGTGTTTATGCTGTCGGGGCTGGCGGTGATTGGGGCGGGGGTGTTGGCGTTTCTGCTCTGGAGCCGGCGGCTGGGGCGGTGGCCGTTTGCCTCAGAACGCTCTTCCAGAGTTGACTCCCCGCCTGCCTGATGCGGCAGAGGGCCGCGCCTCCTCAACGTCCAGGCCCTGCGAGAAGTAGCTTGAGGAGCTTCTATAAGCTCGCCTCGCCAACTGCGGCTTTACACCGAACGTTTTACCAAGGCCCATTCAATGGACAGAACGTAAGAGGCATGAATCACAAGAGTTTCGATATTTTAAATCACGAAAGGTTTGTTGCCCAGTATATGGACACAACCACCAAAGCTTTTCTGTTTCAGGTAAGTCAACTACAGATATACCCTTTGTCTATTGCTTCATCCTTTATAAAGTCGCCCACGCCTCTTTTTAGGGCAGATTACAACTTTTTGCTTCTCTTTTTGAGTGGTGGTGGGAAGCAGCAGGTTGATAACGAAATCCTTGAAGCCGGACCGGTTTTCGCCGGAACGAGGGTGCCAGAATAAGGCTGTGCGGAAGTCAGCAAACGGCAATCGGTCCGGTGGACTCCACAAGCCACTGGACCGGAGCGCACATTGTTCGTAAAGTGCTGTAAGGCTTGCAGAAGTGCAGGTGCTGCCTGATGAAAGCCAATGAGTTTGAAACTTTAAAAACCGGAAGCAATGCTTAGCTACAAGACCTTGGTTTTTATTCTTCTCCCGCTGGCAATGGCGCTGTCTGCGCCCGAGTCTTTAAGTCAGCAGTCAGCATTACGTATTGAAATAGTAAATATTCAGAAGAATAAAGGGAAAGTTATTGTTGCCATCTACAAAGACAAGTCTGGCTGGCTACAAAATCCTTATAAAACAATGATTATAACCGCGGATGAAAATTCCAAAACCGCTTCATTCAATGTGCCATACGGTAAATATGCCGTATCTATTTTTCAGGATATAAATAACAATGATAAGCTAGACCAAAATTTCTTAGGAATCCCAAAAGAACCGATAGGCTTTGGAAACAATTACAAGCCATTAGGTATGCCAAATTTTGAGTCTGCTGTAGTTGAACACAGCCTCGCATCGAAACCGGCAGCAATTAAGCTGGCTAGTATATTTTAAGGGGACCTGACAACAAAGATTTTGGTAGGAAGCAGAAGGCCTGGAGAGTAGCGCACTGTTTCCGGCAGCAACTTCCCATGTACCGTGCGGGCTTTGCCACGGAATATTGTCAACCCGTTCGGGGTTGGTTACCGGCGGCGGTGAGGTGGCTGAGTCTTTGGGTACTCGGTTCAGCCTACCCACTTCTCGTAGCAGAAAAACCGCAGGCCGGGCCGAAACGCCAGGGTGATTTCGCCGACGAAGCGGTAGCCCAGCTTGGGGAACAGGCACTGGGTGGCTTGGTTTTCGGAGTTGGTATCGACGCGGAGCACGCGCAGGTTCTGCTGGCGGGCCAGTTCCTCAGCCTGCCCGAGCAAGGCCGCAGCCAGACCCTGGCCCTGGGCGGCGGGGTCCACGGCCAGACGGTGCGTAACGAGGGCCGGCTCCAGCGGGTCCCAGTCGGCTTGGGCGTACTCGGGGTCCTGGTCGTTGTGGGTGAGGGCAGCGGCGGCGGCCACGCGGCCGTCCAGCTCGGCTACCCACAGGTGCCCGCGTTCCAGGTCGCGCCGAAACACTTCCTCATTGGGATAATCAAGCGACCATTGCTGGTTGCCGCTGGCCTGCATCAGCGGCACCACGTGGCGGACGATGCGCAGAATAGCCGGCAAGTCGGCGGCCGTGGCCGGGCGCAGGGTGAGCATGGAGGAGGTAGAAGTGAGAAGGTAGAGGCGAGAAGGTAGCAAGAAGAACCTTAGGCAATAGTCGCTGAATAGTGCCTGTAAAGTTTTGCCGGGCGTTGGCTGGAACAACTTATGCCAAACCAACTCGTGAAAATATGCGCCGCTTTGCCTTAGCCGCAACCTTACCACGCTGTGGAAAGCTACACCAGCAACGCCTGTTTCGAGCTTGGAGCACAGGAATCGGTTTAGGAAGTTGTTTAAGGCATCTGTGCCCGTCCTATTAAGCGCAGCCGAAGCATGATGGTACAGTAGTTTCTTACACAGCTTCACTAAAAAGGGCTGCCCCAACGGAGCAGCCCTTGTTACGGTGCGAGGCAAAAGCCTGGCGGTTATTTCTCGACGGTGAGGCGCTGCACGCTGCGTTCAGTGCCATGCTCCACGGTGAGCATGTACACGCCGTTGGCCAGGCCGGTGAGCGGCAGGCGCAACTCCTGGTGGCCGGCGGGCGTGGGCTGAGTGAAGTTCACCACGCGGCGGCCCAGGGCGTCGCGCACTTCCACGTGGGTATCGTGGGCGCTGGAGGCTTCCAGGCTGATGGTGGCTTCGTCGCGGGCCGGGTTGGGGTAGAGGCGCACGTTTAGCTTAGCAGCCCGGTTCTTCGACTTGGTGGGCTGCTGAGCGGCTACGTTGGCCGTACCGGCCGGCACCACTTCAATGCCGCTTACCGTGGGCTCACCCGCGGCGCCGTAGTCGAAGCGCAGGAACAGGTAGCCGGTGGAGCTGGTCAGGGGCTGGGCCGTGAAGGTGAATTCGCGCACCACGGCCTTGTTGGGCCCACCGGCTGCCGCCACAATGTCGAAGTTGCTGAGCAGGGTAGTGGAGGTGCCCCCGCTGAACAGCAGCACGTTGAAGCGGCGCTGGCCCACGCTGGTGTAGTCGATTTCGGCGAAGTGCAGGCGCACCGTGTAGGTTTGGCCCGCTACCAGGCCCGACGTGATGCGGTACACAACGGGTATGTTGCCGGTAGCTTCGCGCTGGGTCTGGTACACGGCCGGGGGCGCCGGGTTGGTTACGCCACTCACGTCGATGGCCGCCGTGGTGCCGGAGGCTACCCCCGTAGGGCCCTGGTTGGTGAAGAAGTTATCGGCCAGGAAGCGGCCTTCGGGCCGGCCCCCGGAGTTGAGGGCAATGAAGGGCAGGTTGCCGGGGTTGCTCTGCCGCAGCATGTTGAAGTCCAGCTGCCGCTTGCTGAGCAAGGCGCCCGAGTAGCTCACCTGGAAAACTTCCTGCCCAAACTTTTCGAAGTACGTGACGGTGATGGCGTGCAGGCCGGCCTTGAGCCCGATGTTGGCCGAGCGTTCCTGGGCGGAGTGCAGGCCGTCGTTGTTCACCAGCAGCTGGTCGCCGATGTAGAGCTGGCTGCCGTCGTCGGAGTTCAGATAGAACGAGTAGGTACCATCCTCGGGAATTTCCACAAAGCCTGTGTAGCGGAAGGCAAACTGGTCGTTCCGGTCGCGCGGCGACAAGTCGAGGGCAGCATTGGAGCCGCTCTTCACCGGGGTGAGGGCCGCGAAGTTGGGCAGGGCATCCCAGGTGCCTTCGTAGTAGTCGTAGCGCAGGCCGGCTACCGTGTTGGCCGGGTTGTCGGCGGGCCGCAGCGAGGCCGCGCCGCTGACTTGCAGGAACAGGGCCGACGCCGGAATTACCTGCTTGCTCAGGCCCGGCCCGGCGTAGCTCACATCCAGCACCTGCCCGCCGAACTTCTCGAAGAAATCGACGGTAATGGCGTGCACGCCCGCCTGCAAACCAATAGTGCCGGAGCGTTCCTGGGCTGCGTGCAGGCCGTCGTTGTTCACTACCAGTTCCGTACCGATGTAGAGACGGGAGCCGTCGTCGGAGTTGGTATAGAAGGTGTACACGCCGTCCTGAGGCACCTGCACGTAGCCCGTGTAGCGGAAGGCAAACTCATTGTCGCGGCGGCGCGGGGCCAGGCTGAACGTGGGTACCCCGCCGCTAACCACCGGGCTTATCGTGGCAAAGTTGGGCAGGGCGTCCCAGGTGCCTTCGTAGAGGTAGTATTGCAGCCCCGGATTGGAGCCCACAATACCTTCGGGCACGCGCAACGAGGCATCGGTGGCGGTGAAGTTGAGGGTAAGAGCCTGGCCGGCCGTGCCGCCGGCATTAGCCGCCGAGTAGGGCGTAGCCGTGAGCGTATGGCTGCCCACGGTTGGCGTCCAGGGCAGATAGTCCGTGGCTCCATTGTCGCCGGCAATGGCGTAGGGCACGAAGCTCTCGGTGCGGAAGTTAGCGTTGCCGTCGTAGGCAAACCGCACGCTGCCCACGGTGGCCGGGTTGGTATTGGCCCGGATGCTGAGGTTGCGCGTGGGCAGAGTAGCCAGATTAAACACGGCCCCGGCCGGTATCGGGTCGAAGCCGCTGATGGGCTGGTCGGTGTCGGCGTTGATGAGCGTGAAGCTGGTAACGGCCTGGGCGGCCACCGCCCGGAAGGTAGCCGTGTAGGTGGCGTCGTCGGTGGGGGTGGCAATGGTTTGAGTGGCGCTGCCGCCCTGGCTCCAGCTCACAAATTCATACGTCACGCCGTTCACGGTTTGCGGGCTCACCACGCCCAGGGTGCGCAGCACGCCTTCCACGCTGGGCACGGTGGCCGGCGTAGTCAGGGGCTGGCCTTCCAGGGTCAGCTGCAAGCCGGCCGGACTGGTGGCAAAGGTGAGGGTGGTGAGGCGCGGCTGCAAGTCGCGGTACACCGTGTGCGTAAGGCCGCCGGCGTCCGTCACCGTCAGGTAGAGGCGGTAGAACACGTCGGTTTCGGTGTGGCCGACGTTGGGAATGGTGAACGTACCGGTTTTGCTGCCCTGGTTGAAGGGCGTGCCGTCGTGCACGTGCACGTTGTGGTGCAAATCTACGCGCCAGCTGAAGGCGCTGGCCGGCAGGGTGCCATCCTCGGCATCGGTAGCCTCCCCGGAAAACGAAAACGTGGTGCCCGCTACATAGGTGGTGCCCTCGGCCGGGGTCAGAATCTGGGCGACGGGAGCCGTGTTGGGGGCTGTAACCGTGAGTGTGGCCGCCGCGCTGGTCACGGAGCCAGCCGCGTTGCTCACCACCACCCGGTACTGCCCGGCGTCGGCGGCCGTTACGCTGGCAATGGTATAGGTGGCGCCAGTGGCCCCGCTGATGTTCACGCCGTCTTTCTGCCACTGGTAGCTGAGCGGGGCCGTGCCCGTGGCCTGCACCGTAAAGGAAGCCGACTGCCCCGGCGCCACGCTCCGGCTGGCGGGCTGGGTGCTGATGCTGGGCGCCGTGGCCGGAGCCGTGTACACCACCCGGTACAGGGCCCCGGCGCTGCGGCTCAGGTAGTAGAGGTTGCCGTCGACGCCGGTGGTGAGGCCCACGGCGTTGCCGGGCAAACCGGTGGCAAACGCCGAGCGCACCGCCGTGCTGCCCGACACGTCGATGTAATTAATCCACTGGTTGCAGAGGTCCTGGTAGAAATACTTGCCGGTGTACTGGCTGGGGTAGTTGGTGCTGGCGGGGTTGAAGAAGGTGCCGCCCGTGATGGCGCAGCCGCGCCCGTCGCCGGAGCCGTGCTGGTAGCTGAACACCGGCGCCGCTACGTTAGCCGCCGTGGTGGGGCCCTCCGTGGCGGGCCAGCCGAAGTTCAGGCCGCCGCTGGTGGCGTCGTTGATTTCCTCCCAGGTGCTCTGGCCCACGTCGTTGACGAAAATGCGGCCCGTGGCGGGCTGAATGGCAAACGTGTAGGGGTTGCGCAGGCCGTAGCTCCACACCCGCTTTTTCTGCTCGGTGCCGGTGGTGTAGGGGTTGTCGGCGGGGGCTGAGCCGTTGGGGTTGAGGCGCAGCATCTTGCCGTGGTAGGTGTCCAGGTTTTGGGCGTGGCTGGTATTGGCATTTTCGCCGATGGCCACGTAGAGCTTGCCGTCGGGGCCGAAGTTCATGGCTCCGCCGTTGTGGTTGGTGGCCGAGCTAAGCGGGTCCAGGTCCAGCAGCACCACCTCGCTGCCCGCCGCGGCCACGTCGCCAGCGGCCGTGAAGCGGCTGATGCGGTTGCGGCTGCCGTCGGCCAGCGTGTAGTAGAGGTAGACGTAGCCGTTGGCGCTGAAATTGGGGTCGAGGGCAATGCCAATCAGGCCCCGCTCCCCGCTGGAGTTCACGCTCAAACTCACGAAGGGCGTGCTCAGCAGGCTGCCGTTCTTGATTACGCGCAGGGCCCCGGCCTGCTGCCCCACGAAAATGCGTCCGTCCGGGGCAAACGCCACTACCGTGGGGTTGCTGATGCCGTTGGCTACCTGCACCTGGCTGAAGCCCGTGGGAAAGGTCTGGGCCCAGGAAACGATGTTGAGCAGCACCCCCAGCAGCACGAGCAGCCAAAAGCGCAACAGCTTACCCGTCGCATACGGACGCGGCCGGCGCAGCGCAGCCGGGGAAAGTGGCAAAAGTGTTTTCATAGGGTTTGGGTAGAAAGTGGAACATGAACTCGAAGCGCAAAGGGTAAAAGAGAGCAGGAAATAGAACTAGATGAAGATAGGAATTTACTTTACCAGATGTATTATGAAATTTCGGTTATTTCAAGAGCAAATAGTTAATAACCAACAAGTATTGCCGAGCTGAAACATCACCGGACGCCCCATTTGGAGCGTCCGGTGGTGTTTGCTTACATGCCTCAAGCACGAGCGGGGCCCATAGCGCAAAGTTTTCGCTTCGCGGGTCGTTGTTGGTAGCCGCGCCGCTTATTTCGTTCTAGCGACGCGCGAAGTGGGGCTTCGCGCTACAAACCCGCTGTAGTACCCAGCGCACTGATAACAGGCGGTTCTGCTTCATATAGAAGCTGTTTAGAAAGTCGCTAGCCCGTCACGCTGAGCGCAGCCGAAGCATCTCTACCTCTGGCTAACTCCTGACGCCTGCTCAACGAAGCGGGAGAGATGCTTCGGCAAGCTCAGCATGACGGTCTTTCGACTTCCTAAACAGCTTCATTGCTTGTAAGCAGCCCAAGCAAAACAGTCTAAACACCAGACTTTGTCGACGGCTACCCCCGGCGCAGCACCTGGGCGGCTTCTTTGGCGAAGTAGGTGAGAATGGCGTCGGCGCCGGCGCGCTTGATGCTGAGCAGCACTTCCAGCATGGTCCTTTCGCCATCGAGCCAGCCGTTTTGGGCGGCGGCTTTCACCATGGCGTACTCCCCGCTCACGTTGTAGGCCGTCACGGGCAGGGTGGTGTGCTGGCGCACGTCCCGAATTACGTCGAGGTAGCTTAGGGCGGGCTTCACCATCACCATGTCGGCGCCTTCCTGCTCGTCGAGCTGTAGCTCACGCAGGGCCTCGCGGCGGTTGGCGGGGTTCATCTGGTAGGTTTTTTTGTCGCCGCGCTTGGGGGCCGAGTCCAGGGCGTCGCGGAAGGGGCCGTAGAAAGCCGAGGCGTACTTGGCCGTGTAGCTCATGATGCTTACGTGGCTGAAGGCGTTGCTGTCCAGCACCTCCCGAATCCAGGCCACGCGTCCGTCCATCATGTCGCTCGGCCCGATGATGTCACTGCCGGCGCGGGCCTGGGCCAGGGCCATCTGCCCCAGGATCTCCAGGGTGGCGTCGTTCAGAATTTCGCCCGACTCGGGGTCTACCACGCCGTCGTGCCCGTCGGAAGAGTAGGGGTCCATGGCTACGTCGGTCATCAGCACCACGCCGGGGTACTGGCGCTTGATTTCGGCAATGGTTTTCAGGTACAGGCCGTCGGGATTGGTGCTCTGGGTGGCCAGCCGGTCTTTCACGGCGTCTGGCAGGCCCGGAAACGGGGCAAAAGCCCGGATGCCCAACTCCACGCACTGCCCGATTTCGTCGAGTAGCCGGTCGGCCGACAGACGGTAGATGCCGGGCATGGAGTGGATTTCGACGGCCTGGTTCTGCCCTTCAATCAGAAAAACCGGGTAGATGAAGTCGTTGACGGTCAGGGTGTTTTCCTGCACCAGGTTGCGAATCACCTCCGACTTACGGTTGCGGCGGGGGCGGTGGGTGGGAAGTAGCGGCATAGCAGAACAGAAGATGGAACAGAGCGAAACAGCCGCCGCAAAGGTAAGGTTGCCCCGATTGGCGAACTGCGGCCGGGGGTGGCAGTGCTTATGGCTACAGGGTCTTACCCGAAAGCACCACTTTTTCCTAACCCCACGGCACCCCACGCCCGTACGTACCAACGGCCACAGCGGCTGTAGTCACTCACTACTCAACCAAACACAACCTTTAGCTATGAGCAACAACAAGAAGAATGTTGACCAGCCCGGCGAAACGTTCGGGAAAGAAGTTGGCGGCGTAAGCGGCCAGCCCGACGGCCCCCACGAAGGCCCCGTAGCCGGCGGCGCCGACAACACCCGCGGCGAAAACAAGCCCAGCCGCGAGAGCCACAGCGGTGGCGCCAAGAAAGGCAAGTACGACCCCGAAGAGCACAGCCCCCAGGGCTCCCACGCCAATTCCTCGGATGAGCGTGGCGCCGACAGCTCCGACAAAGAGTTTCGCAACAACCAGCCCAACGACAGCACCTCTCAGGCCGGCCGCCCCAACCAGGGTTCCTAGGCCAGACCTTCAGGAAGTAGTTGAAGATAGTTTTTGTAGCGGCCAGACGGAGTAGGGACGCAGCATCCTACATTCTCCAATTGCCGAATGGCACCAGTTTCGCCCTTGTGGTGCGGACAATGAGACGCAATATCTTGTGTCTCTACACAATCCAGCCGATTGCGTGGCTAACCCAATCAGCTCCGAAAGCACAACAGGCCCTCCGTTTCGGAGGGCCTGTTGTGCTTTAGAGAATCTGTTTCAGCTGCATCTTATTCCTGCTTATGCCAACCGGAGGCTTCGGCTTTGGTCAAGGTAGCGGGAGTGGCTTGGGGGCCTTGTGAGTCGTGTAGCAACACCACGCGGGTGTCGGCGGGCTGCTTGAGCAGGGCCAGCTGGCGGTTTGGGGTGCCTTCCAGCGTTACGCGGCTGATCTGGCAGCCGGCTAGCAGGGACACAGCTCCACAAAAAACAAGCAGACGAGTAGCAGCAGCGCGCATGGCAAAGGGCATGTAGGTGTGCTGCAAAAGTAGGGGTGCCGCCAGGCCTCGACTGAGTTATTCGTTAAATGCTGAGCTGGGCTCCATCAGCTAGGACATTTCCTCGGTCGGCACGGCTGCCAATAGCACCCGATTCAGGCTGAGCCTCCTACTTCGTTCGCGCCGCGCCGGCCCATACGATGCACAGCACCAGCCCTACGCCGGCTGCCAGCGCCACCGGTGGCCCTAGCCACAGCAGTCCGGCGAATAGCATTACCCCGAGGTAGCCGGCTTCAGTGGCAGCGTGTTGAAGCAGGCTGCCAGCCCCCAGCCACAGTCCGCCGCACCCCAGCAGAACCAGGGCGCACAGGCTGCCAAGCAGCACGGGGGCCAGGCGTCGCTGCCGGGCGGGTCGGGGGCGGTTTATCATCGGGCCAGATCAATCGGGTACAGAAGCCGCGCAAAAATAGAAAAGCCCGCCGCAGCCCACCGCAACTAACGCGGCGGGCTGCGGCGGGCCTTCACAGAAGAGCTGAGAGGTAGCAGCAACAGCCATCAGCTTTCAACCGAAGAAATTGCCGGCTTACGCTCACATCTCACCCCTAGCGTCTCACTTCCGATAACCTAAAACTCTAGAATTGTCTGCTCAATCACGTCGCAGGCTTCGTGGAGCTGCTCCTCGGTGATGACCAGCGGCGGGGCAAAGCGGATGATGTCGCCGTGGGTAGGCTTGGCCAGCACACCGCGTTCCATCAGCGTTACGCACACGTCCCAGGCCGTGCGGCCGTCGGCAGCAGGGCGGATAATTACGGCGTTCAGCAGGCCCTTGCCGCGCACCAGCTCCACCACCTCGGGGCGTTTGGCTTGCACGCGGCGCATCCGCTCCCGGAACACCTCGCCCAGGGCGCGGGCGTTCTGAGTCAGCTTCTCATCCAGCAGTACATCCAGGGCGGCACGCAGCACCACGCAGGCTAGCGGGTTGCCCCCGAACGTGGAGCCGTGCTGGCCGGGCTGAATGGTAAGCATGATTTCGTTGCGGGCCAGCACCGCCGACACCGGCATGACGCCCCCACTCAGGGCTTTGCCCAGGATGAGAATATCGGCGTGTACGCCCTCGTAACACACGGCCAACAACTCACCGGTGCGCCCCAGCCCGGTCTGGATTTCGTCGGCAATGAACAAGACGTTGTGCTGCTTGCACAGCGCCGCGGCTTTGGCCAGGTAGCCTTCCTGCGGCACCACCACGCCGGCCTCGCCCTGAATGGGCTCTACCAGAAAGCCGCACACGTGCGGGTCTTGCAGCGCATCTTCCAGGGTCTCCAGGTCGTCGTAGGGCACCACCTGGTAGCCGGGGTTGTAGGGCCCGAAGCCGCCGGTAGAGTCGGGGTCGGTGCTGAAGGAGATAATGCCGGTGGTGCGGCCGTGGAAGTTGTGCTCGGCCACCAGAATGCGGGCCTGGTTGGGGGCAATGCCCTTCTCCTGGTAGCCCCACTTGCGGGCCAGCTTAAGGGCAGTTTCCACAGCCTCGGCCCCGGAGTTCATCAGCAGGGCCTTGTCGTAGTTGAACAGCTCACAAAGCTGCTTTTCAGCCGGGCCCAGCTGGTCGTTGAAAAAGGCCCGCGAGGTAAGCGTGAGGCGCTGGGCCTGCTCGGTTAGCGCCCCAATAATGCGCGGGTGGCAGTGCCCCTGGTTCACGGCCGAGTAGGCCGACAGAAAATCGTAGTAGTGCTTGCCTTCCACGTCCCACAGGTGCACGCCCTCGCCGCGGCTCAGCACCACCGGTAGCGGGTGGTAGTTGTGGGCGCCGTAGTGGTCTTCCAGGGCCATCAGCTCCTGGCTGCGGGTGCGGGTAGTGGTAGAAGTAGAAGGAGCGGAGTGGGTGGTAGTAGCCATGGGTGGCGGGGATAATGCGGTGGGAAGATCAGCTAGCCAAAAGTACGCAAAAACGCCGCACGCGGCCGTGGCGCGTGCCGCCTCGCTCAACCATAACCAACCCCGACGTAAATCCGTGTAACGCTAAACAAGTGCTTGAAGCTCAACCATATAAAGGACGAGCTTGTGGGTGCTGAAATTACTGAGCAGCTACCTTTTTCTTCTTCGTATGGCTTCATCTTCTTTTGCCCGGCGGCATCCCGTGGGCACCGTTTTGCTTGGGTTACTGGTGCTGCTGCTAGCCGCCGGGGGCTGGTGGTACGTCAAAAACAACAATGGCAAAGGACTCAAGTCGACTCTGGTGGAAGAAGGCAAGGAGCTGCTGCCCACTCTGGAAAACACCAACCTGGCCATCCGCAACATCACTCCCGACTCGCTCAAGGCTCAGGTAAAGCTGGATTTGCGCAACAACATGCCCGTTACCCTGCGCATCGACAGCTTCCGCTACCAGACCCGCATCGACGGCGACTTGCTCACGCAGGGTGCCAAAGACCGGCCCACTGTGCTGCACGCCGACTCGCTCAGCCACATCGACATGCCCCTGAATCTGGACCTGAGCAAGGTGAAAGACAAAATCAAAACCAGCCAGCAGGACTGCGTGACTGTGCAGCTGGCCATGGACCTGTATACGCGCTTGCCCGTGGCCGGCACCCAGAAAATACCCGTCACCATCAGCAAGCGGGTGTACGTGCCCAAACTGCCCAAAATCGAGCTGGCCGACGTGGACGTAACCGACTTGGGTCTCAAAAACGGCGAGGCCATAGCCCGCTTCCGCATCACCAACTACAACCCCTTCCCGATTACCATCAAGCAGGTCAATTACCGCTTCCGCGTGGGTGGCGACGATATGGACATCCGCGGCACCGAAACCAAGGACGTAACCTTCAATGAGCGCGGCACTGAGATAATGCCCGTGCACATCCGCTTCCAGCCTAAAGCTCTCCCCAAAGTAGCGTTCAAAACGCTATTTAAAGCCAAAAAAACGCCCTACGACCTTACAGGAGCCGTGCTAGTAGCCGCGGGTCGCCACAATCCCGAGGACATGAAGGTAAACTTCAACACCTCCGGCACGCTGAAAGACCTAAAGGAAATCCCGCAAAAAAAGTAGGCTGTAGCGCGAACCTGGTAGTGTGCGTGCTCTCGCGCTGTAACAAGGATACTTGTTCTACAGGCGCACCGGTACGCGAATTATCAAGTTCGCGCTACACCACGCGCTACAACCTACCTTTGCGGCCTATGGAAACACTACACCACCCCGATGCCCCGCAGGCTGTTGGGCCTTACGCCCAAGCCATTGTGGCGGGCGGCCTCGTATTCTGCTCCGGCCAAACGCCCTTGGTGCCTGCCTCCATGCGCATCGAGGCCACTACCATTGAAGAGCAAACCCGGCAGGTGCTGCACAACCTCAGCGTGGTGCTGTCGGCCCGCGGGGTGGGACTGGCGGATGTGGTGAAAACCACTGTGTTTCTGAAAAACTTTGCCGATTTTCAGCGCATGAACGCCGTGTATGCCGAAGTGTTCGGCGCGCACCGCCCGGCCCGTACCACCGTGGAGGTGTCGCGTCTGCCCCTGGATGCGCTGGTCGAAATCGAGTGCATAGCTGCCCTGCACGCCTGATGGACCCACGCATGGCCGCCTTCCTGGCCCAACCCCTCCGGCCCGGCGACTTCTACCACACCCCGGAAGGCTATATGGTCTTCACCGAGCAATACCACCGCCGCCGCGGCTTCTGCTGCGGCAGCGGCTGCCGGCACTGCCCCTGGCGGAAAGAGGAGAAAGGTGATGATGGGAAGAAATAGGTGATGATGCCAGTACAGCAAAGCTGTTTAGGAAGTTACCCAAACAGCTTTGCTGCACTGGCATTATTGTACGCAAGGGGCTGCTTCAATTTCATCTCTTGTAAACTCATGACCATCTGAGTAAGAATAGCGGTACACGTTTAAGTATTTATTGGTGCCAAGCTGGGTGCTGCTCTCACATTCTATCGTCGGCTTTTCGCAGTGGTCAACAATCCACCGCTCATCAGCCGTGCAGGTGGCGCATTCTAGTGATGCTCCTAGCACTACCCATCGAGTTTGCCCATACGTAGGGCTAGCGGAGTTGACGTCTTTTTCTTCTTTTTCTTGCTGGCCGGTTGGTGAATTATCAGGGTTCATCTTACACCTGATGTTTTCTGTTTCTACCCACGTAGGCGCCTTCATCTGAGCGTAGTTATACTGGGACTCTTTGACAATCCGGCGTTCTGCTCCAGCTGTGCTGCCTGGCTTCGTCAATATTTCTTTGTATACTCTAGCTAGCTTGCCAGCCGCATCATACTCATACTCAGTATAGAGGTTATCATTATCAAGCGTATATGTCATCTGCCCGGTATGCCCATCGTAGACATAAGCGGTAAGAGGAGCATCTACAGGATGAAAACGGAAGTCGTCCACGTACACCGAGCCTGAGCCAGCGTTTCGGCATCCAACAGTTAATTGCTTGCCTGCATCTGAGTTAGGTATTTTCACAAATAAGTGAAGCAGCAGCCACTTACCAGCCCGCTTGGTAGCGGCATCCGCGATGCTCATTTCCTTAACTGTTGTGCCATCCAGGGCCAAGTACAAACGGGCACCTTGAGCATCACTATTGTCGTACACCCATACACTGGCCCGGTAATTCCTATCTGTGCTGATGTCTTTTGTATTTCCTACAGTTGCCTTATAAGTAAAGCCCAACTGCCCGGCTGTGAGCAAGGAACTGTACAAGCCCGTATGCTTCTGGTCAGAGTTTCGCCGGCCAGCGTCGCGCACTTCGCCACCAAAGTGCGTACCATTACTTGTCGGATATTGATCTTCGGCACCGGAATATGCTATTTCGGTGTAACGAGCATTGACAGCCGACGCAATGGAATATTTCTGGTTATACCCTGATTTTTCGGCGGCGGCACTACCATTAATATCTTTGGATTGTAGAGGACGGGAGAACTGATCATAGTGTGTAATTTCTCCCTGCTGTATCCAGCCCGCGTTTTGTCCGGAGGCAGTAGGCGAGGTCCAGTTGAAAGGAATGAATCCAGCCAAGGTGCCATCAGGGTTCAACTGTTTGCCCTGCCAAGCAAACGAGCGGTGCATGCGCCACACTCGGTCTTTTGTTGGTGCAGCAAATTCTACATATTGGTCGGTAGCAGCATCCAGTTTGCGGTAGGTAGCCCAATCCCGTCTCCACGTAGCAACTGAGGCCGCCACGGGAGCCAATGAGCCATCAGGTAACACTTTGCTGACAGAGGAGGCTGCTATTTGCGAGAGCATGTTTTTGTTAGATGCACTAAACCCAACAGACCCCATACCCTCGTAGCCGGGGATTTTGTATGCGGGTACCTGCGTGTTCCGGAACTGCACACCCAGGGCATCTATTGTCTTTGAAGATAAAGGAGCAGCTGTTAGGAAGTCATAAGACAGAGTCCGCGACGAGGTTTGGATACCGTTGCTGATGGTAGTGGTTCCGATTAAGTAAGTCGGTATTACTGTCTTAATACTCTTATTAACTGAGAACCAGCGAGCCTCCGAGTTATCCGTTGATTTGGTTATTTCGCTGAGCAAAGAACCTTCTGAAAAATACCCTTGGTGCGCAATGCCAGCATCGTTTTCGATATCATTCGTGTAATTATACACAACTTCGCGCTCCATAGTACCACGCTTATCGAAGCTACGTACCCACTTCGGTTGACCGATCAGGGCTGTGTTGATTCGAGTTAGGTTGTTAGCCATAGACAGGCCTACTTTGGCAAGCTTAAGTTCACCAAGATTTCCCTGAGTTATATAATGAGGATAGTTAGCAGTCTCAGCAGTGAGATGTTCACTGTCTACTTTAGTCTGGCTAATCATATCCAGACGCGGGGTATGGAAGCTGTAGACTGTACGTGTGTCGAAGGCATTATCATCCACCTCCCCGGCAGCATTGCGGAACCGGCCACTCAGTTCGGTAACTTCACTGTATAATACAGGAGTAGCGGGATAATCAGGATCTGAAAGTTCCGTGTGTGTTATATACTCAGCTTTTGGCAGGTGCTTAGCTTTCTCAGGCTCTTTAGATATTACACCTGTAGAAAAGCAACCTTGGCTCGAGCAACTAGAGTATTGGTATTTGGTCTGTTGCGTGTTCCCTTTTTCATTACGTACTAACAGTTTAGCTACGCGGATGTCACCACCATTTTTACTTACAGATAGATTTGTCTCAAAGGTAAATTCTTCGAAGCCCTCATATGAATTTGTGGGAACATGAATTGAAGGGTTACACTGTGCTAAACCAGCAGGCACCGGTCCTCCTGGATAAGGTGCTCCTAGTGCTGTAGGCGGTTGAGATATTTGCAAAGTTCTTTCGGTGACATCGGCTATTATATGGTCTTTTTCATAATCTGTCGCGCAGTATACAGTAGTATAACCTCCGCTTGGACTACTGCTAGGCACTCGGTATCGATTATTTAATCTTCCTTTGATATGAAGCACATCACCTTTTTTAAACCGTGTGCGCAAGTCAAAGCCTTCTGGCCCACCCGTGAATATTCCGCTAGGTCCATAAGAACTTCCTTTATCCTTAAATATTACTCTCGTACTTTCTAGACCTGACACGGAAGCGTATTGATCCCGCTCATATTCAACCTCCAACGTCGAGCCCAGTGGATTGTGTAAACGTTTCAGTGACCAAGCTGAGCCATCTTCGCTAGCTTGCGTTTGCCCCTTAGCGTTTACGGAGACCATATCATTGTTCACGAACAGACTACCGTTCTGTGTTCTTTCACGCTTATAGAAACCGTACGCATCATACTTATGCTCGTCGTATATAGGGTTGAAGCCGTACTCGAACTTAAAATCAGGAATCAGCTTGGCGTTGTTAGGTCCTAGTAAAGCTACGCTTTCCAGCGTCAGTTTGCCTTTCAATTGGCTTTGCAGGTTGCTAGCGCCTGATTGCGGAGCCGCTTTAGCGCTGGCGAAGGAATTAGATGTTTTGGGGCAGAGCCTATACGTATAATTGAATACCACTCGCTTGATAAGCTTTTGCTCCAAATAGCTCCGGGCAGCGGTATTGCTGCTTAAGTCAGCCGGGTCGAATACTTTCTCAAAAGAGTCGTGGGCGCTCAGCAGGGCAGCGTTGCGTTCAGCGGCATTATTGGCCGTGTTGGTGCCAAACCCATACTCCGTTTGCAGCCTCTGGTAGTCTTCGTTGGTCAGCAGAATGATTTCATTTAATCTCAATGAAGATGCCGGCTCCTTTTCTTCAATGTCCAGATCAGGATTGCGGGCGGTGCTGCCTGTGTAGTGCCCACGGCCATCCAAGCGCACATCTTTGACGAAAATGGCCGTATGGCTTCGGGTAGAAATGGAATTGAGGTAATAGGTCTCCTTATAGCCTTCTGAATACGCCCCATAGGTGGGCGCTGGTGAGCCGTCGGGCAAAACGCTGTACCCATTATCAATTATCGCATTGCTGCGGTACGGAGTGCGCCATTTGAACTGCGACGAAAACTTACCGTACTCAAACTTGATCCAACGGCCTTCATCCTCAGCATCCAGTACCCCTATAGTGCCTTTATCCACGAAATCGGGGCCAGTAATGGCCGTGAGCAGCCAAGCTGTGGCATACGCATATCCGGAATTGGCCAAGCCCATTCTTTCGCTGGTATACTCGGCGGGGTTGTTGATATTCCACGACTTGGAGTGTTGGCCGTAGTGGTAAACCGGCAAAGCAAAGTGGTAGCGGGTGCCATCTTCAGCTGTAATAACGAAAGCCCCAATTCCCTTGGCCGGCAGGCCAGCCCGGAAACGGTTGGGCACTGTCACCCAGTTGTCTTGGAATTGAGGAATAGGCCGCTCGTCGCACCGGTTTGAGCCGCACGGGTTGATATAGCCGATCAGAATGCGTTGGTTTACGCGGTAAGATTCCGGCTTAGCGAAATCCAGGAACTTGCCCTGAGCCGCGGGAGCCTTATTGCCTTCCTGAGCTATTTCCTCATTTGTAAACCAGTGCACTTGACGCCCTTGAGCCAACTGGCCATTATTCAGGCCGTAGCGGTTAGGGGCTGTGCGAGCAGCATTGTCGTACAGAAGTGGGTCCTGCAAGGTAAGTGCGCCCTTTCCCGACCATTGCTGCGTGATGCCCAGACGGTCTTTGTTGGCGCCGGTTCCCTGGTGATGCTCGTAGGTGTTGGAAGCACTTCCCTCGTAAATAAACTCGGGCTTGGTTTGCGAAAACGGAACAAGGTTGTATTTAAAGTGCTCCTCGTTCATTTGCCGCGGAAAGGCCACCGAGCCTACGTCGAGCCGGTAAGGCCGAATGTTGCCGCCAATGCCTGGGCCCATCACCGTGAAGGCATCATACGCAACACTGATGGGACGCATGCTATTGTTGTGGTAGCTGTCGAAAGGGTCGATAGGCAGCGAAATGTCAGCAGCTTCCTCCATGCGGTAAGAGGTGCTTTTGTTACTGGGGCGGTCGTCGACGTAGAATACAGTAGGCTTTTGAGATGTAGTGGCACCAACTCCCTTATACATATCAGGCCCAAATTGCCGCTCGGGAGCAGTGGGGCTAGCTCCGGCCCCCAGATTGCGGAAGTACAAGGGGCCGTACATCTTTTGGGTGTTACTGTTGTCGATAAACATCCAGTAGTTGGTGTAGCTCCAAAAGCTGAAACCTTTTTTCTCATTGCGCTCAGCCACGCGCATGTACCCACCCGCTTTGGACGTGGGGCTATGCAGGGCATTGGCTACCTGTGCAACCCCAATGCCTACGGCTGAGCTGAATGCGGTTTCAACACCAATGGCTGCGGCTTTACCTGCAATACCCGTACCTGTGGCTTGGAAACCCATAGCGTGGGATACGGAGCCAGCAGTGCCAGCCGTTGCCACGGTCATAATAGCCATAGTAAACCGCATGGGGTCAAAGGTCATGCCTTTGCCATTCTGGTAGCCGATGCCTGCCAGAGAGCCACTGTTAAGTCCGTTTTTCCATCCTACAGTGGCTATGCCAATATCCACGTTGCCCACGTGGCCATCTTGCGAATCCCAGCCCATGTTCACAATGCCCTGGCGCATGTACCATCCGCGGCGGCCGGGGTTCTTGTTGATGAGCGCCATCGGTTCCCCGTTGGCATCGTCGGGGAACTGGTTGACGGTGCGCGTGATGGCGCCGGCATTCATGCTCCAGCCCAGCCCCACCCAGGAGGCCTCCTGGTTTAGGCCAATACCGGCCCGGTAGTGTAGCGGCAGCTCAAAGCTGCCCTCTGGCCCCGGTATCTCCAGCACCGGAATGTTGAACCGAAAGTTGCCTGTAGACACATCTACCATCTCCAGCGGCCCACCCGGCGCATAGGTGTTGAACTCACTCTGGCCGGGGCTGTTTTGGGCGTGGGTGAATAAAGGAAAAGTTAGGAGAAGTAGACTTGTGAGGGTGTGAAGGTGTCTCATTGCGGAGTAATCCATTAGACATCAATTTCTTTCAACCAATTATCAAAGTATTCACCATCTAATTTGTAAACACTAACCGGTATAGATATATTAAATTTGGATATCCTTTTTAGTAAACTGTTGCTCAGTATCTCAAAATTACATTGATCATCACGATAGTAAACTTCAATTGATAATTGTATATCATTAACTCCATGTTTGGTCAATAATTCGTAGTTTTTCTCAATGAAATCAACAAACCAATCATCGTATTCTAGTAGACTATACTGAAGCCCATAACGTTTTTTTGGCCCAATTGATATGTACGCGTATGCGCTTTCTGTCTCAGGATGTTTTGCTATTTCAACATCATTTGATTGGATTTCAATTTTATCAGGATTGAATGCTTCTCCTGAAAAATAAAATTTATACTTAAATATAATACTAATCATTCTACAATCTTTCCTCTTAATACAGCTGTTATCTTATTTTTAATTTTTATAAAATAATCAGAATCAATATCTATATCACTGTTACTTGAACTGTCACAATTTATATACAAACGATAATTTTCAGAGAGGTTAATTATAATATCAAATGACAGGTCTAATTCTATAGTTAGAATGGTTTTATCAACAAGTTTATCCAGATTTTCTTTTATTTCAGATTCATTATCCCTCCATGTGCATAAATATGCATCTTTAAAGAGTAGTTTCCAAGAGCAAAATACCATAATCATGTCGCTTGTTTCTCTATTCAGTTGATCTTGGTTACAAGAAAAGTACATGGTAAAAATAGAGCCTGTGCCTATTCCTGCTTTAACTTCATATACTTGTTGACCTTCTATTTGAAGCAAATAGTCTTTCAAATCCTTTTTTGATAAAAATTTCATATGTCATTTTGCTTTACTTGGCCAAAGTTCTAGAATTTCTGCCCCTATTTCTTTGCGGGTCAGTCCCCGTCCTGTAATCTGGTCATGCAGTTGTCTCTGTTCATTTCTGTCTAGTTTATATTTTTTAACTAATGATGTAACTTGTTCATTAATCTTCGTATTATCTCCTTGCGGATTTTTTTTGAATCCTCCTTCTCCTAGTTTCCCTCTGCTTTCCAGCATAGGCTTAGGTCTGGTTAGAGCACTCCATGCGGATGTCGTTACTCCTGCACCATAAACAACCCCAGCCGTACTACCAGCTAGAACTGCGCCACCGGGCACAGTTCCAACGCCAGAAATAACCAAAGCTCCTCCACCTGCCTGGCCTATTAAGCCCGCTCCTGTCGTAACTAAGCCAATCCCAAGCCCAGTAACATGTCCCATCGTCTGCCCAAACCCAGCAACACCATCTAGTTCTTGCAATTCTGGAGTACCGCGAGTAAAATAACTAGGTAATCCCAGCCCCATGTCATTTCCCAGCGCATTGTAGAAGCCATAAGTGTATTGCCCAGCATAGAAGGCTACATGTCGAGCGGCATCTAGCCCTAACCGCATATAGGCTCCAGATGCTACACCTCTTACTACTACTTCGCCTATAGTACCTCCATTAAGAGCTGTTTGGACAGGACCTCCCCCACAGCACCATCCGCCATCGGGGTCCGTGCTGGAAACGGGGTTATTGCCCATGCCCACATAGGGCGAAGCAAACTGCCCATAGGGGTCATACGACATCCACCGTCCGAGGCGGCTGTGGTAGAGACGCAGCTCGAAGCTCTCGTAGCCGGTCTGCTCGTCGCGCTCGGCATACTGGCCCTGGTAGCCGTGGCGGTAGCGCTTGCTGCCCACCACGTAGTTGAGGCCCGTGAGCGGGGAGCCGTAGGCGTACTGGTGCTGCTCCTGCACAATCATGCCGCCCGTGTGCTCCACCTGGATGTCGTCGAAGTACACGAAGTAGTCACGGTGCTCGCTCACCACGGCTACCTCCAGCGTGCCGGCTTCGGGCACGCGCACGCCCAGGCGCACGGGCTGCCAGCTGGTGGCGGCCGTGGCTGGCACGGGCTCGTACTGCTCGTCCACCACGTCGCCCTGCTCGTTGCGCAAGACGTAGTGCAGCCGGGACCCCAGGCGGGTACCCGTAGCCCAGGTAGGGGCGGCGAGCGGCCGGGAATGGCGGGCTGTAGAGACGCGCAGACGAAATGCGGGATGGGGCATAGCGGTGAAGTAGGGGGAGGCCTGGGGGAGGGTATTCGCTGTTAATTAGTGGCAGCACCGGGGACGATTAGTAGTCTGAACACGGGTAGATTGAGCCTGAAATTGCCCGTCGACAGGTCCACCATTTCCAGCGGCCCGCCCGGCGCATAGGTGTTGAACTCGCTCTGGCCGGAGCTGTTTTGGGCGTGGGTAAGGAGGAGTATCCGCCTAAAAAGATGAATGTGTAATATGTTATCAGTTTGGTTCAAAGGAGCGTTTTTCTGTAATTCATGCTGGATTTTCATGAAAAAATTATTATGTTTTAAAAAATCATATAATGTCAATTAGAAATTAACATGTGTTTTTCTTCCAAATAATATCAAACAAATCAGGATTAGATTTATCATATAAATCAGGATTGAATTTTATACCAGAATCAGTATAAACGCCTAAATTTTTGTCACTAGGCGCAAACAAAATAGCCTCATCATTATCGTTAAAGCCAATTTCTCTATTGGCGCGAAAATTCTCATCAAGTTCAATTAACCAGTATTCAACATTGAGAATATTGATTTCGTAGTCTGGGCTAGATGCTGGAATAAGGTTTTTCAAAGCGTTGACAAGCGCAGTTAAAAAAAAGTTTTCACGTACTTTTTGCCTTCTGTCAGCTGTTACTTTAATTATCATGTTCATATAGCTAATATTTTTTAAAGTGAAAATGTCCTGGATCGGCAGTTCGCCAAGATTTACCTGGTATCTTCATGTTTCTAAATCTTTGGTTTATCTGCTGTAGTTTAGGACTGCCTATTTGTTGAAGATACTTTCCTTTCTTAGCCATAGAGGCACCCCATTTTAGAGAATATGTACTAAATTGACCAGCTTGGCTATAGGAGTTACCCAGTCTTATCCATTGCTTTAATGGGCCAATGCTTCTTGATGCGTTACTTGCAAAGCTCGAGAGCCTTGATGCTGCGGTGCTAGTTACACTGCCCGCCCCCTTGGTGAGAAGAGCATCAAAGGCTAAGTTGCCAACTATATCTCCACGCTGCTGTGCAGTCATAGAAGATGTGAGATTAAAAAAATCCACACCTGTATCTAAAGCTGTTGTGGTTATTTGTCCCAAACCTGCACGTCCCTGCTCCGTGAATGGGTTCATATGAGTAGACATATAGCTAACAGCTTGCTTAGTTTCTTGCCAACTATTTCTATCACTAAAAGGCGTAAAACCAGCTGTATATGATGCTAGGCCAATTCCTCTATTCATGATGGCATCACCTGATGCATTAACATAAGTACTGTAAGACATAAAAGCATGCTTGGCAGCATCTATGCCAAGACGAGCAAACGCACCAGCCGCAGCACTCGCACTGACCATTACATTAGGTAAGTGCTGCGTAGCCATAGGTAGCATCGTTGGTAAAGGGCAGATTGTGCAACCTCCATCAGGATCAGTAGTGCTAATAGGGTTATTGCCCATGCCCACGTAGGGGGAGTGAAATTCACCATACGGGTCATACGACATCCACCGTCCGAGGCGGCTGTGGTAGAGACGCAGCTCGAAGCTCTCGTAGCCGGTCTGCTCGTCGCGCTCGGCATACTGGCCCTGGTAGCCGTGGCGGTAGCGCTTGCTGCCCACCACGTAGTTGAGGCCCGTGAGCGGGGAGCCGTAGGCGTACTGGTGCTGCTCCTGCACAATCATGCCGCCCGTGTGCTCCACCTGGATGTCGTCGAAGTACACGAAGTAGTCACGGTGCTCGCTCACCACGGCTACCTCCAGCGTGCCGGCTTCGGGCACGCGCACGCCCAGGCGCACGGGCTGCCAGCTGGTGGCGGCCGTGGCTGGCACGGGCTCGTACTGCTCGTCCACCACGTCGCCCTGCTCGTTGCGCAAGACGTAGTGCAGCCAGGCCAGGATGCCCGTCGTGGGAGGCGTGGGCTGGGCCAGGGTCGTCACCAGGCCCGTTACCCCCACACCCGCCGCCACCTGTACTGCCGGACGCCCAGATTTGGGAACATCGGGCTGACCCGGCGCTGGGGCCGCGGTGGGAGCTGAGGCCCCAGCAACTCCGGCCACTACTAGTGGCGCCACGTTGGGGGCTTGGCGGGCCGCAAAGCTTTCGCCCAGCAGCGCGGCGGTCGAGAGCGTTACCGTGTCTCCTTTGGCTACCGTGAGAGTTTTGCTGGGGCCGCGGCTGTAGTCGATGCCATTATAGCGGGGAGCTAAGGCGGCTACGTGCGTACCACCGTAGGCTCTGTCCGAGAACTGGCGGGTTTCCGCTACGTTCTTGAAGTCCTGCTCCTCGCGGCTGGCCTGGCCTGGCTCCATAGTAGCAAGATACTTCACCGTTTTGGGCTGGTGGAACACCACGCGGGCGTTGCCGAGCTGGTCGTTCAGCTCGTAGCGGGCTTCTTCCGTGCCATCGTCCAGGCGCGTGAGCATACCGATCCGGCTGGCGCCGTAGATAGGTGCCTCGGTGCGCTGCAACTGCTTCGTTGGCTCCTGCTCGTAGGTGCTGAGCACGTTGCCGGCCACGTCGCGCATGTAGTAGGTGGTGCGCACCAGCTGGTAGGTGGTGGGGTCGTAACTGGCTTTACTGGCCCGGAAACCCCGGTCGTCGTAGGCAAACGTAACTAGTGGCTGCTGGTGGCCCTGGTCGCGGTAGATGCCCGTTACTTTGCCCGTTACGTCGTAGGCAAGATAGGTCTGGCCTTTTTCGTCGCGCTGCCGGGTCATCTGGCCGGTGGCGTCGTAGTCGAAGTCCAGCACGGCGGCACCGGCTTGGTTGTGCACGGCGGCTAGCTTGTTGGTATTGGGCGTGTACTGGTACGTGAAGTCGTCGGTGGCAAAGCCGGCCAGGTCACGGCGGCGCAGGCGGCGCAGGTTGCCGTTGGCATCGTAGGGCTGGAAGCTGCTCGGGTCGTTGCCCGCCAGCATACTCTCTTCCAGGCCGCTGTTGGCAGCGGGTTCAAACGTATTGCTGGTCAGCTTTCCGAAGTTGGCTTGCAGCAGCTGGGCCTTAGCATCGTAGCGGTACGTATGGGCGCGGATATCGGGGCTGGCCGGGGTGTGCCAGGCCGACGTGCGTACGGTGCCGTCGTAACGAGGGGTAGGAGCGTTAGCAATGGTAGGGGCTACCGCCGTAAACTTGCTGCTGTAATAGTCGCCGCTGAAATAGTCGAGCGTCAGGCCAAACAGGTCTTTAGGAATGCTATTAGACGTAGGGCTGTCCTGGCCTGGGTCAATTCCTTTGGTGGCGTGGTTAATGTTCTTCAACCAGCCCTGCACGGTATATACGTAGTCGAGACCTTGCAGCCTGCCGCCCAGCTCGGTGCGCTTGAGCGGGCCATGCAGATAGTAGGCGTACTTTGCCTGCAACGTTTTATTTAGGCCGTCGGGGCTGGTGTACACCCGCGTCAGACGCTGGTCGGCGTCGTACTGATAGTGATGGTAGAAAGCATCAGGCTGGCCCTTTTGGTAGGCTACTTCCAGCACGTTACCGCTGAAGTCGTAGGTGTAGTCTACGGTCTTGGAGCCTATACCCGCTGTATTCTGAGCCAGCCAGGTCAGGCGGCCCAACTCATCGTAGCTGTACCAGGTAGTACTGGTTGCATTGCGCGTCCGTGACACGGCACCCAGCACAAATTCCTGGGTGCGGCCGGCGGGTGCGTCATCAGCAGGCAGGTCATAGAGGATGTGGTTACGCTGGCGACAATGCGTAGCGTTAAGGCCGCCGCTGGGAGTACGGTTTTCCAGCAAGGAGGTCCGCAGTACACTGTTGGCGGCTGGAGTAGCTGTTAAATGCCCCTCGAATGTCAGGTTGCCGGCGGCAGCGTTGTACTCACCCGATTCTACTATCCGGCCGGCTTGGTCGTAATTAGAGTACGAGAATGTTTTTTCCTGACGCTGCCGGGCACTTTGTGAGAAGCGAATACGACCGTCGCGGGCGTACACGTACTCGGTTTTACCTTCGTCAGTGCTTTCGGTGCTGAGCAGGGTGCCAGCACCACTGTACGTATTCAGCGTAACAAACTGCGGACGGGCGGTGCTGCTCAGGTCTACGCCATTGGGCGCTACTGAGGCCACAGGGCGGCGGGCATCGTCGTAATAGGTGTAACTGAACTCGCCGTAGCGGGCCAAGTAGCTAAATTGCTGATTGTCGCTTAAGGATAGCACCCGGTAAAAGCCTGGCTCCAGCGTGAGCGGGTTGGTGTACGGCACCTCGGCCTCAGTGAGCAGATTGATGATGCGCACCGAACCCTTGCCTGTAAAGGAAACTACCGCTGGGCCTGCAGCAGGGATATGAATGTCCTGATAAGCAGGGAGGCCATCCGAGTTGGCTGGGTCGGAGTGAATGGCCGCCTGCAGTTGTAAACCAGGATACTGGCTGCCGCTCAGACAGGTAGCCAAGAGCAACCCCTGTTTATCGACGAAAGAGATGCTTTCGACACCGTTGGCATTAATACTAACTGACTTCAGCCCCTGACGCTTGAGCGACAGATTGTCCGGCGTAGGCACGAAATGACGGCGCAGGCTTAGGTAGTGTTTTAGCTCATCAAGCAGGGACAGCTCTCTACTTTTACCCTCTCGGCCCAAACCCATCCGAAACTCATCACCTGGGCCAGTAACTCGCTTGACGCCACCAAGGGGACCGGTGTATGGCTCGGTGAGGCTGAAAGGATATTTAGTAGCAGCAGTATAGGGCTCAAGCGCATTCTTCGTGCTAAAGTAGTGGCCCAGCGTGCCAGGCGCATCGGCAGCATCTACCACATCGGGCTGGTCGGCTTTGCCATACTCGAAATTGGTATGGTCATAGTCCTTACCGCCAGCAGTGATGAATCCCTCTTTATAATTGAATTCTTGGTTGTTGATAGGGGCCGCGAGTGTGCTAAGCTGGCCCAGCCCGCCAGAGCCGTAGACAACCTGACTGGCCAGAACATGCTTACGGCTCAGGGTTTTGACCTGGGTTTGGGTGGAGCGACCTAATGCGTCACTAAACTGCTTGCTTTCCTCTACTACAGTACCCTCCGCATCAAACGTGCGTTCCAGCACCCAATTGCGGTCTAAGTCCTCGCTTGGCTCAGAAGGAGGCAGAGGGGCTTCCACCCGCACCCGGTAGGGGCGCGAATACAACGTAAGTCCCGTTACCCACTCATTGGTGGCTTGGCAACGGTAACGTCCGGCATGTTCTGTAGCAGCTTGCGCTATTTGATACGTGGCGCTGGTAGCACCTGCAATGTTACTCCAGGCACCTTCTTTCTCCTTTTGCCATTGATAACTGGTGCGGGTTCCACCAATGCCGCTAGCAAGCGTAAACGATTGTCCAGCCGGAACTTCCACCTCTACCTCTTCAGAGGACAGTGTTTGGGGCAAGTACGTGAGTGTGCCAATGAGTGATTGCCCTGGTCCGGTGAAATTGGGTTCTAGGGAGCCAAACTCCAGTTGATTGCTGCTGATGTTGGCAGATATACTGGCCGGAGTAGTATGCTGTTGGAAATTCGGCAGCCCTGTCAGAGCGTTGTTTTGTAACCTGAGATACGTTATGGGGAGGGTAGCCAGGAAAGAGGGATTACCCGTGAGTTGGTTGTTATGCAGAAGTAGCGCGTTAAGCTTCTTCAAGTTGCTTAACTCAACGGGTACAGGCCCTACAAGCTGGCAAGCGTCCAGCTCCAGGAAGGTGAGATTGGTGAGGTTGCCAAGCTCTTTTGGAATGGTGCCTCCCAAAGGCGACATGCTGATTTCCAGCGACTTCAGCTGTGTTAGTTGCCCTATGCTCGCCGGAATACCGCCTTCAAAATTGTTTCCCCCTCCCGGAGGCTGCGTGTAGTAGTCGCCTAGATTTAGGGAGGTGAGGTTGGTAAGATTTCCCAACTCGACCGGTATACGTCCGGAAAGACGGCTATTGAAAAAAGAAAGCGTTACGAGTTGGGTTAGCTGCCCTAGCTCTACCGGAATAGAACCGCTTACCCCGGTAGTAACGATACGGAACGTTTGTAGCTGACGAAGGCGCCCTATCTCGCGCGGAATACTGCCAGTAAGCCCTTGGGAGTTGGTAAGCTCAAGACGAACTAGCTGTGTAAGATTACACAAGCTTTTAGGAATAGCTCCTTGCAGATTATTGCCACTACTGACCAGTTCCGCTACATCTCCGTTTCTGACAGTAACGCCGAACCATGTAGCAGCATCAGCTAAAGATGTGCCCTTTAGCCAATTGGTCTGATTCTTCCAGGTGCCGCCAGTAGTGCTATTGTAAAAATCGCGCAGAGCGGCAAGTTCGGTGGCATCGGGAACAACGCCTTCATTGGCTGGGGATGCTTGTCCCCAGGCATCTCTGCTGGACATAGCCAGCAAGGCACACAGAAACCAGAATGCACGGGAAATTAAGTAATGCTGCCGCATACGCTTAACACAGTTGTAGAAGTAATTCCTTCTGATTTACAGAGGGTTGTATAAAGCAGCCGTGATTATAACAACGGTTGGCTTATTATAAACTCGATAGCCTTAGAGCTGCCTTTAAAGGCAATTTCAGGCAGAGTAGGCAAAAGTAAGTGCCTAGTTAAGAGCAGTCAGAATGCAGAACTATCTATTCAAATTGTGTGTGCAATGATAAGAATGGAAATCAAGAATATGCAAATTATCACAAATGAATAAAGGATAATTCATATTAAGGCGCGCCTACTTATTGTGGCATTTAACGTAGCCTCTTTAACCTCTGATAGCCTCAAGGGCAAACAGTCATGAAATAAAAAGTAATAAATAATATAAATTTTGTCTAATAAAACTCATGAGGAAAAGGTAGTTGGTTGGCTGAGCCTTCTGCGCGTGGTCATTGAGCGCGCCCACAGTGGCGTGAAACGTCTGTGCGGCGAGTGGGCCCACGACACCGTCTTCGTCTTGGCCTGAGGCTTGCACAACCTACTCATACGTAGGCCTAAGCGTACCTACGTGCCCGATGAATTCACCAAACAGTCCAAACAAGACTTATTATACAACATAAACGGGCAACAGTTATCTGCTTTACTCAACAATCCGTAACCAGAGAGAGCCGCCATGCTGTTCTACTCCGTGCAGATTGGGTTGTTGCCACAATGGCGTCAGTATTTGCCGTAAGTCTGGGTCTTCGCTGATAAAGTAATTGGGCAGAAGCGTTTGGTACTTCTGAGGGTTAGCCAGTAGGAATGCCGCAAGCATGTATTGCTCCGAATAGAACCGGTCGCACATAAATTGCGGATAATCGTAGGGTAGGTAGATATCGTGAATATGCACAATTACACCCTTGCGCAGCATGGGCAATACCTCCATAAAAAACACCATGGCGTCAGAGTTGGGCAGGACACGGTGTGAGTTGTCAATGAACAGAATATCATTTTCGCCCAACGCCTTTAAAAACGAAAAATCAATGTTCTCGAATGGCTCCCGTATTATACGAGAGGCCAATTGGTCAATTTCGGCACGCGGATAAGGGTCGATGGAGGTGATTTGGGTAGTAAGATTCTGGTCCTGAATAACTTTATAAGCTACTTTGGTAGAATTGCCTGACCCTACTTCTACATACTGCTGAGGTCGGAACTTTGCCAGCATCCCATAGATGCCGATGATATCAAGACCAGGCAAGAAACCATTATTCCAAGAAGGTTGACTAGGGTCTGTCTCGGCCTTGGCGTCGCGGATATTTACAAACACTTGTTGGTACGCCAGAAACGACTGTAGCAACCCCTGATAAGCGGCCCGGTTGGCATTAATGATTGGGTACAGCACTGCGTGAGGCGGCTGGCCATGTCCGTAGCGAGGTTTGAAAGCTACTTTGTAATCCAGGGCCAGGTTCTGATACCGCGGCGACAGGAAACGGTAGATGTCTTTGAGCATGTGATAAATGGGTATACATCTGACAAGGGCCACAGCAAGTGGACCAGTCCACGAAATTATAAGGACTTCTGGTAATGCGTATAGCATGTATGAGCTGAGACGGGCTAACTGCTCAATTTTGAAGGGGACTGATTTGCCGGTATTGGTTTTTTTCCGATATTTGCGGCCCTGTTTTTCCGCATTGACACCTCTAAGTTCCTGATACCATGGCCCGAGTTTGTGATCTGACCGGCAAGCGTACCCGCGTAGGCAACAACGTTTCGCACGCCAACAACAAAACCAAGCGCAAGTTCTACCCCAACCTGCAGAAGAAGCGCTTCTATATTCCGGAGCAAGACGCTTGGGTAACGCTGAAGGTAGCTGCCAGCACCATTCGCACCATCAACAAGAACGGCATCATGGCCGTGCTGAAGAAGGCCAAGGAGCAAGGCCACATCGTGTACTAGCCTTCTAGTACCCCGCTTTTCACACTCGGCGCGAAGCTTCCGCGTCCCGTTGCTTTTGGTTCAGGCCGGAGCGCGGGACGCGGAAGCTTCGCGCTGTTGCTTGCGGCGGCTTGCAGAAGCGGCCCCGTTTTCGCGCTGCGCACTGTCGTATCTTGAGGGCCGGCCGCCGCAACGTTGAGCTGCTGGTGCGGTCTTTCGTTCTGCTATGCTACACTCTTTGCTGAATACCGCCGCGCAGTTGCTGCTCGCGGGTTGCCTGCTCACGGCCTCAACCACCCACGCCCAGCGCGCCGCCGGCCCCGGCCGCCCCACCGACCTGCTCGACCCCGCGTTTCATAAGCAGCGGCGGGAACTGCTGCGCCAGGCGCTGCCGGCCCGCTCGGTGGCTGTGCTATTTGCGGCGCCCGTCCGCAACCGGGCCAACGACGTGGACTACATCTACCACCAGCACCCCGACTTGTATTACCTAACCGGCTACGACGAGCCCGAAGCGGTGCTGGTGCTGTTCAAGGAGCCGCAAACGGTAGGCGGACAGGCCGGCGTAACGGAGGCACTGTTTGTGCAGCCCCGCAACCCGCGGGCCGAGCAGTGGACCGGCCGCCGCCTGGGTGCCGAGGGCGCCCGCCAGCAGCTGAAAGTGCAGTACGTGGCCGACAACAAAGCCTTTGCCACGGCCGGCATCCGGTGGGCCGACTTCGGGCAGGTCCATTTTCTGCCCCTGCCCACCGACGTGCGCAACGACCCTGACGACCCGGCCGACCTGTTCGACCTCGTGGCTACGTTCCGCCAGCAGGCTGCCGTGCCCGCCGACTTCAATCCGGCCGTAGTCGAAGCACACAAGCTTATCCAGCAGCACGGGGCCACCGCCGCCGACCGGCTGCGGCCCTACCTGCAAGGTATGCCGGCGGCCGTGACGCAAGACGCCTACGTGCAAGCGTATCTGGGGGCCAAAACTGACGCTGAGCGCAAACAAGCCGTGGCCAGCCGGCCCGTCAGCCGCTTCGACACCCAAACCCTGGATGAGGCACTCAACCAGCTACGTGAGGTGAAGACGCCCGAAGAGCTGGCGTTGCTGCGCCGGGCCGTGCGCATCAGCGCCGTGGGCCAGCAGGAAGTGATGAAAGCCGTACGGCCCGACATGGGCGAAATGGAGGTGCAGGGCCTGCACGAGTACGTGTATAAAAAGTACGGAGCCGAGTTTGAGGGCTACCCCAGCATTGTGGGAGCCGGCAACAACGCCTGCGTGCTGCACTACACCCAAAACGACAAGCCCCGCCTGGGCACCGACCTGCTGCTCATGGACTGCGGGGCCGAGTACCACGGCTACACCGCCGACGTCACGCGCACCATTCCGCCCTCGGGCAAGTTCAGCCCCGAGCAAAGGCAGATTTACGAACTGGTGCTGGCCGCCCAGGAAGCCGGCATTCGGGAGTGCAAAACCGGCAACGACTTCCAGGCCCCCGGCAAAGTGGCCCAGCAGGTTATTGCCGACGGCCTGCTGAAGCTGGGCATTATCAAAAAGGCCGACGATGTGCGCACCTACTTCCCGCACGGCACCAGCCACTACCTTGGCCTCGACGTGCACGACCGGGGAACCTACGGCCCGCTGAAAGCCGGCAACGTCATTACCGTGGAGCCCGGCATCTACATTCCCGAAGGCAGCCCCTGCGACAAAAAGTGGTGGAACATCGGGGTCCGCATCGAAGACGACATCCTGATTACGGCCAGCGGCCACGAGAACCTCTCGGCCGAAGCCCCCCGCACCGTGGCCGACATTGAGGCGCTGATGGCCAAGCCGAGTGCCCTGGATGATTTCCGGCTGCCAGAGGTGAAGTAAACGACCACAGATAAAACGGATAGTAGATGGATGATACAGATACCTATGCTTGTATCCGTATCATCCATCTACTATCCGTTTTATCTGTGGTCCGTCATCCGTTCTATCTGTGGTCCGTCATCCGTTCTATCTGTGGTCCGTCATCCGTTCTATCTGTGGTCCGTCATCCGTTCTATCTGTGGTAACACATTATTGGCTTGGTGGTTTGCCAATTCCGAAAACCCGTGTACCTTTGCAGTCCTTAATCCCAAACCCCCGTCGAGATGGCTAAAAAAGGAAACCGGGTGCAGGTAATCCTGGAGTGCACCGAGCACAAAAACTCGGGTCAGCCGGGCACCTCGCGCTACATCACCACCAAGAACCGTAAGAATACTCCTGAGCGCATCGAGCTGAAGAAGTTCAACCCCGTGCTCAAGAAGATGACCGTTCACAAGGAAATCAAGTAATTGAGCAATGGCTAAGAAAGTAGTAGCAACCCTGAAAACAGCCAGCGGCAAGGACTGGGCTAAGGTTATCCGTGCCGTGAAATCTGAGAAAACCGGTGCCTACACCTTCAAGGAGGAGATGGTGCCCGTTGACAAAGTGCAAGACTATATTGCCACCGGCGTTAAGTAAGCCGGCGCCTTTGTGGCAACCCAGCTAATGTGAAGAAGTCCCGCCACTGTGGGACTTTTTTGCATGTTAGGGTCTTAGGAGCTTAGGGTCTTGGGGACTTAGGTTCCGTGCTGTGTGGGCAGCCGCCCACATGATATACCCTACTCATTCTAAGTCCCCAAGCCCCTAGGACCCTAAGCCCCTATCTCATGGGCCTTTTCGATTTTTTCAAGAAGGATAAGGAAAGCAAGGAGCAGCAGCAGGCCTTGGATGAGGGCTTGCAGAAAAGCAAAACCAGCTTCTTCGACCAGCTCAGCAAGGCCGTAGTGGGTAAAAGCACGGTGGATGAAGCCGTGCTCGACGACCTGGAAACCCTGCTCGTGCACGCCGACGTGGGCATCGACACCACCGTGAAGGTGATTGACCGCATCGAGAAGCGTGTGGCCCGCGACAAGTACGTGAGTACCTCGGAGCTGGACCGCATCCTGCGCGAAGAAATTGCCGACCTGCTGGACCGCAACAGCGGCGCCACTGGCTCCCGCGCCATCCTCGACCGACCCGATAACACCGGCCAGCCCTTCGTGATTATGGTGGTGGGCGTGAATGGCGTGGGCAAAACCACCACTATCGGCAAACTGGCCCACCGCTTCCATTCGGCCGGCAAGAAAGTGGTGCTGGGCGCCGCCGACACCTTCCGCGCCGCCGCTGTAGACCAGCTTATCATCTGGGGGCAGCGCGTGGGCGTGCCAGTTATTTCGCACGGCATGAACACCGACCCAGCCTCCGTCGCCTACGACGCCGTGCAGAAAGGCGTGGAAATGCAGGCCGACGTGGTGATTATCGACACCGCCGGCCGCCTGCACAACAAGGTGAACCTGATGAACGAGCTAAGCAAAATCAAGCGCGTGATGCAGAAGGTGATTCCCGACGCGCCCCACGAGGTGCTGCTGGTGCTCGATGGCAGCACCGGCCAGAATGCCTTTCTGCAAGTCAAAGAATTCACTAAAGCCACCGAAGTGTCGGCCCTGGCTATTACCAAGCTCGACGGCACGGCCAAGGGCGGCGTGGTTATCGGCATTTCAGATCAGCTCCAGGTGCCGGTGCGCTACATTGGGGTGGGGGAGAAGATGACCGATTTGCAGCTCTTCGACCGGACGACGTTCGTCAATTCGCTGTTTAAGAAGTGAAAATGGTTCAGCATTTTGGACGGTCATGCTGAGCGGAGCCGAAGCATCTCTACCTCTGGCTAACTTCAATCGTGTGAACGAAGCGGGAGAGATGCTTCGCGGGGCGGACGCCAGATGGAGCATGACCGTCCAAAATGCCTTTTACAGATTCATAAACTGCCTCAGTAGGCCTTAATGCAGAAGATGCTTGATTCTCCGGTTCAGCTGAACCGGAGAATTTGTTTTTTATAGCTTTGGCTGAGCTGTTTCAAGCAGCACGCACCTACCATGAAAAACCCACTGAGCTGGCTGTTCCGCACGGATGCGGAGCGGCGGGAGCCGGAGCTGCGCGAGACCTTGTTTGGAGACCTGCCCGCCAACCAGTGGCCCGCCGCCGCTGCGCCCCACCGTGACGCCGAGCCGTGGCGGTGGTTTGTGCAGGCCCGGGAAGCCACCCAGCGCGGCGACCTGGCGGGTGCCGAGGTGGCCCTGCGGCAGGTGCTCAACCACCCCAATCTGGAAAGCCGCCACTACCTGCAAGCCTGGCACGCGCTGCGGGCCCAGGGCGTGGAGCCGCCCGCCACCCGCCAAAGCCAAGCGCGTGCTGGGCGTGGTGGTGGAAGTGGCCCTGCCCGGCGGCCTCGACGTGGTGGCCGCCTACGCCGACGGGTCGGCGCGCTACCTCAACCACAGCGGCAAAGTCATTGTGTGGGAGCGGCCCGACCGAACCCTGGACCGGCTGGTGGGTGAACTGCTGGCCGCCGGCAAAGCCGTCACTGACGCCATCGGAACCTGGGAAGGCCAGCGCCCCTCCAAGCCCCTCGGCGACACAGCCCGCATCAATTTTCTGACGCCTTCGGGCCTGCATTTCGGCGAGGCACCCATGGGCCTGCTGTGGGGCGACGCGCTGGCCCAGCCCGTGCTGGCCGCCGCCCAGGACCTCATGGTGGCCCTTATGGAGAAAAGCGAGCCGGGAAGCATCGGCGAGGCATACCGCCCACTGGGAGGAGTGGTGTAAGAACTATAGAAGAAGAACGATGGCGCGGGGCCCAGCCCTGCGCTATCGGACTCATTGTAGGGGAAGGGTGCAAACAATGCGCTTCGGCCAAGCAACGGTGCTCAAGGGAGACGTATCTGGAGTGTATAGTGTACTTTCTATGCTTCCTTTGCCAGCTAAACCTACGGCAGCCAGTCCGGCCCAGCTCAATAATTTTCTTAGCCAGAAGCTCCGGTTCTGGTCGTTGGTGGCTATGGTGCTGCTGGTGTATGTGCACGCCTACAACCTGCACCCGCGTTACCTGGCCGCCTGGACACTCGTCGACGAGCCGCTGGCAGCGGACACCTGGCTACAGTATTTTCTGGCTAATGGGCTGCTGCGTTTCCGCATTCCCATTCTGTTCGCCATTTCTGGCTACCTCTTTGCCCACTACGAGGCGCGGGCACCGCACAAAGCCCGCGTGAAGCAGCGGCTACGGACGCTGCTAGTGCCCTACGTGCTATGGAGCACGTTCGGGCTGGGCCTGACCTGGGGCCTGGAGCAATACCCGGCCACTCGGCAGCTGGTGCTTGGCGCAGCACTCAGTCCGTTTGGGCCGCAAAACCCGTTGGTCAGCCAGTATTCGCCCGGTGAGTTGCTGGTGCGCTGGCTGCTGCTACCGGTGCCGTTTCAGCTGTGGTTTTTGCGGAGCCTGCTGGTGTACAACCTGGCCTATCCGTGGCTGCGCAAGGCGGTGGAGCGGGCCCCACGGGTTTATTTTTCGATTGCGGGGCTGTTGTGGCTGGCAGATGTTGGCTTGCCACCTCTGTTCGAGGGCACCGGGCTGGTATTCTTTGCTTTGGGCGTATGGCTGCGCAGGCGGGAGCTGGACGTGCTAACGCCCCCGCGCTGGTTTCGGGCCGGGCCGCTGGCGGTGGGGTGGCTGCTGTTGCTAACCGGCAAAACCTGGCTGGCCTTTCACCCGGAGCAGCCTTCCTTTCTCCTGATGCTGGTGCTGCACAAAGCGGCGGAGGCGCTGGGCGTGGTTGTCATGTGGTTTGGCGCCGATGCGCTGGTGCGGGTAGCCATGCGCCAGCCCTGGTTTGTGTGGCTAACGAGCTTTTCGTTTATGATTTACGGGGTGCACGTGCCCCTGGTAAACTACGCCACGGAGGCCGCTCTACGCTACTGGCACGGCCAGCAGTTGCTCGTGTATCTGCTGTTGCCGCTCGGGGTTGTAGCGCTGGCGGTGGTGCTGGGCACAGCGCTACGGCGGGTTGTGCCGGGAGTATATGCGCTGCTGACCGGCGGCCGGGGAGTGTAGCCGGCTTTTCGCGCTGGGCCGACTAGCAAGGTGATGGGCGGAGGGGTAGGGCTGCCCTCGCTGCCGTAAAGGAACAGCCCGGCACCATCGGGCATCGGGAGGCCACCAAGACGCACGACCAGGGCAAGAGGAACATTCGGCCTAGGAAAAGGCGTTGCCTCCTGCGTACCTTTGCGGTCCAGAATTCGCCGCGGGCCGTAGCGGGCAAGTTTCTCAGCGTGAAGAAATTGCCCGGCCGCCCGCTTACCTTCCTCGCATGAAAGTCAGAAGCCAGCAGGCCAATAAAGTCAACGTCATTACCCTGGGCTGCTCCAAAAACCTCGTCGATTCGGAGGTGCTGATGGGCCAGCTCCGCGCCAACAACTTCGAGGTAACCCACGAAGCGGCCCAGAGCGACGCCAACATCGTCATTATCAATACCTGCGGCTTCATCGACAACGCCAAGCAGGAAAGCATCGACACCATCCTGCGCTACGCCGACGAAAAGGAGGCCGGCCGCCTGGAGAAGCTCTACGTGACGGGCTGCCTGTCGCAGCGCTATAAGGACGACCTGGAGCAGGAAATTCCGCAGGTAGATGCCTACTTCGGCACCCTGGAGCTGCCCCAGCTGATGAAGAAGCTGGAGGCCGACTACAAGCACGAGCTGGTGGGGGAGCGGCTGCTGACCACGCCCTCGCACTACGCTTACTTCAAAATTGCCGAGGGCTGCAACCGGCCGTGCTCGTTCTGCGCCATCCCGCTTATGCGCGGCAAGCACGTCGATAGGCCTATCGAAGACCTGGTACGCGAGGCCAGGCGCCTGGCCGGCATGGGCACCAAGGAGCTGATTCTCATAGCCCAGGACCTGACCTACTACGGCCTGCAACAGTACGGCGAGCGGAAGCTGGCGGATCTTATGCGCCACCTCTCCGACGTGCCCGGCATCGACTGGATTCGGCTGCAGTACGCCTACCCCTCGCAGTTCCCGCTGGATGCGCTGGACGTGATGAACGAGCGGGCCAACATCTGCAAGTACCTGGACATGCCCTTGCAGCACGTCTCGGATAACATGCTGAAAACCATGCGCCGCGGCATCTCCAAGCGCCGGACTATCGAGCTGGTAGATACCATTCGGCAGCGCGTGCCGGACATTGCCTTGCGCACCACGCTTATTGCCGGCCACCCCGGCGAAACCCAGCAGGACTTCGAGGAGCTGTACCGTTTCGTGGAAGACACCCGCTTCGACCGTTTGGGCATCTTCACCTACTCCCACGAAGACAACACGCACTCGTTCACCCTCCCCGACGACGTGCCCGCCGAGGTAAAGCAGGACCGCGCCGACCAGATTATGGAGTTGCAGCAGGGCATTTCCATGGAGTTGAACGAGGCGAAAGTAGGCCAGACCTACAACGTGCTTTTCGACCGGAAGGAAAGCGGCTACTTCGTGGGCCGCACCCAGTACGACTCGCCCGAAGTAGACAACGAAGTGCTAGTACCGGCCACCAAAAACACCTACGTCCGCCTCGGCGACTTCGCCCAGGTGCAGATAACCGAGGCCTCAGACTTCGACTTGTACGGCCGGCTGGTGTAAATAGCCTGCATCCTGACTCTTCCAGGGCTGAAGCCCTGGGCTACGTAGCGCACCACTTGAACCGCTGCATAGCCCAGGGCTTCAGCCCTGGGGCGCGTTATAGGGCTACGGCGCCGCTTTCCGAAAAAATACCCAGTTACTTTGTGGCGGCTGGCCGGTTATAGCCGAGTCACTTTCCTCCGTATGTCCGTCACAACCCTGCGCTACGCCGATACTGGTGCCTTTTCGCCTTTTCTGGTTGATTATCTGGCCCGCCACCAGGCCCTGACTCCGTTCTACCACCGCTTCCCGGCCCTGGAAGAGTTTGCGGCACAGATCGAGGAAAAGCGGCAGCACTACACCCCCGCGGCGCGGCAGCGGCTGGTAGCGGCTCTGCGCCGGCAGTACGCCGGCTTGCCGCAGGTGCACCCGGCCGTGCAAGCCAACCTCGGCCTGCTCGAAAAAGATACCACCTTCACCGTCACCACCGGGCACCAGCTCAACCTGCTCACGGGCCCGCTGTACTTCATTTACAAGATTGTGACGACGCTGAAGCTGAGCCAGCAGCTGAAGGCAGCGTATCCGCAGTACGATTTCGTGCCGGTGTACTGGATGGCAACCGAAGACCACGACTTCGCCGAAATCAACCACTTCACCCTGTTTGGCAAGCGTTACGAGTGGAACGCCACCGACACCGGCGGGCCCGTGGGCCGGCTGCCGCTGGCCGGCTTGCAGGCGGAAGTGCTCGACCAGCTGCCCGCCGACGTGCCGGCCGTGTTCCGCGACGCTTACGCCCAGGCCGGCACCTTGGCCGAGGCCACCCGCCGCCTCACCCACGACCTGTTTGGGCAGTACGGACTGGTGAGCCTTGATGCCGACGACCCGGAACTGAAGCAAGCCCTGGTGCCGGTGCTGGAGAAGGAAATCCGGGAGCAGGCCTCGCACCGGGCCGTGCAGCAGGCCAACGCCCGCCTCGAAGCCGCTGGCTACAAGCCCCAGGTGTACTCGCGCCCCCTTAACCTGTTTTTCCTGACCGACGCCGGCAAGCGGGAGCGGCTGGAGTACGACGCCGCCCAGGACTGCGTGCAGATTACGGTGCGCAACACCGGCCGCTGCCACAGCCAGCAGGAGCTGCTGGAACTGGCCCGCCAGCACCCCGAGCAGTTCAGCCCCAACGTGGTGCTGCGGCCCTTGTACCAGGAGCTGCTGCTGCCCAACCTCTGCTACATCGGGGGCGGGGCCGAGGTGGCGTACTGGTTTCAGCTGAAGGGCGTGTTCGAGGAAAACGGTGTGCCCTTTCCCATCGTGCTGCTGCGCAACTCGGCCCAGTACATCGGCAAGGCCAACGCGGGCAAGCTGCGCAAGCTGGGCCTGGCGGCCCCCGACATTTTCCGGCCCCTGCCCGAGCTGAAGAAGCAAGTGGGCGCCACGCTGGGCCAGGAAGAAGTGAGCCTACAGGAGCCGCAGCAGCAGTTGGCCGCCGCCTTCCGGCACGTAGCCGACCTGGCCCAGCGCCTCGACCCCACGCTGGTGCGCGCCGTGGCTGCCGAGCAGCAGAAAGCCGCCGGGGCCCTGGCCGGCCTGGAAAAGCGCCTGAGCAAAGCCGCCGAAGCCAAGCACGAAACCGCCTACAGCCAGCTGGCCGCCCTCAAGGACAAGCTCATGCCCAACGGCCACCTCCAGGAGCGCGAAGACAACGTACTCAGCATCCTCATCAACAACCCCCACTTCATCGACCAGCTGCTGGAAGCTTTCGACCCGTTGGCCCTGGAGTTTACGGTGCTGGAGGAGTAGAAGTTGGTTGATGGTTTTTGGTTGATGGTTTTTGGCTCAATTGGCGATAATGCCAGCCAAACTTGTCAATGGCTACCAACCAAAAACTAAAAACTATCAACCAAAAACCAGTTTATGACCAAAGCCGAGCTGCGCCGCGACGCCCTGGCCCGCCGCCGAGCCATGTCTGAGGGTGAGGTGGCCTGGCTGAGCGACAAGCTGCGGAAGCAGCTGTTCCGCAGTTTCCCGGTGCCGCAATGGCAGTGGCTGCATGTGTTTCTGCCCATTCCGCACCAACACGAGCCCGATACGTGGAGCATCATTCGGCACACCTGGGGTGAGCGGCTGGCCGTGCGCTTGGCCGTGCCCGTAGTGCAGGCCGACGGCTACACGCTGAGGCATTATGAGCTAACACCTGACACTCAGCTAATCGATAACCGCTGGGGAATTCCGGAGCCGGTGGGGGCTGAGGAAGTGTTTCCCGAGCAATTTGATGCCGTGCTCGTGCCGCTGCTGGCCTTCGACGAAGCCGGCCACCGCGTAGGCTACGGCAAAGGGTTCTACGACCGGTTTCTGGCCCAATGCCGGCCCGACGCGCTGCGTATTGGCGTGGGCCTGGAGCCGCCCGTGCCGCGCATCCAGGACGCCTGGCCCGGCGACGTGCGCCTGCACGCCTGCCTCACCCCGGAGCGGGTGTGGCAGTTTGCCAGCTGAACAGCTCCGCGCCTTCTGCGCATCCTTCTGCGTCCTCTGCGGGAACCTCGTAGCGTATTTCCGCAATACCAATCCGGCTTCCAGCGTTGGCCGAGTATAGCTCAACTGTACTCACCTAACCCCCACACCGGTATGGCCGACATTCAGCCCAACTCCTCCGCAAAAGGCAGCAAGTCCCGCGCCCGCAACACGGCTTTCCGCCTCGATATGACGCCCATGGTGGACCTGGCGTTTCTGCTCCTGACCTTCTTCATGCTGACGACCACCTTCAGCAAGCCCACCGTCATGCAAGTGGCCATGCCCGACAGAAAAGGCGAACCGTCAGATGTATCGGAGCAAGATGCCCTGACGTTACTGCTGGATAAGGGCGGCCGGGTGCACTACTTTTTTGGGCTAGCCCCCACGGCAGCTTTAGCTGAAAAGCTCCGCACCACCACGTTTGCGCCGGATGGCCTGCGGCAGGTGCTGCTCCGGTTCCGGCAAAACCCGGAGGGCGTGGTGCTCATCAAGCCAACCGACCAGGCCACCTACCAGAGCATGGTGGATGCGCTGGACGAAATGAACATTACCGGCCAAAGGAAATACGCCCTCGTAGACCTGAGCCGCGCCGACCGGGAGTTGTTGGAAGCGCACCGGTTGTAGGACGCCTGACCGTAAGGAATACGTCAGAAGAAAGCTGTTGGCAGTCAACAGAATGCCTGATTTCTGACTTTTCACATCTAAGGTCTTACTACTTAAAAAAGAACACCGCCCGCCTCAGGCTACCTGGGGCGGGCGGTGGGCTTATGACTGGGGGCTGCCCGCCAGAGGCTCGGGGTGAGGCAGCGGGATAGAGGCGGAGCGGTGGTCAGCGGGTTTTTTAGGCTTGGCGGAAATGGAAGTGGTTCGGCGTTGCGCAGCCAGTACGTCGGCTAGCTTGCATAGGGTAGCTTTCATGGAAGGACATAGGTGAAACGATAAAGCAAGAGCAATAGGTAGGAGCGGGGGCGTGGGGCGGTAAAGCCGCTAAGATAATAACAACAGCCTAAGGAACTGAGCCATACAGCCGGGATGCCAAAAAAGTGTTCAACGGGCGTTTTCGACGCGCGTAATGCGGGCCTGGCCCCAGGGCGCAATGCTAACCTGCACCCGTAGCGCCTGGCGCCGCTCCAGGCGGCGGCCTGCCCCTTCCGGCACGTAGTAGCGCTCCAGGCCGTAGCGCAGGCGCAGGCCTCGCCGCCACACATCCTGCACCGAGCCCCGCAGCACCACCTGGGTGGGACTGGCGGCGGGCTTGTCGGGGAAGATGCCCACGGCCTCAAAGGAATTCTGGCGCGGTTCCAGCAGCACGTAGGCGGCTTGGTGGCGGCGCGGCATGGTGGAGCCCCGCCACAAGCGCCCCGGCAGCTCACTGATGGAGTAGCGCAGGGTCACGTAGTCGCCGTAGAGCAGGTCGCGCGGGTCGATGGGCGTGGTGCGCAGCCAGATGGTACGGCCCAGGGCTTCGGTGGCATAGCCGGCCGCGGCCACGCCCAGCACAAACAGCACCTGCGCCACCACCAGCCACCGCAGCCACTGCCGGCGCCGGCCCTCGGGCAGCTCGTCGTCGGGGGGCGGTGCAGTGGCGGCCGGCGCTGCGGTAGGCAGAACGGTACTCATGGCTGGGGCTGATTAACGGAGGACGCGGCGAAGGTACGAGCGGCGCGGCGGCGCAGCCACCAGCTCAGGCCCAGCAGCAGCAGGCCGCCCAGCAGAAAAAACAACGACTTATCCAAAAAGCCCCACGTCAGCTTGAAGTAGGCTACTGCCGTGGTAAGAATAAACAGCACGGTGCCCAGCGTTACACGGTCGGGGTTTTGCTCCTGGTGGGCCCGCGCCAGCACCGAGCCGGAGTAGGCGTACAGCACCACCAGCGTAGCCACGGCCAGGGCCAGCCCCCCGCGGAAGTAAAAGCCCGGCAGCAGCAACAGCCAGTCGGTGGCGCTGCTGAGGCGGCCCCGCCGCTGCTTGCCCACCAGCGACAAGGCCAGCACTACTCCCAGCGCCGCCAGATACGCCACCAGCGGCGGCCGCAGCTCACCGGTGTAGGTATCGGCTTCGCCGAACAAGGCCAGGCCTAGCGTAAACAGAAACGCCGCTACCAGCGGCGGCCCCTGCACGGCCCGGCCGGCGGGCCGGTCGGTTTGCCAGTCGCCGAGGGCGTACACCAGCATGGCCGGCACGAAAAACCAGGTGATTTTGACGTGGAGGTGGTTGACAAGCAAAGCCGCCTGCCAGAGCAGGCCGGTGGCCAGCACCGTGCCGGTCAGGGCATCGGGGCGGCGCCACCAGTAGGTGCCCAGGCCCAGCGCCGTGAAGGCCGCCGTGAGGTAGCTGAAGGCGCCCAGCTGCCCGGTGTTGTAGCCCTGCACGATGCCGCTGATAACGGCCGTAAGGAGAAACAACAGGCGGCTGCGGTATATCCAGGTCAAGCCCATGCCGGCCACCGCCCAAGCCACCAGCCCGGTGAGGTCGTAGCCGATGAGCTGGTAGAGCTGGCTGGTCAGCACAATGCTGGCTCCAAACAAGATAAGCCCCAGCGCAATCAGGCCCATGCCCAGGTTGTCGTTGCCGCGGCGCCGAAAGTATTCGCCCCCGGCGTAGGCCCCGCCCAACGAGCCCAGAAGCAGCCCCAGGCGCACCAGCTCCGGCAGGCTCTGCCAGTTGGCGGCCACCACGCTCAGCGCGCTTAGCCCCACCAACAGGCTGCCCAGCAGCGGCAGCAGCCCCACGGCCGGCGCATCGGCCGGGTATAGGACCAGCAGCTGCTCGCGCTGGGCCTCCGTGATGATGCCCCGCTGCACCCACTCCGGCCCATCGGTTTCTAGTAGTCTGCGACTCATAAAGCGAAGGTAAGGGGTGATGAGGTGATGGGGTGAAAGGTGGTAACGGTAAGGGACAAATGATAATGAAAGGCAAAAAAGGACCATCATGCTCCATCTGGCGTCCGCTGGTCGAAGCATCTCGCGTGCTGACGTGACGTTGCAGTGGTATTCTCATGCTGAGCTGGCCGAAGCATCTCTCCCGCTTCGTTGAATGATTGAGTTAGCCAGAGGTAGAGATGCTTGGCTACGCCTTCCTTCGGTTCGACTACGGCTGCGCCTGCGCGGACGCCAGATGAAGCATGACGGTCTTTCCTACCTGTCACCTGTCACCTGTCGCTTGTCACTTGTCACCTGTTACCTGTCACTTCCTGGCCCGTATCATTTCCCGCTTGCCGGGCGGGCCGGGGATTTTCTCCACCAGCCAGCCGGTGGCTTGCAGGCTGCGCTTGAAGGTGCCTTTGGCGCAGTAGCTCACCAGCGCGCCACCGGGCGCCGTGGCCCGGTGCAGCTGCCGGAACACCTCATCGGTCCACAGGTCGGGTTGCTTTTCGGGGGCAAAGGCGTCGAAGTAGATGACGTGGTAGTGGCTGGCCGGTAGGGCGGTGTTCTGGAGGGCCTGGGCCAGCTTGCGTAGCGTGAACTGCGGGGTCAGGGCTACGGGCTCATTCCAGGGCGCGGCGTGCAGCTGCCGGTGAAACTCCTGTAGCTCGGGGTTCAGAATGTACCGCTCCACGCCCAACTGCTCGATAACCGCTGGGGGCAGCGGATACTTTTCCAGCGTGTCGTACTCAACTCTCACGGGCGCCGTCAGGCTGCGTTGCAGCGTCAGCAGGGCGTTCAGGCCCGTGCCGAAGCCCACTTCCAGCACCCGCACCGGTGCAGTGGCCGCCGCCAACACCGGCTCCAGCCCGGCGCTCAGGTACACGTGCTGGGCTTCCTGCACCGCGCCGTGGGTGCTGTGGTAATGCTCGTTCAGGGCGGGCACGTACAGGGTGCTGGAGCCGTCGGCGGTGGTTCTGACTTCTACGTGCATGGGGGTGCCTGCTCAGGAGTGCCTAAATTTAGGCCCTCAAAAATACAAGCCCCGCCCTGCTGTTCCCGTATGCCAATCCGCTGGAAGAACACCGAGGTCCACCCCGTTACCGACAGCCCGGTTATCAAGTTTCTGTGCCGCTACCCGGTGTTGTTTCTGCTGCCCATGCTAGGCCTGGCCGGGTACGCCGCGTACTGGTGGCGGTGGCTCACGGAGCTGGAAAACGGCACCCGGAAGTCGTTGTACGTGGGCCCCTTGCGGATTTTGTACGAGCTGGCGGGCAAGCCCGGCGTCAGTGGCGTGTACCTGCTGCTGAGCTGTTGCTTCGGGTACTTGTTCTGGTACTACGCCATCCGGCCGCCCCGCCGCTAACTACCGCCGGCCCAGCCGAAGCCGCCGCCAAGCCGTTGGAAATGTTGCCCGAACCCGGATACTGCCCGCTGCCCATCGTCCGTAACCCGACTTTCTCGCCTATGAGCGTTCAGCTGCACAATCCCGCCTTGTTGTTAATCGTGGCCGACGCCCTGGCGGATGCCGACGAATTTGAGCTGGAAGACCTGACCCAGCACCTGGCCCAGCGGCTGAACCTGGAGGAGTTTCCACGCGACGACGACCAGCCTGGCGCCGACATGCCGGAAATCCTGCAAGCCCTCGACGATTTTCCCCTGAGAAAGAAGCTGCTGGCTTCCCTCACGGAGCTGGACGAAGACCACTGCGTAGATGCCCGAATGGAGCTGGAAGAGCTGGCTGGCTACTACAGCGGCGGCGAAGACTTCTGGTTTCAGCTGACTTCCCTCACCGGACTGGAGCACTGCCCCGGTTTGAGAAGAATCGTGCTTACGCTAGGCTCCAGGCAGTTTCCGCGGCCCAGCGCGCACCTCGTAAGCTTGCAGCCTCTGGCGGGCTTGCCCCGGCTGGAGTCGCTGGAGCTGTACGCGGATGATGAGGTGCGCTTCACGGATGCGCCTGTGCTGCTGACGCTTCCGTCGCTGAAACGGCTGGTGGTGAACAGCACGTTGGTGGAAGGCTACGCGGCCATCCAAGCCCAGCTCACGGCTGCCGGGGTAGAAGTAGCGTAATAAGCCTGCTTTAGCTGCTGTAGAAAACCCGCTAGAAGCTCCAAAATTCACCACTCCTCTGTTATGCCCCGCGTTAAAGTTCAACTGCCTGATACCTTCCTCTTCACCACGGAAATACCCGTGCGCATCACCGACCTCAACTACGGCGCCCACCTCGGCAACGACGCCCTGCTCAGCATTCTGCACGAAGCGCGGGTGCAGTTTCTGAACTACGTGGGCCGCCCTGAGTTCAACCCCGCCACCAAGCAGGGTCACATCATGGCCGATGTAGCCATTGAGTACAAAGGCGAGGGGTTTTACGGCGACACGCTCCGCATCCAAATGGCCGCCGACGACCTCAGCAAGTACGGCTTCGACATCGTATACCGGGTTACGAACCAGCACGGCCAGGAGGTAGCCCGCGCCAAAACCGGTATGCTCGGTTTCGACTACAACACCCGCAAGCTGCTACCCCTGACTGAAGAAGCCACCCGACGCCTGCGCGGGGAGTTGGGCTAAAAAAGCGGCAAAAGCAAAGCCGCAGTTAATTTCTGATTGACTTCCGCTCGATACGACGAATCTAGTTCCCCCAACTCTCCTTTTGCTAGCCGCGCTTCAATAGTTGCCAGCTTATCGGTGCAAATGAATGATGCAACGCGTAAGCCATTGATTGCTGAAGGTTGAACCAGCACATCAGACGAACGTGGAAACTGCACCTGGGATGAAATAAAAGCTACTGTAATATCAGCCGGCCGAATAGCTAGCACTAATGCTGGCCGCAGCTTATGGCCACTCAAGTCAGTGAAAGGAAACGGCAGCACTACAATGGTTCCTGGCTTCACTGATAGCGCACTTTAAGGTCATCAAGAGTATAGATGTCTTCAGCCGGGTCATGTAGAAAAGCAAAAACCGGCGAATTTTCCACATAAGCAGCTATCTGCTGTGTCAGAAGTTTGTCATCTTCCTCGTCATCAGTTTCTGATGTGGATGGGGAAGGCCGTCGGCGTTTTAGAAGAGGAACAGATACTTGCTCAAGCGGCTCCGTGATGACAATACTATTGGGTCTGCTGCGCTGCATCAGAAACGCGGCGAAATCCAGAATCTCAGCCGCTTTTTCCTCTGGTAGCTGCTCCAGCAGCTGCACCGTTTGGTCGATAATTTCCTGCTTGGACATCGGGTCAGAAAGTCGAAGAATACGTCTACCAAAGTACTAATCGGCGGGAATAGTTCGTGCTACTTTCCTGGAACCCAGCCGCCTCAGATGGTGTATCTTTGCAGCTATGATGATTGATTTGCCCGTAGTTTCGAAGCGCGACATCCGCAAACTCACCCCCGACGAGCTGAAGGCCTTTCTGGTAGAGCACGGCGAGAAGCCGTTCCGGGCCAAGCAGGTGCTGGAGTGGCTGTGGAAAAACACGGCCGGCTCGTTTGAGGAGATGAACAACCTTAGCCTCGCCACGCGCGAGTTGCTGGCCCGGCACTTCGTTATCAACTCGGTGCAGGTGCAAAACCAGCAGCTCAGCTCCGATGGCACTATCAAGTCGGCCTTCCGCCTGCACGACGGCAACGTGGTGGAGGGCGTGCTCATCCCCCACGATACGCGCATGACGGCCTGCATCAGCTCCCAGGTGGGCTGCTCGCTCACGTGTAAGTTTTGCGCCACCGGCTACATGGAGCGTAAGCGCAACCTCGACGCCGCCGAAATCTACGACCAGGTGGTGCGCATCCGGGAACAGTGCGAGGCCCAGTACGGCACGCCCCTCACCAACATCGTGTACATGGGCATGGGCGAGCCCCTGCTCAACTACGCCAACGTGGTGAAAAGCATTGAGCGCATCACCGCCCCCGACGGCCTGAACATGGCCCCGCGCCGCATCACCGTCAGCACCGCCGGCATTGCCAAGATGATCAAGAAGCTGGCCGACGACGACGTGAAGGCCAACCTGGCCCTGAGCCTGCACGCCCCCAACGACGCCAAGCGCAACGAAATCATGCCCATCAACGAAGCCAACTCCCTGGCCTCCTTGAAGGACGCGCTGAAGCACTACCACCAGCTCACCGGCCGCAAAGTCACCTACGAGTACATCGTATTCGAGAACTTCAACGACACGCTGCAAGACGCCGAGGAGCTGTACCAGATTACCAAGTGGATTCCCTGCAAAGTCAACCTCATCGAGTACAACCCGATTGAGGCGGCTTCTTACCGCAACACCGCCGACGACAAGCTCATGGCCTTCCACAAGTACCTGGCCGACCGGGGCGTGCAAACCAACGTGCGCCGCTCCCGCGGCAAAGACATCGACGCCGCCTGCGGGCAGCTGGCCGTGAAGGAAAAGCCGGCGGCGTAGCCAAGCGAAAAGCGTATACACCGAAACGCCCTGCGGCTGTGCCGCGGGGCGTTGTGCTTGAAACAGTAACTGCTACTCAGCGTGCAGGCTCGCCGAAGCGGAAGGTAAAGTCGATGTAGACCGGAATGATGTAGGTGGAAACGGCGCCATCGCCTTCGTAGGGCAGCACGTAAGCGGCGGCCAAGCCCAGGCTGGTGCGGCGCCAATTGATTTTGGCTCCGTACAGCCCAAACACCCCCGCTTCACGGTCGGCAATCAGATAGTTTTCACTGAGCAGCGACACGCGCCGCGACACGCGCGTTTGGCCGCCCAGCTGCACAACGGGGGTGCTGCCCACCGTGCCGCTCACGAAGCCGTAGCCCAAGCCAAGCGTAACGTTGTTGTCGGCCGTGCCGCGGGTGAAGTTGCCGTAGAAGATGCCGGCACTTTCGCCCCCGGCGCGCACGTACAGCAGGCCGCCGCCCACGTGAGCGTTTTCACTGAGTTGCCCCGATACTTTGGGGGTGAAGGCAATGAACTGGTCGGTGAGCGGCACACCCGGAACCAGCGACGTAAGCAAGCCTACCGACACGTTATCGGTGAGGCCGTAATTGGCGCCGAGCAGAAACAGGTTGATTGACTGCAACGACCCTTCGCCGCGGCGCAGGTTGCGGGCCGTGGGCTGGAAGAACAGTCGGTTGCCGTTGCCGATGTCGAACCAGCTGGCCGGGCGGCGGGACAGCTCCGAGTTTAGCTCGTCGAGGCGCAGAATGTTGCTGCGTTCCACCTGCACTGTGCCCAGGTCCTTGGTCAGAAACGTCAGCTGCTGCGCCTGCCGCGCGGTTAGCTCCCCATCGAAGGTGGTGCCCTGGCGCAGGGTTACGCGGTAGCGGCGGCCCACCGAATCGGTGGCGGCGGGCGCGGTGCCCGTCCCCGGCTGGCTGGGGGCCGCCGCGCCCAGCTCCCGTATCCGGTCCTCTATGGTTTGACGGACGGCCGCCACTTCGGCCTTGGTGAAGGGCCGCAGCAGGGTGCGGCCGTCGCGCAGCTGGGTGTGCAGGGTAATGGTGCTGTCCGGCGCCAGGCTTTGCTCGAAGCGGGCCTGCTCGAAAAGGTCGACGGAATAATACGGGAACAGGCCGTAGGTAGCCTTTTCCTGGCGGTCGATGCTCTCACCCACTGCCGGGTGAACTGTAAGCGGACGGGTGGTAGGAGCCTGGGCCAGCGCCGGGCCACTGGCCAGGGCCAGCAGCAGCGATGCAACACACACAAAACGGGAGACGGACATGCACGCAACGGGTTAGAATACGCTTCAAAGAGTACGCCGTCAAACCTAATGGTTGTATGCACTACCTGCTCTTTCCGGCCGCGTAATAAGATGCCGGAATAGGACTTCAGAAACGAGCAGCAAGGGCCCGAGAGTAAAGCGGCTACCCTCGCCGGGAGTGCGCAGAGCACACCTGACGAGGGTAGCAGATAAAAAACTTCAGACTTTTCAGCTCCGCCAGCGGCCCTCGGCGCGGGGGCGGCCGGTGCTGATTTCTTCTTTGCTTTCGCCCTCCGGCACCTCGCGGGTTTCGATGCGCACGGCGTGGGCTTTGGGCTGCACCTTCTGGCCGAAGGCATCGGCAAACTCCTGGGTGAACTCGGCGCCGAAGAAGATAATCAGCGAAGAGTAGTTTACCCACAGCAGCAGCACAATGGCCGAGCCCGCCGCCCCAAACGCCGAACCGGGGTTGGCCTGAGCAATGTAGATGGCAATCAGATACTTACCCAACACAAACAGCAGCGCCGTAATGAATGCCCCAACCCCAACATCGCGCCAACGGATAACGGCGTCGGGCAGGAAGCGGTAAATCATGGCGAAGAGCGTGGTAGTGATGCCAATGGACAAGCCCAGGTCGATGAGGCGGATAAAAAACACGGCCAGATCGGGCAGGAGCCGTTGCAGGTAGCCGGTAAACACGCTGAGCAAGGCGCTGACCACAAACGAAATCAGCAGCAGCAAGGCCACGCTCAGAATCAGGCCAAACGACAGAAACCGGTCGCGGACAAACTGCCAGGCGCTGCTGCGGGGCTTCACGCGCAGGTTCCAGATGTCGTTGATGCTTTCTTGCAGGGTCACGAAGAACGTGGTGGCCGCAAACACCAGTGTGCCAATGCCGATAAAGGAAGCCACGCCGCCCCGCTGCTGCTTGTTGAATTCGTTGATGCTGTCCTGCATAAACTTGGCCGAGTCTTCGCCCACCAGCCCTTTCATCTGGGTAAATACCTGGCCCGACACGGCATCGGCATCCCAGATGGTGCTGGCGGCCGTGATGACGATGAGCAGCAGGGGGGGCAGGGAGAAGATGGTGTAGTAGGACAGCGCCGCCGCGTGGCGAAACGAGTTGTTGACCATGAACTCGGCGGCGGTGGTTTTGAGGATATTAACAATATCCGAAAAGCGGTAGTGTGCGGCCATAAGGCTGATATATCGGGAAGGAAGACGGGGATACTACGGAAGCTGAGGTGTTGGCGTTCGGTTGAGCCACCGCATGGGCCGCCGCGCCGTATAGTGAAGTAGCTCTGACCTCCAACCTCTTCTACGTATGCGTCTTGCTCTTCCCACTGCCTGCGCTGGTCTGCTACTCACGGGCCTCCTGGCGGCCTGCGGACCGGCCTCCACTTCCTCGCCCGACACCGTGGCGGCGCTGCCGGCCCCGCCCCTCGACACGGCCGCCTATCCCATGGCCGAGGGCTTCAACCAGGCCGGCTCCGACGCCCGCGCCCTGCACCTGGCCGACCGCGTGATGCGGCAGATGGGCGGCTACCCGGCCTGGCAGCAAACCCGCTTGCTGGGCTGGAGCTTCCTCGACGGCTCCTACCAGCTGTGGGATAAGTACACGGGCGACTTTCGCTGGCAGAAAGACAGCCTCGTAGCCGTATACAACCTCGATTCCCAGGAGGGCCGCGCGTATCGAGCCGGCCAGGACATTTCCGGCACCCAAGAGGGCCGCCAGCTGCTGGCCGACATGTACCCCACCTGGGTCAACAACTCGTGGTGGCTGGTGATGCCGTTCAAGCTCAAGGATGCCGGCGTGACGCTAACCTACAAAGGCACGGGCAAGTTCATGGACGGTACCCCGGCCGAGGTGCTGAGCATGACCTTTCAGAAAGTAGGCGTCACGCCCGAAAACCGCTACGACATCTTCATTAACCCGCGCACCAACCTGGTAGAGGAGTGGTCGTTCTACCGCAACGCCCAGGACGCGCAGCCCGCTTTCCACCGCCGCTGGGCCGACTACCGCCGCACCGGCCGCCTGCTGCTGGCCTCCGACCGCACCGACGGCAAAGACGGCCGCCGCCTCACCCACGTCGTCGCCCTGGATTCGGTACCGGCTAGTGTGATGCAGAGCCCCCGGCCCATACAACCGCTGTGATGCAGCGCGAAGCGGAGGCTTCGCGCTACTTCCGAAACTCCCAGGTCAGTGTCTCGATGGGGGCGTGGCGGAGGGCGGCGGCTAGCTCGGCATCGTCCTTGAACTGGAGCTGGCGCAGGATGGTGGCTTCCACGCTGACGGTGAACTGCTTTTCGCGGAAGGGCCAGGGGTGCACGGTAACGGGGCCGTTTGGCTGGGGCTGCACCACGTCGTAGCGTTGCCCGTCGGGGCCGGTGTAGATTTCGAGGGTACGGCCCATTTCGGGCAGCTCCTGCCGGCACAGAATGAGGCTGAGCCGGTCGGTCCAGTGCATGAGGTCGTAGTAGCGGGTGGCTTCTTTGCGGGTCAGCTTCAGCTCTTTCAGCCACCGCTTCTGGCAGGCCTGCTGCTCGTCGAGGAAGGCGTCGGTGGTTTTGTCCTGGCCGCGCAGGCTTTCGTAGAGCGTGCTCAGGTGCAGGCTGGTGAGCAGGCTGCGCCAGCGGCCCTGGAAGCGGGCGGCGCGCATCACGCCGGTGGCCTGCTCCAGCGAAAATTCCTTCATGGTGAAGTTAGCCGGCGCCCCGGCGGGCGTAATGCCGTAGTGCCCGTCCCAGTGCTGCTGCTCGTCGTCGTGCTGGGTAATGGCGGCCAGCGTGCCCACCCACCGGTCCGTTGGGGAGCCGTCAAACGGCTGCCAGTGCCAGGCCAGCTGGGCCGCGAGCAGGCCGTGAGCTTGCTGGTAGATAATCTGCCAGCCATCGGGCGTGTGGTTTACAATCATTGCGAGGCGAATTTCTCGCAGGCGTACGCAGGGGGTGGCGCAGGGTTCCGCAGGCCACTTGCCCGCTCACCCGGACACAAAAACGCCCCGCTGCAAATGGGAGCGGGGCATTTATAGCAGGAGGAAACTACAGCGGGGCCAGCTCCGGCTGAGGCGGTGCACCTGGCTGGGTGGGAAGCCGTGCGAGAAGCTCCCGGGCCGTGTCCGCCTTCAACCCTATTTCCACCCCATCCACCACAAACACGCCGTCGAGCTGAATGGAGATTCCCAGCACCGTTTCGCGCCGGGGCGGCGTGGTGCAGCTGATGCGGGCATAGGGAATCCGCAGCAACGTCTTGCCGAAAAACATTTTCTGCATAACCAGCTCCTGCGCGTCAAAGCCCAGATACAAGGTGCCGCTGTAGCTGGTAAGGCCAATCCGGGCCGAGCCGGCATCCATGCCGGTCATGGGTGTGGTACTGGCATAGGTTTGCTCCAGCTTGCTCCAGCCCGGCTGAAACGGATTCAGCACGAAGCCACCACTGAGCTTATACAGCCGCACACCGGCGTACAGCAGCGCGGCCTGCAACCCAAAAACAAGGAGCTTAACGGCCCATCCGGTTACGTCGGCTGAATTCATACGCGCTGCTGAAGTAAAGGCAAGTAGAACGCCAAAAGCAGCACCAATAGGGCGCGGCTATGCCACCGTGAGCTGCGCCGACACTTGCTGCTTCAGGTGCAGCAGCATATCGTCGGTCATGCGGTGCAGGTCGTACTGCGGCTGCCAGCCCCAGTCCTGGCGGGCCTGGCTGTCGTCGATGCTGGCGGGCCAGGAATTGGCAATCTGCTGGCGCGAGTCGGGGCGGTACGTGACCTGGAAGGCGGGGTAGTGGCGTTGGATGGAGCGGGTAATTTCGGCGGGGCTGAAGCTCATGGCGCCCAGGTTGTAGGAGCTGCGCACCCGAATCTGGTCTGCCGGGGCGTGCATCAGGTCCAGGGTAGCCTTCAGGGCGTCGGGCATGTACATCATGGGCAGGTAGGTGTCGTCCTGCAAAAAGCACTCGTAGGCCTGGCCCGCCACGGCTTTGTGGTAGATGTCGACGGCGTAATCGGTGGTGCCGCCGCCGGGCAAGCTCTTGTAGCCGATGAGGCCAGGGTAGCGCAGGCTGCGCACGTCGAGGCCGTGCCGGCGGAAGTACCACTCGCACCACTGCTCCCCGGCCAGCTTGCTGATGCCATACACCGTGTTGGGGTTCATAATGGTAAGCTGGGGTGTATGCTGGCGGGGCGTGTCGGGCCCGAACACGGCAATGCTGCTGGGCCAGTACACCTGCCGCACGCCCAGGTCTACGGCCGCGTCCAGCACAGTAAACAGCCCATCCATGTTCAGCTGCCACCCAAACTTGGGGTTCTTCTCGGCCGTGGCCGACAGCAGGGCCGCCAGATGGTACACCTGCGTGGGCCGGTACCGGCGCACTACTTCTTCCAGCCGCTGCTTGTCCAGCACATCCAGCAGCTCAAACGGACCGGCCTGCAAGGTTTCGGCGTCCTTAGGCGCGCGCACGTCGGCGGCTACTACGCGGGAGGCGCCGTAGAGCTGGCGCAGCTCGTGGGTCAGCTCCAGGCCAAGCTGGCCGCCGGCCCCAATAACCAGGATGGTGTCGCCGGTAGCAGTAGGAGCAGAAGTGCTGGATGTGTCCATGCGGGAGGTGGGAGGGTAGCAGTTGGGTGAGAGCAACAAATATACGGAGCCCAACCCCACACTCGGCGGTAACCCATGTAGCACACGCTTTAGCTTGTGCCGGATAGAAAAAGCAAGAGTGTGTTTTGGAATGTCGGAGTGGTACCTGTCATGCTGAGCCTGTCGAAGCATCTCTACCGCGGGCTAACTCCTGACGTCCGCTCAACGAACCGGGAGAGATGCTTCGTTGAGCGGACGCCAGATGAAGCATGACGGTTAGCCTCTAACGTCAGCTTGCTACATGCTTGGCTTCTCCTTCCTCCGGTTCGACAAGCTCGGCAAGAAGGCCTGCCAGCAGCATATCTTCCTAACCCACCAAGCCGCCGGCCTACTGTGTATCTTTACCGGAGCCTGCCGGCCTGGCCGCGGGCTGTGTATTCGTCTTGCCTCTCTTAGTATGAAATTGAAATCATCGTTTTTACTGCTGGCCGCGGCCCTGCTGCTAACGGCTGCTCCGGCACAAGCTCAGCGCAAAGCCAAAAACCAGTCTGCTCCGGCGGCTGCTTCCGCGGCCAGCCGCTTGCAGCCCTTGTTTGGCGGTCTGAGCCCCGAACAGGCAGCCCAGGTGGTAGGCGCCAAGTTCCTTGCCGACATCGAGCGAAGCTTTGCCTCGCGGGCTGAAGCCAGCCGCTTCTTCTCTATCAAAGGCTACGAGTATCTCCAGGAAAACCAGCCCGACACGGCCGCCTACCGCTTCAACCTGGCCTGGGTGCTCGACCCCAAGAACCCCGACGCCTACCGCGGCCTGGGCATCGTGGTCAGTAGCCGGCCCGGAGGCACTGATGAAGCCATCAGCCTGCTCAGCCGGGGCCTGGCCCTCGACCCCAAAAACGCCCTGCTGCTCAGCGACCTGGGCGCCAGCCACCTCATCCGCTACGACCAAAGCAAAAAGAAAAAGGACCTGACCACGGCCACCACCTTGCTGGGGCAGGCCGTAGCCCAGGATGCCACCAACGCTGTGGCCTGGGGGCAGCTGGCCCGCGCCCAGTACCTGCAAGAGCAGTACGCCCAGGCCTGGGAGTCGGTGCACAAGGCCCAGGCCATCAGCATGGCCGCCATCGACTTTGGCCTGCTCACGGAGCTGATGGCCAAGCTGCCCGACCCGCAAGGCAAGTTCAAATAAACCGGGCCCGGTGGGCGTTTGGGGGTAGTGCCCTGCTGGGGCTGGTGTGGGTGGGCAGTTTACGGTCGTTTCGCTTTTCTTCGGCGCCTGAAAGGGAAGGGGTTGGAGAAAGGTCCATCGGGTACGAAACCGACCACACAGGTAACACCCGCCGCGCCGGCCCCGTAAGCGGGGGCTTCATCCGTTGCCCTATCTGCCTTGACTTCTCGCTCGTTTCTTCTTGCTTTTTCCGTAGCCAGCCTGGGGCTGCTGCAATCCGCTCAGGCTCAGGGCGAAGGTCCGGAGCGCCGCCGGCGCCACTACAACGGCCAGGCCCGGCCCTACTACCGCGGCCCGGTGCGCTTTACCTTGGGCGGGGGCGTGGGCCTGTACAGCGGCGACCTAACCAGCGGCCTGACCAACCAGTTTCCGGGTGCTAGCCTGAGCCTGGGCCTGCTGTACCGGGTGCGCCCGCACTGGCAGGTGGGCGCCGAGGCGGCGTACTTTCAGATTGGCGCCAAAGACTACCTCGGGGCCGAGCGCGGCAACCAGGCCTTCCGGGGCCGCAACGGAGCGGGCGTAGCATTTCTGCGCTACGAGCCCCTGCACGATGAAGGCACCTTTGCCGACCCGCGCCGGGCAGCGGCTCTCATCAAGCCCTACCTGAAAGTAGGCGCTGGCTTCCTACTCTACAGCCCCAAGGCCTATATCGGCACCACCCGCCCCGAGCAAAGCACCACCTTCCTGCCTCCCGAGCGCCAGGACTATCCGGCCGTGGCCCTCGTAGCACCCGTGGGCGTGGGTCTGACGCTGCGCTTGTCGCGCAAGCTCAATGCTTCCCTGGAAGGCACCTACCACTTCACCACCACCGACCAGCTCGACGACATCAGCCCCGCCCTGGGCCGCTCCAGCTCCAACCTTAATGATGGCTACGGCCTGGCCGAGCTGAAGCTGGAATACGCCCCCTGGCGCCGGTAAGCGCTGACGGCGCAAGCGGCCCAGGGCTAAAGCCTTGGGCTACGTAGCAAATGCCATCAGGCCCTGACTAGCCCAGAGCTTTAGCCCTAGGCCGCTTGCCCAACAAAGAATGAGGACCTGGTAGCTCAGCTACCAGGTCCTCATTCTTTATATGAATTTAGGATTACTCCGCCTCTTCTACCAGCTCCGGCTTCCTGGCAGAGGTGGGCTGCGGGGTGAGGGCGCGGTAGTAGAGCGTGCTGCAATTGTCGGGGCGCAGCACCTCCTGGGCCTGGGCCAGCACCTGCTCAGGCGTCACGGCCTGCACCTTGGCGCTTTCCTGGTTCACGAGGTTGGCGTCGCCGAGCAGCTTGCTGAAAGCCAGGTTCATGGCCCGGTTCAGCAGCTCGATTTCGCTGAACACAATGCTGACCTCAGCCTGATTTTTCACCTTTTCCAGTTCCTCAGTTGGCACCAGCTCGGTGCGCAGTCCGGCCACAATTTCCTCCACGGCCGCGTCGGCTTCTTCCAGGCTCACGCCGGCATTCAGCTTGCCGCTCACCACCAGCAGGCCCGGCTCCAGAGAGCCCGTCACCGAGGCCGAAATGGAATTGAACAGGGGCCGCTCTTTCACCAGCTGCTGGTACAGCCGGCTCGACTTGCCCCGCCCCAGCACGTCCGACAGCAGGTCGGCGGCGTGGTAGCCGGCTTCGCCGCGGGCCGGCATGTGGTATACTTTGTACAGCGCCGCCAGCGGCACCTCGGCGGCTACTTCCAGGAAGCGGGCTTCGGTCTGGCGCGGCTCCTGGGGCAGCTGCCGCTCGTAGCGCGTGCCCCCCGGAATCGGCCCAAACCACTTCTCGGCCAGGCGCCGGGCCTCGGCCACGGTTACGTCGCCGGCCACTACCAGAATGGCATTGGCGGGCGAGTAGTGCTTGCGGAAAAAGTCGCGCACCTGCTGCATGGTGGCGTTTTCGATGTGGCCTACCTCCTTGCCGATGGTGGCCCACTGGTAAGGGTGGTGCTGGTAGGCCAGGGGCCGCAGCTTCAGCCACACGTCGCCGTAGGGCTGGTTGAGGTAGTTCTGCTTGAACTCTTCCACCACCACTTTGCGCTGCACTTCCAGGCCCTGCTCCGAAAACGCCAGGTTCAGCATCCTATCCGACTCCAGCCAGAATCCGGTTTCGAGGTTGGCCGCCGGCAGGGTGAGGTAGTAGTTGGTGATGTCGGGCGAGGTAAAGGCATTGTTCTCGCCGCCCACCTTTTGCAGGGGTTCGTCGTAGCTCGGAATGTTGACGGAGCCCGAAAACATCAGGTGCTCAAACAAATGCGCAAAGCCCGTGTGCTCGGGGTCTTCGTCGCGGGAGCCCACATTATACAGCACGTTGAGCACGGCCATGGGCGTGGTGTGGTCCTCGTGCACAATGCAGCGCAGGCCATTATCGAGGGTAAATTCTTCGAAGTGAATCATGAGCGGGAAAGCAATAGGCGGATGGACCGGCTAGCGGCCCCGGAGCAATAACCTGGCCCCCGGACCCGAAGTTTCGGGCGAGGCAGGGGCAGCAAGGTCGGAAGATGTACGCGGGCAGGCAAGCCGGAGGGTTGCTATAAAGTAGCCCGCACGCCCAGCACCACGGTGCGGGCGGTGGGGTAGGAGGAGGTATCAACCCCCGCCTGGCGGTTGTCGGAGCCGGCGGAGCTGATATTGGGGTCGTAGCCGCGGTACTTGGTCAGCACAAACAGGTTGTAGCCGCCCATCCATACCGAAAAGTTGCGTGCTTCTTTCTCCCAAACCTTGTAGGTAAAGGTAAGAGAAGTCAGCCGCACGTGGTTGCCCGACTGTAGCGTGTAGGTGCTGACAGAGGGCAGCTGTAGCCGCTGATTAGCAGCCGGCACGTTAGTGGTTGGATTGGTCGACGTCCAGCGGTCCAGTAGCCGGGTGGTGCCATTGGTAGCGCCATTCGGCCGTTCCAGCAAAGGAAGCAGGGTATTATGGATCTGGTAGCCAAACTGGCCGTCGAGCTGGGCTTGCAAGGAGAAGCGCTTGAAAGACACCTGCTGCCCGAAGCTGAGCAGCTGCCGCGGTAAGCCGCTGCCTAGGGGCTGGTAGTCCTCAAACCTGATTTGCCCGTCGCCGTTTTTGTCCTCGAAGCGAGGCTGACCATTACCGTCCACTCCCAGGTATCGGGCGCCGTAGAAGGTGCTGAGTGTCTGTTTATCAACGAGGCGCTGATACAAAGTCAAAAAATCAATGTGAGAATTCTGCTGATAGCGGTTTTGATTGACGGCAGCGGCCAGGCTTGATGTTCCGGCCACCGAACCAGCCTGCCAGCTGCTGGCAATGGTAAGCTCCACGCCCCGGTTGCGTAGCTCGTTAGAGGCAAAAAATTGTGTGAGTCCCACAACCAAACTTTCTGTGCTCGTTCGGCGCGTGTAAGCCGTGCCAGTCAGCTGCAGCTTGCTTTGCCATAGATTTGCCGTTACGCCAGCTTCCAGCTGCTGCGTTGGCTCCCGCAGGAATACCGCTGTGGAAATGAATCCATTCGGAGTGAACAGGGGTGTAGATGTGGAATTGCGCCCGATGTTGCCGGAACCCGATGTACGCCCCCACCCAGCCCATACGTCCAGTCGGTCAAGGATGGAGTGCCCTTTCAGAAAGTCTTCCTGCCCCGCGTGCCACGTGAGCTGGGCCCCCGGCAGCCATTCCCATCGGTTGTCCAGCCCGAACACGCCCGACCCGTCCCGGCGCAAGCTGCCCTGCACCTGATAGCGGCCCGCCAGCGTATACCCGGCTTCCAGGCGGTAGGCATCTACCCTCGTACTGGACAACATGGTGCTCTTGCCCGAAGGGCCTAGGTCGGGGCCTAAAAAGAATTCTGTGTACTTGTACTCCTCAGTTCGGGCCTGGCGAAAAGCCTCCAAGCTGGCGTCTACCACATGGCGGCCATTCTGCAAGCTGCGGCTGTAGCGCAGGGCCGGATTCAACACCCACTGCCGATACGTAGCCTCGTATTCTTCGCGCAAGCCACCCGGCAGCGTACCGAAAGCAGGACGGTAGGAGCTGCTTTGCAAGCCGGCTTGTTCCAGATTGACGCGCATTTCCGCCGTTAGGCCCGGCAGCAGCGTGTACTGTGCAAGGGCCTGCGCCAGCAGGCGGCGCTGCCGGGGTGTCTGGTAGTTTTCCTCGGCCAATTGCACAGCGTTTCGCCCAAGTTGGCTTGCTGTGAAAAAGGTGCCGTCCGGGTTTCTAACCGGCGCGGTAGGCAGGTTAATTAGAGCCCATTCCACTGTGCTGTGGAGCGGTAGACGTTGGCTGGTCTGGCTAATGCCGGCCTGCGCGCTCAGGCGCAGCTTCTGTCCAATGCCCTGCTCCACAGCGGCGCGGGCGGCGTAGCGGGTCAACGACGAACCCACTATAATGCCTCTGTTGGAAAGGTAGTCGGCGCTGGCGTAGTACCGGGTGCGGGCTTTGCCGCCCTGGGCGCTGAGGTGGTGCTCCTGCACGGCCGCTGTACGCAGCACTTCGTCCTGCCAGTCGGTGCCTTGTCCGAAAGCAGCTACCTGCGCCGCCGAAAAAGGTGCAGGCTGGCCGGCTGCCGATGCTGCCTCATTAGCCAGCGCGGCATATTGCTGCGCGTTCAGCAGCTCATACGGCTGCCGGGTGCGCTGCACCCCTCCGTAGCCCGAATAGTTCACCCGCAGCGGCCCGGCAGCCCCGCGGCGGGTGGTAATGCTGATAACGCCGTTCAGTCCTTGGGAGCCATAGCGCGCTGTGCCCAGGGCGCCTTTCAGCACTTCTACCAACTCGATGTCCTCCGTGGGCAGGCTCAGCAGCGGATTTACGTCTAGCTCCGTGGCCTCAGCTGGCAGGAAACCAGCCGAAGAACCACTCACTGGTGCCTGAAACGTGTTCTGAAACACCGGTACCCCATCTACCACATATAGCGGCTGCGCATTTGAGGACAAACTAGCCGCGCCCCGGATGCGCACCACCGCTTGGGCCCACGGTGCCCCAGAGTACGGCGAAGCTTGCACGCCGGCAACCTGGCGGAGCTGTTCTTGAATAGACAGATATGGGCTCAACGGGTTACGCTGAATAATAACGCCTGCAAAGCCACATGACAAATGGCCACTTAGCAGAGATGATACGTCAGGTATAACAAGAGGGAGACTATCTGCCACCACCGCCACGCCCACCCGGCGCGCAGCCAGCGTATCGGGCTGTTGGGCTAGAGTGGGAAGTGAAAGTGGAAGCAGCAGGCCGAAGGGTAAAAGTCGGGGCATAGAGAAAAATAGGGGAGGAAATTGAGCCCTGAAGATAGATGCTGGTGCCCGGCCGATTCCATACGCTTTATCTATCCATCTATAAAGGTTCTTGTCACAGCCAGGCAGGTTAGCGGCGAAATCAGCTGAAACAGATACTTTACAAAGCATTTTTCCTATCAACGCGCAGGTATGAAACAGTTCTTATATGTGTTGCTCTCTACTATTTTAGTGGCGGTTGCCGGATTTTTGATTGTGGCCTCGGCCTGGCACGAAACCGGTAAGTGTAGCGGCCAGGGCTGCTTGATTATGTTTCCGGTGGCGGGCGTCTTCTTTCTGGCTGGCTACGGACTCCTGGTACCAGCTTACTTCTGGCTAGTGCTGGGGCGCGCGTGGTGGGGTGGAGTGCTGGCGGTGGTAGGGGTGGCGCTGAGCTTCGGGGTGCTATATAAGTTTGCCGCCGTTTTCGACGTGCGCATGCACTCGGCCGTGTTTGGCTGGTATCTGACCTACCCGGAACAGGAATGGCCGGTGCAATACCTGCTGTGGGCGCAGCTGTGCACGCTGGGGTTGCTGTTCCTGAAGTATCCTCTGCACCGGCTGGCTCAGTGGCTGTCCACCGATTACCCCTACTAACTCCACTACCGGAGCCATATGGGCACTGAGTAGCTTCCACCCCAAACCCGTACTTTTGGCTTCTCCCATCAAGCCCCTGGCCCGCCCCGATGAACTTTGACCGCAAAGACTACTCCAACGACACCCTGCTCCACCTCTACCAGCACCTGCTCAAGCCCCGGCTGATTGAGGAGAAAATGCTGATTTTGCTGCGCCAGGGCAAGGTGAGCAAGTGGTTTTCGGGCATCGGGCAGGAGGCTATTTCGGTGGGCAGCACCCTGGCCCTGGATGAGGACGAGTACATCCTGCCCCTGCACCGCAACCTGGGCGTGTTCACGGGCCGCCACGTGCCGCTGGACCGCCTCTTTGCGCAGTGGCAGGGCAAAACCCACGGCTTCACCAAGGGCCGCGACCGGAGCTTCCACTTCGGCACCAATGAGCACCACATCGTGGGCATGATTTCGCACTTGGGGCCGCAGCTGGCCGTGGCCGGCGGCATTGCCCTGGCCGATGTACTCGACCAGCGCCCCAAAGTCACCGTGACGTATAGCGGCGACGGCGGCGCCTCCGAGGGCGACTTCCACGAGGCCCTGAACGTGGCCGCCGTGTGGCAGCTGCCGGTCATCTTTATCATCGAAAACAACGGCTACGGCCTGAGCACGCCCTCCAACGAGCAGTTTCGCTTCAAGTCCTTTATCGACAAAGGCCCCGCCTACGGCATGGAGGCTGTGCAGGTAGACGGCAACAACGTGCTGGACGTGTACGACACTGTGCGCCGCCTGGCCCAGGACCTGCGCCAGAACCCGCGGCCCGTGCTGCTGGAGGCCCTCACGTTCCGGATGCGCGGGCACGAGGAAGCCTCTGGCACCAAGTACGTGCCCCAGGAGCTGTTTGAGCAGTGGGCCCAGAAAGACCCCGTAGATACCTACGAAAAGTGGCTGCTCCACGAAGGCATCCTGGACGAGGACGCCCGCATGCGCTACCGCGAAACCATCAAGCGCGAAATCGAAGAAGGCCTGCGCCTGGCCGACGCCCAGCCCATGCCCACCGCTGATGCGGCCGAGGAAGTGAGAGATATGTATGCGGTTGGTAGTAAGAAGTTGGTAGTTGGTAGTGGGACAACAGACGAGCGCAGCGACAACCCCGACGTCGTGCCCTTCGCGCCAATGCCTGCCACCGAAAACCAGCTTCCAACTACCAACTACCAACTACCAACCACCGAGAAGCGGTTTGTGGATGCCATTCAGGACGGGCTGCGGGTGAGCATGGAGCGGTTTCCGGAGCTGGTGCTGATGGGCCAGGACATTGCCGAGTACGGCGGGGTGTTCAAGATTACCGAGGGCTTCGTGCAGGAGTTTGGCAAGGGCCGGGTGCGCAACACGCCCCTGTGCGAGTCGGCCATTGTGGGAGCGGGGCTGGGGCTGAGCATCAAGGGCAAGAAGGCCATGGTGGAAATGCAGTTTGCCGATTTCGTAACCTGCGGCTTCAACCAGATTGTGAACAACCTAGCTAAAAGCCATTACCGCTGGGGCCAGAACGCCGACGTGGTGGTGCGCATGCCCACCGGCGCCGGCACCGCCGCCGGGCCCTTCCATTCCCAGAGCAACGAGGCCTGGTTTACGCACACGCCCGGCCTGAAAGTGGTGTACCCCAGCAACCCCCACGACGCCAAAGGCCTGCTCTGCGCCGCCTTCGAGGACCCCAACCCGGTGATGTACTTCGAGCACAAGCTGCTCTACCGCAGCATCACGGGCCCCGTGCCCGACGGCTACTACACCACGCCCATTGGGGAGGCAGCCCTGGCCCGCGAGGGCGAGGAGCTGAGCATCATCACCTACGGGGCCGGGGTGCACTGGGCTCTGGCTCTGGCCGACGAGCTACACCTCTCGGCCGACATTCTGGACCTGCGCACCCTGCTGCCCTGGGACCAGCAGGCCGTGCGCCGCACCGTGGAAAAAACCGGCCGCGTCATCATCCTGCACGAAGACACGCTCACCGGCGGCCTAGGCGGCGAAATCGGGGCCTGGATTGCCGAGCACTGCTTCCAGCACCTCGACGCCCCCGTGCACCGCGTAGCCTCCCTCGACACGGCCGTACCCTTCTCACCGCCCCTGGAAAAGGTGTTTTTGCCCCAGCAGCGCCTGCGCGAAACCGTGGAGAAGCTGCGCAGCTATTAATCCGGCTCCGTGCCTGCTGGGCCGCGCTTTACAACGGCCCAGCTTTTGCTACACTCCGCGCGCCTCTTTCGCCCGCCATGAAGTTGAAATTCACCCGCTTGTTTCCGCTGCTGGTCCTGCTGTTGCTACTGGGCGCCGCGTGCCGCCCCTACCGTCTGCCCACGCCCAAGGGGCCGCCCCAGCCCAAAGCCAAGAAAACCCGCAACATCGACAACGAATCGGCGGACGGCCGGGCGCTGGTGGTAGAAAAGGAGGCCGTTAAAACCGAGAAGAACAGCTACGACAAAAACGGCCTGCTGAAAAAGCCCAAGTATGAGCGCCGCCGCCTCAAGCATAAAGTCGGCCAGCGCAAGTTTATGGGCATTGTGCTGCCGTGGTAAGGCATTTTAGTACCCTCTCCTTAATCTTCCCCTGCCCCATGCGTCGTCTACTTGGATTTGGTGTGCTGCTGATTAGCCTATGGCAGGCTTCGGCGGCGCATGCCCAGCTGGAATCTACCAGCCCGGCCCACCAGCGGGCCGCCAACCGCCGCGCCCTGCGTGAAGCCCGCCAGGTCAAAGCCGAATACAAGGAGTCGCACCTGACCGTGACCAAGGTGGAAGTGACGCCCGGCAAGGGTGGGCGCCAGGCCGTGCGCAAGCCCACCGACGGCCGCCAGAACTACCAGTTCGACCGAACGGGCACGCCGCGCGTAAGCGAACCATCCCGCATTGGTTTGCGTCTGCGGAAGAAACGCCCAGCCTCCACCCCTAAGTCCTAGCAAGCACCCGTATGACTCCCTGGCAGCCCCTTACCCAGCCCGAGCAACTCACCGACATTGTGCGCGAGTCGTTCGAGCATCCGGTTCTTATCTTCAAGCACAGCACTTCCTGCTCCATCAGCGCCGCCGCCAAAAGCAAGCTGGAACGCCAGTGGCCCGAGGCCGACCTGAGCGGCGCCACGCTCTACTACCTCGATTTGCTGCGCTACCGCCCCATTTCCAACGAAATAGCCCAGCAGTTCGGCATCCGCCACGAGTCGCCCCAGCTGCTGCTCATCCAAAACGGCGAGTGCCAGTACGACGCCTCCCACATGGGCATCCGCCTCAGCGAGGTAAAAGAGGTAATCGGGTAGGCCTCACCCCCCGGCCCCCTCTCCCGTGGAGAGGGGGAGCCTGACGACAGACGTTCTGCGCCGCCCCGTCGGCTAGCGCCTCCAGAACGGCTACCTGCCTATAGTAGCACAGTGGCCGCGTAGCGGCTCAAGAAGTGTAGCAGCAATAACACGTAGAAGAATGTAGCGCCGCGTAGCGGTGCAAGAGACGTTCGGGCGTCTCTTGCACCGCTACGCGGCGCTATGCTGTTCTTTCCCATCCCTCTACAAACCTGTAGGCCGCTACGCGGCCGTGACATCTGCTGCCGTTCTGAGTGGTAGCCGTACTGGAGGCGGTAGCCGACAGAGCGGCGCAGAACGATCTGGCGTCTGGCTCCCCCTCTCCACGGGAGAGGGGGCCGGGGGGTGAGGCAACCTACGCGTATGTAAACTGAACCTGCTGCTTGATTTCGGGGTTGAGGCTGAGAGCCACGGGGCAGGTGCGGGCGGCGTTTTCCAACACGGCCCGTTCCTTGTCGGTGAGCGAGGCGGGCATCTGAAAATGCACGTCGAGCTGGCCGATGCGCCGGGGTTCGGCCAGCATGTGCTTGGTTACGTCCCAGCGCACTGCTGTCAGGTCGAGCTGGTGTCGCTCGGCCACAATGCCCATGATGGTCATCATGCAGGAGCCCAGGGCCGCGCCTACCAGGTCGGTAGGCGAAAAGGCCTCGCCCCGGCCGTGGTTGTCTACGGGGGCGTCGGTCAGGATGGTGTTGCCGGAAGCTACGTGCGTGGCTTCGGTGCGCAGGTGGCCGGCGTAGTGGGCGGTGGCGGTAGGCATCGGTCAGGAAATAAGGTAACGGTATGCTCGTAAATTTACGTACTTTCGGAAGTATCGGCTCCGTGGCGGAGCCGCTCCGTCATCTTCATCGTCTTTGCTGCTCTCTCTGTCCCGTGCGTGTTCTATCTGCTTCCCAAAGAACCTTGCTTCTCGGTTTGCTGAGCGTGGGGCCGGCGGCCCTGGCCCAGCAGCGCACCGCGCCGGCCGCCTCGGCCAACGATGAGCCCCCCTACCGCAAGGAATTTGTGTACGGCGTCAACTTCAACACCCGCGGCGGCCTTATCGGCGGGGCATCGGTGCGGTCTACGCGCGTGCTCAGCCAGGAGTGGGCCCGGTTCTGGGGCATTGAAGCCGTGGAGGTGAAGCACCCCAAAGAGCAGAAAATTATCAGCCCCTTCACGGGCGGGGGCTACGTGCCGGGCAAGGCCAATTACTTGTTCGTGCTGCGTCCATCGGTGGGGGTGCAGCGCGTCATCTTCCGCAAAGCCGCTGAGTCGGGCGTGCAGGTAAATGCTTTGGTCGGAGCCGGCCCTTCTATTGGCCTGCTCATGCCCTACTACATCACCTACGACTACACCCAGCGCGACGGTCAGGGCCGGCCGGTACCCGGCGCCGCCATCGACATCCGCAACGAGCAGTACGACCCCGACAAGCACGGACAAACCCAGCTGGTTATTGACCGGGCCCCGCTGTTCACCGGCGTCAGCGAGACCAGAGTCAACGTGGGTGCCCACCTGCGGGCGGCGCTCAGCTTCGAGTATGGCCGCTACCGCGACGCCGTGGCCGGTATCGAAACCGGGGCTTTGGTGGAAGCCTACCCTAAACGCCTTACCATCCTGCGCAGTAGCCTGGTAACCGACGACAGCCTCAACGACCTGTTTTTCCCCTCGGTGTACCTCACCTTGTACCTGGGCCAGCGCAATTAAGCTGTAGCGTTGAAGCGCAAACTATAGCTGCGCTGATCTACGGTTGTAGTTCGCATGTTGGCGGGTATTAGAACGATGCCGCCCCAACAATGTGGGATACGCGAGCTATACGTTTGTGCTACAGCCTCTGCCCCTCCGCAAACAAAGTCCCGGTCCGGCTGTCTCCATCTCACACCATCCCCCGTTACCTTTGCAGCATGGACGACCTGTTGCTGACCCTGCCTATTATTCAGCCCCAAGCGGCGGCTCCCGCCGTGCCTGCCAAGCCCCGCAAGCCGGACTGGCTGCGCGTGAAGCTGCCCGTGGGCCCGGCCTACGCCAATGTGCGCCGTTTGGTGGATGAGCATAAGCTGCACACCATTTGTGAGTCGGGCAACTGCCCCAACATGGGCGAGTGCTGGGGCGCGGGCACGGCTACGTTCATGATTCTGGGCAACGTATGCACCCGTTCCTGCTCGTTCTGCGCCGTAGCCACCGGCCGACCCACTGAGTACGATACCGATGAGCCCCGCCGCGTGGCCGAGGCCATTTTGTTGATGGGCGTCAAGCACGCCGTCATTACCTCCGTCAACCGCGACGAGCTAAAGGACCGGGGCGCTAGCATCTGGCACGAAACCGTGGTGCGCGTCAAGCAGCTCAGCCCCGAAACCACCATCGAAACCCTGATTCCGGACGTAAAGGCCAACTGGGACGCCCTGGACGTGATGATTGCAGGTGGGCAGGAAGTGGTGTCGCACAACATGGAAACTGTGGGTAGCCTCTACCGCCTGGTGCGCCCCCAGGCCAAGTACGACCGGAGCCTGGAGCAGATTCGGCGTACCAAGCAGGCCGGTAAGCGCACCAAGTCGGGCATCATGCTAGGCCTGGGCGAAACCAAGGAGGAGATGTACCGCGCCATGGACGACCTCGTTGCCAACGGCCTCGACATCCTGACCCTGGGCCAGTACCTGCAACCCACCAAGCGCCACCTCGAAGTAGCCGAGTTCATCCATCCCGACCTGTTCGCCCATTACCGGGAAGAGGGCCTGCGCCGTGGCCTGAAGTACGTGGAAAGCGGCCCACTCGTGCGCAGCTCCTACCACGCCGAGCGCCACGTCAACGTGCCGATTTAATTTTTCCTAAGTATCACTACTGATGGAAAAGGCACTGAAACAAAGGATTCACGAAGTAGTAGACCAGCTGCCAGCAGATTCCATGCTGGATGATCTAATGTTGCAGCTCTACGTTTTGCGTTCCATAGAACTGGGTTTGGCAGACCAAGCAGCCGGGCGGTTAATTCCCCACCATCAGGTCAGGGAGTACATAGATAAACTTCGCCGTAAGCAGTGATGGACAGACCTGATACTAGTCAACGAAAAAGCCCTTTCCTACTACAGGAAAGGGCTTCTTTGTGAGTTGAAGTCAAGGGCAGCCTTACCGGCGGGCTTGCTGATCGTGGGGCGGGTAGTTACCCAGAATGCTGTTGACGATGCGGTGCACTTCAGTTTCCGAAATGGTTTGCTCGTCGAGTTGGGCTTGGCCCTGGCCGCGCCACGCTAGCTCCTTGCGGCGGGCATCCACCAAGTCGATGATGACCGTGCCGGCTTTGTAGTCGGTGACGGGGGGCAGGCCGCGGCCGTACCAGCCGCCGTAGCCGTACCAGAACGGGTAGCCACCGAAGGCGCCGGGGTTAGCCCGCTGCTTGTCTTCCACACGGGCGCTGTAAGCCACGTACACGTCCGGGTTCTTGTCGGTGAAGGTGAGGCCCTTCTGTGCCAGCTCCCGCTCTACCGCCGCCCGGATGCGCTTGTCCAGGAACGACTGGTAGCCCTGAGCCGGGCCGCCTTCGGTGTCAGTGGGCTGCTGGGGGTACCAGGCCCAGGTTTTGTAGGTGCGGAAGTTGACCGAGTGGTCGAAGTCTGTATTCACTCCCACGCGGGCCGTGGAAGCGCAGCCGCTCACGCCGAGCAGCAGCGAAAGACCCAGCACTGACAACGCCAGCGGCCGAGCCAGAAAACGGGAAATGCGGTTCATATAAGAGGGAAATCAGTGAATGAAAAGCCAAGCGGCAGCAGACGCTAAGTGCTTCGTTTGGCGTCGTGATAAGAACAGTGGCGCCTGGGCCGTCGTTCCCGAAAATACGCGGCATGACGAATAATTTTGCTGCCTGTTTGACCACCGAAAAAGCCTTGGGAAGGGGCCAATCTGCACCACAAAAAAGGCCCCGCAACCATCGTTGCGGGGCCTCTGTGCTTTTGAGAAGTAGGGCTAAAAATCTAACTTCTCATGTCTCACTGTCTAAGCTCTAATACGAGGGGCCTTTGTCGGTTTCGACCAGCTTCTCCTCGGCGTCGGCGTACTGTTCGATGGGTGTGCAGGCGCAGATGAGGTTCCGGTCGCCGTAAGCGGAGTCAATGCGTGACACTGAGGGCCAGAACTTGTTGGCGCGCACGTAGGCGGTGGGGTACACGGCCTGCTCGCGGGAGTAGGGGCGGGTCCACTCGTGGGTGAGGGCAACGGCGGCGGTGTGCGGGGCGTGCTTGAGCACGTTGTCTTTCTGGTCGGCGCGGCCGGCTTCCACCTCGGCAATTTCCTGGCGGATGCTGATCATGGCCTCAATGAAGCGGTCCAGCTCCTCCTTGCTTTCCGACTCGGTGGGCTCCACCATCAGCGTGCCGGCTACCGGGAAGCTTACGGTGGGGGCGTGGAAGCCGTAGTCCATCAGGCGCTTGGCAATGTCCTCGACTTCGATACCGGCCTTCTTGAACTGGCGGCAGTCTAGAATCATTTCGTGGGCGCAGCGGCCGTTCTGGCCGGTGTAGAGCACGGGGTAATGCGCCTCCAGGCGGGCCTTGATGTAGTTGGCATTCAGGATGGCGATGCGCGTGGCCTGGGTCAGGCCTTCGCCGCCCATCATGCTGATGTAGGCGTAGGAGATGGGCAGGATGCTGGCCGAGCCCCAGGGAGCCGCCGACACCGCGCCGGCCGTGCGGCCATCGGCGTCTACCACGGCGTGGCCGGGCAGATAGGGCGCCAGGTCGGCTACCACGCCAATGGGGCCCACGCCGGGGCCACCGCCGCCGTGCGGGATGCAGAAGGTTTTGTGCAGGTTGAGGTGGCACACGTCGGCGCCAATGGTGGCCGGTGAGGTCAGGCCCACCTGGGCGTTCATGTTGGCGCCGTCCATGTACACCCGGCCGCCGTGCTGGTGGATGGTCTGGCAAATGTCGATGATGGTTTCCTCATACACACCGTGAGTGCTGGGGTAGGTCACCATCAGGCAGCTGAGCGTGTCGGCGTACTGGGCGGCTTTGGCCTTAAGGTCCTGCACGTCGATGTTGCCTTCCTCGGTGCTTTTCACCACCACCACCGTCATGCCGGCCATGACGGCCGAAGCGGGGTTGGTGCCGTGGGCCGAGGCCGGAATCAGGGCCACGGTGCGGTGCTGGTCGCCGCGGGCGTCGTGGTAGCCTTTGATGGCCAGCAGGCCGGCATACTCGCCTTGGGCCCCCGAGTTAGGCTGCAAGCTCACGGCCGCAAAGCCCGTCACTTCGCACAGCCAGGCTTCCAGGTCCCGGAAAATCTGAGCGTAGCCCTGCGCCTGCTCACGCGGCGCGAAGGGGTGCAAGCCCCCGATTTCCGGCCACGTCACCGGAATCATTTCGGCGGTGGCGTTGAGCTTCATCGTGCACGAGCCCAGCGGAATCATGGAGTGGGCCAGGCTCAGGTCCTTGTTTTCGAGCTGCTTCATGTAGCGCAGCATCTCGTGCTCGGCGTGGTGCGAGTTGAATACCGGGTGGGTCAGATACTCACTCCTACGAATCAGACTGTTAGGCCAGTTCACCGACACTTCGGCCGGCAGCTCCAGTGCGGCCTTGCCTGTGCGGCCCAGCACCTTGCTGAACACGGCCACAATGTCGCGCACGTCTTCGATTTCCGTGTTCTGGTGCAGCGAGATGCCCACGCGCGGCGTGCCGTGCTCCTCGAAGTAGCGGAAGTTGATACCCGCCGCTTCGGCTTCCCGGCGGATGGCCTGTTGCAACTCCGGGCTTTCGAGCTTGATGTCGAGCGTGTCGAAGTAGAACTCGTTGCGCTGGTCGAGGCCCAGGGCTTTCAATTCTTGGTCGAGCACCTGGGTGGCGGCGTGCACGTTGGCGGCAATCTGGCGCAGGCGCTCCGGGCCGTGGTACACGGCAAACATGCCGGCCAGCACCGACAGCAGCACCTGGGCCGTGCAGATGTTGGAGGTGGCTTTTTCGCGGCGGATGTGCTGCTCGCGGGTTTGCAGGGCCATGCGGTAGGCCTTGTTGCCGGTGGCGTCGATGCTCTGGCCGATGATACGGCCGGGAATCACGCGCTTGAACTGGTCGCGGGTGCTCAGGAAGCCGGCGTGCGGGCCGCCGTAGCCCATCGGCACGCCAAACCGCTGGGAGTTGCCCACGCAAGCGTCGGCACCCATTTCGCCGGGGGGTGTGAGCAGGGTAAGGGCCAGCAAGTCGGCGGCTACAGCCACGAACAGGCCTTGGGCGTGGGCTTGACCGATGAAGTCGGTGTAGTCGTACACGGCGCCGTCGGCGGCCGGGTATTGCAGCAGGGCGCCAAACAGGGCCTCTTCCGAGAGGTCGGCGGTGCGGTGGTCGCCTACCACCACCTCAATGCCCAGGGGCGTCGCGCGGGTGCGCACCACGTCGATGGTCTGGGGCAGTACTTGCTCGGAAATGAAAAACTTGGTGGCGTTTTTCTTCTTGGTCTGGGAATGAAACATGTGCAGCACCTCGGCGGCGGCGGTGCCTTCGTCGAGCAGGCTGGCGTTGGCAATTTCCAGCCCCGTGAGGTCAATTATCATCGTCTGATAATTGATGAGAGCTTCGAGGCGGCCCTGGGCAATTTCGGCCTGGTAGGGCGTGTAGGCCGTGTACCAGCCGGGATTTTCGAGGATGTTGCGTTGAATAACGGGCGGGAGCTGGGTGTCGTGGTAGCCCAGGCCGATGTAGTTTTTAAACAGGTGGTTTTGGCCGGCAATCTGCTTGAACTTCGCCAAAAAAGCCCGCTCCGTGAGGGCAGCGGGCAGGTTCAGCGGCTTCTTCAGGCGGATGGCAGCCGGCACAGTTTCGTCGATGAGCTGGTCAATCGACGCCACACCGATGGCGCGCAGCATGTCGGCCACGGCCGCGTCGTCGGGGCCGTTGTGGCGGTCCACGAACACGTCGGCGGGCTTGGTCTTCAGCAACATAAATGAGTGGGTAAGGGTGGCGAGTGGGGCAGCCCGGTGCGGGCTCCTACAAAGGTAGCGCGAAAAGGCTTCACCCTTAAACCGATAAGTGGGCAAATGTTTGGCGTGGGAAGTCCTCCCGAATAGGGAGCACGGGGCGCAGCCGCGCGCCATCAGCAGCATCGGTTCAGTCGGGCGCCTTGCTACCTTTACTGTCCCAACCACCCCCACCATGCGCCCTCTCACCATTGGCCTCATCTGCGAAGGCAAAACCCCACCCGACAAGCGCGTACCGCTCACGCCCAAAAAATGCGTGGAAGCCGAAAGCACGTATCCCGGTTTGCAGATAGTTGTGCAGGAAAGCGCCATTCGGTGCTTCAAGGACCAGGAGTACCGCGACCTGGGCATTACGGTGCGGCCCGATGTGGCGGATTGCGACATTCTGATGGGCGTGAAAGAGGTGCCGGTCAACCAGCTGATTCCAGGCAAAACCTACCTGTTCTTCTCCCATACCGTCAAGAAGCAGCCCGCCAACCGGGAGCTGCTGCGGCAGGTACTGAAGAAGAACATTACCCTTATCGACTACGAGCTGCTGACCAACGAGCAGGGGGAGCGAATCGTGGCGTTTGGGCGCTGGGCCGGCATTGTAGGAGCCTACAACGGCCTGCTGACCTACGGCCGCAAGCATGGCCTCTACGAGCTGAAGCCGGCCTGGCAGTGCGTCGATATGGAGGACATGCAGGAAGAGTTTTTTAAGGTGAAAAAACTGCCGCCCATTAAGATGGCCGTGACCGGTACGGGGCGCGTGGCCCAGGGCGCCGTGGAAGTGCTGAACCGCATGGGCCTGCGGCAAGTAAGCGTATACGATTACCTGTACCACGACTTCCGGGAGCCCGTGTACACCCAGCTGCGCAGCAGTGACTACAACCGCCGCCGCGACGGCCGCGTCTGGGACACGCCCGACTTCCACCGCTACCCCGAGGAGTATGAGTCTACGTTCGGCAAATTTTTGCCGGTGACAGACCTGCTCATTGCCTGCGCCTACTGGCACCCGGCGGCCCCGCGCCTGTTCGAGGAAGCTGACACGCGCCGCCCCGATTTCCGCATCAACACCATTGCCGACGTAACCTGCGACGTCAACGGCTCTATCCCCACCACCAAGCGCGCCAGCAGCATCCCGGCGCCGGCTTACGACTACAACTGCCAGACTGGCGAACTGGAGCCGGCGTACTCGGGGCCGTCTAACATCACCGTCATGGCCGTGGACAACCTGCCCTGCGAGCTGCCCCGCAACGCCTCCCGCGACTTCGGCCGCCAGCTACTCGACAACGTGTTTCCCCACCTGGTGGGCGCCGCCGACGGCCACCTTGACGACGTAGTGGAGCGCGCCATCATTGCCCGCGCCGGCCGCCTCACCGAGCGGTACCAGTACCTGAGCGACTACGTGGCGGAATGAGAAGTGAGAGGTAAGAGGTGAGAAGTGAGATAACGACAGCCTCACCATGTCGATGGTACAACGTCTGTTGAACGATTCAAAGTCCCAGCGGGGCAATACATACAGGTGGTAGTGGGGATGACCGGCTAAGACTTTGCTGTTCTGCTGGCTTAGCCTTACTGCCAACATGCCGCCCCGGTGGGACTAGCTGTCTACTGTCTCACTTCTAACCTCTCATTTTTAAGTTTACACGCCGCGCAATACGGGGTAGCGGGCCTGCACCAGCATATACACGCCGTAGGCCATCAGGCCCAGGGCTACAATGCCCAGCACGGCCGGGCCCATAGTAGAGAGCAGGTCGAAGGCTTGTTCGGTGTCGCCGGCGGCTTGGGCGCTGGAATGGCGGCCGGCCTGCACAAAGAAGTAGCCAATAAGGGCCATGACGATGCCGCGGGCCGTGTAACCCACCTGCCCGGTGCGGTACACGATGCTGCGTTGCGCGGCGGGCAACTCGCTAGCATTCACGTGCTTCTGAAACGAGCCCGAGTAGGCCCGGTAAATCTGATACAAACCGCCCCCAATAATGGCCACGCCCACCAGCAATATCAGCCACTCGCCGGCTGGCCACGCCAGCACTTTAGCTATCAGCGTCTGTTGGCCGTTGCTGGCACTGCTGGAGCCGCGTAGGGCCAGTTGAGCCGCGTACCAAGCCAGACTAGCGTACAGCAAGCCGCTGCCGGCGTAGCCCAGGCGCCGCCCGATGCCTTTAACCCCGGAGCCCTTGCCTTCCGTGTCGCGCAGGGCTTGGGTGAAGCGCCACACGATGTAGCCCAGCAGGCCGAATGCAATGAGGCCCAGCAGCAGCGGTCCGCCGGGCAGGCCTTGCAGCGTCTGCACGGCTTGCTTTTTGTCGGCGGTTTGGCCGCCTTGCTGGCCGGTGGCTGCCAGCAGGGCTAGCAGCCCCAGCAGTATATACACCACGCCCTTGGCAGCAAAACCAAACCGGGCCAGGGCCCGCAGGCCAGAAGAAGCGGTGGCGGGCACGGCGGCCAGCAGCGTATCGGAAGTTGCCATGTTCGACGGTTTAGGTTAGTGAGCTGAATAGGCCGGATACGTGTTCTGGCTTATATAAGGTTGAGTTAGCCGCCTGCCCGCCGCTTTAGCCCGAAGAGAAACTGCCGCTGCTCAGCGGGTGCACCAGCCCGTACAGCCAATGGTATGTGCATAGGAATAGATAATCAGCTATACTTGAAGAAGTTTATCGACTGTTTTGTGATGGATGATTTACGTACGACGCTGGCTACATTTTCCCTAGATGACCGGAAAGAATTTCGGCAGTTTATTCAGCGCCAGCGCCGCAAGGCCAAGGGCCGCATGGACGTGCAGCTCTACGACCTGCTGATTCAGACCCGCGAGTACACCACCGAGCAGCTGCTGGCCCGCCTCTACCCCGATGAGCCCAACGCCGTGGCCTACTACGCCCTGCGCAAGCGGCTCATGCGCCACCTCACCGACTTTCTGCTCTTGCGCCAGCGCCAGCAAGACCCCACGGCGGCTTCCTCCGTGCGGGGGCTGCTCACGCTGGCCCAGTACCTGCTGGGGGCCGGCGTGCCGCGCCTGGCCTGGAGCATGTTGCGCAAAGCCGAAAAGCTGGCCGCCCAAAACGAACAGTACGAGCTGCTCAACGCCGTCTATAACCTGCAAATCACCCACGCCGGCCCCGCCCACGCCGACGAGCTGGACGACATCATCCGGCGCCGCCACCTCAACAAGAAGTACGCCGACGAAGAAGAGCGCGCCAACATTGCCGACAGCCTGATCCGGCAGCGGCTGCGGGCGGCGCGGGCCCGCGGCCGGGGCGGCGAGTCGTTCGACGGCATCTTGCAGGAAGTGCTGCGCGAGTATGACTTGCAGGAAGCTTTTGCCCGGCGCCCGGCCCTGCTCTACCGGCTCATGTCGCTGGCCCGGTCGGCCATGCTGGTGCGCCGCGACTTTGCCACGTTCGCGCCGTTTGTGATGCGCTGCTACCACCTCATGGAAAAGCGCCACGGCTTCCAGCCGGCCCACAACGAAGCCCAGGCCGGCCTGCTCTACATGATTGCCCACGCCCTGTACCGCATCCGGCGCTTTCAGGAGTCGGTGGAGTATCTGGAGAAGCTGCGGGCTGTGCTGGAGGCGGGTCCGCGCCGCCACCAGGCCGATATGCTGCCCAAGCACACCTTTCTGCTGGCCGCCAACTATGGCTTTCTACGCCGCAACACCGAAAGCATTGCCTTGCTGGAGCAGGTGCTGCGCGAGCCGCTCAGCTCCCGCGACCAGCTCACGGCCCGGCTGGGGTTGGGCTTTCATTATTTCGCCGAGGGTCAGTTTCAGAAAACCAACCAGGTGCTGCAAGCCATTGGCCGCTCCGACCACTACTGCGAGCAAGAAATGGGCCTGGAATGGGTGCTCAACCGCAACCTGGGCGAGATGCTGGTGCAGCTGGAGCTGGGCCACCCCGACCTGGCCCTGAACCGCCTGCGGGCTATTGAGCGCATGCTGCGGGAGCGGGCCAGCCCCGATGGTGGCCCCTACGGCTACGTGCTGGCCTACCTGCAACGGGTGCGCGAAATCATCGACGACCCCGCGGCCGCCAGCCGGCCGGCCTTCGCCGAGCGGGTGAGCTGCATGCCGTCGTTTTTGCCCCTGGAGCAGGAAGACTTGCAGGCCCTGAGCTTCTACAGCTGGCTGCGCGCCCGCATGGTGGGGCGGCCCTACTACGAAGTGCTGCTGGAGCTGGCCCACAGCCCGGAGCCGATAGGGTCGCCGGGCACTTCCGTCCACGGCAGCCCGGCCAAAAAACAAGCCCACTCCTGAGCAGGAGTGGGCTTGCAGACTTCCAGCAGCCGGCAACAAGCGGCGGCGCTGGCAATCGGTGCATAATGCTTAGTCTTTCTTGGTAGCAGCGTTCATTTCGGCGGCAGCCTCACCGGTGGCAGCTTCGGTAGCGGCTTCGGCTTTGTTGGCGGCGGCTTTGGTTTCGGCAGCGGCTTTGTCAGCAGCGGCTTCGGTTTTGTCGGCGGCGTTTTCTACGGCGTTTTCCGTGGCCTGGCCAGCTTTCTCGAGGGCGTTGTCGGTGGCGGCGGCAGCGTTTTGGGCTTCGGCAGCGGCAGCGTCGCCGGCGTTTTCGGCGGCGGCTTCGGTGTTGTTAGCGGCAGCTTCGGCGTTTTCTTTGCCTTCCTGGGTGCAGGAAGTGGCGGCAAACGAAACAGCGGCGGCAACAAACAGGGACTTGAAAATGGCTTTCATGGGAAGTCAGATAAAAAGTGAAAAACGGCGGGCAGCAGCCAGCTGCCACTCGGCGCTTAATCGGGCAGGGTGCCAGAAGGTAACCCGCCCGACTGAGCAGGACCGGGCAAAAAATCCTGGCCCCGCCTTTGCTCCAGGGCCAACCTCCCTCCGCCAGTCCGCGTAGCGCGAGGCCAGCGCCCGGAGTGGTTCTGCCTGCATCTGTTACTTTATGGAAGGTTTATACTCCCACTGCCTCGGGCGGCCCCGCCTCGGCGCTGTAGCTTTACTGCTGTTGCTGCTTGTTTCAGCCGGCTCGGCCGCTGCCCAGGCCGACGACGGCTTTCGGCGGGTAGATGGCACCATGTACGTGGTGCGCAACGGCCAGCAGCGGCCCATGACGCGCGACGCCCGCCTGCCCAACGGCCGCACCATCACTCGCGACGGCTTCGTGGTGGAGCGCGACGGCCGCCGCACCGAGCTGCCCGAAGGCCGCGGCTGCACCCTGTTGGGCGAGCCAGTGGCCATTGCCACCGGCCCCGACGGCCGCCTGGCCCTGGCTTCGCCCGAACGCCCGGCTACCCGCCCGGCGCCGGCTGTGCTGGTCACCAACGAATCGGTACTGGCCGAAGTGCAGCGGTGGTGGGGCGGCAAAGGCAAGGGCAAAGGCCGCTACAAGAAGTGGAAGAAGCGCGGCCGCAAGGACGATGACTGAAACCACAGACCACAGATGAAACGGATTTTGAACGGATAGCGCAGATGAAACCATAGATGAAACAGATTTTGAACGGATAGCGCGAATGCGGACCTAAGAAGACGCCTGCATCTGTGCTATCCGTTTAAAATCCGTTTACTCTGTGGTCTGTGGTTACTGTTCTACCTCCTCACCGTCGCGGTTTAGCAGGAAGCTGCGGCCGTTGTGCAGCACCCGGGCGCGGCCCTGGGTGTCGAAGTCGGCGGCGGTGCGGTAGCGGCCGAAGGGGGCGGTGCCTTCCGTGGTATCGGCCAGGTAAGCAGGGCGGATGTAAGTGAAGGTGCCCTGGGTTTTGATTCGGGCCAGGCCCTGGTCAAAGGAATAGGCTTCCTGAAAAATAACCGGTGGCTTGGCCGGCTCATCGGGGCCCGTGATGTAGTGCCAGCCCCGGTGGTCGAGCACGGCGGCATAGCCTTCGGCAAAGTCGCGGGCGTTGTAGTAGTAGGCGCCAAATTCTGCGCCTTGCTCATCCAGAAACGTGTACAGCTTATCCACCCGGGCGCGGGCGTAGCCGCCGGCATACGGATACAGGGCGTCGTAGGCGGGCGGCACCACTTCCTTTCCTTCGGCATCCACGAAGCCAAACACCCCATCCTGTTCCACCACCGCCCGCTCATTCCGGAACTCCCCAATAGAGGCGTAGCGGGCCGGCAGCAGCGTGTCGCCGCCGGACGTGAGCAGGCCCCAGCGTTGCCCTTGCCGGAATGGTGTGGGCGCCTGGTTGGTGTTGCGCAGCAGCAGCCACACCACAAAAACGAGTAGCAATCCACCCAAGCCAGCAAGTAGCGCGGGCCGCGGTACCTGGCCCACCTTGCCTAGCAGCTGAACGAAGCGGTGCCCGAGGCCTTGCACATCTGGCAGCCAGCCGCTCACAGCCTCGGCGGGCCGGCCAATGGTAGCCTTTGGTGGGGAAGAAGGTTGCGGCGAAACGGCGGCCGCCGGGGCAGGCGCCGGGCGCACGGGTTCAGGTGGTACGGCAACTGGTGCGGCGGTGGCAGACGGCATTGCCGGAGCTGCCGGAGCTGGAGCCGCTGCCGGCGTTGCTGATAACCGGTTGATGAGGGCATCAAGCTGCTGAATCTTCCGGTCCAGCTGCTGGTTGCGGGCTTCCGACTCGGCCCGGTAGTCGCGGATAGTGGCTTCTAACGCTTCTTTTTCCTGGTTCTCAACGCTCAACCGGGCTTGTAGCGTGGCCGTTTCGGGGGCGACGGGTGGGGTGGTGGCCAGCTCTTCGCGCAGCCGATAAATAACCAGTTCCCGCTCAGCTTCGCGGGCTTCCAGGGCTTGCAGCTGCCCCGACAACTCAGCCTGTAAGCTGGCCCGCAACTCTTCCAGCTGGGCTTTTTCCTGGTTACGGGCCGCCACATCCGCCACTTCGTAGCCCGTGTCGGTGCGGTCCAGCTCATCGAGGTCTTCGGCCCCCAGCCAACGCCAGAGTTGGCCGGCTTTCTGGCGCAGCAAGTCGGTGGGGCCAGCCGGCACTGGCGCCGTTTCTGGCTCCGTAACGGGAGCTGCCTGGGCCTGGGCGCCCAGCTCGGCGGCCAGCTGGCGCAGGTCGGCGGGGCTCAGGTCAATTTCGGGGGTGGCCAGCTGGGCCAGGCGGCGGGTGAAGCGGCTGGGGTCGGGCAGCAGATGAAACGTGGACGCCGCCGGCACCTCACTCATGCGCGCTTCCACTTCCGGCCCAAACCGAACGGGCTCGGCAAACACCACCAGTCCGCTGATAAATTGTAGGTTGGCCGTTTCGGCGGGCAGCTGCCCAGCCAGCCAGCGGGCCAGCGCCTCGCGCTGGCGCTGAAACTGCTGGTAAGGGTTGTCGTCGGCGCCGTCGTTGGGGCTGGTGCCGGTGAGCGGGGTCCCGGCGAGGCGCCAAGCACTGAAGCGAAAATCGGGGATGTGCAGCAGGCCGCCGCCCGGCACCAGCAGCAGCAGCGTGATGCTATGTGGGCGCAGCACCACGGCATCGAGCAGCACCTGCTGCCCGGCGGCTTCCACGGGTAGCTGGCCCAGCAGCACAGTGTCGGGAGCCGCGGCGTCGGCGGCCAGGGCCTGCGCCAAGGCTGTAAACTGGTGGTGGCGAACCGAATCAGAAAAAGGAGCGGAGAGGTAAGTGTAGAGCATAGGCAAGCCGCCTCGCCCCGCAAGTTTCCGGCCAGACCACGCCTTGCCAACCGCCAAAGCAGGCGGGCTGGGCAGGAAGTCAACTTTTCTGGGGCCGGGCAAGTATAGGCCAGTACGCTCGCCCCCTAATTCTTTGTTTCTATGGATTCCACTGCCTCCACTTCGCCCACCACGCCGCCCGTTCCTAACGTGCCGCTCGACGTAACCGACCAGCAAAACTCAGCCCTGCTCGACGATACCCTGGCCCTGCTCAGCAATGGCGTGCCCGAGAAAAACGACCAGCACGGCCTGCAAGAAATTGAGCGTTGGGAACAAGTGCTGCGCGCTTCTGAGCGTACCGGTCTGGCCAAAATCATTCAGGAGCTGGTAACGCTGCGCGAGCAGCTGACTACCGCCGACACCTCGCCCCACGCCCTAGCCGAGACGCTGGCGACTCTGGGCGCCGAAACCTCCAAAGTAGCCGACGAAACCACCGATGGCTACAGCGGCCCACTAGCTCAGCTCGGCAAACAGCTCATCAAGCTCGGCTCCGCCTTGTCGCGCTAGCCCAAACAACCTGCGGCTTCAATATCAGACCGTCCTGCTCCATCGGGTATCCACTTGCCGGGGCACGACGATTTAATGCTAACGTACTGTAGCTGAGTTTTTTGAACAAAGCTGCAAAACCCCACGCCCTGGTCATTCGCAGCCGGAGCGTGGGGTTTTAAGTGTCTTGCCACAGCAGACCTGCATGTAGAAAAGCAGGCAGCTAGCCGTTTCTGCCGGAGCCGCGCCGTAGCTTTGCAGCCTCAGCTACTCGCCATGCCTGCTCAGCCTCAACCTGCCGCCCACCTTACGCTGTATGACCCGTTCGATACGATGCGGTTTGGCATGCAGCAGTGTTTCCTGTGCGGAGCGCCCACCACGCCGCCCCACGACACGGTGCCCGTGTTTGGAGACTGGCTGATGACGCGCTACCACCTGCACGAGCGGCAAATCCGGCTGCTCGATCTGAGCATTGTCGCGTATCAGGACCTGCGTATTGCCTGCTGCCCGCGTTGCCGTACCCGGCACGTAGAGCCGCTGGAAGCCCAGATAGAAGCCACGGCGGCACGCGGGGTGGCCGGCTTCCGGGAGTTGGATGAGCAGCTGCTGTTTTTGTGGCTGGGAAAAATGTTCTACGGCATCCTGGTCACCGAGCTGCTTCAGGAGCTGACCCCCCTAGCCCGGCCGCAGTATCCATTGGCCGAAAACGCCCAGCTCCTGCGCCGGTTCCAGGCATTTTTCCAGCCGTTGCAAGCCTTGCGCGTACCCATGGAGTACGACGACTTCACGCCCGGCTCCGTGTTCATCCTCGAAACCGACCCGCGCGAAGACGACCTGCCTTTCGCCTACGACGATGACCTGAGCACCCTGGCCTTCAGCATCAAGCTGAACGAAACCGTGCTGGTGGCGTGCCTGGTCGACAACGGCATCATCCGGCAGGCCATGGGCCGGGTGTACCAGGATGCCTACCGGCCCCTGCACCCCGTGCAAGTGGCTGAGTTCAAGGCGCGGGTGTACTACGCCGCCTACCTGCTCAACGTCATTCCCGATTACTTCCCGCGCCCCGTGCGCCCCGGCGACACGCACGTTGTGCTCGACACGTTCATCGACGATATCAACGTCGGCGTGTTCAACCCCTGGGAGAACAGCGCTTATGCGCAGTCGTTGCTGGAAATGTGGAAACGCTGGCAGATTCCGCTTAGCGACATCCTGCGCGACCCGGCTCAACCGCTCACCTTCCTGTATGATGCGGACGGACACCCCCGCACGCTGCACACGTACGGGCCAGAGAAGCCGGAAGCCATGTAGTTCTAGGTATTAGCCGGCGCGCCAGAGCAGCGGCGCCGTAAATCTGGAGAGCTTGATGCCGGTCCAGCGGCCTTCTAAGCCATTTTTGCACTCCCGCTCACTCACCAGCACGTCCACGCAGTGGCGGTGGCGGCGGTTCATGGTGTCGTGGATGATGTATACGCCATCGAGGGCGTCGGAAATGCCGGCTACGCGCACCGTGTCGCCGTAGCGGAAAGGGCCGCCCCAGTGCGAAAGCAAGTCGCGGGAGACGGCCAGCCAGCGGGTTTTGCTGGAATGGCGGGTCGGAATCCGGGAGCCGTCGGCAGTTTCCATCGGCTCCGCATCGGTTTGGCCCGTCTCGGGCCAGTACGTAGTTGCCGTAACGGTATACGACAGGTTCTTGGGGGCCTTCTTAGTAGGCATTACCGGTACCGCAACGGGGACCGGACGGGGGCTCAGGCTGGCAACGGTGGAGGGCAGGGCCAGAGCTGGGGCAGAAATCGTGCGGGGAGGAAACAGGAAGGTCAGCAGGAATAAGGCAATGGACATGAGTTAAGGGTTCGTGAACTCTCGCTTAGCCCGGAGAGGATAGGCAGCCGGCCCGACTCGGCTAATGGGAAGAGCAGCCTGGTAGCCTGTGCTACAGAGTTGCCCCGGTAAGTATAGTTAGTGGCACAACAGCCAGAAACAGCCTGATTTACCGCAAAAACGGGTGTTTAATTTAATAATTATTATAAAAGGTTGTACTTGTAAAATAACGGCGTGTAAGAGGGCTCCAAAGGTAAGGCTAATTTTGGAAATGAATGACTGTGCAGCTTGTGATAGGCTGTAGAATATCCGAGGCGACTGGACACCTCATGTAGCACTGGTATGTGCCTCCGCTAACCAGTCAGGCATGTAAGCGTATAGTCTGGACACGGTGTTCAGCTTACTAATTAAGCCCCGAGTATATATTTCCAGCTTGTTTACCGTCTGTTTGGTACCAACCTATTAAAGGCTACGTGGACGCCAGATGAAGCAGGACGTTCTTCCTTTTGCTGTTTCTAATAGCTGTCCATACAGCCTAGCATGGGTGTTCCGACCATGGCGTTCCAGAACCTAGTTTATAAGCATATTACTGCAAGTTGCAAAGTCTGGCAGGTAGGAGATATTGATTTGATGATAGAAATAGCTTCTGGTTTTATTTAATAGATTGGGGTTCAGCGAAAGGAGACGCCTCTGTATGCAAGCACACGGAGCTGAGAAACAAGTAGATTTGCATATGCGAATGCATAGTTTGGCTTTGCACTTAGGCTGGTTACCTTTACACCTGACTACACCAGTTCCCACCACATGGACAACTACACTTATATAGCCAACGCTGATGTTGCAGCCATTGAGGAGCTGTACCGCAGCTACCAGCAAAATCCGGAATCCGTCGATTTTGGGTGGCGCAAGTTTTTTGAGGGCTATGACTTCTCGCAACAATTTCCGGAGGGCGACGATGCAGCGCAGGTACCCGGCTCGGGAGTGCTGAGCACGCCCGCCAGCACCGATAATGCGCCCGTCATCCGGGCCGTTGACACGGTAGCGGCCGATAAGGAAACTCAAGTACGCAACCTGATTCATGCCTACCGGAGCCGCGGCCACCTCGTGGCCCGTACCAACCCGGTGCGGGAGCGGAAAGACCGGAAAGCACGCCTGAGCTTACAGGACTTTGGCCTGAGCGAGGCTGACCTGGATACTACCTTCAAAAACGGCGAAGTACTCGGCTTGGGGCCAAATGCTACGCTGCGCGACATTGTGGCGGCGCTGCAAAAGATATACACCCGCAGCATCGGCTTCGAGTACATGTACATCCGCGACCCGCAGGTGCTCGACTGGTTCCGCGAAAAAGTGGAAAAGGACTCGCTTAGCTTCAAACCCAGCCTCGACTACAAAAAACGCATTCTGAGCAAGCTCAACGAGGCGGTGGTGTTTGAGAACTTTCTGCACACGAAGTTTCTGGGGCAGAAGCGCTTCTCGCTGGAAGGCGGCGAAACCACTATTCCGGCCCTCGACGCCATGATTCGTAAGGGAGCCGAGCTGGGGGTGGAAGAGGTGATGATTGGCATGGCCCACCGCGGCCGGCTCAATGTGCTGGCCAACATCATGGGCAAAACCTATGAGCAGATCTTCTCCGAGTTCCAGGGCACAGCCGTACCGGACCTGACTATGGGCGACGGCGACGTGAAGTACCACATGGGCTACAGCAGCCAGGTAGAAGCCGCCGGCCACACCGTCAACCTGAAACTGGCGCCTAACCCCTCACACCTGGAAGCGGTGAACCCCGTGGTAGAAGGCTTCGTGCGCGCCAAGCTCGACCACGGCTACGCAGGCGACTACAACAAGGTGCTGCCCATCCTCATCCACGGCGACGCTGCCGTGGCGGGCCAGGGCATCGGCTACGAGGTGACGCAGATGTCGCAGCTGGAAGGCTACAAGACCGGCGGCACGCTGCACTTCGTTATCAACAACCAGGTGGGCTTCACCACCGACTTTGAAGACGCCCGCTCCAGCATCTACTGCACCGACCTGGCCAAGATTATTGATGCGCCGGTGATGCACGTGAACGGCGACGACCCCGAAGCTGTGGTGTTTGCCGTGCAGCTCGCCACCGAGTACCGCCAGCAGTTCCACGCCGATATCTTCATTGATATGGTGTGCTACCGCCGCCACGGCCACAACGAGTCGGACGAGCCCAAGTTCACCCAGCCCACGCTCTACAACCTCATCAGCAAGCACCAGAACCCGCGCGAGGTGTACAATGCCATGCTGGTGGAACGCGGCGACGTAGATGCGGAGCTGGCCCAGCAGATGGACAAGGAATTCCGCGACACCCTCCAGGCCCGCCTCGACATGGTGAAGCAGAAGCCGTTGCCCTACAACTACCAGCCTTTGGAAAACGAGTGGCGCAGCCTGCGCCGCTCCCGTCCCGAGGACTTCGACCAGTCGCCGGCCACCGGCATCAGCGAAGAGGTGGTGCAGCGCGTAGGGCAGGCCCTGACCGCCTTGCCGGAAGGTTTCCGCCCGCTGAAGCAGATTGAAAACCTGCTGAAGGAGCGCCGTAACATGTTCTTCGAGCCATATAAGAACTGGGCACGCCTCTCGGACGAGTGGATGAAGGAGCTGGCTAAGCCCTACGAAAACTCGCGGGTACTGAACTGGGCCGCCGGCGAGCTGCTGGCCTATGGGTCGCTGCTGGCCGAAAACCGCATCGTGCGCCTGAGCGGGCAGGATGTGCAGCGGGGCACGTTCTCGCACCGCCACGCCGTGCTCCACGACGCCGAAACGTCGGCCCCGTACAACTCGCTCAATCACCTGGACGGCGAGCATGAGCAGCTGCGCATCTATAACTCGCTGCTGAGTGAGTATGGGGTGCTGGGGTTTGAGTTCGGCTACGCCATGGCCAATCCTACGGCCCTGGTTATCTGGGAAGCGCAGTTTGGCGACTTCGCCAACGGCGCCCAGACCATGATTGACCAGTTCATTGTGAGCAGCGAAAGCAAGTGGCAGCGCATGAACGGGCTGGTGATGCTGCTGCCCCACGGCTACGAAGGCCAGGGCCCCGAGCACTCCAACGCCCGCCCCGAACGGTTTTTGCAGCTGGCCGCCGAAAACAACATCATCGTGGCCAACCTGACTACGCCGGCCAACTTCTTCCACGCCCTGCGCCGCCAGCTGACCTGGGAGTTTCGCAAGCCGCTGGTGGTGATGTCGCCCAAGTCCATGCTGCGCCACCCGCTGTGCGTGTCGCCGGTGGAAGAGTTTACCTCGGGCACGTTCCGCGAGGTGCTGGGCGACGCCTACGCCGAAGACAAAAAGGTGAAACGCGTGCTGCTGTGCACGGGCAAAGTGTACTACGACCTGCTGGAAGAGCAGCAGAAGTCGGAGCGCCGCGACGTGGCGCTGGTGCGCCTGGAGCAGCTGCACCCCTTCCCCAAAAAGCAGCTCGACGCAGAGCTGGCCAAGTACCCCAAAGCCAAGGTGTACTGGGTGCAGGAAGAACCCGAAAACATGGGCTATTGGAACTTCCTGCTGCGCTTTATGCGCCGGGAGCTGGAAGACGTGATTTCGCGCAAGCCCTCGGCCTCACCGGCTACCGGCTACAACAAAGTGCACGTGAAAGAGCAAAAGGACCTGGTGGCCCGCGCCTTCGACAAGCCCCGCGAAGCCGTAGCCGACGATACCATCAAGGAAACCGCCGCCAACGCCCAGAAAACCGAGTAAGCCCGACCACAGATGAGAACGGATAAATGAACGGATTGTAACGGATATACAAACCGTTGTAAACCCACCTGCTTCCCCTCATCCTTTATTCGGCCGTCTGTAATCTGTTTTCATCCGCTTTACTATCCATTTAATCTGCGGTTTATGATAACCGAAGAGCAAATCCAAAGCATTGTTCGCCGTATCGTGGAAGGCTACCAGCCCGACCGGATCATCCTGTTTGGCTCCTACGCCTACGGGACACCTACGGAGGACAGTGATTTGGATTTGCTGGTTATCAAGGCGGGCATCGGCGAAAGCCGCATGGAGCGTGGTGTAGCGGTGCGGCGGCTGCTTCGGGCGACGGATATGCCTCCGATGGATATTCTGGTGCGCACCCCGGAAGAGGTAGCGGAAGCAGCGGAGGTTCGCTTCACTATTGAAGCTCAAGCGTTGAAATCAGGACGAATGTTGTATGCCGCCGCTTAGCTCAGCTGAACTAGCATATGTGCAGCAATGGCTAGAAGTAGCCGACTTGGATTTAGCGGCGGCTGAGCGTATGTATGTTGATAATCCAGCTGCTTTCGGCTATCCTATTCCCTTTTCCTGCCAACAAGCAATAGAAAAATATTGCAAAGGAGTGCTGCTTGCTGAAGGCAGGGTCTTTCGTAAAACGCACGACTTACCATTCTTACTGCAACAACTGGCACCTACAGTCCCATTTACCGATGTCAAGTTGGATGAAGCTGACTTGCTTTCGGATTACGCAGTAGATGTCCGCTACCCACCTCATACTCGCATAAGCGTACCTGAAATGCAAGAAGCTCTGCGTATTGCTAGATACTTTCAGCTTCGTCTGCGGCCACTCATTTTGGCTGTTTTACCATAATCACCAACCCGCAACCCTTTCAACACTCCCACCTATGGGTCTGGAAATCAAAATCCCCGCCGTCGGCGAGTCCATTACCGAGGTTACCATCGCCAAATGGCTTAAGCAAGACGGCGCGGCCGTGAAGCGCGACGAAGTCATTGCCGAGCTGGAATCGGACAAGGCCACGTTTGAGCTGCCCGCGGAAGCCGATGGTACTTTGAAAATTCGCGTAGCCGAAGGCGAAACCATTGGTATCGGCGCCGTTATTGCCGACATCGAAGGTGCAGGCACCAGTGCAGCTGCCCCGGCCAGTGTACAAAACGACTCCGCAACCCGCGGGGCGCAAGAAGGCGCCAACGGCACTGCGGCGGCAGGTTCCGACCCCATCACTCAAGGCGAGCAAAACCCCGAAGCCAGCAACCAGAGCGGCTATGGTGGCTCCCAGGCTGGCTCGGCTGATACGCCCACGCCGGCTGCCGCTCCGGCCGGTGCCAGTGGCGGTGCTACCGTCGAAATGAAAATTCCGGCCGTGGGCGAGTCTATTACGGAGGTGACAGTGGCCAAGTGGCTCAAGGAGGATGGAGCCCAGGTGCAGCGCGACGAAATTATTGCCGAGCTGGAATCGGACAAGGCTACGTTTGAGCTGCCCGCGGAAGGCACCGGCACCCTGCGCCACGGGGCCAAGGAGGGCGAAACCATCGGTATCGGAGCCACTATTGCCCGCATCGAGGGCGGCAGCGGGGCACCAGCCGCTGCGGCTCTAGTTGCGGCGCCAGTGCAGTCGGCTGCGGTAGCCGCCTCGCCGGCTGCCAGCAGTCAGCAGTCCTACGCCACGGGCACCCCTTCACCGGCTGCCGGCAAAATCCTCGGCGAGAAAGGCATTAACCCCGCCGACGTGCAGGGCACCGGCCGCGACGGGCGCATTACGAAAGAAGACGCCCAGAATGCCCAGGCTCGCCCAGCCGTACCTGCTGCTGCGCCGGCTGCTGCACCCGTTGCCCAAGCCAGCAACCAACAGCCGGCAACCAGTCCGCAACCCGGCAACCGTACCCAGCGCCGGGAGCGGATGAGCAACTTGCGCAAAACGGTGTCGCGCCGCCTGGTGGCGGTGAAAAACGAAACGGCCATGCTCACCACCTTCAACGAGGTGAACATGCAACCCATCATGGACCTGCGCGCCAAGTTCAAAGACAAGTTCAAGGAGAAGCACTCGGTGGGCTTGGGCTTTATGTCGTTCTTCACCAAGGCCGTGTGCGTGGCCCTGCAAGAGTGGCCCGCCGTCAACGCGCAGATTGATGGCACTGACATCGTGTACAATGACTTCTGCGACATCAGTATTGCCGTGTCGGCGCCGAAAGGGCTGGTGGTGCCAGTGATTCGCAACGCCGAGCAGCTCAGCTTCGATGGTATTGAAAAGGAAGTGGTGCGCCTGGCAGGCCTGGCCCGTGACAACAAGCTCACCATCGAGCAAATGAGCGGGGGCACATTCACCATCACCAATGGCGGAGTGTTTGGCTCTATGATGAGCACGCCCATCATCAACGCCCCACAGTCGGCCATCCTGGGCATGCACAACATCGTGCAGCGCCCCGTGGCCGAAAACGGGCAGGTGGTGATTCGCCCGATGATGTACTTGGCCCTGAGCTACGACCACCGCATCATCGACGGCCGCGAATCGGTGTCGTTCCTGGTGCGCGTGAAAGAGTTGCTCGAAGACCCTACTCGCCTGCTGCTCGGTGTGTAGGCATAGGTGTTGTTGACACAAAAAACGGGCTTCTGCTTTTGTAGGAGCCCGTTTTTTGTTGGGAATGGTATTAGAGAAATCTGTCGAAAAGAAAAAGGCCCTGTTGAAGATTCAACAGAGCCTTTTTGCTTGGCTTACAACTGCGCCAATAAGCTTACTTTACGTCCCACCACACCGGGGTAACGATGTCGCCGGGGGCCAGGCCAGTGCTGCTCACATTCGGGTTGCGCTGCAACTCGGAGTCGGGGTAGGGCAGGCGCTTAATAAGGCGGTTGCCACCTATGAAGTTTACCAGCGGTGCGCGCAGCGGAATGGGCGGCTGGCCCGTCGAGCTCAGAATACCGTCGGTGCGGCGAGCTTCCGCCCAGGCCTCAAGGCCGTTGGTGCCATACAGGGAAATCCACTTTTGCCAAATGATGCGCCCTATTCTGTCGGGGGTGGTCGTAACGCCCACCAGATTGAAGCGAGGGTTGGCAATGTAGGTGTTGTACTCGGCGGCGGTGATGCCGTAGCGGCCCATAGCCCAGGCTACCCCGTTGTTGTAGAGGGTAATGGCTTGAGCACCTTCCGTGCTCCAGCCGCGCACGGCAGCTTCGGCGCGCAGGAACAGGCTCTCTTCGTAGGTCAGCAGCAGCGTAGGGCGGGCCTTGGCAGGAGCATCGGTAGCCGGAATGCCCGGAAAATCAGCGGCGGGCCGGTTGTTGGCGTTGGCAAAGTTTTGTCCGAAAAACCAAGGGCCAGGCGTGCTCCAGCGGAAGCCATCAGACGAGCCCGGCTCCCGGAAGAAGAAGTCGAATACAGAAGGGGTGCTCAAGTCCCAGTCGACAAAATACACGCGGAAACGCGGGTCTACCAGGCCCTGAGCCGGGTTGATGATTACCGACGACCCCAGCGTGCGGCTCACGGCCAGCTGATTAGGCAGGCGGGAGTTGGCCTGATAAAACGGGTTTTCGGCACCAGCGTTGGCCGTGTGGTTGAACTGGAAATCCTCGCCGGAGAGCATAAAGTCGGTGGTGGTCAGGCGGCTGAACAAGCCAGCTACTCCGGCCTGGGCTCCCGCGGGGTCTACCTCGCTGGTGCGCAAGTACAGCTTCAGGCGCAGCGTGTTAGCCAGTCGTACCCACCTGTTCATGTCGGCTTCGGTGGCGGCGCGGTAGTGCAAATCGGCTAAGCCGGGGAAGCGGCCCTGCTTCTTGCCAATATCGGCCACGGCCTCGGTCAGCAGCGTGTGCAGGCCGGCGTAAATGTCGCGCTGCTTGTCGTAGGCGGGTGTGATGGTAACCTCAGGCTGCAAGGCCTGCGAAAAGGGCAGGTCACCGTACAGATCCGTCAGCACCTGAAACGTGTGGGCCTTCAGAATCTTGGCAATGCCCACCATCCGCCACTCACCGGACTTGGTGCCCTCCTGGATTACATACTCAAAGTCGCGCAGGGCTCCGGCATACAGAGCCTGAAACTGAAAGCCGTCGAGAGTGCCGGAGCTAAGGTTATACTGGTCGTAGCCACGGTACTGAGCGCCCATGGCGCCCATATGCTGGGCCAGAATCTCGCCCAGAATATTGTACTGCCCGCCCATGATAAAGCTGGCCGTGCCCTGCCCGGAAGGCAGCACCAAGCTTACATCAGCAGTAGCGGGGTTGTTGGGGTCTTTGTTGATATCGAGCAGTTCTTTTTCGCAGGCTGTCGAGCCAAGCAGCAGCCCCAGGGCCGCCACCCAGCGGAGAGTAGTCAATTTCATAGATTGTCTGATACGCAAGGAGATGAATGCTTACAGCGTCAGCTTCAGGCTGGCACCGAAAGAGCGGGTGGTGGGAAACGAGAAATACTCGAAACCCTGGTTGTTGCCCGTGCCAAAGGAGCTAACCTCCGGGTCGATGTGGGGCTGCGACTTGGGCGTCCAGAGCATGAGGTTGCGCCCAATCAGGGCCACCTGAATGCTGCCCAGGCGCACCTGGCGGGCCAGTTCTTCGGGCAGGGTGTAGCTCAGGCTGGTTTCGCGTAGCTTCAGGAAAGAAGCATCGAACAGGGAGTTTTCGCCGGTGTTGGCGTACTGCTGCCAGTACAGCCGGCCGCCATCCCAAACCGAGTTGCCACCGTCAGCAATTTTCGTGTTGGGCGAGTAGGAGCCGTCGGCATTCTGGATAACGGAGTTGGGCACCACAAAGGGCTGTCGGTCGTTGGCAGCGGTTTCCTTAAGCGTACCAACAAAATATCCATCCCGAACAGTCTGGGAGTAAAACTTACCGCCTTTTCGGGCGTCGAACAGCACATTCAGCGCCACTCCTTTATAGCTCAGCGTAGTAGAAACCCCGGCCAGGAAGTCGGGCTGAATGCTACCCAGGGCCTGACGGTTAGGGTCGATACGGGGGAAGCCGGTTCTTTCGTCCACTACAATGCGCCCTTCTGGGTCACGCAGCATCTTGGTGCCAAAAAATGTGCCGTAGGGCTGACCTACCTGGGAGTTCAGGGCTACGTTGCTGCCGCCCAGCCCCCCGATAACGATATTGGAAGTGGTGCTCGATACTTCCGTTACTTCGTTGCGGTTGCGGGTGTAGGTCAGGTTCAGGTCCCAGCTGAAGCCGCTATCCGTGCGCACGGGCGTGGCAGCCACAGCTAATTCAATGCCCTTGTTCTCCATCACGCCGGCATTAACGGCCTGAGAAGTGAAGCCCGTGGTGCTCGACAGCAGCAGGTCGACGTAGATTTTCTTGCTCCGCGAGTTGTAGTACGTAGCGTCGATTCCCAACCGGTTATTAAAGAAACTCAACTCCGTGCCTACCTCGTAGGCCGTGGTTAGCTCGTTCGTCAGGTTAGGGTTGCCGATGAAGTTGCCGACCTGGAAAGCCGGCACCGTGCCGTAGGGGAACTGCAGCTCCCCACCGAAGCCGTCGTCGATGCCGCCGCGCACGAATACAGTCCGCTCACGGTAGGGCTGCACCACTTTACCTACCGAGGCTACGTTGGCGCGCACCTTGCCGAACGACAGAATGCTGTTCTGGATTTTAAAGGCTTCCGTGAAGATAAAGCCCAGGTTGGCGCTGGGGTAGTAGAAGGCCTTACGCAAGGTCGAGGACCGGTCCCGGCGGCCCGTCAGGCCCAGGTAGAGGTAGTCGCGGAAAGACAGTTGTACGTCGGCGAAGTAGCCTAGCAGGCGGGTTTTAGATTCGCCTTTGGTAGTGCGCACACTAAGCGTGTTGCTCAGGTCGTAGAAGTCGGGCACTACTACGCCCAGGCCGTTAGCCGTTGTGCGCTCAATGGCTTGTTGCTGGTAGTCAACGCCGAAAATGCCCTTGGCGGTAATGTCAGGCGTTATCCGATGAACCACATTCGCCAGCAGGTCAGTAGTGGTGTTGCGGCCGTAAATATTGTCCTCGATGTACCGGCCGGCGGCATTGCCAACCGTTCCCTGCGCAATCTGCTGCCGGCGGCGGTCCGAAAAGAAGTCGATGCCCTGGCGTAGGGTAAAGCCCAGCCACTGCAAGGGCTGGTAATTCACCTCTGCCGTGCTCAGCAGGCGGTCCACATTGTCGGTCAGGCGGTTTTTATCGAGCAGGAAGTAGGGGTTGTTCCGGAACCCGGCCAAGTGGAAGTTCTGGAGATTATAGCGCGAGTCGTTGTAATCCTTGGCCTCCGTAATGTCGATATTACGAGGAACGTTTATCAGCGACTGCATAATACCGGCCAGCGACTGGCCCTGAATACCCCGGTCGCCGCCCGACTTGATGTAGTTGACCGTGCCGCTGATGCCGAGCTTTTCGTAGAGGCGTGTGCCGCCGTTCAGGCTTACCGTCGTGCGCTTGTAGTTGTTTTCCGGAACAAACGACGAGGTGCGCGCATCCGCCACCGACACGTAGTAGTTCGACAACTCGTTGGACCCCGCAAACGAGATGGCGTTGTTGTAGGTCACACCCGTTTCAAAGAAGTCACGGATGTTGTCGGGCTTAGCCGATAGCCGCACGGAGTCGGCCGGCTGGCCGGCCGAAAAGCGCTGGCGGAAGGTGCGCCAGTCGGCTACGTTTTGACCCTGAATGCGCGGCCCCCAGCTCCAGTTGGTAGTTGGGCTATACACTTGCCGGCCTGCCAGGGGGCCGGCCGTAATTGTGCTTCCCGCCCCGTAGGTATTCTGGAACTCAGGCAGGCGATTCACGCGCTCAAACGTTACGGCACTGCTCACAGCCACCTGGGGCCGGCCTTTCAGATTCTGGCCCTTTTTGGTGGTGATGATGATGGCGCCCGAGGCGGCCCGCGAACCGTACAGAGCCGCGGCAGCCGGGCCTTTCAGCACCGTAATCGACTCCACAATGTTGGGGTCGATGTCGCCGGCTCGGTTGGTCAGGTCCACGCCGTTGTTCAGGTCGCCGCCGGTGTTGCCCGCCGAGTTCAGGGCCGCGTTGCTGATAACGTTGCCATCCACCACGTAAATGGGCTGGTTGTCGCCGGTGAACGACTGGGCACCCCGGATTACTACGCGCGTAGCGCCGCCCGCTGCCCCGGTAGCCCCGGAAATCTGCACACCCGCCAGGCGGCCCTGCAAGGAGCGGAGCAGGTTCGGCTCACTGGCGCGCGTAATGTCCCTGTTGTTCAGGGTCTCAACGGCGTAGCCCAGCGTCTTGCGCTGGCGCTCAATACCCAAGGCCGTTACAACTACCTGGCTGAGCTGCTTGGTGTCGGCCGCCATGCCCACTTCCATCTGGCGGGCATCGTCCAGCTCGCGCTCCACGTTGATGTAGCCGATAGAGCTGAACACCAGCGTGCCGCCGTTGCCCGGCACTTCCAGTATAAAGGTGCCATCCGAGTTTGTGGAAACCCCCGTGCCAGAGCCCTTGAGCAGCACCGTAACGCCGGGCAAGCCTTCCGTGGTTACCCGGTCAAATACGCGCCCCGAGATAGTGCGGGTTTGGGCGTACGCAGGTGCAGCTAGCAGCACCACCCCAACGGCCGATAACGCTGATACGTTAGAAAGTAACGTTTTCTTCATGCAGAGTATTTAGGCAAGAGTTACACAAGTGAGTAAGCGGCCACGCGAGGGTGCCAGGCAGGAAATTCCAAAATTGAGACGCAAAGAAAGCTATTAAACATATCGTATACAGCTTACCTTCAGAAGCAAAGAAATAAAAATAGAGGGTGTTATCCTCGAAAAATTAAAACTCTCTCAAAAATAGCACATGCCGCCAGCGTAATTACTGCTATTTGACGGCTATACTATAGAAGATGTATATTACTCGGCGAACAAGCCGGAATAGCCGATGAAGCTCCAAGATTTGGAGCCGCTGTCCAAGACTTGGAATACCGTAAGCCGCGGGGTCTACCTGATTCGGTCTAACTGCTTTATGCACAGCGGCCAGCAGTTGAAAGCAGAGCTGGCCGGGCAGCACGAAAAAGCCCGCCGGATTCGCGTCCAGCGGGCTTTCTAATGAGTGGGTGGATGAGGAGAAAAAAGATCGGGGGTGGGAATACAGTTAAGCGCCGCGGGAACGGGAAGCTAGGGTAGCTACTTTATGCTTGGCTTGCTCGGCATTGGAGCCAGCAAAATTCTCTTCCACAGAACGCTCCAGCAAGAAAACCCACCGTTGGAAGTGGGGGCCCTTGGTGGGCAAAGCGGAATGCAAAGGAATCGGCTGTCCTTCCTGGTAGCGGGAGGTACCCAGCAGGGCGCTGCTCCAGTAATCGTAAAGCGAGGTAAGATGGCGAGGCCAATGAATCTGAGCTACCGCGTGGCAGAGGGGCGCCAGCAGCTCATCATCGTTGGCTTTGCTAAAAGCCGAATCAACCAGCTTCTTAATGTCGCCTTCAGTCCGCAGATCAGGCAGGGTCAGGGAAGATGCCATAGCAGGGTGGGATTGGGACTGTAAATACGCAGCGAATTTACGCAGGTTTCAGAAATTTCGCTCTTGTATTCAAAATGTTTTTTAGCCGCCTACTGCCACCTGATTAGCAGAGGCATACCATGAAAAAAACACGTAATGCCGACTTCCGGCTACCTTACAAAACATGGTAAGGATTGTGAGCCTGCTGCACGCGGTACTCGAAGATGGCGGCCAGCGTACCGGCCTTCTGGATGGCCAAATTGGCAGTAGGACCAGCGAAATGGGCATCCACGTTTTCAACAAACAGCGTTAGCCAGTGCCGGAAATGGCGGCTGTCGATGGGCAAGGTCAAGTGCTTGGGAAACGGCCGGCCCCGGTAGCGGCTGGTACCCAGCAGCAGGCTGCTCCAGAAGTCGTACATAGTAGCCAGGTGGCGAGGCCACTCGTTCTGCACCACTGCGGCGAAGATGGGCCCCAGCAATTCGTCGGTGCGCACCCGGCCGTAAAAGGAGTCGACCAGCCGCTGGATGTCGTCTTCGGTGGAAATGTCGGCAGGAGTAGGCGCTTGGGCAGTACACATGATGGAAGGCAGCAAGCAGTAAATGAGAGGGAAATACCTTTTAACCCATCAGCCCTGGTGTACCGTTCACGTCTTCGGCTCGGCGGCCGGCTTGGGGCGCCCGCCCAGCACTACCAGCGCCACGGCCACCACAATGAGCAAAGCCCCGCCGAGCATAGGAGGGCTCAGGGCTTCGCCCAGAAAAGCCCAACCCAGGAGTACGGCTACCACGGGGTTAACGAAGGCGTACGTACCCGCCAGGGCTGGTTCCACCACCCGCAGCAGCCAGATATAAGCCGAAAATGCTACGAACGACCCAAACGTGACCAGGTAAGCAAAAGCCGCCCAGGCCGGCCCGCTGATACTCCGCAGGTGAAAGGCTGCCGCCTCGCCGTGCAGCAGCCCGGCCAGCAGCAGGAAAAACCCGCCGCAGAGCATCTGCATGCCCACTCCCAGAAAAGGAGAACCACTAATCGGGTTTTTCTTGGAATACAACGAGCCCACCGACCACATAAACGCGGCCAGCAGCACCGCCGCCACCCCCAGGGCCGCGTGGCCCGGCACCAGCACGGGCGCGGCGCTGCGGGTACCGACCAGCAGCGCCAGCCCGGCCAGGCCCAGCCCTAAGCCCAGCAGTACCCGGGGTGTGGGCCGCGGGCTGATACCACTCAGCCAGCCCAGCAGCGCCAGAAACATGGGCACCGTAGCTACCAGCAGCGCCGCCAGCCCCGACGGAATATACTGCTGTGCAAAGGTGGTGCCCCCGTTGCCGAACAGCGGCAGGCAGAAACCCACTACGGCCGCCCGCACCCAGTCTTGCCGGGTGGGGGCCGGGGCGCCGCTGAGCCGCAGCATGCCGTACTGCAAGGCCCCGGCTAGTAAGTAGCGCGTAGCCGACAGCAGGAACGGTGGCCACGACCCCAGAGCTATTTTGGTGGCCAGGTAGGTGGAACCCCAAACAAGATACAGCGCCAGTAACGCCAATAGCACCGTAGCCGAAGCGGGGCGGGAAGAAGAAGCAGACATGAACAGGAAGCAGAAACCGATGCAGCCACGAAGCTACGGGCATTTCAGCGCGCACCTGGTTCAGTAGCCGTGGGCTGGCGCGTTGTTTGGCTGCTTACAGATGGGCCGTGGTGTAGCCGAGGATGGCCGTGTCGCCGGAGTCGGACAGCACGAACATGGCCGATGCGGCGGGTTGCAGCTCGTAGCGCAGCACGGTATCGGTTTCAAAAGCCACGAAGTAGCGGCACAGCAGCTGTAGGGCCCGCGCCTGCCAGGTATCGGTAAAGAACAGCTCCAGGTCGGCGGGGGTAAGGTCTTCGAGGGTAACTTCCAGGGCCGGTAGGGTTTCCTGGTAGAGGCCGCCCAGCACGAAGGTGCGGCCCAGCTCTACCCCACCCAGGGTGAGTCCCCCGGCTGCCTGTTGCGGGCTGGCGGAAGAAGGCGCTACCGTAACCGGGTGTTGCAGCGGAGCTATGGTGCGCAGGCGTACGGGCCGCTCCAGCACCCGCTCAAAGCACAGGCGGGTTAGCCGCAGGTCGCCCACGATGCGGTAGGCCAGGGGCAACAAGTAGAGCAAATGCAGCACCTGGGCGGCGGGGAGCTGGTCGTGCAGCTCCCAGAACCGGGTCAGCACTTGGTTGTACCAGTGCGCCGAGAGGTTGGCCAGGTAGCGGCGCTCCTCCTGCTCCAGCAGCACCCGGTGGCGGAAAAACTCCTGCTCGAAGGGCAGAAAAAACAAGCGGGTAGATTTTTCGCGGCGGCGCTGAATCCGGATGTCGGCTACCATGGCGCGGGTGTCGAGACCCGTAATCGGCTCGGTAGGGTGGTGAAACACCTCCTGGGGCAAGGCATCGTACAGGCCTTCGCGGTGCACGTCGATGGCCAGGCGCGGCGAGGACCGGCGGCCCGTGGTGTGCTCCTCGGCCACGGCGCCCAGGTCGCGGCGGTAGCGGCGCGCAAACAAGCCCACTGGCTTCAGCACAAAATCATCGAAGGCATACCCGGAGTCGAGCAGGTCGGCCAAAATAATTTCCAGCCGCAGGTCCAGGGGCTGGCGCCGCAAATAATCGAAGAGTTGGCGGAGAGAAGTGGGAGCAGACACGGCACAAAGCAAAAACAGACGACAACAAGTACGGCAAAGAAGGGCAAAAAAAGCGTGCTGCCGAGCAAAACACGCACGCTGTGGCGGCGGGCTGTGGCATGGTAAGCATTTTTGCGGCAACTTACGCCCTGGTGCGCTACTGCCGCCGGCTCCGCCCCTGGGCGCGAAGCGGGTGGCGGGGGCCGGGCTCCGGCCCACACCCGCATACCGGCCGCCGGGCCGCAACCGTTTTTAGTTTTATGCTCCTACCCGATCCGAAGTCCCACGCTCGTAGCATGGCCTCTAGTGCGTTGTCGAATGCCCGCTCGGGCCTACAGCGCAATCCTACCTTTATCAGTGTGCTGCTCTACCTGCTGGGGTGGGCGGTAGTGTTTGCCCTGGTGGGGCTGGGGGCCGTGTATAGCCCCCTCGAGTTCAAAACCACCTTTCTGCTGGTGCAGGCGCTGCTGCTACTGCTCGGCGCGGTTCATACCCTGACGCTGGAGCAGTTTCTGCCCTGGTACGACAAAGACAACCTGACCCACGGCGGCGTGATGACCGGCCTGACCTGGGGCGCCGGCGTGCTGAGCATACTGGCCTTATTCTGGTGGCGCTGGTTTCCGGCCAACAGCCCGGCGCCGGCCTCGTTTGTGGCGGCTACCTTTCTGTTTCCGCTGCCCTACGTGTTTTGGCAGGCCTGGCAGGCCTGGCGCCGCATTCCGGCGCCGCAGTACACGCTGTGGCAGTACCGCCCCGGCTCCACCGGGCCCGACCTGGCCCGCATGGACCTGAGCAACTTCATGGTGGTGCACTTCTGGATGTCGCGGCGCTTCGGCGAGGAGCTATACCACGACTTTTCTTCCAAAGCCCCCTACGAAATGCGCCTGGGCGACCTGTTCCACATCTTCATTACCGATTACAATGCCCTAAAGCCGGAGCAGGCCCTGCAGTACGTGGATGAGCAGGGGCAATCCTACGGCTGGCTGTTCTACGCCAAGCAGCCCTGGTGGAGACGCCGCCGCTACTACAACCCCGACCACACGTTCCGCGACAATTTTCTGCGGCAGGGCAGCATCATCGTGGCCCGGCGGGTGCCCCTGGCCAGCTAAGCAGGGCCGGGGCCAGAATGTCCGGGGGCTTGCCTAATTTACCGGCCCCGAGAGGACAAGCCACCAACACCGCTCCTCCAACCGTTTCTGTTCTACGTATTTGCGCTTTTTGTTGAGTTAACTACCTATGCTGCCCGAAATCAAACACTATCCTGTCAATTGGGTAGATGGGATGAAAATATCCCGCCGCCACTTCACCGAGTTCGAACAGTTTACTACGGAGCACCTGCGCGACGCTGCGGCCCTGGGCCTGAGCGCCCACCGCTACGGCCTGCTTCCCGCCGACCCGCAAGGCACTCCTTCTCTGGAGCTGCTGCTCAGCGTAGACCAGCAGCAGGGCGTGCAAGTCCGCCTCACGCACTGCCGGGCCATAACGGCGGGTGGGGCCCGCATTGAGCTGGTAAGCGGCAGCGAACCGCTCACCTTCCGCACCAGTCTGTCGGTCCTGCTGGCAGAATTCAACCTGACCCTGACTGAGCAGCTGCGCTTTAGCGTGGTGGTGTCGGTGAACCCCTACGTGCGGGTGCCCGCCGGGCAGCCCGCTCCCGAGGAAATACCGCCCCGCCACCCGTACACCCTGCCCGAGTACCGCCTCAGCGTGGTGCCCACCCAGCAGCTGGCCAGCAATACAATCAGCTCCTACCACCTCGTAATTGGCGAGCTACTTTACGCCGAAGGTGCCCTGCGGCCCGTGAGCCAGTATATTCCGCCCTGCCTGGCCCTGGTAAGCCACCCCACGCTGCTGCGCTGGCTGCACCAGTTTGAGCACGTGCTCCAGGAAATCGAAACCGACGCCTTCAAGGTAGTACACAAGGTGAAGCTGCGGCCCGATAAGAAGTCGGAGCTAAGCGCCCTGGTAATGCAGCTGGCCGAGCACACGGCCTTCGGCCTGGCCCAGCAGTTGCCGGGCCTGCACTTCACGGCCGCCCAGCTGCCGCCCGTGCAGCTGCTCCAGTCCCTGATGCAAGCCGCCAAGTACCTGCGCACGGCCCTCGACTGCCTCACCGAGGCCGAGCGCGAAGAGCTGCTGAAGTATATAGAGCAATGGTCGGAGACGCGGCCGGCCACAGTGCTCAACGCCCTGCGCGAAGCCACTACCATGACCTACGACCACCACCGCACCCACGAGCTGCTGCACCAGCAGCTGGAGCTGTGGCAGCTGGTGGCGGCTATTTTCCGCCAGCTCACCCAGCTGGAGTTTATCGGCAAAAACAAAGAGGGCTGGAAACCCTACATCAACGAGAATCCCCTGGCCGATGCCCCGGCCCAGGAGAAGCCGGCGGCCACCCGCTGGAACCCGTTCTAACGTCCTTTTCTCGTCGTTTCGCCCCGCCTTTCCCCCATGAAGCCCCTTAACCAAGCCGAACGCACCACCAGTCTCTGGAAGTTTACGCTGCTGTACCTCGTTGCCCTGGCTATTCCGCTGGTGGCGTCTTACTTCCTGTTTTCGGACCGGGCCATTGCCGAAGAAAACCGGGAGCTAAAGCGGAAGCTGGACCTCAACGAAATGGAACAGCGGAAGCTGCTGACCCAGCTGGACACGCTGACCAACCAGCTTCAGCGCATCGACGCCAACGACCGGCTGATGCGCACCGAAGCCAACGACGTAGTGCGGGCCGAGCTGGCTAAGCGCACCACCGACAACCTGACCGTAGTAGCCTTCAACCTGAACGAGCTGCGCCGCGACACCGCTCAAATGCGCGTGGCCACCAACAAGCGGATTGCCGGCAACGTGCTGCGCGACTTCGACCTGTTCCGCAACAACCGCAGCACCATTGACTTCCTGCGCGAGGAGCTGGAAAAGCGCGGCATCGACGTGACGAGCCGGGAGCAAATGGCGGGTGAGCTGGCCCAAACCAAGCAGATGCTGGCTACCTACCAGGCCGCCGCGGCCAACCGCCCGGCCCCCATGCCCAGCCTTGGTGGCGGCGGCGGGGGAGGTGGCGGCGGTGGGGGTGGCGGCGGAAGCAGCAGCGCCAAAGTAGCCGACTTGCAGCGCCGCCTCCAGGAAACCCTGAACAACTCGGCCCTGCTGCGGGACCAGGTGACGTTTGCCAATGCCGACTGCCTGCGCCTGCGGGCCCTGGACAAGCCCCGGGACCAGAAGCGGGAGATGCTGGAGCAGGCCCGCAAGGGCTTCGTGGAGATTCTGCAGAATCCTAGCTCCGAAGATATGCGCACCAGCGTCAACCAGATGATTGATGCTATTGACAAGGAGCTGGGCCGCCGCCGCGGCTTGTTCAGCGGCAACTAAGCCAGCGGGCTTTAGCTTATGAGCGACGCATATTACCGCCTGCCTCTCAACTTCGAGGACTTGCTGCAACGCCGCCACCTGCCGCGCTGCTCCGAGCAGGAGTCTATTGCCCAGCACCTGTACCTGATGTTGACCACCTACTTCGGCGAGGCGCGCTTCGACCGGACGTTTGGCTGCGTGGTGTGGGAGCAGGACTTCGAGGCTCTGACCAACCTGCGCTGGCGCGATGCCGTGCAGCGGTCCGTGGAGCGCACCGTGCAAGAGCACGAGCCCCGCATCGACCAGGTGAAGGTAACCGTGGACGTGGAAGACTACGAGCTGCGCGACGGCCACCAGCGTATCCGCAAGCGCCTCGACGTAACCATCAGAGCTGTGCTGCTGCACACCAACGAGCCCTTTGCCTTCCGGGCCAGCCTGTTCGTGGCCCCGCTATCCATCGACTAGAACAAACGCGCCGGCTAGCTGCCAGCATCTCGTGGCCCGTGGCTGAGCCAGCAGGTTGCCCGCTACGCTGCTGCGCTGCCTGGCCGCATCGTCCACTTCATCCTTGTACTACTGAGTTCTATTGCTAGATGAAACAGCCCGCACCCGATTTCTCGAAAGCCGGTATTAAGAGCCGCCTCACGCAGAAGGCCGCCGAGCTGTGGGGCTATCAGGAAGCCGATATGGATGGCTTCGACCCGCTGGTGCACCTGCTGCTGGAGGCGTGCGCCGTGGAGTTTGAAAAGATTGGGCAGGAAATCAACAACACCCAGTTTCGGCTGGTGGAGCGCCTGGCCGGCCTGCTCAACCCCGATGTGGTAGACACGCCCCGCCCGGCCCACGCCGTGGCCCAGGCCCGCGCCCGGGAGCCCCAGCTGCTGCTGCCCTCCGATGCCCAGTTCGTGTTTCAGCCCGCGGCTACCATGGGCCGGCAAGTGGGTGGCCACCCGCTCTACTTCTCGCCCCTGCAACCCACCCGCCTCACCGACTGCACCGTGCGTTGCCTGGCCACCGACGAGGCCATCTGGCAGGTAGAAGCCGGCCAAAAGCAGCTGCTGGCCCAGGTGGCGCAGCCGATTCCGGCCGAGCAGCGCCGCCTCTGGATTGGGCTCAGCATGCCTTCGGAAAGCACCCCGCTCACCGATTTGTCCTTTTACTTCAACTGGCCCAACGAGCCGCGCCGCGAAGCCTACGCCGCCTTCCTGCCCGGCGAAACCTGGCTGCTGGGCGAGCAGACAGTGAGCGTGGCATCAGGGTTTGCGTCGGTAAGCGAGTCGGGCTCCGTGGAGGCCACGCAACTGCACGAGGAGTTTGACGTGCTGCTGCGCCTGGAGCAGCACATCCGCGCCCTGTACGCGCCTTTGTTTGTGCACTTGACGGCCGCCCCGGCTGGCCGGCCCACGGCCCAGCTCTACCCCACTGCGCTGGCCTCGCGCTTCTCTCCCGACGAGCTGCGGGCCCTGGCTACGCCGCTGGTGTGGCTGGAAGTGCGCTTTTCGTCAGCCCTGCCGCCAGAGGCGCTGCGCAACGTGGTGTGCGAGGTGAACTGCTTTCCGGTGCTGAACCGCCGCCTCAACAAGCGCCTGTTTCGGTTGCAGCAGGCCCTGAACATTTTTCCGCTGGAAGCCGAAGAAGCCTTTCTGGCCATCCGGGAGGTGTATAGCCTCAGCAACGTGGTGTACCGCTCCACTACCCTCAGCGGCCTGCAAGACACCAGCACCGACACTTACACGCTGCGCGCCCACGGCGTGGGCCGCTTCGACAACCGCAGTGGGCAGGAGGCCCTGACCGAGCTGCTGGAGCTGCTCCGCGACGAAAGCCGGGCCTTTGCCGCCACCGGCACCGATTTCATTTCCTCCACCCTACGCGAGCTAAGCCAAAGCCTGGCCCGCCTCGAAGACCGGCTGGCCAATCGCCCCGCTTCCACCGAGGCCGTGAACCCCTACCTCGTGCTGCGCCCCAAAGACACCAACGACAGCGTGTTCATTGAGTACTGGTCGTGCGACGGGGAGGGCGGTAACCGCCTGCCGGCAGGTAGTGCGCTGCGGGTCTACGATGGGCATTACCTGGAAGAAGTGCGCCTGCTCACTACCACACAAGGCGGGCGGGAGCGGCCCCGGCCCGAGGAGCGCATCTTTGCTATGCGCCGCAACCTGCTCAGCCGCAACCGTATCGTCACGCTCGAAGACATCAAGGCCGCCTGCCAAGCCGAGCTGGGCAACCGCCTGGGCGCCGTACGCATCGAAAAAGCCTTCCGGCCCGGCCTCACCCCCACCGCCGGCTTCGAGCGGTGCATCCGCGTCACGCTTACGCCCACGGCCGGCAGCCGCCTCACCCCAGCCGAGTGGCAGCGGGCCGCCGAGGAACTGCAAGTAACCCTGGCCAGTCAGTCGGCCATGAACCTGCCCTATGAAGTGCAGGTAGGCCCCGCGGCTGCGTTGTAAACGCTGTAGCGCGGGCCTCAGCCCGCCGCTCCAGGAGTAAGGTTGTCAACCGGTGTAATTGAGCACCTAGTACAACCTATACCTCGGAGCGGCGGGCTGAAGCCCGCGCTACAGCGTTTACTCGGCCACTTCAGCGGCTGCACCGGGCTGCTCCACGGGCTGCGTCACCTGCCAGGTTAGCTCAGCGGATTCCGGCTCTTTGGTTAGATGAATAGCCGAGCCCTTGCCCACTTCGCCGGAGATAATCATGCGCGAAATAGGCCGGCGCAGCTGCTGCCGAATCACGCCTTTGATGGGGCGGGCGCCGTAGCGGGGCGTGAAGCCGGTGAGGGCCAAGTGCGTACGCACCTCGTCGGAGAGGTGCAGCTCGATGCCTTGGCGCCGCAGCTGCTCCACCAGCGGCCGCAGATGAATGTCGAAGATGCGCACCACGTTTTCTTCCGAAATCGGGGCAAACGGCACAATCTCGGTGAGGCGGGCCAGAAACTCCGGCCGGAAGTAGCGGCCCATGGTGTCCATCAGCTCCGAGGTAGCCGGCACCTGCCCCGCCCCAAACGCCGCGCTGATTTGCTCACTGCCGATGTTGGACGTAAACAGAATCACGGCGTTGGAAAAGTCGCCCTCCCGCCCCAGCCGGTCGTGTAGGCGGCCTTCGTCCAGAATTTGCAGGAAGATGTCAAACACCGAGTTGTGGGCCTTCTCTATCTCGTCGAAGAGCACCACCGAGTAGGGCTTCTGGCGGATTTTGTTGACCAGCAAGCCGCCTTCCTCGTAGCCCACGTAGCCGGGAGGCGCCCCGTAGAGCAGGGCCGCCGAGTGCTCCTCCTTGAACTCCGACATATCAAAGCGAATCAGGAACGATTCGTCATTGAACAGAAAGTCAGCCAGGGACTTAGCCAGCTCGGTTTTGCCCGTGCCCGTAGGCCCCAGCAGAAAGAAGGAGCCAATCGGCTGCCCGGCCCGCGTGAGGCCGGAGCGGGACTCTAGGATGGCTTCGCACAGGGCCTTCACGGCGTGGTCCTGGCCTACCACGCGCTTCTGCAGGGTCAGGTGCATGTTCAGCAGCTTCTCCCGCTCGTTGCTTTGCAGCTTGCCCAGCGGAATCCCCGTCTTGCCCGACACTACCGCGGCAATGTCCTGGCGCTCCACACTGTCCTTGGTGGTATCGGCCAGCTCTACCAAAGCCGTCAGCTGCTCCCGGAGGTAGTCGGCCAGCTCCCCGCTGGTTTCCAGGGTTTCTGGCTGCACTTCATTTTCCAGCTGGTTCAGCCACAGGTGGCTTACCTGCTGCTCTACCCGGTACTGAAACCAGCGCAGCTCCTTGAGGTAGTCAGCCTCAGGCAGCTCGGCGGCGCGGCCGGTCAGCTCATCCAGCTCCTGGCGGAGGGCCTGCACTTCAGCCACAGCCGTGGCGTCCATCATCCGAATGGCGGCCATGGTGCGGTCCACCAAGTCAATGGCGGAGTCGGGCAGCTGCCGGTCTTTGAGGTAGCGTTTGGCCAAGCGCACGGCTTCGGCGGCCGTGCCTTCGCCCACGCGCAGGCCGTGGTGAGTGGCGTAGTGAGGCAGCACGCTTTCTAGCATCCGCTCAGCCACCACCGGGCTGGGCTCCTCTACGCGCAGCACCTCAAAACGCCGGTTGAAGGCTTCGTCGGCCTCAATGTACTGGCGGTATTCGTCGTTGGTGGTGGCCCCGATAACCGTCAGCTCCCCGCGGGCCAGCTCCGGCTTCAGCAGCTGCGCCACTCCCGAACCAATGGAGCCCTTGGGGTCCAGCAGCACGTGCAGCTCGTCGATGAACAGGATGGCGCGCGGGTACTGCTTGATTTCGCGCACAATCTTTTTCATGCGGTCCTCCACCTCGCCTTTATAGGAGGCGCCGGCTACCAGCGTGCCCAGGTCCAGCTCCAGGAGCACCACCTGCTGCAAGTGCACGGGCACCTTTTGCTGCACAATCTGCTGGGCAAAGCCCTCCACCAGCGCCGACTTGCCCACGCCTGGCTCGCCCACCAGCAGCACGTTGGGCTTGGTGCGGCGGCCTAGAATTTCGGCTATCTGCCGGGTTTCCCGGTCGCGGCCCACAATGGGGTCCAGCTTGCCGGCGGCTGCCTGAGCGGTTTTATCTACGCAGTAGGTGGCCAAGGCTCCGGCCTGCGCCGCGCCTGATAGGGAAGACGCAGCCTCTCCGCCAGCACCGGTTTCGGTAGCGGGGCCAGGGAGGTGGGGCGCCTCCTGCTGGGCAGCATCCAGCACTTCCTTCTGCGTGAGCGGAAAGGAACGGAGCTGCTCGGCCGTAAACGCCAGCCCCGGCCGCAGCAAGGCGGCCAGCAGGTCTACCGGTTCGGTCCAGGGGTGGGAGAGTTGCAGGGCTACCAGGTCGGCTACTTCCAGCACCTGCTGGGCCTCGGCCGAGGGAGTAGGCTGCTCCGTGGGCCTGGCCGTCCGGGGCATGCCCTCAAGGCGCACCTCGGCCCACTCCCGCATGTAGTGGATGTCTTTGTCCAGGGTAACTGCCAGCCACGAGGCTAGCCCTACGTCGTTGTGCAACACGGCCAGCAGCAGGTGCGGCGCCGCGTACTGGGCGTGGTAATACTCGTGGGCTACGGCCTGGGCAATGTGCACGGCGCGCTTTAGTTCTTCGGTGTGGGGCACGGGAACAGGGGTAGATGGAATGAAAACTTCATGATAGGATTTTGGTCGGGAAGACCAGAATTTTAGAAAGAAAAACTAATATAGCGGCCGCAAAACGCCCGGCTACTCAGGACCGTAAGCAATATTTCCCCGGCACTCAGTGGCGCTGGCGCTTGCTGCCGGCAACGTGTCGTAGCGTGCCGCCGTCCGCAAATAGTCACTTTTTTTAATTTTTCGCTATCATTCGCCACGAGCAGCAATTTTCTCCTGGTAAATTAGAAGGAGTTTCGCGGTTTGTGGTACCTTACGCTGCCAACAGCTACGTTAGCGACGTGTTTCTCAGGAATTAACCTCAAGTATCATCCTATGTACAACTACGGAATCGGAGGCCAGGAGCGGAAGCTCGACAATGCCCAAGAGTCCATTTCGGACATTCCGCTGAACCGCACGCTGCTCGTGCAGAAGCTTACGGCTGATCCGCCCCTTCGCCCCGACATTGTAGATGGTTTGCGGACACCAGAGGCCGTTTTCGCTCATTTTAAGCCCGAAGTTGAAGTTGATTTTGAGCGTGAGGATGGCACCGTGGTTCCCGAAACCCTGCATTTCAACTCGCTGGGTGACTTCGGGAAGAAAGGCATCATCAACCAAAGCGACTTTTTGCAGGACCTGAACACCCAGGCCGAAGACCTGCAAAAGCTGCTGCGCCAGCTCAAGTCCAATAAAATCCTGCGCTCCGCCCTCGAAACGCCTGAAACCAAAGCCGCCTTCCTGGCCGCTATCCAGGCAATGATCAGCGAGCTGGACTAATTTTCTGCCCCTCGCGCCGGCTTCCCTTTCCACCTTTACCCTTGCCGGGACCCTATCTATGGCTACCGAACAACAAAACGCTGCGGCAGCTGCTGCGGCGCGTGAGCGTGAACAAGCTCCGTCGCTGGAGCAAAATACCCGTAACCTGGCCAAGTTTGGCGGGTTCGATTTGCTGGAAACCACTATTGAGGGTGCTTCCAACCTGAATCCTGAAAAAAAGGCGCGCAAGAAAATCTTCCTGACCGAAGAAACGAAAAAGGAAGACCGCCAGCAGCTGAAGAAGCGCCTACAGCTCTGGCATCAGATGCTGAGCAGTGCCGACTCAGTAGCCGATGCCGTGGAAAAAGGGGAAGCCCAGGTGGAATCGGCCAAGCAGCAGCTTACCGATAACCTGCGCCGCGCCCTCGAAAGCACCCGCGACCTGGAGCAGGCTTACCGCTCCGTGGCGTTGTTCTTCAAGAACACCGACCAGAGCGAGGTGAAGAACATCTCCATCATGAACGCCGACAAGGACCAGCTGCAGGACCTGGATAATACCACGTTCATTGACGCCGTGTCCAGCGCCCTGGAGCAGAACTACGACCGCCTCGATCTGCGCGACAACTACTCGCTGCTGGTAGTGCCGGGGTATCTAGGCTCCAATAAAGTCTTGGAGAAGTGGTCGAAGATTGCCCACAAAAACAAGGTTATGATGGTAACCGACTTCGAGCACTTCGATACGCCCGACGACGTAATTGAGCTGTTTGAGGAAGCCAACCTGACCGGTGCCGAATCCCACAAGTCCAACGTAATCATGGCGTGCAACTGGCTGGTGGGCCGGGGCAAGATCGAAGAAGTAGGCGAGGAAGAAGACTTGTTTGTACCTCCATCATCCGCTTTGGCTGGGCGCATTTATAGCACCCTGGCCTCGCAGGTTACGGCTGGCCGCAAGCACGGCGCCCTGAGTGAGGTAGACGGCGTGCGGTTCCCGCTCCGGAAAACCGAAATTGCCAACCTCGAGAAGCTGGGCCTGGTGCCCATGGTCAACGAGTATGGGCGCGTGATGGCCTTCTCGGCCAAAACGCTCTTCAACGGCGACAACATCGGCTTGCAGACGTATTCCGTAGTTCGGGTATTTGATTACGTCATCAAGGTGCTGATGGACTTCCTAAACCGGCGTGCGTTTGAGAACTGGGATCATAACATGCGCACCGACATTCAGGCACAAATCGTCCGCTTCTTGGATGGCATCACCGGGCCTGGCAAATTGATAGAAAAGTTCTCTATCAAGAAGTTTGAGCGTGATCCTAAGCAAAAAGATCGTATCTTGCTGGACATTCATATGGTGCCATATTTCCCGGCCAAAACCTTCCTGATTTCCCTGGACGGCACTAAAGGGGATGATCCGGATGACCCTAACCGGGAATGGAGCAGCCAGTATCAACAGAGTTGATGCCTTTACAGTGAAATAGATAATCCTTCTAGGATATCTGACGTAAAGGCACTTAATAAAGCAGTAGTACCATTTCTAACTTTCCTTTCACCTTAACCCTTATTTTAGTATGGCTTCTTTCAAAGCAACCTTTAACGGTGCAGGCAGCGGCGACTGTGAAGTTGTAAGCTGTCAGTTCTCCATTCACCAAGAAACTGACGCAGCTGGTCGCGTATCTTCTAAAGCGAAGCCTGGCTCAGTTATCGTGGAGATAATCGCCACCGATTCTACCGCCCTGGCCGCTTGGGCTGCTGATTCCTACAAGCAGGAGTCGGGCATCACCATCAAATTCGACAAGGCCAACGAAGCTGGTGTGTTGAAGACGGTGACTATTGACGAAGCCTACTGCGTAAATTACGTAGAAAACTTTAGCGCTAAAGGCACTAGCACCGACGCTTCGATGACTGTCCGCCTCGAAATCACGGCTAACAAAATTAACCTGGCCGGTGTAGCTCTGGATAATAAGTGGGTATAAACTCACTTCTTATTAGCTAACAAAAAGCCTTGGCTACTTAAGTAGCCAAGGCTTTTTTGTATGCATCTTCCACTCGTAGCGCGTGCCGCCGGCTTGGAGCAGCTGCCCGGCTGGGCCGTAACGGCGGTCCTGGCGTTCGGCGGTGCGGAAGAGGTTGCCCACCGCGTCGGGCTGGCGCAGCTGCCGGGTGCCGTCGCCGAAGGTGGTGGCGGTTAGGTTGCCCCAGGCGTCGTGCTCGAAGCGCGTGAGCCCGTGCTGGCTGTCCTGAAGCTGTGTGAGCCGGTCGTTTTCCTGCCAGGCGTAGGTGCGCACCCGGTCCGAGGCCCGGCCCACCCCGGTGCTGATGCGCTGCTCAACGGGTCGGCCCAGTTGGTCACGCCTCCAGCGCTGGTGCACCCCGCCGCTCAGGCTGCGCTGTAACTCGAGGCCCTGCGCATCACGCGTAAACAGGGCCTGCCAGTTCCCAGCACGCATCTGTTCCACGTCCCCGTTGGCGTCGCGGCCCAAGTGATCTGCCTCAAGCGAAGAGGTAACCAGCAGACGCCGGCCTAGCGCGTCGTACTCGCTCGTAACGGTGTGCGTGCCTTGAATTTCTTGCAATACTTGGCCCAGAACGTCACGCTTGAACTCGACACTGATCGTGTTATTCGTGGCCGCCAGCAAGGCACCATCCTGGCGGTAGCGGTATGTTTCAGTGGTGCCGTCGGCGTAGATAACCTCCGTCACGCGGCTCATTGTGTCGTAGCTGTAGCGCGTACGCTGACCCGTAGCCAAGGTCTGCTCCTGCACCCGCCCGCCCGTGTCGCGGCGGTAGCGGCGTGCCAGGCCGTCGAAGCCCGTTTCGGTTACCACGTCGCCCGCGGCGTCGAACTCGAAGCGGTAGGTCAGGCCGTGCTCATTTACAATAGCCCGCAGTTGCTCCTCCGTGTCGTGCAGAAACTCGACGGCCGTGTCAGCTTCGGCGCGGCGGATCATGCGGCCCATGCCGCGGTAGGCGTACTGCACGTCGTGGTGGCGGTCCTGGGCACGCACTACGTTGTTGAGGCCGTCGTAGACAAACGTGCGCACGTTGCCGTCGGGCTCGTACACCTTCACCGGCCGGCCCAGCAAGTCGTACTCGCGCCATTGGACGTTGCCGCGGGCATCGGTGAGCTTAAAGGGGCGGCCCCAGCCGTCGAGCAGCCAAAAGCTGGTGCCCTGCGGCGTGCGGGCTTCGCGCAGATTATAGCCAGCGTCGTAGAGCAGCTCGACGCGGCTACCGGCGGCATCCATGATGCGGTGCAGCAGGCCGTGGGCGTACTCGAACCGGTCAGTGTTGCCGGTCGGATCGGTGCGCTGGGCTAGCTGCCCAACTTCATTGTACTGCCACTGCCATTGCCCGCCCACGGCATCGGTGACCTGGGTGCAGCGGTCCTGCTCATCGTAGGTAAAAGCTAACTGGGCGCCGTCGGGTAGTACGGTGTGGACCCGGTTGCCCCGCTCGTCGTACTCGTAGGTGGTAGTATGGCCCAGGGAGTTGGTTTCGCGCAGCAGCTCGTTGAACTCGGTGTACTCGGCCAGCGTGACACCGCCGCGCGCATCGAGGGTTTCGGTTACCAAGCCGTTTTCGTTGCCCTGGTAGGTGGTGTTGTAGCCTAGCGAGTTGGTCACGACGGTGCGCCGGGCCGCCACGTCGTAGTTGAGCTTGTGGTCGTAGATGCCGCCGTCGCCCCAGGTGCGGATGCAGCACGCCTCCGGCCCGGTACCGTTGTATTCGAAGTAGAAGCTCAGTCCGTTTTTGAAGGTTTCCCGCACCATGAGCCCTTGCTCGTACTCATAGGTGGCGGCCTGGCCTAGCGCGTCTTGGCAGCGCACCAGCTCGCCAGCGCGGTTGTAGTCGTATGTAACTAAAGTTACGGTCTGCTTGGGCTCAGTCGGGTGCGGCGCCACGATGGTGTGCAGGCGGCCATGCTCGTCGCAGGTGACGCGCAGCTGCCGCCCGGCGCTATCCGTGATGCCGGTTAGGCAGCCTCCGTCATCGTAGCTGAAGGAAATGGCGAAGCCATTGGCGTTTTCCACCGCCACCAGCGGCGACACGCCGTCGCCCCGGTTCACCCCGAAGCGCTAAATCAGCTCAGCGCCGTGGTCGAGCACGGCGTAGCCGCGCACGTCGTGCAGCAAGGTCATCTTCTCCCGCCGGTTGTAGTCTCGCTGGCCCACGGGCACCATGTTGAAGGCAATGCCCCGCCCATCAGCAGCTCGCATGGCCACGGCGCTTTCCTCGGCGTCGACGCACAAGGCTAGGTCGTAGGCGTGGTGCCAGCCGTGGCCCAGCGGCCCTTGGTAGATGGAAGTGGAGTACCAGGTATGGGTAGCTGGCGTACAAGCAAATTCGAGGGCCCTACGACATTCAGGGCGGCAGCACATATTGCCTTACTATTTCAGCTAGTCATCGAAAGTGCGCACACCACTTGATTGGTGAGCGGCTTTGTTTCGCTTGAGACAAGCTCCCAGCGAATCGCATTGCCAATGCTGACACTCTGGTTTTAATGTCATATGAGTTAATATTCTTCTATTCCCATTGCGGACCATTCGTCTAAAATATCCCAAAAATCTGCGAAATCCGGTTCCTCATCATCCCACCAGACCAAACCAGTTGGTTCAGGTGTATTGAAATTCCAGCAAAGATATCCGCCGGCGCTGTTAGAGAACACGCAGAGGATTTTGTCTAGTGAAAAATCAATCGTTATATCATCTAAAATGCCCCATTCCATGTCCGATAGACTGAAAAATTCATCTAAAGGCAGCAGGCCCAGCGCATGTGATTCTGCTTCGTACCAGCCATTATGCACCTGGCTGTAGAATTCTTGAAATTTATTTGGCCAAGGAAATTTATTTATATTAGGGGGAACTTCATAAGCTAATAAAGGAGTATGCCCGATGTAATTTATATAATCGCCCTTAGGATTTTTAAAAATGTACAATAAAGCGGCCTTATTCTCGTGTTCTATCAACTCAATAGTGACTAAGCGTTTCCTAAATACTTCAAGCAATACGCTAAACTCTTCATCGTAATATTTGCTCCATGTAGCAATAATATGCTTGATTCTGTGCTTTGGAGAAAGGTTAATCAGTGGGTGCCATTGTGCAGGCACAATGATATGTTGGGGTATTTCCCCAAACACTGTAAACTCACCTATGTGTTTCTTGAGATTTGAAAGATTTTCGTTCATTTTCATTTGAACCTATTGTGGCTTGTTTTCTTAAGTAAAAAAATCCTAGATATTAATTAAGGTACTGTTGCAGGAACGTTGGATTTCGCTAGGTCTTTTATATGCTTCTGAATCTCTTTTTCTAAAACCTTCCCTTTTGCTATCATTTTTTTCTGAACTTATCATCCACCTTTATTTTTCCTTTCTTATATTCAGTCCATTCCTGAAAACTCTTAGATCCTTTCGATGTATTTGCTGTCTCACTTAGTCCAACAAAATTCTTTTCATAGTTAAGGACCGCTATCTGTTGAGCTTCAGTTAGTTTATCAAAATCATCCATTTGAGTTATTTTATCCATAGGAACTATATGGTCAGCATGCATTCTCTTATCTATTTTCAATCCTGGCAAAGCAGGATCTTTCATTCCTTTTTTATACTTTACATTTACTTTGTCGCGTATACTCTTATTCGGTGTTTTTTTCTCAATTTCTTGTACAGATCATCCGATATTTTTCTTAAACACACGGTAGCGTTGTGGACGACCAGCATCCACCAGCTGACCAGATACGTGTGCCAGTCGGCAACCTCGAAATCGAGCTGGTGGTCTGCCCGATGTAATAAAGGAAACTGCTTCACTCAGATGGGCAGTGTATCTACCTTCTAAGTGAAGCAGCTTCTCGTTTGTAAACAGCTGGATTGCTTAACCCTTTAGTTGACAACCTAAGGAAAAACCATAACCATTACAAAAAAGTTAATAGCTAAATTTAGTGGCAATATTACTAATAACACTTATTATATTTTACTCTATCCAGTGTATCTCCTGCTCATCAAATATTTTGCCGCTAATACCTAATAAGATGTTGCTTATTCCTTCTACAAAAGAATTGCCCATCCAATATAGATTATCGCCAGCCATATAAACTTTATGGCTCGAATCTACACATAAAAATAAGGATTCATCACGAATGTAGCCAATCGGATATAATGTTGTTCCTATTAACTCAGAGTAATAGTGAAGTCTACCATCTTCGCTGCTTTCTTGATCTGCCCAACTAGGATCAAAATCAATGCTGTTGCGTCCCATGTTAACTCCTGCGCCTGTTGAACGAACGAACAATTTTCCGTATTCATTCAACAGCATTTGTGTGTCTATAGGATAATTTACATCGCTAGGATAGTCGATAGTTTCTCCTACGTTTCTGCCAGGAAACCATCCTGCTTGCCTTAACAAGGACAATACCTCTTGATTAAAAAATGCATTTTCTGTCATGTTATTCCAAAGTCTTAACTACATCTTCAATACCAAAGTGGTCTAGCAAAACTTTGCAAGACTTACAAGCGCATTTCGGAAATCCATGCTTAGCATTTCCAGCGCCTTTGACCTCCATTGCAACCGACTTAGCACCTTTTATGTCTTTCCCAGAGTTAAGAGCTTCAGTAATAATCTGCGGCTCGGCACATTTTCCGTGTCCCGCTCCTCTTAGATTTTCTGGAATATCATCAAGGACTTTTTTAACGTCATCATGCAAATTATTTGGTAAAACTCCTTTGGGTAGGTCTAAGCCAGCTTGGCTGTGCGCAGAAATGACAGTTCCATCTTTCAACTCCATGGCTCCTGCTACCCCAGGGCGAGCTTTGCTCCTAATTTTTTGTGCGATATCAGCCATTTCTTGAGAATGGCCCACCACTTCCTCTGTTACAGATTCTGTAAGTTGTTTTCTATGTTTATCTATCCATTCGCGAGCAGCTTTCTTTGCTGCTTCAGTTAATTCTTTTAAACACACGGTAGCATTGTGGACGACCAGCATCCACCAGCTGACCAGATACGTGTGCCAGTCGGCTACCTCGAAGTTATAAACGGTGGTGGACTGCTCGGTTTGGTGAGCGACTTCGCGCAGGGGCATGGTTTGCCCATCGGAGCGCAGCAGTTCAGTACCTACTTCTAATCGACCGGCTTCGGTCCAGCCCTGACCGGTCCGAAACGGGTGTTCCGGCGTGGCCCGGAGCGTGTCGGCGCCGAGCTGTAACTCTATTACCGCATCGGCCTGGCGTTGCGTGGTGTGGGTAACAGGCTTCAGGGCTAGGTCGCCCGTTTCTTCGTGCCAGGACCACACTAAGTCGCCGACCTGAATGTCTTCGATGTTCTTGAAGCCATCCTGCACAGCAATGGGCGTACCGGCCGGAAAGCAGGCTGTGACGCACAGGCGGGGTACCTTCTTGCTAAAGGCTTTCAGCGCGGCTGGCACGCCCTTCTTCAGAGCTACTGACTTGGCTAACAAGGCGGCCATCTGCTTTTTGGCCATGCCAGCAGCTACTTTCGCACCAGCCTTAATCATCGTGCGCACTCCAGCCTTCGCACCGGCCATTGCCACGGTGGCCGTGCCGAAGCTAAACACGCCGGCTACGACCGAAGCCGCGTCCCATAATAGGAACCCTGCGTTCATGGCCATGCCTAACTTGTCGCCGGTTTGCACGGAATGGATCAGGTCGCGGCCCGAGCCCCAGATGGGAATGGCGCCTTCCAGCAAGCCGGCTTCACCTACCGAGTTCTTCTCCAACTCGGCTTGCTTCAGGGCATCATCTGCTTCCTGCTTGGTCTCCTTAATCTGCTGGCTGATGTCAGGCGGCAAAGGCACCTGCCCCGACGTCATGAACTCAATCTTGCCTTGCCCTACTGGGCACTGAATGCAGGAACGAAACAACAAGGCTTCCGCGCCGCCTACCTTGGCTGGGTACGTATCCTGCCATAGGGTAGGAGCAGGCACACAGGGTGTAGGCGTACCGCCGGCCATTTGCGTTAGCTTTTGGCAGATAACGAAGGAGGGAATATTAACTAACGGCACTTTATCCAGCGCATTGCCGGCTTGCAGTCCCGCAATCTTACTGGTGCGCGGGGTAGCCTTAAATGGCATAGGCACTGTGCCCTGGCTACATTGCATTAGCGCCCCCGTAATGACGTATTCGAGAGGATGCGACATACGGCAGGCAGGCTTAGATAACGTCCGTGTCAGAGGAAATCAACTTGGCCTGGCCGCCTGCCTTCATATTCAGGTTGCTGCTGATTTGCGCCTGCATGTTGTTGCCGACTTCCAGCGCCAGGTCTTTGGCTTCCAAGCCAATATTCTGCTTGGCCGTGAGCTGCATGTTTTCATCAGCATCCATCGTGATGTTCTTGGCGTGCATCACAATCTCGCCCTTATCACCGGCCTCGAGCGTGATGGTAGAACCGAGCACGGTCACGGGGCCGTTACTCTTGATGGTAACGCTACCGTCGCCTTGAAAGCCGACCTGAATAGCCGTGCCTTTGTTGTTGGAGTTGGAAATGAGAATAGTCTGCTGACCCTGCTTATCCTGCATGACAAACTTGTTACCACCCGCCGTTTGCATGCCCTTCATCAGGTTGCCATCGGGCGAATACTTGGCGCCCTGCTGGTTGTTGGCGTGAAACATATTGCCCAGCACAAACGGCTGCTCCGCGAGGCCTCCCTGGTAGCCGACGAGCACCTGCGAACCGACTTCCGGCTTCATCAGGTGGCCTTTGCCATGGCCGCTATAGGGCGTAAGCAGCCGAATCCAGTCGGTTTCAGCCTGCTTGGGGTTGTCGACGGGCCAGTGGTAGCGCACGCGCAGGCGGCCCAGCTTCTCCGGGTCTTTGTCGTCGATGACTTCGGCTAGCTCGGGCGTGCCGCGGGGCGGGTTATAGCCAGGGCGAATGGGCGGCACGTCCAGAAAATGCGGAATAGCCGTGAAGTTGTTGCTGTAGTTGCCCTCCGAATCTACCTGATGCGAGATGGTGATGATGCGGTACTTGCCAAAGCTTTCGGTGGTGATATGCCGGCTGCCCAAGCCTTCGCCACTCACGTTAATTACCCCACCAAGACGCAGGGAAGGATTGTCGCTGTGGCCCTCAAAAGAAATAAGCTCAGCGGCTGTAGTGGCTTTCATCGCCTTGGCTTCCTCATCCAACTCGCTTGCACTGGCAATGAGCATTTCGGCCGATACGTGTAGGTCGTCGGCAAAAAGCTTTTCAGATTGCTCCAGTGCAAAGCTACCGAAAGGGTGAGCCTGAATGCCGGGCACTTGCTGGCTCTTCGTGGAACTATTAAATTTCTCGTTTTTCTGGTAGCTATAGTCATATAGCTTAGCCCTGGCTGGCCGGAGCGAAAGACCGAAGCGGAATGTGTTGTAGGCTCCATCCGCCACAAAATTTACTTCCTCATCGGTGGCAGGTGCCCCTAGGTGCAGGGTTTCACCATCATAGTAAAACCACTCGCCGTACTCAGCCGCCAGCCGGCTGAGAAAGTCGAAGTTGGTTTCGTCGTACTGCGCTACGAACGGAATGGGGGAGGTGTGGCGGGGCTTGACTGTATGCTTGAGCAGGTTGTTAGGGTAAGCCTGAAGCACCATGCTGAAAATAGAAGCCAACGTCTGTTTAACAAACGTGCGGCGCTTCATGCCGTCCGTAAGCAGGTAGCAAGGACTGTACCCCCAGGCCACAATGCTCCCCACGTAGTTTGTATCCTTGCTGGTGGACAAGTCAGTCACGAGCCCTTTAAACAGGAGCTTCTGGCCCTGGTTGAAATAGTATGAGTCAGCCGTAAACTCTATACTGAGGGGTTGTCCAAGCAGGCGTTTGTGCGCCTGCGAAAAGAAAGGCACTCCCGCGCCTTCCACATTATCGAAAGGCACGGTTATCTCGAACTCATGATGCCCGAATAAGTTTTGGCGCAGCGTTACTTGTTGAAGGTCGGCGGCGGGAGCCAGCAGGCTACCACCGCACTGAATAGAAGCGGTAATTTGACGAGACATAGCAAATAGTGGAAGGAGTGAAACAGAGCCAAGATACAGAACTTTCTATTCTTTGGCCGTTCATCGACTAAATTCGATAGTTTATCGAGGATGTGTATCTTGCTGAAGCCTGGCAGCAGGTAACCAGGTATTACGATAGTTTTTCTGTTAACGGCTGTCTTTCTCGCGTTATGCCTTTCCAAGACCAACCAAATGGTACTCGCGCTAAGGCGCATCAGGCCATATCGAAGCGTCCGGCCGCGCCTCAAGCTAACGGTACACGAGCTAAGGCTCATCAGGTTGTTTCGGGCCACGCGCCCCAGCAGCAGCCCACCGGCACCCGCGCCAAAGCCGCGCAGATAGTGCAGAACCCAGTATTAAATGGGCCACATGTGCGCGAGGCCATCCGAATTTTTGTGTTTGTCGAGCCTAATGACCGGAAGGCCATTATCACCTATAGCAAAATTATGCTGGCACGACGCGGCGATGCGGAGATACGCACGGAAATCAGCACAACTTCGGTAGTAGGGGTTTTAGTAGATAGAGATAGTAATGGTCCAGTGGAAATTGCTGTTACCGGTCATAGCGGCCCTCAACGAGTGTGTGATTACAGTAGTATACGCCGCGAACAAGCTCATTTAGACTTAAAGTTGTTCAATGAGTATGTGCGCAAGGTGAAAGCGTACCGTGACAGTATAGAGTTTAAAAAAGACTTAGACCATAAGCACCTGCCTATCTTGAAAGTCACCGAATTCAATGAGGATATGACCACGGCAACGTTGGCCGGTACGCTGCCGTTTGGCCTGAGTGTCAAGCCGGCTAGCGTTGCGCAAAACGTTGCCCCGCAGGCGGCTGCATTTACTCGCTGGACTGCCACACGCCTAAGCCGGCTGATGGGAAAGGAAGTTGGATCCGGTGCCGTAGCCGAGCTAGCCATTAAGGCGGCTCAGGCCGTGGGCTTGCCCAAATCCATTGACAAGTTGCAAGCACAATGGGGCGGCAACTACGCTGACCCCCGAGAGCGTCCGCTGTGCGTGTATGCCGACCTGCGCATGGGAGGCCATAGTATCTATCAGCGTGACGTAAGCCCAGCGTGGGTAAAGACAGCGCACGAGTGGCTGTATAAACTCGTCTTTGGCACGTTAGGCAAGATGCTATGAGCCAGCCCGCACACACGGATTGGTCGCCTGGCATCACGTTGCGGCAGGTATTGATAGCACTGGTACTGCTTGGGTCCTGGGTCCTTATCAACCAGGGCTGCAAGCGCTGGGCGGCTGCGCGCACCCGGCAGGCCAACGCTGAAGCCGCCGCTCCCTTCCTAGAGCCGCGCAATGCGGAGCGACGGCGCGTGGGCTTGTGGCCTATTACGCCTGTCTTGTCCGAACGGGGTTATACTGGTGATAGTATCGCCCATCTCCTAACAGAATCTGCTAAGTCGTCGCATCGGTTTGGCCCCTATATTGAGAGCAAAAATGTGGTGTACTCTTCTGATAAGCAGCGCTTATTGCGGGAACTAGAAGACATTGTATTGACTCCTGCTCACCGCAGAAAGAGTCAATGCCCTGAATTCGTGCTTAGCAGGAAGTACTCCTACGTTGATGCTACCCAGGGCCGTAACCCGTGGACGATTACCTTGGAAGATTATTGCGGCGATGGTGTGACGCGGTTTGCTCTCACATACGCTGAAGCGGACAGCGTGCTAACCTACTGGCGCAACCAAGCCGTACGAGATTCCCTCGCGGCACTTGCCGCCAAACCATGAGCCAGCCTTGTTCAATTGGCAATACATGAATCTAGCAGGCGAAAGCCCACCAGATTATATCGGGCCACACGCCCCAGCAGCAGCCTAATGGCACCCGCGCCAAAGCAGCGCAGATTATCAAGAACCCACTGCTCGACGGGGCACACGTGCGCGACATCACGCGCATGTATGTGGCGGTGAACGGAGGCAGCAACAAGGTCACGGTAACTTTTCTCAAAGCCTTGATTGTGAATAAAGGTAATGTGGAACGGCGCGTGGATACTGTTATTACTGCAACAGTGGTCAACGAGTTGGGGCAGAAGGCCCGCATAGAAGACCTGTGTACCGTCACGGTTTCCGAGCGTGTTGGCGGACGCTCTTCCTGCCCCGTAACCAAAAGCCTACGTACCAATCAAGCCGATGTAAATATTGAAGTACTGAGAGCCTACTTGCAAAAGATTATCGAGTATCGCGACGCGCAAGGTACTGACTTAGGCGACCCTTTGCCCCTAGCAGAAGCGAAACAGCAGCAAAAGGACTTAGCCAAAGCTACAGCTCTAGGTATGGTGCCGGTGGCCTTATCAGGTGTTGCAGGACATACAGTTATGAAAGCAGCTTCGCGCCAATTGGTGCAAGGGCGGCGTGCCCTACGCTGGACGGCTGCTGAGCTAACAAAACTAGCTCAAAAAATAGGCAGGGCATATCCCAAGGGCGGTGGTGTTACAGATAAGGATATTATGGACAAAGTGTCCAAAACTGGCAGTGTATTGGGGGCGGCTAATAGTGTTGAGGGGGCTCAAGCTCAGCTACTGGATGATTATATCGACCCACGTAAGGAAGGCAACCGCATCTGCGTGTACTCAGACATGAAGATGAACGGCTACAACTTGTATCGTAAGGACGTGAGTCCGGTGTGGGCCAAACAAGGTTTACATGCCCTTTACAAATTTGTTTTCTTTGCACTTGATCACAACCCATTTATCTAATGGCCTATGAGTATCACAAGCCCTCAGCCGAAACTCCGCCCTGGTGGGTTGAGTGGGGCTTGCCTGTCTTAGTGCCAGTCTTAGTATTAGCTCTGCTCATTAAGGGTTGCAACGCGGGCGTGGACTACTACCGCCAGCGCCAGCGCGAGGCGCGCGGGGCGACTGTGCTTGAGCCGCTCAACGAGTGGCGCCGCCACATCGGCCTAGCCCCGGTCACGAAGACGTTACCCGCCCGAGATTTCGACGGCGACAGTCTAATTCATTTATCTGCTGCGCGGTATGCATACACTCGTTACTATGGTCCCTACGTGGGTGGCAAGCACGTGCGCTATGCTGGCGAAGCCCAGCGCGTGTTATGGGAAACAGAAAACATCTATCTGTGCCCAGCTCGTTGCCAAGCGCGAGGACGGCGCGAGTGGAAGCTGGAACGCACTTATACTTTTGGAAAACAGCCTGCATTGACCGTTATTTTGGAAGACCATACCGGCGCGTCCCGTTCACTCACGCGCGCTAAGGCCGACAGCGTGCTGGCGTACTGGAAAGCGCAGGGCACGCGCGACTCGTTAGCGGCAGTGGCCGCAAGGCGGTAACGTAAGGACTTGTCATCCAAACCCACCCCGCAGTGCCCGCGCCGCCGAGCTAACTAGGCCACGCGCCCCGGCAGCAGCCTAATGGCACCCGCGCCAAAGCAGCGCAGGTAGTGCAAGCCCCTACTTCGCGGCACGCTGTCGTGCAGGGAGGCGTCATTCTTACGTCTGTAAACAGTGCCGCAGCAATAATTAAAGCCGCTGAAACTGTTGCTTATGGCCCAGCTAACCGAGTTAGAGCAGCTCGGAGAATGATAGGTGTTCCATACAAGCAGCAAACTGGTGTAGCCCTCCGCGCTGGTTCTACACCAGAAGCGCTACAGTATATGGACTGTTCAGAGTTTGTCTCACGTGTACTAGCGGTTGATGGAATCACAAAGGGAATTCTCCCCATGAACACGGGAGCTATAAAGACGTTGCTTAGTGATTCAGGCAGGTTTGAACACTCTCCTGACAAACCCAGGGTGGGTGACATTGCTTTATGGGAAGGCCATGTAGGCATCGTTTCAGCTGTAGGCAAAGGCAACACTATGAAGCTGGTTCATGCTAGTGGTAAAGGAAAGTTATCAGGAGAAAATCCTTATGCCATTAGTCCAGCTAAGTATCGTTCCAGTACTTTTTATGGTTATTATCGCCCCATCCATGAAACAAAAAATCATGTGGCAGGCTCGCCTTCTTCGGATCAATTCATCACATCAAAAACACGTAGTGTAGCCACCAAAAACCAGAAGGGAGTATACAGATCAGGTGCAGATGGAACGTTTCCTTTGCAAGAAGTAATAGTGCGACCCTCATCAGGTCAATTTCCAAGTGAGCCTGTAAGTTTACCTAGTCCCGTAGTCCCTAAGCTTAACGTTCCAGTTCCACAGGTTTCTTCAACTCCAACAAAACTTCCTACAAAATAACAGTATGCAGAAAAATATGTGGATACTTGCGGGAATACTACTAGTACTTTCTGCCTGCAACGACAATAAGAATACAAAAGAAACCGACTCTTCCTTAGAAGAAGCCACTAAGCAGCTTCCCCAACAAGCAACTACTGAAAAGGCGAAGGTAACCGCTTCATTAGAACGCCCTGATACAGTTATTTATTCCAAGGATAGTTTACAATATTTGGTATTTGATAGCTTTGAATTGGTTTCTTATCAGGTAGCTGCTGATACACTTCAACTAGTGTCAACCAGTAATTTCCTGTATTATCCTTTTGGTCGTTATTCGGCGATATCTGCCTTTAAAGCAAAAAATCCTTTATTTACTTTCGTAAAAGAAACAGATCCAACGGACAACACAGTTAATCTATATCGAGGTATTTATGACAATAATTTTATAAAATTGTTTTTGGATGACGAAAAAGGTGCTTTAGAAGTCGTGTCAGGCCGTGTTAATGACTCGAAAATCAGACTCAATGAGGGTATTCTGGTGGGTATGAAGAAGCGAGAATTTTTTTCAAGAATATTTAAGAAGCCAAGCATTATTGAAAAGGCAGATATAAAAGTAGTAGAGTTGATATCCGGCTTAGAAGGTATACATCATTACTATACTTTCAGGAATGATACTTTAGCGCGCATAGATTTTAATACTAACTATCAATTCAATAAACTCTAGAAGTGTGAAGCAAGTTATTTTTAAAAGTTTTTGGAATTAAAGTGAGACCCGCGCCTCGGCAGCCTTCTGGCGCGTGGGCCAAAGCAGTGTAGGGAGCCGCAGCTTTTGCGCAGCTGAACAAGCCGTGCGGTATACAAAGGCCACGGAGCACGTAACGACTCCCGACGAATTGAGGGTTTTGGGCGGCGCCACGGGCTCAGTAATATGACCCAGCGGCCGGCGGCTTCGTGCTCCAGTGGTTCTTGCGTACCTTCGTGCCGCTGATTTCCACCGAACGCACCCTTCTGCATGAACCAATACGACGTTACCGTCATCGGCTCCGGTCCCGGCGGCTACGTGGCGGCTATCCGCTGCGCCCAGCTCGGCCTCAAAACCGCCATTATTGAGAAGTACCCCACCCTGGGCGGCACCTGCCTCAACGTGGGCTGCATCCCTAGCAAAGCCCTGCTCGACAGCACCGAGCACTACCACAACGCCCACACCACCTTCAAGGAGCACGGCATCGAGCTGAGCGACCTGCGGGTGAACATGAACCAGCTGATTGACCGCAAAAACGGCGTCGTGAAAGCCAACGTGGATGGGGTGGCGTTCCTGATGAAGAAAAACAAAATCGACGTGCTGCAAGGCGTCGGCTCCTTCATCGACAAAAACCACCTCCGGATTACGCCCACGGGCGGCGGCGAGGAGCAGCAGATTGAAACCAAGAACGTCATCATTGCTACCGGCTCCAAGCCCACGGTGCTGCCGTTTATTCAGCAGGACAAGCAGCGCATCATCACCAGCACCGAGGCCCTGAACATTCGGGAGGTGCCCCGTCACTTCATGGTGATTGGGGGCGGCGTGATTGGGCTGGAAATGGCGTCGGTGTTTGTGCGCCTGGGGGCTAAGGTGTCGGTGATTGAGTACGCCGACGCCCTGATTCCGAGCATGGACCGCAGTCTGGGCAAGGAAATTCAGCGGGTGCTGAAAAAGACCGGTGTGGAATTCTCCCTCAGCCACAAAGTAACCGGCGCCACCCGCGAGGGTGACTCCGTAACCGTGACGGCCACCAACCCCAAGGGCGAAGAAGTGAAGTTCGAGGGCGACTACTGCCTGGTGGCCGTGGGCCGGGTGCCCTACACCCAGGGCCTCAACCTGGAAGCCGCCGGCGTGCAGATGGAGGAGCGGGGCCGTATCAAGGTGGATGAGCACCTGCAAACCTCGGTGCCCGGCATCTACGCCATCGGCGACGTGGTGCGCGGGGCCATGCTGGCCCACAAAGCCGAGGAGGAGGGCGTGTTCGTGGCCGAAACCATTGCCGGCCAGAAGCCCCACATCAACTACCTGCTCATCCCTGGCGTGGTGTACACCTGGCCCGAAGTGGCCGGGGTGGGCTACACCGAAGAGCAGCTCAAGGAAATGGGCAAGGCCTACAAGTCGGGCCAGTTTCCGTTCCGCGCCTCGGGCCGCGCCCGCGCCTCCATGGACCTCGACGGCTTCGTGAAAGTATTGGCCGACAAGGAAACCGACGAAATCCTGGGCGTGCACATGATTGGCCCGCGCATTGCCGACCTGATTGCCGAAGCCGTAACGGCCATGGAATTCCGCGCCTCCGCCGAAGATGTGGCCCGCATGAGTCACGCCCACCCCACCTACGCCGAGGCCATGAAAGAAGCGTGTTTGGCAGCTACCGAGAACCGGGCGCTGCATATGTAGAAATTGAGAGCCGATGAGGTGAGATGTATTGAGGTAACATATCCGAACGCCCGCGAATACCTTAGTACACCTCACTTATCTCCATATGAACAAGCAAGACCACATCAAGCATTGGGTTGAAACCTGCCAGGAAGATTGGTTGTCAGCACACGATCTGTTTCAAACTAAGCGGTTCTTGCAATGCTTGTTTTTTGCTCATCTGACCATTGAGAAATTGAGTAAAGCCCACTGGGTGAAAGACAACAGTACTGATATTCCACCCCGTACACATAATATCTTGCGCTTGTGGCAAGACACGCACCTACAGCCATCCGCTGATTTAGAGAACACGGCCGTAGAATTGAATAACTTTCAAATGGACGGCCGGTATCAGGATTACCAACGGGCCTCTTATCAGCGGGCAACAGAAGCATTTACCCGCGCGTTGTTAGATGACACCGACAAACTCCGCCAATGGCTACTCAGCAATCTGTGATAAACCAGGTTCGCCGCTTTGCGGAACAATTGCGTCAACAGCACATTCCATTGCGGCAGGTAATTCTGTTCGGCTCCTTCGCCAAGAACGAGCAACATGAGTGGTCCGACATTGATGTGGCACTAGTCGCCGATGGGTTTACCGGGGCTAGCTTTATCGACATAAAGCCGTTTGTTCGCACTCTAGTTGAGCACGTTGACATCGAACCCCACACCTTCTCGCCCGAGCAGTTCACCGACTGGAACCCCTTCGTGCAGGAAATCAAACGGACGGGCATTGTCATCGGCGAGTGGGAGCCGACTGCCGCGAAGAACCGGGCCGGCCACCTACCATAACTCAAGTCAAAAGGCAAGAACCGCAAAGCGGCTGAAGCTTCCGTAGCTTCAGCCGCTTTGCGGTTCTTGCTTAGTAGTATCCGTGGAGCAACTCCCACAAATGAGTAGCCCTCCGGGTGCCTCATTGGGTCGTGCCAGAGAAAGAAGGTACCTGCTACTGGTGCGAAGCTGGTACTGAGTACTATTCCCGCTTAAATAGGTAAGAGCCGCCACCCTGGCGTAAGGTAAACTCGCCTTTGGCCACGTCGAAGTCCATTTGCACGCCGGCCGGCTCATACACAAAGTGCGTGGCCGACTGCGGCGTGAGCGGGAAGGCGCCCTGGCCCGTGGCCTGGGCCATCAGCGTAGTGCCAGTTGCCGTAACGGCTACCTTTAGGGGAAATTGACTGCTGGCGTAGGTGCCGGCGTAGCGGCTTAGCTCCGTGGCAGTCAGGGTGGGGGCGGCCTCGAAAGTGGGGATGCGGTAGGGCTTGCCGAAATACACCGACAGTACCCCAATCAAAGCGTCGTTGAAATTGTAGTTGAGGCCATTGCCGCAGTACGCCACGGCCAGCTTTTCCTGCGGGAAGTACGCCAGGGCCGCGTTGAAGCCGTCGATGCCGCCGAAGTGGCCGTAGCTGGTTTTGTCGTAAAAAGGCAGGCGCATCAGGGCGATGCCGTAGCCGTCCTGCATGGTCAGCATCAATTGCAGCGAAGCCGGCTTCAGAAGCTGGCCGCCAAACAAGCTTTCCACAAAACGCGCAAGGTCGGCGGGCGTAGACACCAGCGCCCCGGCCCCGCCCGGAATGCTCATGTCGGTTTCGGGCTCCGGCAGCCAAGCCGCGCCATTCCAGCGAAACGAAGCGGCCTCCTGCGCCTTGGCCCTGATGCGCCCTCCGTAGTACGTGTCTTTCAGGCCCAGCTTGGTAGCAATGCGCTGCTGTACTGCCTGCGCGTACGGCTGGCCGGTGATTTTCTCCACGATGTAGCCCAGCAGCACGTAGTTGGTGTTGCTGTAGGCAAACCGGGCACCGGGCTCAAACTCCGGCGCCGCCCCGCCCATGATGGTCAGCATCTGGGCCTGGGTCTGCGGCTGGGTAAGGTACTGCTGGTAAGCTGGGGCGCTGGTAAAGTTGGCCAGCCCGCTACGGTGGTGCAGCAAGTGGTCAACGGTAATGCGGGCGGCGTTAGGCAGCTGCGGAAACCAGGTAGCCAGCGGCGTCGAAAACGCCAGACGACCTTCCTCCACCAGTTGCAACACCAGCGCGGCCGTAAAGAGCTTGGTCACCGACCCGATGCGGTAGTGCGTAGCGGGTGTAGCCGCCGTATTCGGCTGGGCCAACCCCACCGCACGGCGGTACACCACCTGCCCGTTCTGCGACAACACCAGGCTGCCCATCAGCTTGTGGTGGTCGGCCAGAGCTGTGAGCAGGCTGTCGAGCTTGGCCTTGTTGAATTGCTGGGCCGATAGGGGCAAGGTACTAAGCAAGGTCAGGGCCGCCAGCAGCGTAATTCTGTGAAGCATACAACGAGAATTGATATAGAAAAAACGATAGATAAAAGTAGCTGTTTCCAAGAAACGGCAACCCACTCAGCTTTAAAAGGAGCTATATCCCGATTTTCTGTATCAGCTCAAAACGCCTTGACTGTGAATAGCCACAAAGCCGTTGAGGGATTAGGAACCTCAACGGCTTTGCTATGCTGATTGCAGGGCCCGGCTTCAATAGCCGGCTATTTTCGGCTCCCTACTACCGCTTTTCCACCCGCTGCATCACCGCCTGCCCGGCTGTGCTGATGCGCAGCAGGTAGAAGCCGGCGGGCAGGCCGCTCAGGTCCAGCGTGTGCTCGGTGGGGGAGGAGGCACCCACCGGCGCCGGCACAACGCGGCCGTACGTATCGACCAGCGTCATGCTTACCGGGCCAGCGGCGGCCGCCGGGTTGAGCTGCACGCGCAGGGCGTCGGTGGTGGGGTTCGGGTACACGCTGGCCACCAGCGCCGCCGCCGAGGTGCAGGCGCCCGTTGTGACGCTCAGGCGCACGGGCGCGCCCTGGGCCAGCTGGCGGCTGTAGGGCGTCACGGTGAGCGTGCGGGTGGTGGCCGTGCGGCTCCAGGCCACGGTTACGGTATTGCGGCGCGGGTTGCGGCTCTGAATGGTGCCGCCCGCCACCTGGTAGTCGTAATACGCCGCGCCCCCGCTCATGGTGTAGGTTTGGGTAAGGGCACTCGGGCATACCGTGGTGGGGCCGGCAATGGTAGCCGCGGCGGGCTTCAGGCGGGTGTCGTAGAAGAAGACGCTGCCGCGCGGGGCAATGTCGGAGTACAACGACCCGGTTCGGGAGTTGTAGTGCACGTTGTGGCCCCGGTTGGTGTAGGCGTAGAGCACGTGCGGGGCTCCCACGGCACTGGCGCGGGCGCTTATCGGGTTGGCCCCCGACGAAATGGGCAGATTGATGCCCAGTAGAAAATTGATGTCCGTGAATGGCTCCCCGGTGTTAATCAGCACCGTCCGGTCGTCGCTGCTATGGAAAAGCGACACGGGCGCGTCCGAGGGGCCTTCCACCAGGGTGAGGTCGGCCAGGGCCCCGGCAAAGCCCATGGCTCCGTTGGCCTTGCCGCTGACGGGGTTGCCGCGGGCATCGGTCTGGTTGTCGCCCACGGCGTCGAGGGTGCCCAGGTCGGCCAGGCGGCCCTGGGCAAAGGTGGAAGCCGGCCGCTCCGATTCCTTATCCAGGTACACGTTGTGATAGGCCACAAACCCGCCCGCGCTGTGCCCCGACACAAACACCTGGTTGGGGTCGACGCGGTAGGTGGCGGCGTTGTTGCGGAAGAAGCGCACGGCCGAGCGGCTGTCCTGAATGGCCCGGTACACGGCCCGCTTGGCTTTTTCGGGGTCGGTGAGGTTGATGCCCAGGCGGTAGTCGATGGCCGCCGTGACGTAGCCGCGCCGCGCAAACGCCTGGGCCAGGGCCACCATGTCGGGGGCCGTGCGCTGCCCGGCAACAAAGCCACCCCCGAAGCAGAAGATGATGACCGGCCGCTTGCTCAGGGTGTCGCCCTCGGGCTGGTAGATGTCCATGCGCAGCGTCACGCGCACGGCCCCGTAGGTTTCCTCGTTGGCAATCTGTCCCCCGCCCAGAATACCAACGGTGCTGACCTGGGGAATGCTGGTGCTGAACACCACGCTGCGGGTAGTCGTGACGGAAGAGAAGACGTCGGCGCGGTACCGGTCGGGCAGGGCCTGGGCAACGGCGTGGCCCGCCCCGCCCAGCGCCAAAGCGCTGAGGGCAAGGAAAAAGTGTTTCATGGAATGTGGGTGTTTTGGTTGGAAAAGAAAGGAAGCGCAGAACGGACCGGCTGTCCGGCAACGCCGGCAGCTGGGGTGTGAGCAGGAGCCCACGTACTAAGGAAGAAGCCCGGCAAAGGACCGGCCCAGATAGTAGGCTTGCCTACTATCTGGGCCGGTGAAAGTAGCCTACCTCTACGTCAGCCGCAACATATAATTTGGGCTAAATGACAGGCAGCAAGCCATTTACTGTTCAGTAAAAGCGCCCCAGTCGGCACTCAGCCACCAGAACCAGGTGGCTCCGATGCCAGAGCGCCGACTGGGGCGTTTATAATGCAGGGCTAGGCGGCAAAAACGGTCCTTGATGGCGCGGGGCTGTGCCCCGTGCCGCTTCGCGGGACCCTGACCCGCACTTGTCCGTGCCGCCTGGAAGATTGTAAAGACGTAATATGTTGCGTCTCCTCATTGAACGACCGGTACCGAACAATGATGTTCTGTCGGCGCGGACGCCGAGACTCCAGCTATTGCGTCTCTACACCCGTTCTTCTAGCTCGTTCTGGCGGGGGAGGCCGGAGCCTCCCAGGAGGGCACGGGGCGCAGCCTCGCGGCATCATTGCCGTAAACCAGCTGCTACTGCGGTACGGCCAGCTTGAAGATGCGGAACGGCTCGGTGCGCTGGGCGCGGGGAATGTGCAGCTGCGAGGTGGTGACGTACAGGGCATTGTCGGGGCCCACGGCAAAGCTGTCGGGCCACTTGAGCTGGGCATCCTGGGCCACGAGCTGTAGCTGGCCGGCGGCGGTGATGCGCGTCACGGCGTTGTTTTCCACGTCGGTGAGGTAGAGGTTGCCGGCTGGGTCGAAGATCATACCGTCGGGCGGGTTGGTGTTGCCCAGAAACTCTACCCGCTGGCTTAGCTGCGAGGCGGGCAGGGCTTCGTCACGCAGGTACTGAGTGGCAATGCGGTACAGGCCCCGGCCCGTGAGGGCGTGGTAGTAGAGGTAGTCCCGATTCGGCGACAGGGCTATACCATCCGAATCAATGGAAGGCAGTTCCCCGCTACGGTTGCGCCACACCCGGCCTTCCACGGTCAGAATCAGGTTCTCGGACTTGGTAGAAGGATGGTTGCCCAGCAGGCGGCGGCTGCGGCCCGTAGCCAGATTTACCACGATGATGGCCCCCTGGTTGGAGTCGGTGATGTAGGCCACGTTGTTCTGGGTATCGATGCGCACGTCGTTCAGGTAGCTGGTGGGGTACACCACCGTCTCATCAAAATCCACGCGCTGTACTAGTTGGCGGGAGGCCACGTCGAACTTGAGTAGCTTGGCGCCGCCCGGAACCACCCCGCGCATCTGGGGCGAAGCCGGGTCGAGCACCCACAGGAAGTTGTTGGCATCCACGTACACGCTCTGCACGCACACGAAGCGGTTCTGGGGCGGCACGCCCCGCGCCCAGGTGTTCCAGGTGGCATCCGGGAAGGGTGTGGCCTGCGCACCGCTCACTTCGGCCACCGAGTAGGGAATGGTATCGGTATCCATGCGCGGGAAGTTGGCAAACACGCGGTTTTCGCGCGTCACGGCCACCCCCGTCCACAGCACCGTGGAGGTGGCCACGGGCGTCAGGGGTACGTTCAGCGACGGAACACTGGGCACCGAGTTGTCGTCGTCATCGTTGTTGCAGCCCGTCAGCAGCAGAAGCGCGCCCAGGCCGAGAGTAAGTAGCTGTTTCATAGCAGTAGGTGAAGAATGGAACACCGCTGCATACGCGCCCCGGTCATTCCGCGGTTGGCTTTCTTCGCGTTTCGGCTTTCTATTCAGCATTTATACGGATATACGGAAGGCGTTTCGTAGCAAATACGGACGCAACTGCCCCGCTCAGGTACCCTTCAAGCCTACACTTAACCTTACAAACACGCCGGCGGCGGCAGCTCCGATGCAGGAAGCTGCCGCCGCCGGGCGGTGGGGTAGTCGAAACGGCGGGAGGGCTACTTGGCTGCCATCTTTACCGATACTGCGCTGGGGCCTTTCTGCCCCATTTCCACCTCAAACGTCACCTTGTCGTTTTCCTTGATGGTGAGGCCGCCGAGGTTGTTGGCGTGCACGAAAATGCTTTCCTGGGTCTGCTGGTCTTTAATAAAGCCATAGCCCTTTGAGTCGTTGAAGAACGTAACCGTGCCGGTGCGGATGGGGTCGTCCTGATCCTCATCCGGGCGGCGCTCCGCCCCGATGCGAATATCCTCCACCCTGATTTCCTTGCGCTTCTTAGGCTCCGGAGGGGTCGACGAGATATTGCCGTCTTCGTCTACGTAAGCCAGCATATCCTCCAGGCTCTGGCCCTTCTTGGCCGCCGCCTGCCGCTCTTCCTTACGGTCTTCCTTGTCCTGCTTCTTCTTCAGACGCTTTTTTTCGTTTTCCTTTTTGCCGAAGGTGGCTTGGGATTTCCCCATAATTGCTGTTGAGTAAGGGTAAACCGATGCAATGCATCATCGGAGTAAGATAGTGAAATACTACAGCACGTAGCGCGGTAAAGTTCAGCTATTTTCTGTCATTCGTCGGCTAGGGCCAGCCAAGCCGCACGCTGCCCTAAGAAAGGCCGTTTTCAACACCAGTATCGGGTGCTCCACGCGGGCCTACATTTTCTGCGGCTGCAGCCGGGGCGGCGGTGGGCAACTCAAACCCTGCCACCTCGCGCACGGCGCCGGGCGCCAAGCCATCGAGCCAGATAGTGCCCACCCGCACCCGCACTAGGCGCAGGGTCGGGAAGCCGGCTGCCGCCGTCATCTTCCGAATCTGCCGAAACTTGCCTTCCGTGAGCGTGATGGACACCCAGGAAGTGGGACCGTGCCGGTCGTCGCGGATTTTGCGGGCCCGTGGCGGCAGGTCGGGCGGGGCCGGCAGGCGCCGGGCCGTGCAAGGCTGGGTCTGGTATTTTACGTCCCGGATGCCAATCTCCACGCCCTCTTGCAGGCGCCGCACGGCCTCGTCGGTTATCAGCCCGTCTACCTGGGCGTAGTATTCTTTTTCGATGTGGCGGCTGCGCACCTGCTCGCTCACGCGGCCGTCGGTGGTCAGCAGCAGCAGGCCTTCGCTGTGCTCGTCGAGGCGGCCAATGGCCATGGTGCCTTCGGGAAACGGGTACAATTCGCCCAGCACCTTTTTGCGGGGCAGGTCGGCCACAAACTGGCTGAGGTAGCCGAAAGGCTTGTGCAAAACGAAGTGGCGGTGGTTCATGGCTGGAAAATAGTCAGCCGCCGCCCGCACACCTGTCTTATAGAAGGCGCCGACCGCGGATAAATGGCTGGATAAGAACGGTGAACGGCCACCGGCCGGGCAGCGGCTACCAGCTACTGCCGGCCCCGCCGCCCCCCGACGACCCGCCGCTACTCGTGGAGTAGCTGCCGCCCCCGGAGGAGCCGGAGCTGTACGACGACCCGCCGCCCGACGAGCTACTCCCCGATGAGCCCGACGAGCTGGACAGCTTTGGAATGCTGTATTTGTGCTTGTGGACGTGCTGGCAGAAACGGCATTGGTATATTCTCCAGCCCCACCCGCTCGCCGATTCGGTGGGGCTTTCTACCACCTCTTTGCGGTCAAAGAACAGCATGCGGTACCCGCACTCAGTACAGGGCTCCGCATTGCTGGCCAGGTTGCGGTAAGGAAGTGTAAGCGACACCTGGCAGGCAGTGCAGCGCCACACATCATAGTCGACGGAGGCGTAGGCTTCTTCGGCGGCTTGGCCCCGGTTCAGGTGGGCGTCGTCCTGGGTTTCGGGGAGGCGCTGCATGGGCTGGGTGCACTGGGCGCAGGCGTACGGCTCGTCGCGAAGCTGGCGCAGGCGCTGCCGGTGGCGCGCCCAGTAGTGCGCCAGCTTCGGCAGCGGAAACAGATAGGCCGTCCAGCCCAGCGCATAGTGGGTGCGCTGGAGCATCAGGTACTGGCGGTGCCGGCTGGCGCCGGCCAGCAGGGGCCGGAGTCGGCGGCCCAGCAGCCAAAAGCCCAGGTGCGTAACTGCCAGCAAGCTGCCATACCACACAGCTACTAACAGCGCCTGATCGGGTAACCAGCCATCGTAATAAAATAACAAGAAATTTGCCTGCCGCGCAAACCACAGGAGCGGCATGAGTGCAACAGCTACCCACAGAAGCTTCCAGCGGACCTGCCTGATCAAGAGAAACCACAGCAGCAAGCTGATCAGCAGGTAGGACAACGCAAGCCACACGATAAGCCGCTTATTGTCCAGATACCGCTCTACATACGATTCCTGCCAGGCGCTGCCGACCGTAGGTAGGCTTCCCTTGCCCGGCATGGCCTCAGGAACGGCAAGGGATATATCGGTGACGGCGGCAGCCAGCGTGTCGGCGGCTAGGATAGGCTGACCGCTCAGGTGCCGGATGATGGCTGCCACGCCTTCGGTTACGGCCGTGTCGTAGCTCCCGGCGCGCAGGTGCGGGAGCATAAACCGTTGCTGAATACGGTAGCATATAACGTCCGGCAGGCTGGCTTCGAGCCCGTAGCCGGTTTCAAACTCCACGCGGCGCTGGTCAAGCACAAGCAACAGCAGCAAGCCATTGTCGAGGGTGGCATCACCAATTTTCCAGCGGTTGAACAGAGTAGTGGCCGCGTCCTTGGGCTCCTGCCCGCCAATGCTGCGCACCACCACCACGTCGATGTGCGCCTTGCCAGCTCGGTCGAACCCGGCCAGCTGAGTGTTCAGCCGGCGCACGGTGGGCTCAGACAGAATACGGTCCGGGTTGCTGACGTAGGCTTCGCCCAGGGTTTTAGGGTTGGAGATAAAAGCAAGATCATCAGGGGGTTGCGTGGCGGCCAGGCCCGGCACGGGCAGCAGCAACAGGACCAGGCAGAAACGGGCCAGGAGGAGCAGGCGGAAGGGCATAGGCGGCGGGGTAGCCCTCAAAAGTAGCGGCTCCGCACCAAGCTACCGCTCAGGTGGTTTTAAACAGGTACCACCCCTGGCCCAGCGGCCGCAGGGCAATCAGCCGGTCGGGCGACATGGCGGGCACGGCGGCGGGGTTGGGCTGGTAGAGCAGGCCTACGGTGTTATCGGCCATGCCGCCAATGACAAACTCCAGGCAGGTGCCACAGTCCAGCACGGTGCGCCCCACGCGGTGCACAAACAGCGGCCGCAGCAGAGCCTGCACGGCCGGGTCGGCGTTGGCCGCCCGCTCGGTGGCAGTTGCTACGGAGTCGTTGGTGGAAGCTGCCGGCGCCAGGTAGCCGTGGGTGCGCAGCAGCTCCACGGCCTGCTGAAAGCCGGCCTGCTGGCGACGAAAATGTTCAATTAGGGCCGCATCAGACCCAATCCACAGGCGGATGTTGCCCACCATAAAGGCGTGGGGAGCTTCGGGGTGGCGGGCATCGTAGCGGGCCGCCTCGTCGGCTGACATGCCCGTGAACATCTGGAGCATGGGCGGGCCGAGATGGGTGAGGCTCAGCCGCCGGATGGCGCGCAGCTTCCAGATGGCCTGCTCCTTGGCAAAGTGCAGGTACAGGTCGTCGCGGCTCACGGAGTCGCGCAGCTCCACGGCCACTACGGCCGTGGCCGAGTCCTGGGCCAGCAGCTCGCAGCGCCGCTGCAACAGCCCCGGAATCTGCTGGCCCAGGGTTTCTCGCCGGGCCTGGGTGGCCGCTTCGCCGCTGAGGTAGGCGCGCATAAGCGGCCAGCCGGCAGGCGCCACAAACTGCCGGGCTATTTGCAGGGGCTGCAAGGAAGGCGGGGCCGGAGCCGCCGCGCCACTCCACAGGCTGGTTCCGAAGTAGCAGAAGAAAAGGAGAAGAAACCGCATAGCTCGTGAGTCCGGGAACCAGACCTAAGTCTGAAAGATAGCGAAAACAACGAAGGCACGGCCAGCAACTTACGAGTCGGCCGGCCAGGACGAAACCGCCCCAGAAAGCCGCCCAGAGCACATGAAACCGTTCTGCTCTATCTGGCGCCCACCCCGCGAGGCATCTTTCCCGCTGGCTAACTCAATCGTGAGGACGAAACGGTAGAGCTGCTTGCCTTGCGCCTTCCTTCGGTTCGACTGCGCCTCCGGCTGCGCGGACGCCAGATAGAGCAGGACGTTCAGGCGACTTCTCAAGCAGCTTCCAGGTTAGCCTTCCGGTTGGCGGCTGGCTCACGGCTTCAGAAGGTAAATTCCTGGGCTAAACCGTACTCCGGGTAGGAGCTGCTCCTGAGCCGGGCGGGCGTCAGCTTTTCCAGCGGCTTTTGCCGGGCATTGATTCGCGCCGGTAAGTGGTTGGGCGGCAACAATCCAGGGCGGATTCTTACCCCGTGAACAAAACAGCCTTGGCCGTGCCCAAACCTGGCAGCCGGCGGCAACCTCGCCACGGGCCGGGCCGTATTTGCGCCCGGTATAGCCCGGAGGCTATAGGCCATTTCTCACTAGCACTCAGTTTTATATGTCTAAGCCTTTTGTCGTGCTGATGGCCGCTGCCGCCACCCTGGCTGCCGCCTCATGCACCCAGGATAAGAAAGCGGCTATGGAAGCTGCCACCACGCCCGCCGCCGATACTGCCGTTGTGCTCCGCGACGGGGCCGCGCCCGTCGGCGCTGCTACTGACGCCACCACGGACACCGCCAGCTACCGCACCGACGCCGACCGCCTCACCGACCGAATTGCCCAGGACCTGCGCCTGACCGACACGGTAGTGGTAACCCGCATCGAGCGTACTTACTACACCCGCGGCCGTAAGCTGCGCGACTTGGAAACCCAGTATGCCACCGACACCGCCGGCCGCTACGCCGCCCAGCGCGCCGTCAACGACGAAACCGACCGCACGGTGCGTACCATCATCACCGACCCAACCCAGTACCGCACCTACGAGTCGAACCGCACCAGCTACTACGCCGGCACGCCCTACTCGGGGGCTACCGTTGCGCCGCAAAAGGACCAGCCCAGCACCGCCCCGCGCCGCAAAGGCCCGGCTGTGGTAAAGTATGAGCGCGACGGCAAAGAAGTAAAAATCGAGTACGCCAACGGCACCAAAGTCAAAATTGACGAAGATGGCGACCGGAAAACCAAGTACGCCAACGGCCGCAAAGTGAAATACGACGCCGACGACAACGAGCGGAAAGTGAAAGAGTAGAGGAATAAAGTAATAGGGTGACAGCATGACCGTCCTCCTGTCACCTGTCACCAGTTACCTCATCACCCCCATTACTTCATCACCACCCCATATTGCCGCAGCTCGGCGTCGATGCGACGGTCCCAGCGTTCCTGGGCGGCAGCGTCGAGGCCGCCGCGGGTTTCGGCGTCATACTGCTCTTGCAGGCGGTTCATTTCGGTGAAGGATTTTAGGTACTGGAGCTGCAGGATGCTGTTGTAATCTTCCACGGTAAGGCTGTCGGCGGTGGCTTTGCGGCGAAATCGTTCGGCCACCAGGCGGGTCAGGTCGAAGTGGCGCTGCTCGTGGTTAAGGTTGTAAGGCGTCTGCTGGCCCGGACCTACCCACGAAGAGCTGCGCACCACGAATATTTTCAGCAGCATATCCAGCTCCACCACGCCGTTGCGCACCTGCGGCCGGCCTTGGTAGGCAAAGCTCGGAAACACGGCCGCCGCGTAGCGCCCCGTGTTGCGCGGCCGGCCCGTAAAGTCGGACCAGACCAGCAGACGGGCGGGGTCGTGAAACAGTGTATCGGGCTCGGTCTGGCGGGTTTCGTAGCGGAACGTAGGATGCACGGCCGTTGCCAGGCGCACATCGTGGGCTACGGCTTGGGTCATCCAGGTGTTGAAGTAGGTGAGGGAGCCGGCCAGGGCCTGCCGAAGCGTAGGCTCCACCACTGCCAGGCTGGACGCCGGCCGCACGTAGCGCGCCCCGCCCCGGTATTCGGTCAGCGGCACCGGGCGGCCCGGCTGCTGCCAGTCAAACGCCAGGTGCAGCTGGATGCGGCCGGCTACCTGCCCAGCTGCCGCCGGTGTTTCGCGCACTTCGCAGGCCAGCACGCGCACCAGCACTGGCCGTAGCTTTGGGTTTTGGGGCAGGCTGCGCTGCATAAACTGCCGCAAAGCGGCCACAGTGCCGCCTTGCAACTCGGTGGGCTGGGCTACACGGGCTCCGGCCGCCGGCAGCAGCCACGCCACCGCACCACGGGCGGGTCGGGCGTCGCGCACATCGGCAATAAAGAAAGTGGTGGGCCGAAGCGGCAGCGCCGCAGGTTTTAGCACCAGCGGCGTTCCGGGGCCGGCCGGAGCGGCTGCTACCAGGGCCACCGCCAGCAGCAGAGAGCATACGATGTGGCGCCAGCCGGCCCTCCTGGTTGTCTTCATTTCAACACGTATTCTGCTGAAGCAGACAAGGGAGAGCGGGTCGGCGTTCCATGGGCCTCACCCCCCGGCCCCCTCTCCCGCGGAGAGGGGGAGCCTGATGCCAGGTCGTGCTACGCCGCCCTGTCGGCTCCCGCCTCCAGTACGGCTACCCGGTTGTGCTAACATGGTAGCCGCGTAGCGGCTGAAGGGTTGTAGTAGCAGCCACACGTAGAGAAATGTAGCGCCGCGTAGCGGTGCCAGAAACGTTCGGACGTCTCTTGCACCGCTACGCGGCGCTACACCTTTCACTCAATTCTATCTACAAACCTCTAGGCTGCTATGCAGTTGTGCTATCCTCAGTGGTAGCCGTTCTGGAGGCGGGAGCCGACAGGGCGGCGCAGAACGATGCGGAGCTGGCTCCCCCTCTCCGCGGGAGAGGGGGCCGGGGGGTGAGGCCTCACACCTGCTCCAGCCGCTGGCGGCGGTATTCGGTGGGGCTCTGGCCGGTGTACTTGCGGAAGGTTTTGTTGAAGTGAGACAGGTTGTTGAAGCCGCTGGCGTAGCTCACTTCCGTCACGGAAAGGTCGTCGTCGAGCAGGAGGCGGCAGGCCTGGCCCACGCGGTACTCCTGGAGGAAGTCGGTGAGCGTGTGGCGGGTCATCTTCTTGAAGTAGCGGCAGAAGGCCGGCACTGAGAGGTAAGCCACGTCGGCCACTTCCTGCACCGAGAGGCTGGCCCGGTGGTAGTGCTGCTCTACAAACTGGTACACCCGGCTCAGGCGCTGCTGCTCCTTGCCACTCAGGCCCAGGCCACCGGTGCCGGCGTGCAGAGGCGTGCAGTCATGCGGGGCGGCCTGGGCCAGCTCCTGCAATACCTGGAGCAGCAGCAGCAGGCGTGCAAACGGTGGGGCATCGAGCAGCTGGCGCAGGGCCGTGCCCACGGCGGCGCGCGTGGCCCCACCAAACGACAGCCCTTCGTGGGAGCGGCTCAGCAGCTGCCGAATAGCACTCAGCTCGGGGCGCTGCCAGAAATCCGGACCCAGGAAGTCGCCCCGCAGCTGCACCACAATCTCCTCAAACGGCGCCCCCGCCGGCTGCCCGTAGCTGAACGTGAGGTGGGGCAGGTCGGGGCCGATGAGCACCAGCTCCCCATCCTCAAACCGCGAAATATGCTGGCCAATGTGGCGGCGCCCGTGGCCGCGCGGAATGTACACCAGCTCATACTCGGGGTGATAGTGCCAGAGCAGGCCGCCCTGCTGCACCTCCGTATAATGCAGCAGGGTGAAGGAGCTGTCGACGGTGGGGTGGATGGGCTCGAATTGTAGTTTCATCACGCAGTAATGCCAGAATGGCTCTGTTATTATGCAAGTTTAATACATATAGTCAATAGAGCACTACTTCTGGCGAACCAGGCAGTAGACACCAGGCCTTTTTCGGGTGCACCTTGCATCAGTCTTAACGCACACTGCTTATGAAGACGCTGCGCACGTATCTGCAAACGCTGACCTTGCTGCTGATTTTGCTGGCCGGCGCCCCGTTTGCTCAGGGCGACACTCGCCCGGTGGGCGCCACCCCGGCCCCCGACTCGGTAGAGCAGCGGGCCGGCCGGGTAGCCCGCTACCTCGCGCACTGCCTGGGCCTGAGCCAGCACCAAGTAGGGGCGGTGCACGCCTGCACCCGGCAGTACCTGGCCCAGCTTAGCACCTCGGGCGCTCCGCAAGCGGCGGACCCAGCCGAGGCTGAAAAAGAATATCAACTGGCCCTGGGGCGCATCCTGACGCCCGGCCAGCTGAACGCATACAGCTGGTTGCAGGAGCACCAGCCGGCTGGTTCGCGCTAACGGCGCGGCCTGCCACCAGACATCCAGCGGCATTGGGTGGGAATTTTGCCGCTGGCCACCCACCAAGTATGGGTCCGCCTTGGGCGGAACTGCGGTGGGTGCTAAAGAGGTTGAAGCTGTGGGAGCTTCAACCTCTTTTTTTTGTCGTGCGTAGCAGGTTCCGCGTGGGTTCGGGCCTTTTGCGTATTCTTACCTAGTGAACCACCACCTGCTCATGCGCTTCCGCCTGCTTTGTTTGGTCCTGCTGATGGCTCTGTTGCGAGAGAGCCAAGCGCAGCAAACCCCGCCCGTAGCCACCGACACCGCCCGGCACATCAAGCTTGAAAACGTGGATGTAGCGCCCGCCGCGGCCGATATTGCCGGGTGGCTGCTGCTCGACAAGGGCATCCAGACCGAGCTGGAAGGAGCCGTGCAGAACATCTACAACTTCAAGCACGACCGGGCCGAAAAGCAGTTCCGCTCCTTGCGCCGCCGCTATCCGCAGCACCCCATGCCCTACTTTCTGCTGGGCCTGACAACGTGGTGGAAGATCATGCCCTCGAACCTGACCAACCGCCAGTTCGACAAGGTGTTTCTGGCCTACATGGACACGGCCGTGACCAAGGCCGAAAGCCTGTACAAGCAAGATAAGCGTAACTACGAGGCCTGCTTTTTTCTGTCGGCGGCGTATGGGTTTAAGGCCCGCCTGAATGCCGAGCGCCACAACTGGAGCGCGGCCACCTTCGCCAGCAAGCACGCCCTCGACTACCTCGACAAGAGCAAGGAAGCCAACGGCCTGAGCCCGGAGTTCCTGTTTGGCCAGGCCCTGATCAACTACTACGCCGTCTGGATTTCCGAAAACTACCCGCTGCTCAGGCCGGTGCTGCTGTTCTTTCCGAAAGGCAACCGCCAGCTGGGCCTGGCCCAGCTGCGCAGCGTGGCCGCCAACGGCTTCTACACGGCCCCGGAGGCGCGGGTGTTCCTGATGAAAATCCTGCAAAACCAGGAAAACAACCTCGCCGAAGCCTACCCGCTGGCCCAGTCCATGGCCATTATGTACCCTGACAATGCCTACTTTCAGCGGTTCTACGCCCTGCTTAGCTACCAGCGGGGCGACATGGCCGAGTGCGAGCGGGTCAGCAAAGACATCCTGGACAAGCTCAACCGCGGCCTGCCTGGCTACGAGGCCATCAGTGGGCGCTATGCCACGTTTTTTCTGGGCCAGCTGATGCAAAACCAGTACCGCGACCTGAACCGGGCCCGCGACTACTACCAGCGGTGCGTGGTGTTTGCGGAAAGCACCGGCGACACCAAGGCCGGCTTCTACCTGTACTCCCTGCTCAACCTGGCCCGCATTGCCGACAAGCAGCAGGACGCGCCCGCCGCCGCCCGCTATTACCGCGAGGTGCAGAGCAAAGCCGAACGCAAGTCGGATGCCTATAAAGAAGCCCGCGCCTACTTCGACAGGCAGAAGCAAAAGCCAAAAGACGCCCGCAAAGAGCGCAACGGCAGCAAGCTAAAAGCTTGAGCCCGGTTGCTACCAGACCGTCCTGCTCCATCTGGCGTCCACTTGCCGAACCGCAGGTCGCCGTAGGCAAGCATCTCGCCTGCTGCCGTGTGAATGGTATTGTCCTGCTGAGCCATGCGAAGCATCTCTACCTCTGACTAACTTCTGACGATTGCAACGAAGCGGTAGAGATGCTTCGGCAAGCTCAGCATGACAATACCATTCCTACAAAGCCAGCCTGACTAAACTGACGCAACAGCCACTTCCGGGTCGCGGGTTAGGGCGGTGGCGGTGTGGTGCAGCAGCTGGGCCAGCTGGGTTACGGCCGTGCGGTACTCGGCTTCTTCTTCCTCGGAAGTGGGCGCGTGGGCCAGAATGCGCAGCAGGTCTTCGGTGCCGCCCACGCCCAACGACTTCAGCACGGGCTTAAGCTGATGCACTACTTGGTGTACGCCGGGCCAGTTGGCGGCGGCCGTGGCGGTGCGCAGGGCGCTTACGTGGCCGGGCGCGTGCTGCACAAACGACTGCACCACCCGCTGCACGAAGCTGGCGTCGCCGTGGGCCATGCTGCGCAGCCAGCTCAGGTTGTAAGGCGCCGCGGGCTGGGCCGGCGTGCTCAGCCGGGGCCGGTACAAGCTGCTGATGGCCCGGTACAAGTCCAGCTCCTCGAAAGGCTTGCTGATGCACACGTTGATGCCGGCCGCCAGGTACTGCTCGTGGTCGGCGCGGAAGGCGTTGGCGGTGAGGGCAATAATGGGCACCTCGGCCCGCTGCGGGTCCCGGTCGGCGCGGATGGCGCGCGTCACGTCTACCCCGCTCATGCCGGGCATCTGAATGTCCATCAGCACCACATCGAAGGACTGGGCGGCAAACCGGGCCAGGGCCGTGGGGCCGTCGGGGGCTTCGGTTACCTGCACCTGCCAGGCTTGGAGCTGCTGCCGCGCCACCAGGCGGTTGATTTCGTTGTCTTCGACCAGCAACACGCGGGCCCCGGCCAGTCGGGCCGTCGAGAGCGAGTCGGGAGCCGGGGCGGGGTCGGGGGCGGACGGGGCGGTTTTGCGCAGGGTCAGCGTGAAGCTGAACGTGCTGCCCTGGCCCGGCGTGCTGCTCACGCGCAGCTCGCCGCCCAGCTGCCGCACCAGCGTGCGGCTGATGGTGAGGCCCAGGCCCGTGCCCCCGTAGCGGCGGGTGGTGTCGGCCTCGGCCTGCTGAAAGCTCTCGAAGATAACCTCGTGCTTGTCGGCCGCAATACCAATGCCCGTGTCCGTCACCTGAAACTCCACGGTAAGCGTGCCCGAGGTTTCGGTAGCCAGGCGGCTGGCCAGCGTTACGCTGCCGGCTTCCGTAAACTTGATGGCATTGCTGAGCAGGTTAAGCAATACTTGCTGCAAGCGGTGCGGGGCGCTCAGCACCCAGGGCGCGGCCAGCGGGGTGGTGTGCAGCAAGAAGCGCAGGCCCTTTTCGGCGGCGCGGGCGGCTTGCAGCTGGGCCGTGTGTTGCAGAATACCCGACAGGTCGAAGGGCACCTGCTCCAGCTCCAGCTTGCCGGAGGTAATCTTGGCCATATCAAGCACGTCGTTGAGCACGGCCAGCAGGTGCTTACCCGACGACAGAATGGTGTGCACGTGCTGCTGCTGCTGGCCGGTGAGGGGCGTGCGGGCCAGCAGCCCGGCCATGCCCAGGATGCCGTTCATGGGCGTGCGGATTTCGTGGCTCATGTTGGCCAGGAAACTTTCCCTGGCCCGGACGGCCTCTTCGGCGGCCTGCTTGGCCCGGCGCAGCTCCCGCTCGGCGGCCACGCGCTCCGTAATGTCCTGGGCGTAGGCAATAACGTAGGGGCGCTGGCCTTCTTCCTCCACCTTGCAGTTGTGGTAGAGCAGGTGGCGCCGGCGCCCGGTCGCGTCGCGCAGGGCCACAATGCCGCGGGCTTCGTCGCGGTGCCCGAAGGCCCGCAGGTAGCGGCCCAGCGCCGCGTCCGGCACCAGGCCTCCGCCCAGGCTGTGGCCCGTCACCGGACCCAGCAGCACCGTCAGGGCCGGGTTAGCCGACAGGATGGTGCCGTCCAGGTCGTGGGTGCCGATGAGGGCCTGGGAGTAGCGCATCAGGTCGTAGTACTGCTTTTCACTGCGCATCAGCGTTTGCTGGGCCCACTTCATCTCCGTAATATCGGTGGCCACGCTCAGCACGTGCACGGTGCCATCGGCCCGGCGCAGGGGGCGCTTCACAGTGTGAAACCAGCGCGTAACGCCGGTGGGCAAGGTCATGGACTCCTCCGTTACCACCTCCCGTTCCAGCTGCAGCACGCGGGCATTGGCGCGGGCGTAGCGCAGCTCTTCGTCGCGCTGGGCGCCGCGCACGGCCTCGGGGGTAACTTCGGCGGATGTCGTCAGCTCTTCCAGCTCCTGCAAGGCGCGGTTACGGAATACCAGGGCCCCTTGCGCGTCGCGCACCGAAATGGCCGAGGGACTGGTGGCTACTACCTGCTCGATAAACTCCTGCTGCTCGCGCAGCTGGCGGCGGCTTAGCTCCTGGGCCGTTACGTTGCGCAGGATGAGCAGGTAGCCCGCTGCTTCTGGCAACGCCACAAAACGGGCCGTGTGGCAGCTCAGGTCGGTAGCTGGCAGCGCGGCTGACAACTCAAACGTGTACTCCTCGGCGTGGCCGGTGGCTTGAAGCTGCTCCAGATGCTCCAGCAGTCCGCGCACGGCGTGGCTGGGCAGCAGCTTGGCCAGGTGGGCACCCGCCACCTTGCCGGCCGGCCGCAGCAGGGGCGTGTCGCCCAGCTTGGCGTCGTGCACCACGCCTTCATCGTCCAGCACCAAAATCGTGTCGGGCAGGGCGGCAAACAGAGCCCGCAGCTTACCCTCGCTTACGCGGATGCGGTTTTCGGCCTCGTAGCGGGCCGTAATGTCGGTGCCGTAGCCGATGAGCATCCGCGGCCGGCCGTCAGGCTCCAGAATGGGGTGCAGGTGGCGCAGGGAGTAGCGCCGGGCACCGGCGGCCGTACGAAGCTCTTCTTCCCAGCTGCGCGGCTCGCCGTGCTCCAGCACCTCGCGCATCAGCCGGGTGCGGTGGGTGGCGGCCTCGTGGTTGCGTCCGCGCAGGGCGGCGTACTCCAGGTCGGTGCGGCCTACCAGCCAGTCCCGCACCTCGGGGTCGGGCACGGCGCGGGCGTTGACGTAGCAGTACGTCAGCTCGGGGGTAAGCACGGCCACGTCGCCGGGCAGGAAGTCAAGGATGGCTTCGTAAAAAGCCCGCTGCTTGCGCAGTTTACGGGTAGCTTCCTTGGCCTCGGTGATGTCGCGAAGACAATGCAGGCGGCTCCGCTGCGTGGCGGGCAGCCCCTCGCACCCGATAGGCCGGTAGTCGTGGGCCAGCACCCGGCCGGTGCGCAGGTGCAGCTCGGCGTGCGCCTGAACGCCGGCGGCCCGCGCCTCGTCCTTCCACCGGTCATACGCCTCCGGGTCGCGCATCTGGGCGCGCAGCACAGGCAGCAGCTCCTCGGAGGTGCGGCCTAGCCAGCTGCTGGCCGGCTCCTCCAGACCTAGTAAGTCGCAGTACTGCTGGTTGATGAGGACGATGCGGCTCTCCGTGTCGTAGAGCAGCAGGCCTTCGGGCAGAAAGTCCAGCAGGGCCGTGAGCTGGCGCGTGGCCGTGGTGGTAGCGGCCGTGGCCGCCGCCAGCGCCTGCTCCAGCTCCTGAATGCGCTGCTGAGCATGCGCTAAGTCAGAAGCAGAACAAGAGCAGGGGAGGGGAGTAGAATGAAGCATAGGCGAGGAACTGGCTCAAGATAGGACCTGGCCTCCCGTCGCACCGGCCTCTCAACGTCAACCTGTCATTCCAGCAAGTGAAGGCCGCCATTTGCTGGGCGAAAATCTACCGCAGGTCTGAAATCAGAAAGTCCCCGGAAGCTCACATCGGGTCTGGGAATCTACCAAAACTCAGTGCAAGTCCTGCTCTATTTGGCGCCTGCGCAGCCGAGCCGAAGGAAGGCGCAAGCCAAGCAGCTCGTGTGCTGACGTTGCAGTGGTAACCGTTCTGCTCTATCTGGCGTCCGCGCAGCCCAATCCGCTATTCCCGCAAAGCCGTGGGCGACTTACGGCGGCCGGCTTCGCGTAGCAAAACGCGCGTGTGCTGGAGCAGAGAGGCATCGGCCCAGGCACCGTGGCCGGGCACCACCAGGCGAGCCTGCGGATAGCGGCGCTGGAGCTGTTGCAGGGCCGCGGGCCACTGCTTGAGGTTGGCCTCGTCGAGGTTGCCGAGGGAGGTGGCGCTGGCTTCGCGCACCAGGCAGCCGCCGAACAGCACTTTGCGGCGCGGCAGCCACGCCACGAGGTTGTCGGGGGCGTGAGCCGGGCCGGGGAAGAACAGCTCCAGCCGGGTGCGTCCCGCCCGAATCAGCGTGTAGGGCTTCAGGGCCGGCGTGGGCCTGGCGGCTCCCAGAAACTGCGCGTGCAGGCGCTGGGCCGTGGCCGGCGTGCTGTACACCCGAATGCCGCGGGCCCGCAGCACGGCCAGGCCGCCGGCCCGGTCGTCGTGGGCGTGGGTGAGCACCACCAGGCGCACCCGTTGCCGCAGGCTGTCGGCCACCCAGCGCAAGAGCTGCTCGGTGTAGTCGGGGCCCCAGCCGGCATCCACCAGGATAATTCCTTGCGCGGTGCGCACCACCAAGCCGTTGGCCGATACGGGAACTGCTGTGCCGGGGTACAGGTGGTAGGAGGTGTGCACGAAAATGTCTTTGGCTACGGGGCGCACCCGCAGGCGGGGCAGCTCCGGCACCGGGCCAGCCACCGCCGCTAGCCCCCACGTCAGCAGCACCAGGCAACACAGCCAGCTACGCCGGCACCATGCGGAACGAAACACAGACAAACGAGAAAAAACAGCAGACAAGCCCCGTCAACGTCAGCGCCCCGGTGCTTAGTGCCTCACCCGCCAAGCCGAGGTCGGCAAACTTTACGCGGCAGCTGAGGCTTTTAGACGTATCTTATGGTCGTTCTGCCCCGTGCCCAGCCCTACCCCCGGCCCCTCCCCTGTTAGGAGGGGGGCGTTCTGACAGCATAGAACAATGTCGTTTGGCTCTCCTCCCCCGCAGGGGTGGGGCTGCTTTTATTTCTCAATCTCGCCGCTCATGTCTACCGCCACTACGCTGCCCACTCAGGTTGAAGCTGCCGCTCCTATTCAAGCTCCGTCGGTGCGGGCGTTGTTTGCGCGCCAGCAGGCGCGGGCCGCCGAGCTGCGCCGCCAGCCGCCCGACCTGGACGCCCGCGCCGAGCAGCTGCGCCGGCTCAGCCGCTGGATTGCCGACAACCGCACTGCCATCCAGGAAGCTCTGTACGCCGATTTTCGCAAGCCCGCCCCGGAAACCGACGTGACGGAAATCTGGTCTACCCAAACGGAAATCCGCCACACCCTGCGCCACCTCAAGCGCTGGGCCCGGCCGCGGCGGGTGGGCACGCCCCTGCCGCTGGTGGGCACGCGCAGCTGGGTGCAGCCCGAGGCCAAAGGCGTGTGCCTCATCATTTCGCCCTGGAACTACCCATTTTACCTGGCCCTCGACCCGCTGGTGTCGGCGCTGGCGGCCGGCAACTGCTGCATCATCAAGCCCTCGGAAATGACGCCCTCGGTGGCGGCCCTCATCAGCCGTTTGGTGCGGGAGGTGTTCAGCCCCGAGGAAGTGGCCGTAGTGGAAGGCGACAAGGACGTAGCCACCGAGCTGCTACAACTGCCTTTCGACCATATCTTTTTCACCGGCAGCCCGCAAGTGGGCAAAGTGGTGATGCGCGCTGCTGCTGAGCACCTTACCAGCGTAACGCTGGAGCTGGGTGGCAAAAGCCCTGCCGTGGTAGACAGCACCGCCGACCTGCGCGACGCGGCCGAGAAAATCGTGTGGGGCAAGAGCATCAACGCCGGCCAGACCTGCGTGGCCCCCGACTACGTGCTGGTGCACGAAACCGTGCGCGACGAACTGGTAGAGGAAATCGGGGCCGTGGTGCGGCGGTTCTACAACGCCAGCGGCCAAGGCGTAGCCGCTTCCGATTCGCTGGCCCGCATCGTCAACGACCACCACTTCCGCCGCGTGCTAGGCCTGCTCGACGATGCCCGCCAGCGCGGGGCTACCGTGGCGTTGGGCGGCACCGCCGAGGCCTCCCAGCGCTTCGTGGAGCCCACCGTGCTGCTCGACGTGCCGGCCGGCAGCCGGGTGCTGGAAGAGGAAATCTTCGGGCCGCTGCTGCCGGTGCTGACGTTCCGCAACCTGCCCGAAGCCGCCGCCGAGGTCAACACCCGGCCCCACCCGCTGGCCTTATACATCTTCAGCCAAAACGCCGATAACCAGCAATTCCTGCTGCGCAATATCCCGGCCGGCGGGGCCTGCCTCAACGAAACCATCCTGCACCTGGGCCACCCCGACCTGCCCTTCGGCGGCTTCGGCCACAGCGGCATCGGCCGCGCCCACGGCCACGCCGGCTTCCTGGCCTTCAGCAACGAAAAAGCCGTGCTCCAGCAGCGCGTAGGCTTCACGGGCCTGAAGCCGATTTACCCGCCCTACACGGATAAGGTGAAGCAGGTGGTAGGCTGGCTGCTCAGGTGGTTGTAGTCGTTAGGGGCAGTAAGAGTCGTTAGCTGGCGGTAAGATGCCGGCGGTGGTTTTCACCCCACCGGCGCATTTCCTGCAAGAGAGGCACAATGGTGCGCCCATGGTCCGTCAGCTCATAGCGCGTTACCACGGGCCGCGACGGTACCACTTCCCGCTTTATCAAACCATTCAGCTCAAGGGTGCGCAGGTGGCTCGACAGGGCTTTGGGCGTGATGCAGTCCAGGTGGTCTTCCAGTTCTGAGAAGCGGAGCGGTTTGCCGCACAGGCACTGCAGAATCGGGGCCCGCCACCGCCCGCCACCCACAAAATTCTCTGCAAGCCGAACATTTCTGCCGAAAAATGGCGAACTTTTCCAACCCCGTGCTACCGGCGTGGCGGCCGGGGCTTTGCCTTTTTCCTGTTGCTCCGTATGCAGTTCACCGAAGCGCAGCGCGCCATTCTGCGCGCTTTAGCCGACACGTTCATCCCCACTCTCACCCCGCCTGACTTAGCCAGCGGCGACCCGACTTTCTGGGCCCGGCGTGGTTCCGAAGGCGTTGCTATAGAAAAGATTGGCCTGGTGCTGGAAGCCCAGCCGGCCGGGGCACGGCAAGAGTTTTTGCAGCTGCTTCAGCTACTCGACACGCCCGCCCTGGGCCTGACCTGGTTCGGGGCCCTGCGGCCATTTGCGCGGCTGGCGCCCGAGCAGCGCGAGAAGCTGCTGCAAAGCTGGGCCGGCTCAAACGTGCCCCAACTGCGCAAAGGCTTTCATGCCCTGCGCAAGCTGTTCGTGTTTCTGTTCTACGGCTCCTCCACGCCCGAGCAGGGCAACTTCGTGTGGGAGCATATCGGCTACGGCGGGCCGCTGCCCGATGAAGTGGTGCAGGCCGACAAGCCCATCCGCACCCTGCAACCTACCCACGATGTGCAGTACGACTGCGACGTGCTGGTGATTGGCAGCGGAGCCGGGGGCGGCGTGGTGGCCGGAGAGCTGGCTGCCGCCGGCCACGACGTGCTGGTGCTCGAAAAAGGCCCCTACCTGCACGGTGCCGAGTTTTCCCAGCGCGAAGTAGACATGCTGGGCACCCTCTACGACGCCCGAGGCACCCTCAGCACCCAGGACGGCGGCGTGGCCCTGCTGGCCGGCTCCTGCCTGGGCGGGGGCACTACCATCAACTGGGCCGGTGCCTTCCGCACCCCCGACTACATACTGCACGAGTGGGCTCGGGAGCATCAGGTGCCCCATTTTGCCAGCCTGGAGTTCAAAAAAAGTCTAGATGCCGTGAGCCGGGCCCTGAGCGTTAACATCGACCACACCCGCCACAACGCCCAGAACCAGGCCCTCTGGGACGGCTCGACGCGGCTGGGGCAGGAAGTGAAGCTGATTCCGCGAAACGAGAAGGGCCTCACCGGCTCCGACCTGCACTTCCGCAGCCTGGGCTTCAGCTGTTTCGGCGACCGGCACGGCATCAAGCAGGGCACCCTGAACACTTACCTGCAAACCGCCTCCGACCACGGGGCCCGGCTGCTCACGGACACCCGCGTGGAGCGCGTAACCGTGGCCCAGGGCCGTGCCACCGGCGCCGAGGCCGTGCATACTACCGCCGACGGCCGCCCCGTGCGCGTAACCGTGCGGGCCCGGCGCGTGGTGGTGGCGGCCGGCTCTATCCAGACGCCGGCTTTGCTCTTGCGCAGCGGCCTGCGCCACCCGCACCTCGGGCAGCACCTTCACCTGCACCCCACGGTGGCCGTGTCGGCGCTGTACGAGCAGCGCATGGAGGCCTGGCACGGGCCCATGATGTCGGTGGTAAATGACTGCTACACCATGCTCAGCGGCACCACCTTCGGGGCCAAGCTCGAAACGCCCCCGGCCCACCCCGGCCTCATGGCCATGGTGCTGCCCTGGTGCTCGGGCCGCCAGCATAAGGAGCTGATGCGGCAGGCGGCCCACCTGGGCTCCTTCATCGTGCTGACCCGCGACCGGGACGCCGGCCGCGTCACGGTGGACCGCCACGGCACCCCGCTTATCCACTACGTGCTCAGCGACTTCGACCGGGGCCACCTGCTGCAAGGCGTGCGCGCCGCCGCCGAAATCCACGTGGCTGCCGGGGCCCGTACCGTGCTGCTGCCCCACGGCACCCTGCCCCAGCTGCACGCCCAGCGCGGGGTGATGCAAAACCCCGAGGTGCTCGACCAACTGCCTCATCTGGGCTGGAAACCCAACCAATTCAGCCTCTACAGCGCCCACCAGATGAGCACCTGCCGCATGGGCGGCGACGCGGCCACGCACCCCACCAACCCCAGCGGCGAGCTGTACGAGGTACGCAACCTGTTCGTAGCCGATGCCTCGGCGTTTCCGGCGTGCAGCGGCGTCAACCCCATGCTTACCATCATGGCTCTGGCCCACCACACCGCCCAGCATCTGAAAACCAGCGCCCCGGCTGGCACGGCGGTGGCCAGGCAGACTGTAGCCAATGGTGTAGGGTGAACCGTAGATCAGGGAAGATAACCTTGTAGTGCGTGTATAAGTGGGCCGCTAGAACGGTTATTGGTCTGATAAACCGAGAATACGCGAACTACAAGGTGCGCGCTACACCACTTGCTACAGCCTGCCTGGCCGGTGAATCGCAATTTCGCGTATGCGGAAAGCCCTTCCGTTTACGTTTCTGCCTTATGCACACCTTCCGTCCTCTCCTCATCCTGACCCTATTAATTACCTTGGCCAGTGGCTGCGCCCGCCGCAACAAGGCTGCTGCCAAAGCCAAATCCACCCCCGTGGCAGCACCAGCCGTGGCCCCCACAGCCGCCCGCGACCTGACCGACGTGATGACTGAGCAGCTTAAGCTGCGCCCGGATCAGCAGCCGCGGGTGCGGGCTATTCTTACCAGCACCACCGAGCAGGTAAACGCCGCTCAGCAGCAGCACGCCGCCAACCGTCCGGCCCTGCTGGCCGAGCTGAAGCGCATCAACCTGGCTTCCGACAAGCAATTACAGCAGGTGCTTACCGCCACCCAATATCAGCAGCTGAAGGCCCGCCAGCGCCAGATGCAGGCCGAAATGCAGGCCCGCAAAGCCGGCCAGTAAAGCATCAGCACCCCGAAGCTGCGCCCCGGCAACGGCAGAAGGACAGCATGAGTACCCCGGAGCTGTGCTCTGGCCCGCCAGAACGATTTGCACTCGTATTGTTCTGACGTTGCCGGGGTGCAGCTCCGGGGTACTCGTGCTTCAGGCAACTCTGGTCCAGCCGGCAGCATCTGGCAAAACGGGGAGAAGTATGTAACTTCCCTAATACTACTTGCTGTCTGCTGTCTTACGTACACTTGCTGCCGTATGAAAACCATTCTTCTACTTGGCGCCGCCGTGTTGCTGCCACTACTGGGCCGGGCGCAGGCGGACCCGGCTGAGAAAGAGCGCCAGGAGCTGAGCCGCCAGCTCAGCCAGCTGCTGCGCGACCCGGCCCAGCCCAACCAGGAAGTGCGCCTCGACCTGGAAGGCTGCCACGTGCAGCAACTTATCCGCGACCAGAAAGCCGACGTGAAAACCAGCCGGCCCGTGTCGGTGAGCGTCAGCAAAGGCAGCTCCGACTGGGCGGTGAACGTGGCCGACGGCAAGTTTGAGATGCGCCTGGGCTTCGAGTGGCGCGACGTGACGGCCATTACGTACGAGCCTGAGCGCAACGACGAGGGCCAGCGCGTGTTTGAGCTGCGGATACAGCGCCGCACCCGCAGTAGCACCACCACCTCCGAGCTAACCCTCCATACCACCGACGAAGCCCAGGTGAAAGACCTCATGCGCCGCCTCGAAAAGCTGCGGCAAAGCTGCCGCTGAGTGTTGAGGCGGCTTATTTGCCTTTAGCTGGACGCAAGGAGTTGGCTTCATCTGGAAGCCTTTGAAGCACATGACCGGTCGAGTCCAGAAATTCCAACCGAGCTGTGTTCTTAGCATCAACCAGCAGCTTGATGCGTGGCTGGCCTGCCTTGTCGAACAGGAACACAGCCGCGTTGTCGTTGCTTTTACCCACAAAAACTCGATCAGGGGCCCTCAGCGGCCGTAGCGCAGCGTTCTTTGCCGGGCCATCTGGCATTTGTTGCCAAGCAGTTAAGCGGCGGGCATGTTCCGGCAGTGGAATGTTGGGGCGGTCTTTGATGCGTAGGCCCACCAGCCGGTTGGTAGCCTCTTCCGAGTACACTAGTTGTAGAGTCTGGTCCTGCCTGTACTGATCAAAGGTAAGCGACTGGGACGCCTGTACTTGGCCATTAACCTGCTGGCCTTGAAACACTAAGCCGCCGCATTCGCCTCCTTCATCATTATAAAATAGAATGGCAGGAGTCTGGCCGTCGCGAGGTAAGTCCTCGCCGGCTACATGCGGAGCTGGCTGGCGCTCCTTGTTCGATAGAACTATGCGCAAGGCTCCAGTTTTTTCCACCACATTGAGACGTTCCACGTCAATTTCACTGAAGCGTGCCCGGCGACTGCCGGGGCCAAAAGCTACCAGTAATGAGCTCACTAGCAGCAATGTAGTGCCCAAAGCATATGCCTGCAACCAACGGATTTGGCGAGCTAGTGAGGCAAGCGTGGGAGTCTGCATGAGCGTAGATTGTTTCTAACGAGAATGACCAAGATAAACTAATTACTGGATAGAAGATAGGTGTACACCCCTTAGTTGTCATGCATCTCAGATCTGAGATTGATCTGCATAACCTTGGCGTCGGCCTGGCCGTTTGCCCAGCACCACCAAGCTCAGCCATCTGCGTGCGACGCCAGCCTTACACCCTGCATTTTAACCCCAAGCTCAGCCTCAATTCTGCTGGCAAGCACGTGCGCGACGGCCTGTCGTCGGTGCTGCGTACCGGCGACAACCTGTGGCTGTGCTGCGACGAGCGTACCACCCTGGAGCGCCTGCGCCTGACCGGCCCGCGGGAGTTCGGCGAGCATTGCTCCTACCAGCTGGCCGATTTTCTGGACCTGCCTTCCGAAGACCGGGCCGAGGAAATTGACATCGAAGGCCTGGGCGAAGGCGACTACTACCTGTGGCTGGTGGGCTCGCACAGCCGCAAGCGCAAAAAGCCCGACCCCGACCACGCCAACCCCGCCAAGCAGATTGCGCGCCTAGCCGAGGTAAAGCAGGAGCCTAACCGCTACCTGCTGGCCCGCATTCCGCTGCTGCGCAACCCCAAAACCGGCAATTACGAGCTGCACCGCGAAGCCCCCCATCCTACTGAGCCCGGCCAAACGCTGCGCGCGGCCCAGCTGCGCGGCACCACCAATTCCAACGACCTGCTCGACCTGCTGGCCCGCGACCCGCACCTGGGGCCTTTCCTGACTATTCCGGGCAAAGACAACGGCTTCGATATTGAGGGCCTGGCCGTGGCGCCCGACGGGCGGCTGTTTGTGGGGCTGCGCGGGCCAGTGCTGCGCGGCTGGGCCTGCGTGCTGGAGCTGCTGCCCGAAGAAGACAAGCACGGCAACCTGCGCCTGGCCAAGCTGCCCGGCGCCACCGAATCCTACTATAAAAAGCACTTCCTGGCCCTGGGCGGTATGGGCGTGCGGGAGTTGCGCCAGCAAGGCCCCGACCTGCTCCTGCTGGCTGGCCCCACCATGGACCTCGACGGCACTATTGCCGTGTACCGCTGGCCGGGCGCCCTCACACTGCCCCAGGACAGCCTCATCGGCCCCGAAAAAGTACAGCGCATCTTCGACGTGCCCCACGGCTCCGGCCCCACCGCCGGCCAGGACAAAGCCGAGGGCATGGCCCTGCTCGACGCCCGCCACGTGCTCATTGCCTTCGACTCACCCACCACCACCCGCAAATCCGCCCCCCATCAGGTCATAGCGGATAGCTTCTTGTTGGAGGAGGGTGATAAAGTGAAAGGTAATGAGGAAAAGGGTGGTGAGGTGAAGGGTGATGAGGTAACAGGTGACAAGTGACAGGTGGACCGTCATGCTGAGCGGAGCCGGAGGCGAAGTCGAACCGAAGGAAGGCGAAGCCAAGCATCTCTCCCGCTTCGTTGCAGTCATCAAGAGTTACCCTCAGTAGAGATGCTTCGGCTGCGCGGACGCCAGATAGAGCAGGACAATACCATTCACGCGGCAGCACGCGCTATGCTTCCTTCATCAGCATGACCGTACCTCCTGTTACCTGTTACCTGTTACCTGTTACCTGTTACCTGTTACCTGTTACCTCATCACCTGTCACCCCTTTCACCTCATTACCCAACACCATGCTTCAAACTCCCGAAACCTCCCACCGCATTCGGTTTCAGGATTGTGATATGCTGGGCCACCTGAACAACGCCCGCTACCTCGACTATTTCCTGAATGCCCGCGAAGAACACACTATTCAGCACTACGCCCTGAACTTGGGCCAACTGGCCCGCGAGCTGGGGGCGGGCTGGGTGATAACCAAGCACCACCTAGCCTACCTGCGGCCGGCCCACCACGCCGAGGTCGTCCGCATCCGCACCCAGCTTATTCACTTCGACAACTCCAACCTGGTAGTGGAAATGCAGATGCTGAGTGAAGACGGCCAGCGCCTGAAGGCCGTGCTGTGGTCGGAAATGGCGTTTGTGAAGGTGCCCGGCGGTACCCGCACTGAGCATTCCGACGCCCTGATGGATCTGCTGGAGCAGCTCGACGTGGAAGACGTAAGCTACGACCCCGACGGCTTCGACGAGCGGGTGCGCCGCCTGCGCAAGCAACTCAAGCGCGAACGAAACGAACACGAATAGAAGCACTGCTACCTGTAAGCCGCCGAGTCATCGGCTCGGAGGCCCGTGGGTAGCGCCCTACTCTGCAAACGCCGCCAGCATTCCGGCGTAGCGGTGATACAGCAGATATAGCGCCGCATCAAACCCAAACAAAAAACCGCCTTGCAGCCACAACGAACGGCCAAACCCCAGCAGCCGCTCGGGCCGGCGGGCCGTGGGGGCCCGGCCCCGCAGCCAGCTCCCGAGCAGCACGTAGCCGGCGTCGAGCACGATGTTGACGAGCAGAATCTGCTCCAACCGGGCCTGGGAGGCCTGGCTTTCGGCTAAGGTAAGATGGGCTACATTGTTGGGACTAACTTGCAACAGGCCCCAGGCGGCAATCAGGGCGTTGACCACGTTCCAGGCCGCGTTCATCTGGTGCAGGTAGTGCAGCTCGGAGCGGGCGTCGGTGTGCTTCACCCAGTAGCCGCTCACCAGCAGGTTGAGCAGGGCCCAGGCGCCCAGCACGCCCATGCCGCGTTCCACCAGCAGCTCGCGGGCGTGGTTGATGGCCGGCAAGCTGCCCTCGGGCGGCAGCCACAGCAGAAAGCAGGATGTCATGCGGCAAGTAAAAGAAAAAGGAAGCCCAGCCGGGCTTCCTTTTAGATGAAGCAATCAGTGCGGCGGGTTAGTTAGAAATACCAATGCCCACGTACACTTGAAAAGCACCGTTTTTGATGTTGTTGAGCGACTGCGCGGCCGTGGTGGTCGGGTCCTGAATGATGTCGGCGAAGCCGGCGGTGTAGCGGCCACCCACGCGGGCCGGCCCTACCCGGGCCTCCACGCCCGCCGATACGCCGTAGTCAAGGCTGTTGTAGCTGTAGCCGAAGCGGTTGTTTTCGTCGGCAATTTTCCGCTCCCGGTCACCTTCCTTCACCTTGGTAAGCAGCGACACCTGCGGGCCCACGTGCACGCTCACGTTGTCGAGGAAGTTGTAGACCAGCAGCACCGGCACCTGAATGTAGTCGAGGCGGGTGTCGTACTGGCTGGTAACGGTGCGGCTGGCGGAGCTAGCCGTAAAGCCTTGGCGGCTGTACAGCACCTCCGGCTGAATCGAGAACTTCTCGTTGAAGCCAAACTGGGCGTACACGCCGGCGTGGAACGTGTTGTAGGCGTCGTCGTTAGCGTAGTTCTTCTTGTCGTCGCCGCGGAAGTGGGCGGCCGTGAAGCCACCTTTCACCCCGAAGCCATTGTTGCGGGAGTCGGAAGTGCCGGGCGAGTAGTCAGTTGAAGAGCGGACGCCCGAAGGGCCGTCGGTTTGAGCCAGGGCAACGGCGCTCAGAGAGCAGAAAGACAGCAGGAGTGCAAATTTTTTCATGGGTAGTAACGGTGAATCAGATCCAAAAAGCCGCCTGCCGTAAAGCAGAAGCTGTATCAGTAAGGCGCTATACTTTGGCGCGCGCAGAAGGTTACAAGCTTACTTCCCAACCATGAAAATTTTTAGCGCATCACACGAATAGAATCAGGAATTGTCTTCTATCTTTGGCTCTTTAAGGCCGCCGCCAGCAGGCTAAGGTGCGGGGCGTTAGCTCAGTTGGTTCAGAGCGCTACCTTGACAGGGTAGAGGTCACTGGTTCGAGCCCAGTACGCCTCACATTAGCCACCCCGAATTGCGAAAGTAACCGCTTGAGAGGGCGGTTATTTTTGTGTTATGCTCTCCATTGCCTGGGCTCCGCTCTACGCCCACCCTCTGCCGGCCGGCCACCGCTTCCCGATGCTGAAGTACGAGCTGCTGCCCGAGCAGTTGCTGCGCGAAGGTGTCGTGCCGCCCCCTGCCTTTTTCCAGCCCGTTCCGCCGCCAGCCGCGGATATTCTGCGCGCCCACGAGGCGGCGTACTACCACCGCCTGCAACAGGGCCAGCTTACGCGGGCTGAGGAGCGGGCCAGCGGTTTTCCGTGGAGCCCCCAGCTAATAGAGCGGGAGGTTACGATTCTGGGCGGCACCATTGAGTGTGCGCGCCGAGCCCTGCGCTACGGCGTGGCCCTGAACGTGGCCGGCGGCACCCACCACGCCTTCCGGGACCGGGGCGAAGGATTTTGCCTGCTCAACGACCAAGCCGCGGCGGCCTGCTACCTGCTGGCCCACCCCGAGCTGGGTGTGCGGCGCGTGCTCATCGTGGACCTCGACGTGCACCAGGGCAACGGCACGGCTGCCATTTTCCGGCACGAGCCGCGGGTGTTTACGTTCAGCATGCACGGGGCCCGCAACTACCCCCACCGCAAAGAGCAGTCGGACCTGGACCTGGCCCTGCCCGATGGCACCGACGACGCCACCTACCTGCGCCTGCTGGCCGACACCCTGCCCCGCCTGCTCGACCGGCACCAGCCCGATTTCGTGTTTTATCTAAGCGGTGTCGACGTGCTGGCCACCGATAAGCTAGGCCACCTCAGCCTCACCCGCACCGGCTGCCGCCGCCGCGACGAGTACGTGCTGGGCCTCTGCCACCAGCACCGCCTGCCCGTAGTCGTGTGCATGGGTGGCGGCTACTCCCCCCGCATTGCCGACATCCTCGAAGCCCATGCCAACACATTTCGAGTGGCAGCCGAGCTATGGGAGTAGGGTAGTGGAAAAGTTTGGAAGGTAGAAAGTTGAGAAGTTAGAAAGTCGAGAGAACGTCCTGCTGAGCGTAGGCGCAGCCGCAGTCGAAGCATCTCTACCGAGGGTAATTTTAATCGTCCGCACGACAGCAACCATCCGCAACGAAGCGGGAGAGATGCTTCGGCAAGCTCAGCAGGACGTTCAGGAGACTTTCTAACTTCTCAACTTTCTAATTCCTAAACTTCTCCACTATCACTTGCCAGCGAAAGGCCCAGCGCCAGCGCAGAGTGTAGCGGCTGATGCCGGCGGCCGCCAGCAGGCGTTGCCAATCTTGGCGGGTGAAGGCGCGGGCTACGGACAGGGGCGCGTCGTGGCGCACGAGGCGAGAGCCGCCCAGCAGGCGCGTGAGCCACTGGATGCTGTAGTAGGCCAGCGGGTGGCGGTGCAGGTCGTTGATGACGACAGCCAACGTGGCTTGCTGCTGCCACTGCCGGAGCATGGGCGCCAGCTGCTCGTCGGGAAAGTGGTGGCAAAACAGGCTGGCTGTCACGATATCGAACTGCTGGCTGGCAAAATCAGGGGAGAAGATGTCCAGCTGCTCATAGCTGATTTCGGGGCAGTCTTGGCTTTTGGCTGCTGCGTAGTCGAGCATGAACCGGTTGGCGTCGATGCCGATGAGCCGCACGGGTACCTGGCGCCGCCGGGCCCAGCGGGCCACTTGCCGCAAGGTGTCGCCGCCGCCGCTGCCCAGGTCGGCGAGGCGCAGGGGGCGGCCGGCCGGGAACTGCGGCTGCAGGCGCTCCAGGGCATCGAGCAGCGGAGCGTAGCCGCCCAGCCAGGTATTCACCACTTCCAGCTCGTCCAGGTTCTGCCGTAGCTCCTCCGAGGCCAGCGTCAGGTCATCCATCAGCTCCTCCTCCCTCGACCGAACACTGAAATCAGGCATATCTTATTAATGTGCGGAATGTGGTGGGAATGTGTTGAATGTGAGAAAATGAGCCGATAAGGTAAGAGTGTGTTGAGGAATTGTCCTGCTTCATCTGGCGTCCGCGCAGCCGGAGGCGAAGTCGAACCGAAGGAAGGTGTAGCCAAGCATCTCTCCCGCTTCGTTCTCACAATTGAGATTAGCCAGTGGTAGAGATGCTTCGGCAAGCGGACGCCAGATGAAGCAGGACCTAAACCTTATTTTGCTAAACCCCTAATACGCTTTAAGCTCGGTTATTCTCTGGGGTCGTCTTAGGATGATAGTAAAGATGCATCCACACTCTTTCCTTTTACCACATTCACCGCATTCCGCGCATTCACCATATTCTTCACATTACCCACATTTCCTCCCCAGGCTACGTGCAATAGCATGGCTTCGAGGGTGAGGCCGGGGCCGAAGGCGAAGCTGAGTACGGGGGCGTGGGCGTCGGTGGGGGAGAGGCTGGCCAGCAGCTCGCGCAGCACAAACAGCACCGTTACCGACGACATATTGCCGTAGTCGCGCAGCACCTGGTAGGCGAAGCGGTTGTCGTGGGCACTCAGGCCCAGGGCGTGCTCGATGGACTCCAGAATCTTACGTCCGCCGGGGTGAATGGCAAAGGCCCGGATGTCGGCCAGGCGCACCGGCAAGTGAGCCAGCAGCGCCTCCGTGAGCCGCCCGATGCCCTGCTCTATCATGCGCGGCACGTAGGAAGACAGGGTCATTTCAAACCCAAAATCATTGATGTGCCAGGCCATATCCTGCTGGCCCTCGGGCTCCAGGCCGCAGTGGAAAGCCGTGAGGGCGAGGCTGGGGCCCGTGGCCGCCGGGCGGCTTTGCACCAAGGCCGCCGCCGCCCCGTCCCCAAACAAGGCGTTGGATACCAGGTGGTCGTCCTCGGTGCTTTTCTGGAAGTGCAGGGTGCACAGCTCGGTGCACACCAGCAGCACCCGGGCGCGGGCATCGGCGCGGCAAAAGGCATCGGCCAGCTTCAGGGCATTCACGGCCGCGTAGCAGCCCATGAAGTTGACGCAGGTGCGCTGCACGTGCCGCGGCAGGCCCAGGGCGGCCACCAGCTCAATGTCGAGTCCCGGCGCGTACATGCCGGTGCAGCTCACCGTAATCAGGTGGGTGATGCTGCTGACTTCTACTTCGGGCAGCTGGGCCAGGCAGGCGTGGGCAGCCTGCACGGAGAGCGGCAGGGCGTGGCGGCGGTACTCGGCCATGCGCGCCCCCACCGACGGAAACGGCTCCAGGCCGGGCGTATTCGGAAAAAACTCAAAAGCGCCGGAGGTACGGCCGTAGTCGGGCAGCACCGTGTAGCGTTGCCCTATGCCCGACACCCGGTACAACGCGCGCAGCTTGCGGGTGCCGGCCTCGTCCAGCTGCAAGGCGCTGGCCATGAAGTCGGCAATGTGCAGCTGCGGAATACGATGGGGCGGGTTGGCGGTGCCAATGGCACAGAGGTAACTGGTCATTAAGTGCAGTTTACGCAATTTTCGGGCCTACCGCCGTGCGAAATTGCGGGGGCGGCTGTAACACCTCGTCTGGATGAATACCGGCGGCTACTGGCGCGAGGTTAGCGCAGCGTACCTCGTGCCGACCATGCCGGGAGGCTGTGCCTCCCCACGTCAGAACGACTGACGCCTGCTCCTGGTGGCCCGGTCCCGGCTTGCCGCTGGTGCGGCAGTGGAGGCGCAGCCTCCACCTCATGCCCAGGCACGAGGTACGCTGCGCTAACCTCGCGCCAGTAGCCGCCGGTATTCATCCAGACGAGGCGCGAAACAGGGATATCTTAAAATTCCTGGCCGTGGGTGCGGCGCATGAGGGCCTGCACGGCGGCGGGCCAGTGGCGCAGGCCGCCCACTACGGCTTCGCTGAGCACCGGCTGCCCGAAAAGGCGCTGCACGGCCCGCCCTACGCGCAGGCGTGGCCCAAAGTGGCGCTGCCAGCTGTGGCGGTAGGCGGCTTCCAGGGCCGGGCGTGCCAGCTGGCCCCGCAAGAACTGATCGAGGTGATGAGCGGCCAGCTGGGCGCCGTGAATGGCCATGGCCATGCCGTTGCCGCAAAGCGGGGTAATCAGCCCGGCTGCGTCGCCGCACAGCAGCATGTGGTTTTCGAGGCAGGTTTTGGGGGCAAAGGAAATTTCGTTGATAACCTCGGGCTGGTCGTAGAGAAACTCCGCCTCGTGCAGAATGGCGCGCAGCAGCGGGTTGCGGGCCAGCACCTGCCGCTCCAGCTCGGCCACCGTGCCGTGGGCCTTGAGGTTGCGGCGGGTGGTGAGGTAGCAGAAGCAGTACTTGCCGTCTTCAATGGCCGAAATGCCGGCGTAGCCATCGGCGAAGTTGTGCAGGGCAATCAGGTCGGGCGGGAAATCGTAGCGCAGGTGATACTTCACGCCCAGGTAGGGTGAGCGTTGCTGAAAAAACGGCCGCTGCAACTGCCGGTCCAACGTGCTGCGCTTGCCGTAGGCCCCCAGCACGGCACGGGCCGCCAGGCGGCCCCCGTCGGCCAGCACTACTTCGTGCGCATCACGGCCTGTGTCGAAGGTGACGTCCGTGACGGTGGTTTTTTGCAGCACCTGCACGCCCCGGCTCTCCGCCAGGCGGTAGAGGTAGTCGTCGAGGCGGTAGCGGCTGATGCCGAAGCCGCCCAGGTCGAGCGGGGCCGTGAGGGTGCGTCCGGCCGGGGAGCTGACCAGCAGCCGCCCAATGTGGGCCGGGCCCAGCGGGGCCGGGTCGGCGTGCAGGCGGCGCAGGTAGGGCAGCACCTCATTGGAAATGTACTCGCCGCACACCCGGTGAAACGGAAACTGGCGCCGCTCCACCAGAGCCACGGCGTAGCCGCGCTGGCGCAGGTCGAGGGCCGCGCACAGCCCGCCGAGGCCCCCACCAATAATGACAACGTCCACTTGCTTATCTGGTAAGAGCGTGAGGGTGAAGAATGACAGGCAGCATTTATCGAAGATGATTTATATTTTCCGGTGAGCGTAGGGAATCCCATGCTACCTTTGCAAACCTAAAAACAAGCCGGCCGTTATTGTTTCATCTGCTGGTCGTTCTCTTTCGCCCTCTTATGCTTTTCTATGATGCAACGCTTACGCTCTTTGTTCCTTACTTTTTTATTATCCCTGGGTTTGCACAGCAGCCTGCCGCGAACCGCCGCGGCTCAAACAGCGGCGCCCCCGCGCCAGCAGCCAACCCGGCCCGCCGCCTCTGCTGAAGAGAAAGCCTTGCTGGTGTACCCCAACCCCAGTACGGGCATCGTGCACATTGCTGTCAATGGCTTTGAAGGCCGCCGCCTCGACTTGCGGGTCTTGAATGTCATTGGCTCGGTGATGTACCGCGAAACGATAACCGAGTTGAACGACCGGTACACCAAAAGCCTGGACCTGAGCAAGTTTGCCAGTGGCCTGTACTACGTCAAGCTGGAATCGGACGATTACAGCGAGATGCGCAAGCTGGTCATCCGGTAAGAACTGCTCGGGTAATAGTATCAGTTTGTTGGAAGCAGCCTCACATGGGGCTGCTTTTGCTTTTTCTGCTCCGGTCTGCCCCGCCCCCGGCTCTCTCTACTCAACAGAAGAGGAAGCTTTGCGTCCAGCCTGTAGCTTCTGGCTGAGCTTTTAACGCTCCGTTATTTATCTAATCCACCTCTCGCCCAGTTGCTTGATGCGCACTGCGTGGTGCGCGAAAGTTGCCAAAGAGGTAAATAGAACAAAGCCTCCACCTTGCGGGCGGAGGCTTCGCTTTACTGCTGTAAGCAGGCACTAGTGCTTACTTGGCGCGCACCGGCTCCGGCGTGAGCATGCCTTTTACATTGTTGACGGTATCGAGAAAGAGCAGGGCAGTTACCAGGGCAATGCCGAAGAAGATGAGCAGAGACATACGAAAAGAAGGTTAAAAGCGAAGAAAGCTGCCTAACGCCGGGGCCCAGCGGTTGGTGCCGCGGCGGTGGGCTATTTCCTACTTATAACCCAAAAGCTGAGGCAGAGTTACGGTATAATTATGTGCTTTTCAGCAGGTGCCGCACCACGAAGCGGGCATCGGCGGCGGCTCCGCCCATGAGGGCCGAGCGGCGGCTGTGCAGCCAGGGCAAGCCCAGAAACGCCAGGCCCGGCACGGAACTCAGGCCGCGGTGGTGCAGCGGTTGCCCATCAGAGGCCAGGGCGCCGGGCACGCGCAGCCACTCGTAGTCCGGCCCGAAGCCAGTGGCCCACACCACGGCCGCCAGCGGCGGGGTGGCGGCGCGCTGCCCTTGGATGGTGCCGGCAGCGGTGGCTTCCGTGGCCCGGCCTATCCACTGCACGTTATCAAAGCCGCGCAGGTGGTGCAGGTCTTGGCTTACTACCGGCTCGGGCCGCTGCCGCATCAGCCGGCCCACCGGCGAGTTGCGGCCGGCTTGCAGCAGGCCAGTGCCTAGAATAAAGGCCCACATGGCGGTATTGTTGGCCAGGGCCGGGGTTTTTTCGTCGAAGGCAATGAATACGGGGCGGCCCGTGGCTGCCAGGTCGGCGGCAATTTGCAGGGCCGAGTTGCCGCTGCCTACTACCGCCACCGGCCCGGTGCCCGGCAGCTGGGCGGGGCGCTGGTAGGCGCTGCTATATAGCTGCTGCACGGCTGGCGGCAGCTGCCCGGCAAAGGCCGGGCGGCGCGGGGTGGTGTATGGGCCCGTGCACACCACCACGCGCCGGGCCTGGTAGCGGAGGCCAGCCGCCGTTTCTACTACGTAGCCTCCGGTGGGAGCCGGCGCTACGCTGATTACGCGCTGGCCGCACTCTATCTTAAACTTGAAGTGGGCAGCGTACTGGCGCAGGTAAGCCGCGGTTTCGTCCTTGGTGGGGTAGCGCAGCGGGTTACCCGGCCACGCCAGACTCGGCAAGGCGCTGGCCCAGGCCGGCGAAAACAGCCGCAACGAGTCGTAACGCGTAGCCCACACGTCACCGACAGCGGAACGCTCCTCCAGTATCACCAGCGGCACGCCGGCCCGTTGCAGATAGTACGCAGCCGCCAGCCCGGCCTGGCCCGCTCCTATAAGTAAGGTGTCGGTGTGGGGAGGAGTGCGTTTCATACGATAGTCAAGCACCCGGCTACTCCGCTGAGCCGGCCGCCGCAACGTGGGTTTGGTAGTCAACCACTGCACCGGCCGGCTGGTTTAGCGGGCTTGGGCGGCACCTTCTTCGGCAAACTCTTCGCCCAGCTGCCGGATTACCTCGTTTAGAGTGGCGCGGATGATGTGGACGTGCTCGGCCAGAGCCGACCAGTCGGGTGGAGTGGGGGCGGTGGCGGCGGTTTCCAGGGCGCGGAGCGGGTCGAGCAACACCTGAATCTGCAAGCCGCCCACCGAGCTTTTCAGCTGGTGAGCTGCGGCGCTGAGGGGCTGCACCTGGCGCTGGGCCAGGTGGGTTTCCAGCTCCTCCACCAGCGGGGGCGTAGTATTGCTGAACAACCGAACCAGCCGCCGGATAAACGTTTCGTCCTGGTTGGTAAACTGCCGCAGGTTGCTCAGGTCGTACAGCTTGGGGCAGGGCTGCGGGGGCGCTCCGGCCGCCGCGCCGCAGGGCAGGGCCGGCAGATTGGGCAGCAGGCCGGCAATGGTCTGGAACAGCTCCGCCTCCCGAAACGGCTTCGACAAATACGCATCGAGCCCGGCCGCCCGGTACCGCTCGGCTTCACCGGCCATGGCGTGGGCCGTAAAGGCCACCACCGGCGTACGGGCCCGCTCGGGGTCGGGGTGCTCCCGCAGCAGGCGGGTGGCCACCATGCCATCCATGCCCGGCATCTGAATGTCCATGAGCACCACGTCGTAGCGGTGCTGGCGAAACAGGGCCAGGGCCTCGGGGCCCGAAGCAGCGGCGTCCACCTCCAGCCCCCAGCCGCGCAGCATCGTCTGCACCAGCAGCTGGTTTACGGCGTTGTCTTCGGTGAGCAGCACCCGGTAGCCGCGCAGGGCCGCGTAGTTGGGGCAGGGCGCCGGGGCGGCGGGCGGGTCGGCCTCGGGGGCCTGGCCGAAGGGTAGGCTGAAGCGGAAGGTGCTGCCGTGGTGCAGGCGGCTTTCGGCCGTGAGCCGGCCGCCCAGCAGCTCCACCAGGCCGCGGGCAATGCTCAGCCCCAGCCCCGAGCCCCCGTACTCGCGGGCCGTGCTGGCCGAAGCCTGCATAAATGGCTCAAACAGCTGCTCCAGCTGCCCCTCCGGAATGCCAATGCCGGTATCGAGCACCGCAAACTGAAACCGCGGGCTGCCGGTGGGGTTTTCCTCGGGCTGGCAGCGCAGCAGCACGTGGCCGCGCTCCGTAAACTTGATGGCGTTGCTGAGCAGGTTGAGCAGCACCTGGCGCAGGCGGTGCGGGTCGCCCAGCACGCGGGTGGGCACGGCGGCAGGCGGCAGCTCTAGGCGCAGGCTGATGCCTTTTTCGGTGGCCTTGGGCAGCAGGGCCTGGCAGCTGTCCTTGAGCACGTCGCGCAGCTCAAACGGCACCGTCTCCAGCCGAATGCGGCCCGCGCCCAGCTGGGCCATGTCCAGAATATCGTTGATAACCACCAGCAGGCTCTCGGCCGACTGCCGGATGTGGTGCAGGTACTGCTGCTGCTGCTCTTGCAGCGGCGTTTTGGCCAGCAGCGCCGCCAGGCCCAGCACCCCGTTCATGGGCGTCCGGATTTCGTGGCTCATGTTGGTGAGGAAAGTCTGGCGGGCGCGGGCGTTTTCCTCAGCTACTTCTTTGGCCAGCTGGAGGTCCTGCTCGGTGCGCTTCAGCTCCGTAATGTCGTTGTCGACGCCCAGCACCTGCACGGTGCCATCGGCCAGCACAAAGGGGCGCTTGATGCTGTAAAACCAGCGCTGGCGGCCGTCGGCGCCGGTAAAGGTATCTTCGCGGGCCAGCTCCTGGCCGCTGGCAATTACCTGCCGGTCGTAGGCGGTGTAGCGTTCCAGGTCGGGGAAGCTGGCGGCCAGGGCCTGGGCGTTGGTTTTGGTGAGGGCATCGAGGCTGAGACCGAACAGCTGGGCCGTGGCGGCGTTGGCCAGCACGTAGTTGCCGGCCGCGTCTTTGAGGTGAATCAGGTTGGGAACCGTATCAATTACCTGCCGGAACAAGCGGTTCTGCTCGGCCAGGTGGCGGTTGGCCACCCGGCGCTGCTCGTCGGCCAGCTTCCAGAGCGTAATATCCTCGCCCGACCCCACCAGCTGCTGCACCCGGCCGTCGGCGTTGCGGGCGAAGGGCGTAGTCCGGATGCGCAGCCAGCGCAACGAGCCGTTGCGGTGGTAGATGGAATACTCCAGGGTCAGAATCTCGCCATCGGCGGCCTCTGCCACCTGCTGCATGTGGGCTTGCAGGCGCTCCAGCTCCTGCGGCGGCAGCAGGATGTTGAACATGCCCGTTCCCATGGCCTGGATTTCGGCTTCGGTGTAGCCCAGCGTGGTTTCGATGTAGCGGTTGCAGTACACGTTGCACTGTTGCTCCAGGTCGAAGATGTAAATCAGGTTGGGGGTGGTATCGGTGACGCGCTCAATCAGCAGGCGGCTTTGGCGCAGCTGCTCCTCGGTGGTGCGGCGCTCCGTCACGTCGGTAGCCGAGCCCACCATCTGCCACACCTGGCCGCTGGGGTGGCGCGTGAAGATGGCGCTTTTCAGGTTCAGCCAGCGCCAGCTGCCATTGCGGTGCCGGAAGCGGTACTCCGAGCTGATGATTTCTCCATCGGCCATGGAGAACAGCTCCCGCTGCTTGCGCAGGCTCACGGCCAGGTCGTCGGGGTGCAGCAAGGTGCCAAGCCGGGGGCCGAGGGCCAGCATCTCCTCGGGCGTGTAGCCCAGCACGGCTTCCGACTGCGGATTGCAGTAGAGCAGGCTGCGCGTGTCCATGTCCAGCAGGAACACAATGTTGGGCACGGTGTCGGCAATGCGCGTGGTAAACAGCTGGTTGTAGTGCAGCTCGGCCTCGGTGCGCCGCCGCTCCGTCAGGTTGGTCAGGTACACGTTGGCGCCCTCCGCTTGGCTGAGTGGGGCCACCGTCCAGAGGTAGAACTCGTCGCCAAGGCGCTGCTCCAGCGTGTTGGGGGTGCCGCGCTGCAAGGCCCTGGCTATTTCCTGGCGCAGCAGGGCCGCCGCCTCTGCCGCTTCGGGCCGGGCCAGGGCCTCGAGCACCGGCGCGGCGGCGGGGTTGGCGTACAGGGCTTCGCCGGCCGGCCCAAACCGGATGATGGGCTGGGGGCTCTGCTCGGCCAGGCGCGAGAGTTCCTGCACCCGCTGCTGGGCTTGGTGGCGCAGGGTCACGTCTTCGTAGCTCCACACGTGCAGCACGGTGCGGCCCTGCTGCACCACGGGCAGGTAGTCTTGCTGCACCACCGTGCCATTGCGCAGGTGCAGCAGCGTGCCGCTGGTGCGCTGCTGCCCGGCCATCAGCTGGGTGTTGTGGCGGCCGAAGGCGGCCGGGTCGCGGGGGCCAGTGCGGCCCTGCTCCAACACGCCCGCGGTAGGCCGGCCCTGGTAGGCAGCCGCGTCCTCGCTCAGCCCAAACAGGTCGCACAGCCGCTGGTTGAGCAGGGTCACCACGTGGTCCTCGTTTTCGGCCAGGATGGCCGTGCTCATGGTGTGCAGCAAAGCCGAAGCCTGCCCGGCCGCGGCCTGGGAGCGGGCCCGCAGCTCGGCCAGCTGCTGCTCGGCCAGCTGCTGGGCGGCCTGGGCCTGGGCCTGGGCGTGGCGGGCCTGGCGCAGCTGGCGCGCCAGGTGGCGGAGGCTGATAGAGCTCATAGAGGAGGCAACCGGGCCAGGTCAGCGGATGGACACTTCGTTGTTCTGCACCATCCGGTAAATGGTGGACTTCCCAATCTGGAGCTTGGCGGCCACCTGCAAGATGTTGCCATTGTGGGCATCGAGGTAGCGCTGCACAATGGCCGTGGTTTGGGCCCGCAGCGACTCGGGGCCGGTTTCGGCAGGAGGCCCGGCCGGGGAGCTGGTGGGCGCGTCGCGCAAGGACAAGTCATGGGCCTGAATCTCGTCGCCTTCGGCCAGCACGGCGGCCAGCTCCACCACTGCCTTCAGCTCGCGCACGTTGCCCGGAAACGGGTAGCGCAGCAGCTTTTGCTCGGCCCCGGCCGAAAGGGCGCAGCCGGCCATGTGGTTCTGGGCGCAGAAGTCGCGCAGAAAGGCATTGGCCAGCACCAGCACGTCGCGGCCCCGCTCGCGCAGCGGGGGCATCTGAATGGGCAGGCCCAGCAGGCGGTAGTACAGGTCTTCGCGGAAGCGGCCCTCGCGCACTTCCCGGGCCAGGTCGCGGTGGGTGGCCACCATCAGGCGGGCATCAAAGGCAATGCGCGCGTTGCTGCCCAGGCGGGTTATTTCACGCTCTTGCAGCACCCGCAGCAGCTTGGCCTGTAGGCTTAAGTCCAGCTCGGCTATTTCGTCCAGAAACAGAGTGCCGCGGTGGGCTTCCTCGAAGCGCCCGATGCGCCGGGCTACAGCCCCGGTAAACGCGCCCTTCTCGTGCCCGAACAGCTCACTTTCCAGCAGCTCCCGCGGAATAGCCGCCACGTTGACGGCCACGAACGGGCCCGCGCTGCGCTCCGACTGGAAGTGAATGGCCTTAGCTACCAGCTCCTTGCCCGTGCCCGTCTCGCCGCTCAGCGAGACGGTGATGTTGGTGCGGGCTGCTTTGTCGATGAGGGTGAAGAGCTGCTGCATCTGCGGACTTTCGCCCAGAATGGCCCGGCGCGGGTCGTAGCGCTGCCCGATTTGCTCGCGCAGCCGCTCGTTTTCGCGGCGCAGGCGTAGCTGCTTGCAAATGTTATTGACCGTGTTCCAGAGGCGGTCGGCGGTTTCTTCGTCTTTCACCAGGTAGTCGTAGGCGCCTTCGCGGAGCAGGCCCACGGCCGTGCGCACATCCTCCTGGGCCGAAATAACAATAACCGAAGCCTCGGGCAGGCGCTCCTTGAGTTGGCGCAGCACCTGCTCGCCTTTCCCGTCGGGCAGGGTGTAGTCGAGGGTGATGATGTCGGGTTTCTCGCCCAAGTGCTCAAAGCAAGCCTGGGCCGTGGTAAACCGGCGGATAAGATAATCCGGGTTCTGCGCGAGTTTGTACTCTAGCAGCTCGCCATACCAGATGTTATCCTCCACTACAAAGATGGTGACGGGTAGCGGTGTACTCATACGAACGGGGGAGGGGGGTGGAACCGGAATGGTGGGGGCAGGGCCTTGGCCTGCCTGCTCCTGGGCTGAGCACGGCACTTAAATGTGCTATTCCGGGAAGTAGGCTTTCAGTAGCTCAGAAGAAAAGAAAACGGCGCTTGAATGCGAGTATAAGCGGGATTTATGGGCTTACCAAACTTTTTCAAATTCGGACGCTGAATCTAGGAATGGGACAATATAGCCGCTTGCGTATAGATGCACCGCGCTGGCAGACAGCTACTTGTCGTTAAAATACCGAAATGGCGGCGGAATTGCCAATTACTTTTTAGGCTCTAAAAGTCTGGAGTCGAACAACAAATCCGTACCAACAATGGCTGGTTTTCGCTTTTTCAGGAAAGCTTGTGGGGGAGGATTATTGTGGTTGTGGCTGCTCGGCGGCGGTAGTACCGTGGCCCAGGCCGCCAGTGAGCCAATTTATTCCAATAGTGGGATACCGGGTGCGGCGGAGGTTTTCCGCAACTGCCGCACCGTGCTTGGCCAGACAAACTGCGCCGGCGACGTGGACAACCCCGAGCTGTCCACCGACCCCAGCCTGACGACGGCCGCCACCATGCGCGTGCCTTTGTCGCTGGTGGGCGGCGCGGTGCGGCTGCGCATGGCCCTGGCCAGCCAGTCTCCGGCCAACTACCGGGCCGGGGTGGTGGTGAAGCGCAGCGGCGGGCTGCTCAACCTTGCGTCATTGAACGTAGCCAGCACGTTGCTTATCCGGACCTACCTGGGCAACCAGCCCCAGGAAACCCGGCCCGTAGACCCGGCCCTGACCCGGCTGGTGCTGGGCAGCGAAACCGCGCCCGTGCGCCTGGAATTTGTGGCTACCAAGCCCTTCACCCACGTGGAGGTGGAGGCCGCGGCTTTTGCCGCGCTGGGCTACGAGCTGGACGTGTACTACGCCTACGGCATTGATGCCAACGTTATTACCCAGGCCACGGGCTACGTGTCGCGGTTTCAGCAGCCCACCGCCCGCCACTACAGCACCAGCTTTGCCGGCAGCAGCGGCGTGACGTTGTGCGCCAACACCAACGTGCAGTACCCCACCAATGCCGTGGATGCCAGCCTGACCAACTACGCCACTCTGGCTTCGGCCCTGGACGTGAACTGCCCGGTTACGCTGCAAACCCAGCTGGAGGGCCGTGCCCCGGCCGGCTACCAGGCGGGCTTCGTGGTGGGTGGCGGCAGCCTGCTCGACGCTAGTGTGCTGCCGGGCCTGCGCCTGACTACCTACCTGAACGGTGCCGTGCAGGAAACCGGCACCGGCACCGACCTGCTCGACCTCCGCGTACTAAGCGAGGAGAAGTCGGTGGTGAGCATGGCTACCACCAAGCCCTTTGACCGGGTGGAAATTCAGCGCAGCAGCGCCCTAACCCTGCTCAACGACCTGCGGGTGTACTTCGGCTTTGGGCTGGAGCCCCGCGTGTTCCGCGACGAGCGGCCCCGCCTGTCCAACTTCCTCGACCCGGCCGGCAACTTCCAGGTGAACGGCGCGCTGGTGTGCGTCAACTGCTCCGTGACGAACCCGGAGCGGGCCGCCGACCAGGATGTGCAGTCCAACTACGCCTCTATTCAGACGCTGGTGGCCGTGCCTGGCACCACCCGCCTGAAGCTGCGCCTCGACGGGCCCGGCCGGGCCGGTAATGTGGCCGGGGCCGTGCTGGGCCTGGGCACGGGCCTGCTCGATGCCAGGCTGCTGGCTTCCGTGCGCATCAACACCTACACCGGGGCCGCCCAAGGCTCTGGCACCGACGGCCGCGTGCTGGTAGAAAGCGCCAGCGGCGCCGACCTGCTGAACCTGGAGCTGCTGGCTGCCGGCCGCCAGGAGGTGTCTTTCCTGACCACCCGTGACTTTGACTGGGCAGAAATAGAAATCAGCAACGGCGCGGCAGCCCTGGACAACACCCGCGTGTATTACAGCTTTGCCGAGGACCGCCCCACGGGCTTTCCGGCGGCTATTACGGCACCGACGCCGCTACCGGTGCGGCTGGTGGCCTTCAGGGGCCGCGCCGTGGCTGCGGGCGTGGAGCTGACCTGGCAAACGGCCACCGAAACCAACAGCAGCTTCTTTGTGGTGGAGCGGGCGGCATCGGCTACGGCGGAGTTCCGGGCGGTGGGCCAGGTGGCCGCCGCCGGCACCAGCACCGGCCCGCGCCGCTACCAGCTACTCGACACCGACGTGGGGAGCCAGGGCTCGGGCACGTGGTTTTACCGCCTGCGCCAGGTAGATGCTGACGGCCAGACGCAATACTCCTCGGTGGTGCCGGTGCGGTGGACGCCGGCGCTGCGCCCGGTGGCCGTGTATCCCAATCCCGCAACGTCGGCTACGGCCGTGGTGCGGGTAGCGGGGTTGCCGGCCGGCTCTGCCCACACGCTCACGCTGCTCGACAGCCAGGGCCGCAGCCTGCGGCAACACCTGGCCGAGCGGGCCGAGCTGCCTGTGCGCGGGCTGCCGGCGGGTCTTTACCACGTGGTCGTTACGGATGCTGCCGGCCGGCGTGTGGCGACGCAGGCGCTGGTAGTGGCTGCGCCCTAGTGTATTGTCCGGGGTTACTGAACAAAGCCCTTTTTCCAGACTTTATCCGCTAACTATCCTTCTTTTCCAATCCTCGTGGTCAGGCAAGCCCCATCGTTGCAGGTCGGTGGGGCTTGCTGCATTTTCAGGCTGGAGCAGTTCTCACGTCAGCTTGCCGTTACTCCGCCCCCGGCTGGAGTACCCATTCATATGGAATGCAAAGGAGTATTGTTTAATTCAGGAATTGTACTATTTAGAATAGCTTACTTCATGATGAAGTAACAAAACGGTGCACAATGATAATATTTGGATAACATCCGCTGCCTGGCAGCTGCTCAACTTTGTGGTATGGTCACGGTCGTGAACCACTCTTCCCATCCCACATCTATGCAGCGTACTTTTACCCGCCTGTTGAGCCTGGCCCTGCTGGGCAGCCTGGCCGCTTCTTGCGCCAAGGAAGAAACTGTAGCGCCCACTGCTCCTGCCGCCGCAGTGCAGCACCAGGATGCCACCGCCACTCGCGACAACCACCTGGCCCTGGGCAACCCCAGCGGCGCCAGCACCAGCACCAGCTACTACTGGAACTACCTGATGGTGAAGTCGCAGTTTGCCATGAGCTACCACCGCGACCGGGGCACGCCCAACTGGGTAAGCTGGCATCTGAGCAGCGCCTGGGTGGGTAGCACGCCTCGCCAGGACAACTTCGCGCCCGACAATGCCCTGCCCAGCGGCTGGTACCGCCCCACCAGCACCAGCTACAGCGGCTCGGGCTTCGATAGGGGCCACAACTGCCCCTCCGCCGACCGCACCGGCTCGGTGGCCGACAACTCGGCTACCTTCCTGATGAGCAACATGATTCCGCAGGCCCCCAATAACAACCAGCGTACCTGGGCCAACCTCGAAAACTACTGCCGCACCCTCGTTAGCGCCGGCAATGAAGTCTACGTCATCATGGGCTCCTACGGCAAGGGCGGCACCGGCTCCAACGGCTACCACACCACCCTCGACCAGGGCCGCGTAACCGTGCCTGCCCGCATCTGGAAAGTGGTGGTGGTGCTGCCCAACGGCTCTTCCGATGCCAGCCGCGTCACGAGCAGCACCCGCGTTATTGCCATCGACACGCCCAACGACAATTCCCTGAACTCCTCCTGGGGCACCTACCGCACCACCGTAGACGCCATCGAGCAAGCCACCGGCTACGACCTGCTGTCGGCCGTGTCTTCCTCGGTGCAGAGCGTGGTAGAAGCCCGCGTCGACAACGGCCCCACCAGCTAAACTCCGGAAGCTGTACGACAATCTGCCGGCGCGCTACCGTAGGCCCGTGTACCTCAAAGCTGAGTGCTGGGTGCTTGGGCTTACGCCTTGAAATACAGCTTTATGCTTTTGTTACTTGTCTAGGTTGGGCTGTAACAGCATTCGTGTAGGCTGTACCTTTGCAACGAGTGAGAAGAGGAGAAATATCAGTGTGGAGAAACAAGCGAAAAGCCGCGCTGCAACGCGGCTTTTCGCTTGTTGAAGCATTCGTAACTGTTTCATAATCTGGTCATAACGTATAGCTAATCTGCGTTTCGGAAGTTTGGGCCTCAGTCCGGCCGAGTGCCCTGGTGGGCTGCTTTTTCATGAATCTGCTTTCTGATTTTCGCCTGCCGGTGTCGGGTCCGCTGGGCCGTCGTGCGGGCGAGCTGCTGCGGCCCTTGTGGCTACAGTTTGCCCAGCTGCGGGAGCTGCAACAGCTGTACAGCCGCGTCGAGCACCTGCACGGCCGCGAGTTTATCGGCCAGCTGCTGCGGGAGCTGCGCATCACCCTCGACTACGACCCCGCCGAGCTGCGACGCATTCCGGCGCAGGGCGCCTTCGTGGCCCTGGCCAACCACCCGTGCGGTATTCTGGATGGGCTGGTGCTGCTGTACGTGCTGGGCGAAGTGCGCCCCGACTTCCGGGCCGTAGCCAACGAGCTGCTGGCGCCCCTGCTGCCCAACCTCACCGGCCAGCTCACCCTCGTCAACCCGGAGCGCAGCGCGGCCGGCCGCAACACTCCCGGCGTGCGGCGCCTGCTGCGCTACCTCCACAACGACGTGCCACTGGGCCTGTTCCCGGCCGGCGAAGTGGCCCACCGCGCCGCCCCGTTCCGGCCGGCCCTCGACTCGGCCTGGCACCCCACGGCCGGGCGCCTGCTCGAAAAAGCCAGGGTGCCGGTGGTGCCCGTGTGGTTGAGCGGGCAGAACAGCGCCTCGTTTAGTTTGCTGGGCCTCATGCACCCGCTGCTGCGCACGGCCCGCCTGCCCGCCGAGCTGCTCAACAAGCGCGGCCATACCGTGCGCATCCGCATCGGCCAGCCCGTAGCCGCCCCCGACCTGGCCCGTCTGCCTACCCCCGACCGGCTGCCTTACCTGCGGGCTAGGGTATACGCGCTGGGCTCCCCGCTGGAAGTAGCAGCCAGCACCTTGTTTCCGCCCCTACCGACGCCCTCGGTAGGGCCCGAAACGCCGTCTGCCGCCATTGAAGCGGATATTGCGGCCCTGCGCCCGGCCCGTTTGCTGGTGCGCTACGGGCAGTGGGAAGTGTACGTGGCTAAGAAAGTGGAAATTCCGCAGGTACTGCGCGAAATCGGGCGCCTGCGGGAGCTGACCTTCCGCCGCGAGGACGAAGGCACCCAGCAGCCCACCGACCTCGACGCCTACGACGCCTACTACCGCCACCTGTTCCTGTACGACCGGAGTGCCCGCTGCCTCGTGGGGGCTTACCGCGTGGGGCGGGGCCGGGCCATCTTGCAGCAGCGGGGCAAGCGGGGCTTCTACCTGCACTCGTTGTTTCGGATGAAGGCGGGCCTGACGCCCCTGTTGCGGGAGTCGCTGGAGCTGGGGCGGTCCTTTATCCGGGAAGAGTACCAGAAGCAGCCCCTGCCGCTGGCCCTGCTCTGGAAAGGAATTTCCGAGTACGTGGCCCGGCACCCCGAGTACCGCTACCTGATTGGCCCCGTGAGCATCAGCAACCAGTTTTCGGCCGTGTCCAAGGCTGTGATGGTGGAGTATCTGCGCCGCCACTTCTCCGACCCCACGCTGGCGGCGCTGGTGAGCCCGCGCAAGCAGTTCCGCTACCGGCCCCTGGACGAGGCCGCCAGCCCCGAGGCCCTGCAAGCCGGCCTGAGTAGCCTCCAGGATTTGCAAAAGTTTATTGCGGGCCTGGAGCCGGGCGGCAGCGGCGTGCCCGTGCTGCTACGCCAGTACCTGAAGCAAAACGCCCGCCTCATCAGCTTCAACCTCGACCCCCGGTTCAGCAATGCTCTCGACGGCTTCATGGTGCTGGACGCCCGCGAACTGCCCGCCCGCACCCACCGCCTGCTGGAGCGGTATAAAATGAGTGAAGGAGTGAATGAGTAAATGAGTGAATAAGTAGCCCCTGAGGGGCGGCATGTTGGTAGGCACCAGGGGCTCTCGTGCATAAAGCCCCAGCGGGGCGGCACCCCACGTCGGCGGACGGTAGGTGCCGCCCCGCTGGGGCTTTATGCACGAAAGCCCCTGGTGCCTACCAACATGCTGCCCCTTAGGGTTGTCTCACTTCTCGCCTCGCCTCTCTCACATCTAAATTTCAATGCTCCCCGGCTAAGCCTATGTCGCCTTCGGCGGGCTGGCTGTTCATGTGGGAGCGGAACGACAGGGCGGCTTCGCTGGCCAGGGAAGAGGCCTGGGCAATGACGCGCCGGTCGTTGTGGGTGCGAGCGTTGGTGCGTTCGGCTTGCAGCAGCGTGATGTACTCGTCAAACGCCATGAGCTGTTCGGGCTGGGCGGCGTTAGGATGCACCTGAAAAGAGCCCACGCTGTACTCGTAGCCGGTGTCGGTGACCCGAAACTGGAAGGTAAACTCCACGGGTACTTCGTGGTCCTTGCCCTTGTTGTCCACCGTTTTTACGCGGCTGGTACCCGTGAGGCGCACCGTGCCCGCTGCCTCATCGGAGCGGGCGTTGAGCTTTGGAGTATAAGTAAACTTGGTTGCCGTCCACGACAGGGCCCGGTTATACAGCGCCGTACGCACGGCGCCCTCTACCTGCACTTGCTCACTGTAGCTAATAGGAGCGGCGTAATCAGACTGAGCCTGAACCCGCGGGGCCAATATCGCCATGCTGATAAACAGCAGGCCAGACAGCATTTTTTTCATAACAAGAGCAAGCAAGAGTGCAGTGTTGAGCTACAAAAGTAGATAGCCCTTGTGCTCTGTAACAAAATGCAGGCCAGTATAACTTTGTTAAGAAACTGCCAGCCTAAGGTGCATGCTGCCCCGTGCTGAGAATATCATTTCTGCGGTGAGCCAGACTTGAAATATATATCTAATAATAGCTCAACAACATCGAAATTGAACAATACCAATAAAGTCAGTGGAAATTCAGATTAAATATACTTTACGTCTAGAAGCAAAAGGCAAATGTAGTAACAATAACTTCTCACCGAGAAACATCTTTCTGACTTAGTGCATATGTTGATTATTAGCTAGATATGATGCTTTATTGGAAATAAGAGGGAAGTGCTACGTAAAGGTCGATACAACATTTTGGTAACATAAAGTTAACATGACTAGTCTTGAAGCTGAAAGGTGGTTTGGTACTTTTGTGACGTGCTTCACCTCAATCAACACCATTTGATGAAGCGCGGGACCGTGCGGCAAGCCGTCCTGCGAGATGACCAGCTGGTCGTTTCTCCCGTCGACTCTTCCGCTTTTCTGGTTTTTGCCCCGTTCACCGCTCCGGTTTCCGCAGCGGTTTTTTTGTGCCCAGCCAAGTCGGCCGGGGCCTGCGGGGTGCACCCAGCCATCCACATTTTCTAATCTCGCCCCAACCTTCACCTACTCCATTACCTTGGAAAACACCCTCGCCCCGGCTTACGCCAAAACCCGGGACTACAACCTGACCGTAACGCCCCAGCGTGTAGCCGTGGTTAAGGTGTGGGACGCTATGCTGCGCGGTGCCCGCCAGTATGTAGAGTCCTACGGCTTCGTAGGCGTCCACAACACGCTGAAGTCGTCGATGCTGAAAGACTTCGACTGGTACCTCGACTTCCACAAAAACCACGACGTGAAGCTGCACTCGGGCGCCGGCATCGGCTTGGCTCGCGTGGCCCAGTTCATCCTGGGCCAAGCCGACATCCGGCGCTGCGTGCCCTTCCTCATCAACCGCCACAACGCCATCTAGTCTTCCTTTCCAGCAAGCGCCTGGTTTCTGGCCGGGCGCTTTGTTTTTTCAGGCATTCCCACTTCCTGCACCCCGCCCAGGGGTGTGGGGCGGGGTGGCTCAAGCAAGCGGGGTGATACGAAATCAGGGGGATTCTGACGAACGTCAGTCCGTGACTTGACCACCCCGTTTTTCGGGTGCTGGCACCTGCGGGAAACGTAAACCGAACCTTAATTCGGGGCGGGATAGTAACTTGTGTTTTGCGGGTGGAAGCCGCCGACCACCGTGGCCCACCCATCGAAGCCAACATATTTTCAGACCTATGCAACTCGGTACTCTTACGCTGCAGAATCCGGTGTGCTTGGCCGCCGCGCCGTGGCAGCTGCCCGCTGGGCTAGGCCATGAGCGGCTGGGCGCCATTTTTACCCGCACCGTAACCATGGAGCCCCGGCCGGGCCTCTACGAAGAAGGCATCTGGCAGGTGGCCGACCAAACTCTGCTCAATGCCACCAACATGCGCACCGAAAGCGCCGAGATTCTGGTGCAGGAGCACTTGCCCCACCTGCGCAGCTACGGCGTGCCGGTGCTGGTGAGTATTACGGCGCCAGGCATCCCGGGCTTCCGCAAGATTGCGCGTTTTCTGGCTCGCGAAGTAGGCCCGCAGATAGCCGGCGTGGAGGTGTATATGGCCCAGCCCGATACCGGCAAAGGCGCCGACCTGAACGCCAAGTTTGTGCGCGAAGCCACCCAGGCCGTGCGCAACGAGCTGGGCCCCGAAGCCGCCGTGGTGGTGAAGCTGCCGCCCTGGCCCGAGCACATTCGGGGGCTGGCCCTGGGAGCCCAGGAGGGCGGCGCTACCGCTCTGGCCGCCACCAACCTGCTCAAAGCCCTGCACCTGCCCGGCGAGCCGGACGCCGGGCCGTTGGCCGGCGGCCTCTCCGGCGAGGCGCTGCGGCCCGTGGCCCTGCGCTGCGTGTGGGAGCTGGCCCACGACGAGCGAATCACGCTGCCCATCTTCGGGACGGGTGGGGTATTTACGGCGGCCCACGTGACAGACTACCTGCGCTGCGGGGCGGCGGCCGTGCAAGTGGCCAGCGGCGAGTGGCTGGAACCCGGCCTCTCGGCCCGGCTGGCTGCCGAGTGCGGGCAACTGGAGCCCGTAAACTTGTAACGCGAAGTTTCACTTCGCGGGGCATCTGCGCCGTTAGGCTGGCGTCTGGCTGGTTGGTCGTTCTTCCGTTTTGTTGTTCTTGCGTCTCGCGAAGTGAAACTTCGCGTTACATTCTATCCCACCCATGCAAAAACTCCTTTCCCGCGTTCAAGAAGCCAATTCTCTGCTCTGTGTAGGCCTCGACCCCACCGGCGACGATGCCCAGGTGGAACGCCGCCTGGCCGAAGTCATCGAGCAAACCGCCGAGTACGCCGCCGCCTTCAAGCCCAACCTGGCCTTCTTTCTGAGCCGGGAAAACGGTGTGCCGCTGCTGCGCGACACCATACGGCGCATTCCAGAAAGCATTCCGGTGATTCTGGACGGCAAGTTCGGCGACATTGCCAGCACGGCCGAGCACTACGCCCGCTTCGCCTACGACGTGGTGGGGGCCGATGCCGTGACGGTAAACCCCTACATGGGCGACGACGCGGTGCGGCCCTTCGTGCGGGAAGGCAAGCTGGCATTTGTGCTGACCAAAACGAGCAACAAGTCGAAGTATTCGATGCAGGACATGGCCCTGACCCGCGGCGGCTCCCTGGCCGACGGCGTGGCGCGAGTGGCCGGCAAGCTGAACACCGAGCTGGGCGGCGGCATTGGGCTGGTGGTGGGCGCCACGCACCCGGCATCGTTGGCCCACATCCGCAGCCTCAGCCCCAACGAGTGGTTTCTGGTGCCCGGCGTGGGTGCCCAGGGCGGCGACCTGGCCGCTACCCTCCGCGCCGGCCTGCGGGCCGATGGCTCAGGACTGCTTATTAATACCTCCCGCGTCATCTGGCAGGCCGCCGATGCCAGCGCGGCTGCGCGGGAGCTGCGGGACCAAATCAACCAGCTGCGGCCGGCGCTGGTGTCCCAGTCATCCCAGGGCTGAAGCCCTGGGCTACGCAGGGTCCCGTACTTCCCGCTAACTAGCCCAGGGCTTCAACCCTGGGACAGCAGAGCGGCGCCATCAGCAGATAAACCGTTTAACCTCAGCAACGACCGGGCGCGTGCGACGCGCCCCTACAACCTGGTAACCTTGACCTCCACCCAAACTACCTTCACCCCCGAAACCCTGGAGCAGCAGCTGTTGCAGGAAAGCGCGCTGCTGCGCGGGCACTTCCGGCTGTCGTCGGGGCTGCATTCGGATACTTACGTGCAGTGCGCCCGGTTTCTGCGCCGGCCGGAGCTGGCGGCGCCGGCGGCGGCCGAGCTGGCCCGGCAGATCCGGGAAGCTGGCTTGCAGCCCGATGTGGTGGTGGGGCCGGCCATGGGCGGCGTGGTTATCGGCTACGAGCTGGCCCGGCAGCTGGGCGTGCCCGGCATCTTCACGGAGCGGGATGCTGAGGGGCAGATGACCTTGCGGCGCGGCTTCACCATCAGCCCCGGCGAGCGGGTAGTTATTGCCGAGGACGTGGTGACAACTGGCAAGAGTACCAACGAAGTAGCGCGGGTGCTGGAGGCGGCCGGGGGAAAAGTTTTGGCCGTGGCCAGTTTAATTGACCGGACGGGTGGGCAAGCCTCACTTTCTTTTCCGAACTTTGCCCTGCTGCCGGTCACGGCGGCCACGTACGCCCCCGATGACTGCCCGCTGTGCCGGGCCGGTCTGCCGGTGGTGAAGCCCGGCAGCCGGCCGGAGTAAGCGTTTTCTTCAACCTACCGCAGCGGCAAGCGGCCCCGCGGCAAGGCATTTTCGGCGTACCCTGCGCGGGTGTGCTTCCTCACGGTTTCGGTAATCGTGGGAAACCCGAAAAATAGATAACCAGTACACTTTTGGATTCCACTCAACGCACCATTCAGCTACTGCTCAAGCCCGGCCAACACGACGGCGAGGGCCAGCGCGTAGCCGAAGCCGCCCAACGCCATTTGGGCCTCAGCACCGGCCGCGTGCAAAGCACGGCCCTCTACACGGTGCGCTACCCCGTATCGGGTGAGCAGCTGCGCGACTTCGCCACCCACTGCCTCCAGGACCCGGTGCTGCACGACGTGGCCCTCGACGAGTTCCGCCACGACCCCGCCCTGAGAAGCTACATCCTGGTGGCCAAGCTGCCCGGCGTGACCGACGACGAAGGCATATCGGCCCAGAATGCCTTGGGTGACTTCCTGAACCAGCCGCTTGACACCCATACCCAGCATATTTTCAGCAAACGGCTCTACTTCCTGGAGCACGAGCTGCCCGAACAAGACCTGCGCCGCTTGGCCGAGGAGCTGCTCGGCAACAAGTTGATAAACCGATTTGAAGTCGGCCCCGCTACCCAGATCCGCGACTACACGCCGCGGCCGGGTGGCGGGGCCGAAGCTGTTACGGACACCGTGCGCCTGGTGGGCCTCACGGATGAGGAGCTGGTGCAGCTGTCGAAAGACAACCTCTACGCCCTGAACCTGGAGGAAATGCGCGCCGTGCGCGACCAGTACGCCAGCATCCGGGAGGAGCGCCAGGCCCAGGGCCTGCCCCAGGACCCCACGGACTGCGAGCTGGAAATCATTGCCCAAACCTGGTCGGAGCACTGCAAGCACAAGGAGTTTGCGGCCCTCATCAAGTACCGCGACGCCGACACGGGCGAGGAAACGGAAATCGACGGGCTGTTCAAAACCTACATCAAAGCCGCTACCGCCGAAGTGGACCGCCAGCTGCGCCAGAACGGCAACGACTGGCTGGTGAAGGTGTTCAGCGACAACGCCGGGGCTGTGCGCATCAACCCGGAGTCGTTGTTTGTGTGGAAGGTGGAAACGCACAACTCGCCCTCGGCCATTGACCCCTACGGCGGGGCCATCACGGGCATTCTGGGCAACAACCGCGACCCGCTGGCTACGGGCATCGGGGGCGCGCGGCTGCTGTTCAACACCAACGTGCTGTGCTTCGGCAACCCCGAGTTCAGTGGCACTTTGCTGAGCAACCAGCTGCACCCGCGCCGCATTTTTGAGGGGGTGCGCAAGGGCATTGAGGACGGCGGCAACAAGTCGGGCGTGCCCACGGTGAACGGGGCCATTGTGTTTGACGACCGGTACGCCGGCAAGCCGCTGGTGTACTGCGGCACCGGCGCCGTAATGCCCATGCAGCTGGCCGGGCTGGACTCCTGGGAAAAGAAGATTGACCCGCAGGACCGCATCATCATGGCCGGCGGCCGGGTGGGCAAAGACGGCATTCACGGCGCCACGTTCAGTAGCATCGAGCTGGACGAAACCTCGCCCGCCACGGCCGTGCAGATTGGCTCCCCGATTACGCAGAAGCTGGCCATGGATTTTCTGCTGCTGGCTACCCGCCGCGGCCTCATCAAGTGCAGCACCGACAACGGCGCCGGCGGCCTCTCCTCCAGCATCGGCGAGCTGGCTACCATCAGCGGCGGGGCCGTGGTGGAGCTGAAGCGCGTGCCGCTGAAATATCCGGGGCTGCGGCCCTGGGAAATCTTTGTGAGCGAGTCGCAGGAGCGGTTTACGCTGGCCGTGGAGCCCGCCAAGCTGGACGAGCTGCTAGCCCTGGGCCGCGAAATGGAAGTAGAGCTGACCGACATCGGCTACTTCACCGCCGACGGCTATCTGGACGTGCGCTTCGACGGCGCTCCAGTGGCGAGGCTGAACATGGAATTCCTGCACAACGGCGTGCCGCGCAAGGTGCTGGAAGCAGAGTGGAAGCGGCCAGCCTCACTCCCTAGTCCCCTCTCCTTCAGAGAGGAGGGACTAGTTCTAGAATCTAGCTCTAGCAAACTAGAAACTAGTCCCCCCTCTCTGAAGGAGAGGGGGCTAGGGGGTGAGGCAACCTACACGCAGGTGCTAGAACGCCTGCTCGGCTCGCTCAACATCTGCTCCCGCGAGTCGGTGATTCGGCAGTACGACCACGAGGTGAAGGGCCGGACGATTATCAAGCCGCTGATGGGCGCGACGGGCCAGGCTCCGCAGGATGCGGCAGTGGTGCGCTTCAACTTCGAGAGCTGGGAAGGCGTGGCCGTGAGCAACGGCATCCTGCCGCGGTTCGGAGATTTGGACGCTTACCATATGTCGGCGGGGGCGTTTGACGAGGCCGTGCGCCAGATTATTGCGGTGGGCGGCAAGCTGCCGAACCTGCGCTACGGCGACGGTAATTTCTGGTCGGTGAATGACAACTTCTGCGTGCCCGACTCGGTGTACGACCCCGTGACCAACCCCGACGGCAAGCTCAAGCTGGCCAAGCTGGTGCGCATGTGCCAGGCCCTGCGCGACGCCACGGCGGCCTACTGCATCCCGCTCACCAGTGGCAAGGACTCGATGAAAAACGACTTCAAGGCCGACGGTGTGAAGATTTCGGTACCGCCGACGGTGCTGTACTCCATGACGGCCAAAATCGAAGACGTACGCCGCACCATCACCTCCGACTTCAAGCAGGCCGATGATGTTATCTATCTGCTGGGCGAAACCTACGACGAACTGGGCGGCTCGGAGTTTTATCAGCTGTTTGGGGAGCTAGGCGCCAACGTGCCTCAGGTGCGGTTTGAGCAGGCCAAGGAGCTGTACCGCCTGGTAGGCGAGGCCAACGACCGAAACCTGATTCAGTCCTGCCACGACCTGAGCGACGGAGGCTTGGCGGTGGCGCTGGCCGAGGCCACGTTTGGCTACGGCTTCGGGGCCGAAGTGGAGCTGCCGCAAGAACTGCCGGTGCACGTGCAGCTGTTTTCGGAGTCGCACTCCCGGTTTGTGGCCACGGTGGCGCCCGAGGATGTGGTGGCGTTTGAGCAACACTTCGGCCAGCGCGCCACCCGCTTGGGCCGCGTGACGGCGGATGGACAGCTACACGTGCGGCAAACGGGCAAAACCATCATTGCGGCCAGCACCGCCGCCCTGCGCCACGCCTGGACCAACGGACCTGTGAATCGAATTATTGGCTTCGGCCAGCACGAAGCCGCGCGCTAAGCGCCCTAGTCAGATGGAAGAGAAACCCAAACTGCCGGACCTGAACACGCCCCCGCACCCCCAGTTCGACCACACCGGGCCCGTTACGGATGCGGGCGGCAACCTGCTGGTGCCCGGCTACAAGAGCGTGGGCACCGGCCACGAAACCACCGAGCCGCTGAAAGGCACTGGGGAAAGCCGGACCGAAGACGAGCAGGCAGGGGACAAAGACGAGCAGCCGCAGGAAGGCATCAGCCAATCCTACGCGGCAGGCCAACAACCAGCAGCCAACAGCCAACAGCCAGTCAAGGCCCTTATCCTGACCGGCTTTGGTATCAACTGCGAAGAGGAGTTTGCCGCCGCCTACCGCCTGGCCGGGGCCGAGGCCACCATCGTGCACCTCAACCAGGTGCTGCACGGCCACGTCAGCATCCACGACTACGACATTCTGAACTTCCCCGGCGGCTTCAGCTTCGGCGACGACCTGGGCTCGGGCGTGGTGCTGGCTAACAAGCTGCGCTACCGCCGCAATGCCGCGGGCCGCACCCTGCTCGACGACATCCGGCAGTTCGTTGCCAACGGCAAGTTTGTCATGGGCATTTGCAACGGCTTCCAGGTGCTCGTGAAGCTGGGCCTGCTGCCCAACCTCAGCGGCACCGTGACGCCCGAAGTAACCCTGACCCACAACGCCTCGGGCCGCTACGAGGACCGTTGGGTGAAGCTGAAAGTCAACCCCAAGTCGAACTCGCCCTTCCTGCGCGGCCTCGACACGCTGGAAGTGCCCGTGCGCCACGGCGAAGGTCGCCTTATCATTAAGGGCACTGACACCCTGGCCGAAATTCAGGCCCGCGGCCTCAACTGCCTGTCGTATGTGGACTTCGACGGCTCGCCCACCGACGTGTACCCCCACAACCCCAACGGCGCCGACCTGAACTGTGCCGGCCTGACGGACCCCACCGGCCAAGTGTTCGGGCTGATGCCGCACCCGGAGGCGTTTCTGTCCTTGTACAACCACCCGGACTGGGCCCGGCGGAAGCGGATGCAGCCGGAAACTTCCGAGGAAGGGGACGGGCTGCGGCTGTTTCGGAATATTGTGGAGCATGTGGCCGCCCTCCACGGCGGACCCCTCCCCCCGGCCCCCTCCCCAAAAGGGAGGGGGGGCCAGACGAATGAGGAGGTAGGAAGCGAAAAGTCAGTTGCTTCCGAATTTCAGACGGCACAGGAGCATATCTTCACCACCACGCCCCAGAAGTGGAAGACGCTAGGGCCTTGGGCGCGTGAGAACCGCAAGCAACCTACCGAAGCGGAAGCAAAGCTATGGGACGAATTGCGGCGCGAGAAGCTGGGCGTTCAATTCCGGCGGCAGCACGCCATTGATTCCTACATCGTGGATTTTGTTTGTCTTTCAGCTAAGCTGATTGTCGAGGCCGATGGAGAGATTCACGACGACGCAGAGCAAGCCGCTTACGATAAAGACCGAACGAGCGTGTTGCAGGGAATTGGCTACGAGGTGCTGCGCTTCAGCAACCAAGAAATTCTGCATCAAACCGACCAGGTACTACGGCAAATTCAAAGCCGCTTAACCCACATCCAAGCCTGATTTTGTCCCCATTTTCAAGTTAATTCATCCACACATAGAACCGCCCCACGCATCCTCGTCTGGCTCCCCCTCCCTTTTGGGGAGGGGGCCGGGGGGAGGGGTTTCACCCCATGAACACCCTCAACCACTTCGCCACCCCGCAGCTCCAGCTCTTGCACCGCGGCAAAGTTCGCGACTCGTACCGTGCGCCCTCGGGCGAGCGGCTCATTGTGGTGACCGACCGGCTGTCGGCGTTCGACTCGGTGCTGGAAACGCCCGTGGCCCACAAGGGTGCCGTGCTAAATGGCCTGGCTGCTTTCTGGTTTGAAAAGACCCGTCATATCATTCCCAACCACGTCATCGAGCTGCTCGACCCCAACGTGACGCTGGCCAAGGAAGCCGAGCCGATTCGGGTGGAGATGGTGGTGCGGGGCTACATCACGGGCTCCATGCTGCGCGGCTACCAGAAGGGGCAGCGCACCTTCTCGGGCGTAGCCGTGCCCGACGGCCTGACCAAGCACCAGCAGTTCCCCGAGCCCATCGTCACGCCCACTACCAAGGAGGAGTCGGACCGCGAAATCACCCCGGAGAACCTGGTGAGTGAAGGTTGGGTGCCGGCCGACTTGTACGAGCAGATGCGGGTGAAGTCGCTGGGGCTGTTCAACTTCGCTTCGCAGTGGATGGCCGAGCGCGGCATCATCCTGGTGGACACCAAGTACGAGTTTGGGCTGCTAAATGGGGAGTTGATTCTGATTGACGAAATCCACACGCCCGACTCGTCGCGCTTCTGGAGTGCTGAGGACTACGCCCGCAACCCCGAAGCCGTGGAGCAGATAGACAAAGAGTACGTGCGCCAGTGGCTGCTGCAAAACAAGCAGGACGGCCAGTACCCGCGCGCCCTCACGCCCGAAGTAGCCCAGGAAGCCAGCCGCCGCTACCTCGACATCTACCAGCGCATCACCGGCCAGCCCCTGCCCATCGGCTCCGACGTCAGCACCGGCGGCGACGTGCACGCCCGCATCGTGGGCAACTTGGTGCGCGCCGGCATTATGCGCGACGACGATGCCGAACTGCCTGCTCCGGAAACCCGCCAGCCGGCTTTGGCCTAGAACAACTCAGCGAAACCCTCTGCGAACCTCTGCGAGAAATTCCATTGCTAGTGACCCCCACTCCCACAAACATCGTCCTGCTCGGCGCCGGCGCCCGTGAACACGCCTTGGCGTGGAAGCTGACCCGCGACGGCGCCACCGTGCACGTGCTGCCCGGCAACGCTGGCATCCCCGGCAGCCACCCCGCCATCAGCGCCACCGATTTCCCGGCCATTCAGCAGTTCTGCCAAGAAAAGGATGTGCAGCTGATTGTGGTAGGCCCCGAAGCACCACTGGCGGCGGGCGTAGCCGATTATTTCCAGGATTCGGACATTCGGGTGTTTGGGCCGAGCCGGGCGGGGGCCACGCTGGAAAGCTCCAAGGTGTGGAGCAAGGACTTTATGCGGCGGCACGGCGTAGCCACGGCTAAGTCGTGGAAGTTTCGCTCGGACCAGCTGAACGAAGCCCGCGCCAAGGCTGCTGAGCTGGACGGCCAGGTGGTGGTGAAGTACGACGGCCTGGCCGCCGGCAAAGGCGTGTACGTGTGCTCCTCTACGGAAGAGGCCGAAGAAGCCCTGCGCAGCTTGCAAGCTGAGCACACCGGCTGGTTTAGCTTCCTGCTCGAAGAGAAGCTGACCGGCCCCGAAATCAGCATCATCGGCATCACCGACGGCAACCGGATTCGGCTGCTCAGCCCTTCCCAGGACCATAAGCAGCTGCTGGCCCACGACCAGGGTCCCAACACCGGCGGCATGGGCGCCTACTGCCCCGTGCCCTTCTGCGACGACAACGTGCTGGCCGCCATCCGCCAGGACATCGTGGACCCCACCCTGCGCGGTTTGCAAACCGAGCCGTTTAGCTTCCGGGGATTCATCTACTTTGGCATCATGCTCACGCCCCAGGGCCCCAAGCTGCTGGAGTACAACGTCCGCCTCGGCGACCCGGAAGCCGAAGTGCTGCTGCCGGCCCTCGACACCAGTCTGCTTGACCTCATCACGGCCACCCTCGACGGCCGCCTAGCTGAAACTGTAGTGCGCCAACGCCCTGGTGCCTACGTGGGCGTAGTGCTGGCCTCGGGTGGCTACCCGGCCAGCGGCTTTCCAGTGGGCTTCCCCATCACCGGCCTCGACCAGCTCCACCCCGGCACCCTCGTTTTCCACGGCGCCACTAAGCGCACCGCCGAGGGCCAGCTCGTCACCAACGGGGGCCGGGTGCTGGTGCTTGTCGCCCACGGCCACGACTTGGAAGAAGCCGTAGCCCGCGTGTACCGCGAAGCCGAGAAAGTGCAGTTTGAAGGCATGTACATCCGCCCCGATATCGGCCAGCGGCCGGAGCCGACGGAGATTTTCAGTGCGGTGAGATGATGGAGCAGATTCAGCCCGCCGCAGCGCCTCATCCTGTCGTCCCCTCACCGGGGACCTCACCCCCTAGCCCCCTCTCCAAAAGAGAGGGGGAACTAGCTCTAAAAGTAGAGGCTAGCTCTAGTAAACAAGAAACTAGTTCCCCCTCTCTTTTGGAGAGGGGGCTAGGGGGTGAGGTCCCCAACAAGGCCCGCCTCGCTATTCTCCTTTCCGGCCGCGGCTCCAACATGGTGGCCCTGGTCAACGGCGTCCAACACGGCGTTTTGAAGGACCTGGCCGAAGTGGTTGTGGTGTTCAGCAATAAACCCGACGCGCCGGGCCTGGAAACTGCCGCCGCGCTGGGCTGCCCCACGGCCAGCCTCAGCAGCCAGGGGCGCAAGCGGGAGGAGTTTGATGCGCAGGTGGTGGAGCTACTGAAGGGTTACCAGCCCGATTATGTGGTGCTGGCCGGCTACATGCGCATCTTGTCGGGCACGTTCGTGCGGGCGTTTGCTGGGCGCATCCTCAACATTCACCCCGCCGACACCCACCAGCACCAGGGCCTGCACGCCTACGAGTGGGCCTTTGAACAGCAGTTGCCGGAAACCAAAATCACCGTGCACCTGGTTGACGAAGGCCTCGACACCGGCCCCATTCTGGCGCAGGCTCCCGTAGACCTGCGCGGCGCCGCTACCCTCGCCGAAGTGGAACGCCGCGGCCTTGCCGTGGAGCACCAGCTCTACGCCGACACCGTAGCGCGGCTGCTTCGCAGTGAATTAAAAATTGAGAAGTAAGTCTTTCCCAGCCCGTCATGCTGAGCGCAGTCGAAGCATCTCTCCCGCTTCGTCTGCACGATAGAAGTTACCCTCGGTAGAGATGCTTCGGCAAGCGGACGCCAGATGGAGCAGGACGTTCCACTTGTCAATTTTTAATTTTCAATTCCCAATTCTTAATTCCCCAACCCCCCATGTGCGGAATAGTAGGTTTTTACGGCCCCGAGGATGTTGCCCACGACATCGTGTTTGGCCTGACGGCGCTCCAGCACCGTGGGCAGGACGCGGCCGGCATCTGCACCTTTGACGACAACTTCCACCTTTGCAAAGGCAACGGCCTGATTGCCGACGTGTTCCGGCCCAAGCAGCTCAAGAAGCTGACCGGCAACATCGGCATCGGGCATGCGCGCTACACCACCCAGGGCTCCAACGACTCGGCCCTGGCCCAGCCGTTTACTACCAGCTATCCGTTTGGGCTGGCCATGGTGCACAACGGCAACGTCATCAACTTCCGGGACGTGGCTAAGCGCCTGCACGACAAGTACCACGTGCTACCCAAAACCAGCAACGACCTGGAGCTGATTATGTACACCTTCGCCTCGGAGCTGCGGCTGAAGAACCTCGACAACCTGTCGGTGGTGGACATCTTCGACGCCGTGGAGACGACGCAGGAACTGGTGAAGGGCGCTTACGCCACCATCACCGTCATTGCCGGGCACGGGCTGCTGGCTTTCAACGACCCGCTGGGCATCCGGCCCCTGGTGCTGGGCCGCCGCGACACGCCCCGCGGGCCGGTGTACGCCTTTGCCTCGGAAAGCACCTGCTTCGACTACCTGGGCTTCGAGTTCATCAAGAACGTGGGGCCGGGGCAGGTCGTGTTTATCGACCAGAACTTTCAGGTGCATTTCAAGAACCCGTACGCCCTGCCCAAGGCATTCTGCGTGTTCGAGCACATCTACTTTGCCCGCGAAGACTCCACCATTAACGGCCGGCTGGTGGCGCGGGAGCGGGTGCGCCTGGGTAAGATGCTGGCCCGCAAAGTGCTGGCGGCCGGCCTGGAGCCCGACATGGTGATTGACGTGCCGTCGTCGGGGTACTTTGCGGCTTCGGGGCTGGCCGAGGCCATTGGGGTGCCCTACCGGCGCGGGCTGGTAAAGAACAACCACATGGGCCGCTCCTTCATTGTGAGCAGCCAGGCGGGCCGAGAAGACGTGGTGAAGAAAAAGCTCAACCCTATTCGGGAGTTTGTGCAGGGCAAGAAGGTGGCCGTGGTGGACGACAGCATCGTGCGCGGTACCACGTCAAGGCGCATCGTGAGCATCCTGCGCGAGGCGGGAGCCACCGAGGTGTACTTCATCAGCAGCGCCCCGCCCATCATCAGCCCCTGCATCTATGGCATCGACATGGCCATGAGCACCGAGCTGATTGCGGCCAACCATACTGAGGAGGAAATCTGCCGCTACATCGGGGCCGACCGGGTTATCTATCAGGACCTCCAGGACCTGCAAGCCCTCTTCGACGAGGATAAAGGCCACGGGGGCAGCTGCTTCGCCTGCTTCTCGGGCCGCTACCCCACCGGCGACGTCACCAAGTACCTGCGCCACATCCAGGAGGAGCGCCAAAGCCACCGCGACAAAGACAAAAAAGGCGCCGCTACGTCGGTGAGTGCCAAGGCCCCCGAGCCAACCGAGCATTAGGTAAGTTAGAAACCGGCCAAACGAGGTAGAGACGCAACATGTTGCGTCTCGTCGTTGAACGGACGGAACCACGCCAATCAAACAGCATCAGCAACGACGAGACGCAACATGTTGCGTCTCTACCTCTTCATATGAGCCAAACGTCCGCCGAACCCAACTTCAAATCCACCGCCGGCTACTCCATCGAGGAAGGTAATGCTGCCTCACGCAACGCCTTCAACTGGGCCAAGAAAACCTTTGCCACCCGCGCCGGCAAGCCCGGTGAGCCAGCCCAGGACCTGGAAGGCGGCTTTTCCAACGAAATCCGGTTCGGGGCGGAGCGCCTGGGCATTGGCTCCGATGGCATCGGTACCAAAATAGAAGTGGCCGAGCGGGTGGACCGGTTCGACACGCTGGGCTACGACCTGATTGCCATGGTGGCCGACGACCTGATAGTGGCCGGCTTCGTGCCCACCAACCTGTCCAACATCATCGACGTGAACACCCTCAACTACGAGGTGGTAGACGAGTTGATGCGCGGCCTGCACGACGCGGCCCAGTTCAGCCAGATAGCCGTAACGGGGGGCGAAATTGCCGAGCTGGGCAACCGCATCGGCGGCTGGGCGGGTGCCCGCATGAACTTTAACTGGTGCTCTACGGCCGTGGGCGTGCTGCATCCCAGCCTGCCGCGCCCCCTGAGCGGCGCCAACGTGCGCCCTGGCCAGGCCGTGGTAGCCCTGCATTCACCCTCCTTCCGCTCCAACGGCTTCTCCCTAGCCCGCCGCGCCCTCACCAAGGCGTTTGGGGAGGATTGGCACTTGGCGCCGTTTACCTCACCCCCCAGCCCCCTCTCCAAAAGAGAAGGGGAACTAACTCTAGAAGTAGAGGCTAGCTCTAGAGCACTAGCAGCTAGTCCCCCCTCTCTTTTGGAGAGGGGGCTAGGGGGTGAGGTCCGCACCTGGGGCGAAGTCCTACTAACCCCGTCTCTCATCTACTCGCCTGGCGTGGCGGCGGTGCTCGACGCGGGCTTGCCCTTGCACGCAGCGGCGCACATCACCGGCGGCGGCATTGCCGACAACTTCAAGCGCGTGCTCAAAAACGGCGTAGGCGCCGAGCTGACCAACCTGTTTGAGCCCCTGCCCGCCATGCAGCAGCTGGCCGAGCTGGCCGGCATCAGCGCCGCCGAAGCCTACCTCTACTGGAACATGGGCAACGGTATGCTCCTCGTTACCGACCACGCCCAGGCCGATGCGGTAGTCGCTCAGCTGCAAGCCAGCGGCTACCGCGCCCAGATAGCCGGCCACATCACGGCCGAGCCGGGCGTGACGCTGCGCGTCGGGGCTGGGAAACTACGTTACGAAGGCTAGTTCACGGCCCCGGCTCTATGCCGTTCCGGTAGCGGCAAGTAGCGTCCTGCTGACACCGGGAGCCGCCCCGATGAAGTAACTATTAAACCGTAAGTGCCGGATGTGCGCTATGCAAAAGCCCCGTTCTGGATAAGAACGGGGCTTTCGTCGTCAGTAAAGCAACGAGTTAGGCGGGCTCTATATCGAAACCGGCCTGGGCTACTGCTTTCATAACAAGCTCCGGAATGGGATTCGCGCCTTCCACGGTCAGAATCTTGTCGGGGTTGTTGGTGTCTACTTGCCACTTTTCAATGCTGGCTTCGGCGTCGAGGAAGGGTGTAACGGCCCGCAGGCAGTTGGCGCAGTTGATGCTGGTTTTGAACTGAAGGGTGGGCATGGGTACATGTCAGATTAAGCAGCTGCTACGGACGCAACCAGCAACGAGTGAGGTATTGCGGTAACAACGGAATAGAAGCAAAAGTAGCCGCCATGTACGGGTGCGTAGGTGCAAGGATTAGCTGATGGTGTGTATAGTTTTGTCGTATTTCGCGGCTCATGCGACGCACGCAGATAAACAGGTAAAATGGAAAAGAAGGAATTCTGGCACTTCATTGAATCGGCTGCTAGAGAAGCCCAGAACAACCAGCAGCTGCAGGAAGCCGCTTTGATTAAAAGCCTGCAGACGCTGGAGCCTGAGCAGATAATATCATTCGAATGCGTGTTGCGCGAGTACCTGATAGAAGCCGACCATTTCAATATTCTAGCCGCACAGAAGATAATCGACGGCTACGTGTCGGATGACTCCTACCTGTACTTTCGCTGCTGGCTGATTGGGCAAGGCGAAGCAGTTTTCACCACTGCACTTCTCAACCCTGACACCTTGGCTAGTGTCGTGGATGATCCTTATCAAGGTTTTGAAGAGCTGCTATACGTGGCTACCACTGCCTTCGAGAAGCGAACGGGCAAAACCGAGGAAGATGACTCTTTTCCTAGAAACATTGCTCATGCCCGAGGCCTAGACTACGATTTCGGGTCCGAGACGAAAGGTGATGACTGGACCGAAAGCCAGCTTCCGAAAATGCTGCCCAAGCTGTGGAAGAAATTCGGAGTAGCCTAGAAAACAAGACCCGGCCACTGTAGCAGCCGGGTCTTGGTAATAGGCCCCTACGCGGGCCGCACCGCCCGCTTCTCCAGAATCAGCTGCATCCGGTACTCGTGCAGGGTTTGCTCTAGGCCCACGGGGTACGCGTGGGGGTTAAGGAAGCGGCGGATGCTGGGGTCGAGGCTGAGGACTTCGCGGTGGGCGCGGGCGCGGCTTTCCTGGAGGGTAGGCAGCTTCTGCACCCGGCGGCCCTGCCGGAACACCGGCTCCAGCAGCTCCCGAAACTGGGTGGAGCGGATGGGGCGGCGGCGGGTGGGGTCCAGTGGGTCCACGATGGTGAGCTGGTCGGGCAGGGGCTCGGCCGTGTTGTAGAGCATGTCGGCGCGGGCCTGGCCCCGGTCGGTTTCGTAGCGGCGCACTTGCAGAATGCCGGGAATACTGGTTTTGACGAGCTGCTCGGAGAGCTTGATGGTGTAGTCCCAGCCCGAATTGTCAGGCTTGCGCAGAGCGGCCATCTTGTACACCCCGCCCAGGGCCGGCTGGTCGTAGGCGGTGATGAGCTGGGTGCCGATGCCCCAGGTGTCGATTTTGGCGCCTTGCTGCTTAAGGCTGACGATGAGGTTTTCTTCCAGGTCGTTGCTGGCCACGATGCGCACCTTGGGGAAGCCAGCCTCGTCCAGCAGGGCGCGGGCCTCGCGGCTGAGGTAGGCTAGGTCGCCGGAGTCGAGGCGGATGCCGCCCAGCTCGTGGCCCCGCTCCCGCAGGCGCCGGGCCACGCTGATGGCGCGGCGCACGCCCTCCAGCGTGTCATAGGTATCCACAAGGAAAGTGGAGTCGTCGGGGAAAGCGTCGGCGTAGGCCTGGAAGGCGGCTTCTTCTTCCTCGAAGGCCATAACCCAACTATGGGCGTGGGTGCCCTTAATGGGAATGCCGAACCGCTGCCCGGCCAGCACGTTGCTCGTGGCATCGACGCCGCCCAGGTAAGCAGCCCGGCTGGCGCTCAGGCCTCCATCAAACCCCTGGGCGCGACGCAGGCCAAACTCCAGCACGGTATCGGAGCCGGCGGCCTCACGGATGCGAGCGGCCTTGGTGGCTACCAGCGTCTGGAAGTTGACCAGCGTAAGCAGGGCCGTTTCCACGAGCTGCGCCTGAAGCAGCGGCCCCTGCACCCGAATCAGGGGCTCGTTGCTGAACACCACCGTGCCTTCGGCAATGGCGTCGACGTCGCAGGTGAAGCGCAGCTCGCGCAGGTAGTCGATAAAGCCGGCCTCAAACAGGGGCGTGCCCTTGGCTCCGCGCAGCTCGCGCAGATAGGCGAGGTCGTCGTCCGAGAAGCGCAGGTTTTCGAGCCAGTCGGCAGCATAGGCCAGGCCGGCGCACACGGCAAAGCCTCCGTTGAAGGGCGGGCGCCGGAAGTACAGGTGAAACACCGCCTCCTGGTCTTGCATGCCCTTCTTCCAGTAGCCGTAGGCCATGGTAAGCTGGTAGAGGTCGGTGACGAGGCTGAGCGAGGGAGCGTAAAGGCCGGATAGTGGAGCTGGGTTCATGCCGGCAAGTTGCGAAGAAAGCGGCAAGCAGTAAGGTTTAGCTGCAAGCCATAAGCTCCAAGCCGCTCTCTATAAAGCTGCAAGCCGTAAGCTCCAAGCTACAAGCTGCTGTTCTGAGCAGGGTTCGTCAGAACAACAGCTTGTAGCTTGGAGCTTACGGCTTGCAGCTAGAAAAAAACTAGGTTCCCGGCGCGGCCAGGGGTTTGCGGGAGGCAGTGGCTAGGGAAGGCGGTGCCTGCTGGGTGCGGCAGTAGCTTTCGGCATCCAGCAGGGAGGGCACTACCGGCGGGCACAGGCTACCGGGCAGCTTGGCGAGCTGCTGCCGGGCGGCTCCTTCCAAATGGCACAGCACCAGCGACACCCTGCGCTGCTGGAGCCGCCGGTAAAAGCGCAGCAACACCCGCAACGAGGCCAGTGGCAGTTGTTGCAAATGACTACAATCAATCCAGATGCTGGCTTTGCCGCTACGGCTGGCCCGATGCAGAGCATGCAGCAGCGGCACCTCCGTAGCCGATGTGCTACCAGCCGAGGTACTGCTATCCGATAAAATCAACAAATAGCTGTTGGGCAAAATCTCACGATACACTTCCATACAAGGTCGGCCAAGAACTACAACTATACTACTGCCTTGTACACAAAACCCTACTCTGGAATACCCCTGGAGAGTTTCTCACCTGACCTCAATATACGGGTGACCTACTCAGCAGGTCAAAGTATAAATACTGATTTGCAAATAAGTAATTGTACGTGCTTTAGAAGCAGCAGAGCAGCTTTTGCCCACTGCCTGCTTGGGTATAAGTGAAGTTCCTGAGCCTTATCAAAAGGTAAGTGGCAGCTAGCCAGCACCTATAATAAGGTAAAAAGCTGTAGGTTGAATGTCAGAATGAGGCAGTAAAAGAAGGGTAGGGCAAGCGGCTGCGCGACGAGTAGAAAGCGTGGGAATACCTGGAGCAGCAGGTACTTACGCGCCGTGGTGGCGGGGCGGGAGGGAAGTCTTTTCCTAAAAAGCACCTATTCTGGTTGCAAATACCGGGGCTACCCAAATAGAGGAGCTTTCTGATTAGTAACTGTACCTCACAGCAGTTAAATTCGTAGTAGTATTGCCGGGCTTTTTTGTAAGCTTCTAATAGGAAAATAATAAGCAGTCTGCTATATGATCAAAGTACTGCTCGCCGACGACCACACCATCCTGCGGGATGGGATTCGGGTCTTGCTTTCGCGAGAACCTGCTATTACGGTGGTGGGCGAGGCTAGCAACGGTCAGATGCTGCTGGAGATGCTGGCTACCACTTCCGCCGATGTGGTGCTCATGGACGTGAACATGCCAGTGCTGGACGGATTTGCCACGATGCCGTTGCTGCGGGAGCAGTTTCCGCAGGTGCGGGTACTGGTGCTGTCCATGCTCAACCACGACCATTACGTGTCGCGGATGTTGCAGGCGGGGGCACTTGGCTACGTGCTCAAAAGCGCCGACCACACCGAGATTATCCACGCCATCCGGACGGTGGCGGCCGGCCGCCCGTTTCTTTGCACCGAAATTGGACTAGACGTGCTCAACCGCCTCGTGCAACGGCCTGCTCCCGAAGCGGCCAGCCCGGAGGACCCGGCAACAGTAGCCGTGGCCGTTGGCACCCGCAAGCCCACCGACTTGTCGAGCCGGGAGCTGGAAGTGCTGAAGCTGATTGCCGAGGGCCTCACCAACGCCGAAATAGCCGACAAGCTGTTTACCAGCAAGCGCACCATCGAAACCCACCGCCAGAACATTATCGAGAAAACCCAGGCCAAAAACACCGCCGCCCTCATCCGCTACGCCATGGCCCAGGGGCTGATTGAGTAGGTGGTGAATTAGAGGTGACAGGGGTAAGTGGTGACAGGTGAACGGTCATGCTGAGCGGAGGCGCAGCATCTCTCCCGCTTCGTTGCACTACTAATCAGTTAGTCAGCGGGAGAGATGCTTCGGCAAGCTCAGCATGACCGTTCACCTGTCACCACTTACCCTATCACCATGTGGCCTCGACAGGAATCGAACCTGTATCTAAAGTTTAGGAAACCCTTGTTCTATCCGTTGAACTACGAGGCCGGGGCGGTAGCCGCAGTACAAAGCTACGCGGAAAGCGGCGGCGGCCCAAACCCCATGGGCTGGCCTTGGCGTATAGCAGGCACCGGCCCCGTGGTTGCGGGGCCGCTGTGTTATGTATCGTTTATCAGCTGATTTGCATGGGCTTGCTGGATGAGATGCGCGCTGCCCGCCGGGCCGCCGGCATGAGCCGTACCAGCAGCCTTCAGGCCGAGGCCGATGGCCAGCTGCCCGTGCTGCTCCTGGTGCCCGATATCAGCGGCTTTACTCGGTTTATTGAGGAGTCGGGAAGCCCGCGCGCCCCGTTTCTGGTGGCCGATTTGCTGGAGATTCTGATTGAGGCCAACATCCTGGATTTGCGCGTAAACGAGATTCAGGGCGACGCCGTGCTGTTTTACCGCTTGGGGCCGCCACCCACGGCGCGGGAGCTGGTGCGCCAGTGTCGCCGCATCTACCTCGATTTTCAGAACTATCTGCGTCTGGTGGAGCGCGACACCGGCTCGGAGCTGGCCGCGGCCCTGCACGAGCTGGCCCTGACGCTGAAAATCGTGGTGCACTACGGCCGCGTGAGCGTGGCCCAGATTCGGGAACACACCAAGCTAATGGGCCGCGACGTGATTGTGGTGCATCGCCTGCTCAAGAACAACGTAACCGGCTCGGAGTACATTCTGCTGTCGGAAGACTACGCGGCCACCCAGCCGGCGGCCGAGCTGGCCCAGGCCTTTGCCTGGACGCGCCTGCTGCCCGGCTCGGCCTACTACGAGCACCTGGGCGAAATAGCCTACCGCTACGCCCACCTCTCGCCGCTGCGCCTGCTGCTCAACGCCCCCGAAGCCACCACCGACGACGACGTGCCGGGCCGGGGCTGCGCCCTGAAGGTGCGCCGGGCCCTGCGCGTGCCCGCCCCGTACGCCCTGCGGGTACTCGCCAACTTCCGCCTGCGCCCCCGCTGGATGGAAGGCGCCTCAGCCGTGCACTACGACGTAACCAAAGCCGGCCGCCTGGGCACCAGCTACAAAGTCGACATCTTTGGCGGCCAGATTGATTTTCAGGCCGTGCAGCAGTTTGGGGATGAGGATGGGCGCCTGGAGTACGTGGAGAAGATTTCGCACTTCCGCCTGTTTCCTAACGCCTTGCTGTTCTACGTGCTGGAGCCCATCAGCACCCAGGCCTGCCTGCTGACTCTGGAGTTTCGCTACGGCCACGTGGCCAGCGCCCACCGCCTCATCCGCCGCGGCCAGCTCCGCCGCCTCCACCGCTTCCTGGCTCGCTCCCTGCGCCAGCTGGCCGAGTTGGTGGAGAAGAAGTGAAATGGGAAGGAATGTGCGAAATGTGAGAAATGTGGAGAATGTGAGAAATGGATAGTTAGGTAAGAACCTAGCTCCGGAGGGGCGGCATATCGGTAGCAACGGCCGAGATACAAGAATAGAAAACCTCAGCGGGGCGACACCCGGTCGTGCTGACGATGGGTGCCGCCCCGCTGGACGTGTCGTTCTACTGTCTCACTTCTAACCTCTCACTTCTACCTCACGACTTGTACAGCAGCACAATAGCAAACGAAAACGCCACCAGAATCAGGCCGACCATGAAGATGGTGTAGCTGATGCGGAGCAGGCGGTACTTTTTGGCCAGCACGTCACCGAGATAGTAGATGTCGGTAATCATGTTGTTGTAGAGCAGGTCTTTGTTGGCCATCAGCTCGCCCATGCCTTCCTGAAAGGCGTCGAGGCTGAGCTTGGTGAAGTTGCCGAAGAACAGCAGGTTTACGCGGCGGTTGGTGGCTACCTGGGGGCTCTTCTTGAGCCATTTAAAGCTGGTCACGTCGGGCTGGGCCGAGAGGATGGCCGTTACCACCGAGCCCAGGGCCGTGGCCACCAGCAGGGCCATAGGCACCGCCAGGATGGGGTTGCGGGTAAACGTGCTGGCGCCCAGCGTGGAGGTTTTGGCGCCGAAGTAGGTAATCAGCACCGACAGGATAACCGAGTTCAGACTGATCATCATGTTGGCCTTGCTGTCGGCCATCTGCGAGAGGGTGTTGTGGTTGTCGTAGGTGGCCCGAAACATGGTTTCCACCCCGCGCTTGCCCTCGGCAAAGTTGCCGGCTTCTTCCTCCTGCTTCTTTTTCTTCTTTTTCTCGGCCTTCTTCAGCAGCTCCCGTTGGGCCTTGATGTTCTCCTTGAACTGCTCCTTGTACCGCGCCTTGCCGGCCTCCGAGTAGAACTTGATGGACGTGAGAAAGTCCAGCTGCATTTCAGCCCACTCCTCGTTGGAGAAAGTCTTGCCCAGCATTACTTCCCACTCGGTGCGCAGCAGCTCGGCATTGGCAAAGAAATCCTCCCGGCCCATGTGGCTCATGTCGGCGTCGCGCAGCAGGCGTTGCAGGTCGGTTTCCGGCTTCTCGGTGTGGCAGGTGGCCCGAATCAGGTCCTGCACCAGCCGGATACGCTCCTCCGGGTAGCCCTGCTGACGCAGCCAGGTAGCGGCCAGCTCCATGCTGCGGTACTCGTGGCCGGCGTAAGCTTCGGTGTAGCCGGCGTCGTGAAACCAGGCGGCCAGCACCAGCGCCTCCTGGTCGGCCTCAGGCAGGCCGGCGGCCTCGCCCAGGGCCTTGGCCTCTTTCACCACCGTGGCCGTGTGCTTGGGCGAGTGGTACACCAGCTGCCGGGGTAGTTTTTCCTCGAAAAGAGCCGTGATGTAGGCTTTGGCCTGCTTGATAATTTCGGCCTTGGCCGGTTGAAGCGTGATGTTCTCCATGAGGCGGAAATAGAAGAGGAGCCGGCACCCCGCAGGCCGCCGACCGGTGTAAAACGCGAATCCGCAGGCTAGGTTGTAGACGCCGGCAGCTAAACGGTAAGCACCTGGCTGGCGTACGGCAGCGCACCGCTTTTCTTAACCTAGCTTTGGGGTTGGCCGTATGGTGTAAGTTTACTGTATTGCTGGCAACTCTCCTGCTCACGTGCTGGTTTACCTACCTAGCACGTTAGGTATTTTCTCTGCAACCCTTCTTTATGCGAAATCATTTCGTATCCTGCTGCCTGCTGCTGGCTTTGGCCGGCGGTGCCCTACCGGGGGCCCTGGCGCAGCAGAAGACGCAAACTCCCCATCCTGAACGCCCCAACTACCGCAACGGCGGCGAAAACTGGACCCAGCGCCCCGCGCCCGACAGCTCCCGCATCCGCTACTCCATCTTTCTAATCGGCGACGTCGGCAAGCCGGAGTTCGAAGCCAAAGGCGGGGAGCCTTCCCTGAACTACCTGCGCAAGCAAATCCTGGCTGCCGGCGCCAAGAGTGCCACCGTGTATCTCGGCGACAATATCTACGAGTACGGCATGCCTGAGCAGGGCGCCGCCGACCGGAAAGAATCGGAGCGCCGCATTGTGGACCAGCTCAAGGTGCTGCGCAACTACGCCGGCGAGAAGTACATGATTCCCGGCAACCACGACTGGAAGCAGGGCCGGCGCGGTGCCGTGGAGCAGGTAAACCGCCAGCAGCGCTTCGTGGAGGACTACCTGACCAGCGACTCGGCGGCCTTTGCCTACACCGGCGACTTCTTCATCCCGCGCGACGCCTGCCCCGGCCCGTTTGAGGTGCGCCTGCAGGATGATGTGCTGCTGATTGGGGTGAACTCGCAGTGGTTTCTGCAAACCACCGGCGAGCGGCCCTATGGCGCCAACAGCGGCTGCGGCGTAGCCAACGAAACCGACTTCTTTGTACAGCTCGAAGACATTATTCAGCGCAACAAAGACAAGAACATCATGGTGGTGGGCCACCACCCGCTGTTTTCCGACGGCATCCACGGCGGCTACTTCACCCTGGCCGACCACATCTTTCCGCTGTCCATCGTGTTCAAGTACGCCTTCGTGCCGCTGCCGGTCATTGGGTCCATCTACCCGTTTGCCCGCAAGTACGGCGGGGTCAGCCAGGATATTCCGCACCCCCTGTACCAGGCCTACAAGAAGGGGATGATGGAAATCTTCAATAAGTACCCCAACGTCATCTACGCCGCTGGGCACGAGCACAACCTGCAATATTTTAAGTCGGGTGCTACCCACTTCATCGTGAGCGGCTCGGGCTGCAAAACCCAGCACGTGAAGCCCGGCAACGGCGGCGAAGCCACTTTCTCGGACAAGGAGAAGGGCTTTGCCCGCGTGAACTACTACGACAACGGCGAGGTCTGGACCGAGTATTACGTGCCCGAAGGTACCGGCCAAACCGGCCGCCTCGTGTTCCGCACGCCCCTGTACGCCAAGGAAACCCAGCCGGTCGTTCAGCTGGAGCAAACCCAGCAGGTGCGCCGGCCTGGTTTCGGCGACAGCACCATCACCGTGGCACCCAACCTGCGCTACGCCAAGCGCGGCGGCTTGCACCGCGCCGTGTTCGGGCAGCACTACCGCCAGGAGTGGGCCACGCCGGTGAAGTTCCCGGTGCTGGACCTGGCCACCGAGAAGGGCGGCCTCACACCCTACCGCATCGGGGGCGGCAAGCAGACGGCTTCCCTGAAAGTGCGCAACGAAGCGGGCCGCAACTACACCCTGCGCAGCCTCAACAAGGACCCCTCGGCGGTGCTGCCCGAATCCCTGCGCGAAGGCGCCGCCGCCGACATCTTGCAGGACCAGATTTCGGCTCAGCACCCGTACTCGGCCATTGCCATTCCGCCCCTGGCTACCGCGGCCGGCATTCTGCACACCAACCCCGAGCTGCGCTACGTGCCCCAGGACCCGTTGCTGGGTCAGTACCTGGAGCGGTTCGGCAACACGCCCGCCACGCTGGAGGAAGACGCCAAGGACGACCAGAGCGACGTAGCCTCCCTGGGCAACGCCAAGAACCTGGTGGGCACCGACCGGGTGTTTGAGCGCATCACCGAGGACAACGACAACCGCGTTAACGAAAAAGCCTTTGCCCGCACCCGCCTGTTCGATATGTGGATTGGCGACTGGGACCGGCACGAAGACCAGTGGCGCTGGGCCGAGAAGAAGGACAAGGACGGCGACCGGAAATTCACGGCCGTGCCCGAAGACCGTGACGTGGCTTTCTTTAAGGGCGACGGACTGCTGCCTTACCTGGCTTCGCGCAAGTGGGCCATTCGCAACTTCCAGAACTTCGGCGACGACTACGCCGACTGGAAAGGCCTCAACCTGACGGCCCTGGCCAACGACCGGGTGTACCTGGCTTCCGTAACGCAGGAACAGTGGGTGCAGCAGGCTCAGGAGCTGAAAGCCAGCCTGACCGACGAGGTAATTGAAAAAGCTTTCCGGGAGCGGTGGCCCAAGGAGATTTACGACCTGCACGGCCCCGAAATCGTGGCTAAGCTCAAGAAGCGCCGCGACTTGCTGCCCGAGCTGGCCGCCGACTACTACACCTTGCTCAGTGAGGTGACGGAGGTGAAAGGCTCCAAGAAACGCGAGAAGTTTACGGTGGAGCGCCTGCCCGAAGGCAAAACCCGTGTAACGGTGCAGAAAATCAACAAGGAAGGACAGCTGACGAAAACCCTGTTTGACCGCACCTTCGACAATAAAACAACCAAGGAAATCCGCCTCTACGGCTTCGAGGGGCAGGACCGCTACGAGGTAAAGGGTGAAGCCAAGCGCGGCTCGCTGGTGCGCATTATTGCCGGCACCGACCGGGACTCCATCGTGGACCGCTCCAACGTGACGGGCCTGAGCCGCCGCTTGCACGTGTACGACGCCGATACGGGCAACGTCATCGTGCCGGGCCGCGACACCCGCCTGCGCACCGAGCCCGGCATCGACGTGAGCCGCTACGACGTGCACAACCGCTCCGACCGGAAGGACTACACGCTCAACTACCTGGGCCCCACGCTCTACTTCGGCTACAACGTGGACGACCGGCTGTTTTTCGGGGGCGGGCTGGTGTACCGCACCTACGGCTTCCGCAAGGCGCCGTATGCCACCGAGCAGAGCCTGGCCGCCAACTACTCGCCTTCGCAGCGGGCCTACAACGTGCGCTACCTGGGCCATTTTGTGGATGTGTTTGGTAAAACCGACCTGCGCATAACCGGCCAGCTCTACGGGCCCCAGCTGCTCTACAACTTCTTCGGGCTGGGCAACGACACGCGCAACGTGCTGGCCGACAACGAGGGCGCCAGGGCACGCGACATCAACCAGACCTACCGCATCCGGTTCTCGCGCCTGTACGTAGCGCCTATGCTGGAGCGTGACCTGTTCAGCTTCCTCAAGCTGGGCTTCGGGCCCCAGTACGACCAGGTGCGGATTGAGCGCAACCCCATCGGGCGCGAAATTGCGCAAGGCCTCGACGCCAGCAACAACGGCGTGAGCGGGGCGGCCGTGGGCATTCGGGCTTCGGACTTTGGCCTGAACCGCTACGTGGGTGCCCGCGCCTACCTCGACCTTGATGCCAGCTCCTCGCCCAAAAACCCGCGTATCGGGTTGCGCTGGTATAACTCGGCGGAGTACAACCGCCAGCTCAACGATGAAAAGCTGAGCTACGGCCGCCTGGCGTCGGAGGTGCGGTTTTACCTCACCCCCAACTTCCCCTTCCAGCTTACCTGGGCCGGCCGCCTCGGCGCCAACCGCAACCTGGGCGACTACCGCTTCTTCCAGGCCAACACGCTGGGCGGCACTACCAACCTGCGTGGCTACCGCCGCACCCGCTTTGCGGGCCGCTCGTCGGTGTACGCCAACGGTGAGGTGCGCATTCAGCTCTTCACTTTCAACGCCTACCTGGTGCCCGGCAAGTTTGGGGTGCTGGGCCTGGCCGACGCCGCCCGCGTGTACTCCTCCCACGATACCCGCACCGGCCTGCGCGCCTTCCACACGGCCGTGGGCGGTGGCGTGTGGGTCGATATTCTCAAGCAAGCCGTTATCAACGCCACCTATTCCGTGGGCGAAGAAAACCTGGTGTTCGTCGGGTTCGATTTCTTATTTTAACGTGTAGGCAAGCCTACTGTCTTCGCCCCAGCCTCTCCCCGCCGGGAAGTGGTGAGGTGAGCTTCAGCAGGCAGAAGCCCCAGCGGGCCGCACCCCTCGGTCAACCGACAGGGTGTCGTCCTGCTGGGGCTTTGCTGTTTTCCTGCCTGGCAATTGGCAGCCAAAGAGCCGCGTACTGGGCCGCAGAAGGTGAAGCAGCTGAAGGCTTTCCATTTCATTTTCAGGCCGAATGAAAGGGGGCGGCGAACTGTCCGGGGCTTTAGTGGGTTCGGGGGGTGGTAGCTTAGGCTAGCGTGGGTGTTTTGCGCCGCCCCCAAGGATAGAATCAGCCGTCTTTGCTCTCATCTTTTTTCTGAAAAAGACGTTAAGGCTTCACTTGGCGTCTTTTCGCTGGATGACTTGCTTCTGTATTTCCTGATGAACTTCGTTTCCGCTCTACTAAGCCGACGCCGCGGCACAATGGCCGCTTCGGTAGCACTGCTGACGACTGTGGCGGCGCATGGCCAAGACCTGCCGGCCCGCACGCCGGTGTACCCGCCCGCGGCCCCGCTGCCCTCCGATACCACGGCTACTGGCCAGCTAGCCTCAGCCACCAAAGAGTTTGCCAACCCCTCTGTGGTGGGCATGGGCCCCAGCAAAGGCCTTATTTTTCACTATGAGCGTACCGGCCCTTTCCGGGTGAAGAGTGCCACTCAAGGCGACCGGCCCGTGTTTCCGTCCGATTCGCGCAACTACCAGGGCCGCGTGAGCGACAACGACCGGTGGGTGATTAAAGCCTACGCCCCGCTCTGGAACCGGCCCCACCTCAAGATGGTGCTGGGCATCAACTACGAGCGGGAGGAGTTTGAATTTCAGAACCCGCCTACCAACTACTCGCTCTACAACGAGCTGGAAAACCGGGGCCTGAAAACCCTGGGCTCCCAACTGGTGGTGCTGCGCCCCATCGACGAAACCCGCTGGATACTGGGCCGCGTGAAAGGGGAGCTGAACGGGGATTATTCGTCTAATGAGCTGGACCTGAACGACTACCTGCGCATGTCGTACGAGTTTATCTATGGCTGGAAGCGCAGCCCCATGTTTTCGTGGGGTGTGGGCGTGCAAATAGGGTACACGTTTGGGCGGCGCAGCATCTACCCGGCCATCGTCTACAACCGCACCTTTGACAACCGCTGGGGCGTGGAGTCCATTTTTCCGGCCCGCGTAACGGTACGCTACAATGCCTCGCCCCGCTCCCTGTTGTTTGCCGGCTACCAGGTCGATGGTCTCAGCTACCAGATCAGGTTGCGCCAGTCTTTGGCCGGCTCCCCCGACCTGCGAAGCGTAGAGCTGCGCGAAACCGAGGTGAAGTTCCGGGGCCGTTGGGAGCGGGAGATTTACGACTTCCTGTGGTTTGGCCTGGAAGGTGGCTACCGCTACAATCACGCGTTCGACGCCTTCGACCGCCGCAATGGCCGCAGCAAAGTGGTGGATAGCAAGCTGGCCGGCGCTCCTTACGCCAGCCTGGAACTATTTCTGGTGCCGCCCCGCCGCTTCCTGAAAAAAACAGCCGGACAGTAGCTCGTCCTCAGCGTTGGTGGGGCCAGGCCCACACAAAGGCCGCGCAACGGGGTCCGTTGCGCGGCCTTTATGTGGGTTGCGGGGCCAGTGTAGTGTAGTCAGGCCGCTTCCTGTGGTGAGCTTTCAGTGAACATGAATGCGGTGGTATCGGCTTCCAGAGTCGGCTCATCTGCCGGCTCGTCCAGCGTGTTCAGAAACTGGTCGGCTTCCCACAGGTCGGTGAAGTAGCGCACCGGCATGTTCGACTGCTCCACGGCCTGTTCACTATCAAGGCGGTTGGCCGCGGGTAAGTGTACTTCCGCCACCAGCCGCACGCCGGCGCTTACCAGTATCCGCTGCACCTGCACAGTCTGATCAAACAAAAGAGAGTTAGGCTGCTCGTACTCGGACAAGTCGACCAATACCGTAAAATCCGGCTGCACGGCCGATAATGTCTGCTCCCAGTCCGCCAGGAAGTGCGGCAACTCCTGGGCGGTTTGGATGGGGGCGTAGGGCTTGTAGAAGATTCGGTTTCGTTCGGAGTCGGTGCTGAGCTGATACTCAGACCGAAAGGCAATCAGGGCCATACGTGCGTACAAGGCGGCTCAGGCGAGCCGTGGAATAACGACAGCCCGCGGGCCAGCTGCCCACGGAAAAAAGATTGGTTTACGAAGGTTTCACCCAAGAATTGGGCGATTTTGCGAGAAGGTGCCGCTCGTAGACAGCCTGTCCATAATGAAGCGGCTCTTCAAAGCCAGACGTGGCGTCAGGTAGCGGGGCTAAGCTGCTGTGGGCAACCCTACCGGGCTTGCAGCCATTGCATGGCCGAGCCTTCGTCGCCGAACGTGCCCAGGTCGTAGCCCCGGTCGGTAGCGTAGGCAGCCTGCACGCTGGCTTGCAGGGCCGGATCGGTGCGCAGGGCCTCTTCGCGGCTGGGCGACACCAGGTAGGCCAGGCGGGGCCGCTGGGGGGCCAGAGCCGTTACAATCTGGGGCAGCCACTCCTGCGACACCCACCGGGCCACATCGGGCGAGGGGGTGGGGCGGCGGCGCACGTCAATCAGCCACCGCGGGGTGCTGTGTTGCTCCCCGGCATTGAGCAGGGCCGCGTACTCAGCATGCAACAGGCTGGGCGCGGGCTCATCCAGCCAGCGGGCTACAAAGAGGTGCAAGTCGGCGCGGTAAAGGAAAGTAAGCGTTGCGGAATAGTACATGGGGTTTAGGCGAGTCGGGAACCGGCCCTGCAAGCCTCGCGCCAAAAACAACGGGTGCGGGACAAAGCCTGCCCCGCACCCGCGTGCTTGTGGTCAAAGGCCTGAAAGAAAGCTATTTGCGCGACTTTTGTCCCTCTATATTTTTTCGCTTCTCGCTTAGTTTCTTCAAATAGTGGTAGGTGGCAAACTGGGCCCGGACCTGCGGGGCAGCGGGGTCGTCCTGGCCCAGAAAGTGGTTTTGCCAGTCGCGGGACTTCACGTTGTCTTGGCGCTGAATGTCAAGCAGATGGCGCACCTCGGCGCGCAGGTCGTCCTGCAAGATGGGAAAGGCCACTTCCACGCGGCGGTCCAGGTTGCGGGCCATCCAGTCGGAAGAGGCCACGTACACCTTTTCCTCGCCGCCGTTGCCAAACACATACACGCGGGCGTGCTCCAGAAACCGGTCCACAAGGCCGCGCTGACTGATGTTCTCACTCTGCCCTTTCAGGCCCGGCACCGCGCACGAGATACCCCGAATCAGCAGCTCCACCCGCACGCCGGCCTGGCTGGCCTCGTACAGCTTCAGAATCATGGGCTCATCCTGCAAGGCATTCAGTTTGAGAATGATGTAGGCTTCCTTGCCTTTCTGGGCCAGACGGATTTCGTGGTCGATAAGGGCAACAAGCTTGTCGCGCAGCTCAAACGGGGCCACCAGCAGGTACTGGAAGCCGGTTTTGGGCTGCCGGTCGTGGAAGTAGCGAAACACCTCGGCCACCTCGCGGGTCAGGCGCGGGTCACTGGTAAATAAACCGTGGTCGGCGTAGATTTCGCTAGTCTTCTCGTTGAAGTTGCCGGTGCTGAGGTAGGCGTAGAGGCGGTTCTGGTCTTCTTCGCGGCGTGTAATCAGCAGCAGCTTGCTGTGCACTTTCAGCTCGGGGATGCCGTAGATGACGTGGGCGCCGGCCTTTTGCAGCTTCTCGGCCCAGAACATATTGCTCTCCTCGTCGAAGCGGGCCTTCAACTCCACCACCACGGTCACCTGCTTGCCGTTTTTGGCGGCCTTCAGCAGGGCTTTGGCCACCTCACTCTTGCTGGCCACCCGGTACAGCGTAATGCTGATGTTGCTTACCAGCGGGTCCTGGGCCGCCTCCCGAATCAGGCGCGTCACGTAGTCGAATGACTGGTAGGGCAGATGCAGCAGATGGTCGCGCTGGGCAATGGCGGCCAGCAGGCTGTCGCCCTTGCCGCGGGGCAGCGTGGGGTGGGGCAGGGGCGGCATGGGCGCGTACTGCAAGTGCGTGAGGCCCAGGCTCGGGAAACCGAAAAAGTCGCGGAAGTTGTGGTAGCGGCTGCCCTCCACCAGCTCCTCTTTGCTGATGCCGGTTTTGTGCATGATGGCCCGCAGCACCTCTTTGGGCATGGCCGGGTCGTAGAGCAGGCGGGCGGGGTAGCCGGTTTCGCGCTTTTGCAGGCTGCTCTTAATCTTGGTGAGCAGGTTACCCGACACTTCTTCCTGAATATCCAGCTCGGCGTCGCGCGAAATCTTGATGGCGTGCACCTGCACCCGCCGGTACTTCGGAAACAGCTCCTGGGCGCAGCACCGCACCACATCGTCCAGGAACATGACGTATTGTTCCTGCCCCTGGGCCGGCAGCTGCACGAAGCGGCCTCCGTGGCGCTTGGTGGGCAGCTCCATCACCACCACGCGCTCCTCTTCCTGCTTTTTGGGGTTTTCGGGCTCGGTAAGGAAGAAGGTCAGGTACACGCTCTGGTCGCGCAGAAACAGGTGGTGCAGGTTGTCGTCCAGGATAATCGGCGACAATAAGTCCTGCACCCGCTCCCGGAAGTACTGCTGCACCCAGGTCCGCTGCTCGTCGGTCAGGTCGTGCTCCGATATCAGGTGGATGTGCTGGCGGCGCAGCTCCGGCAGAATAGCGTTGCGAAACGTGTCGCCGAACTCCTGCTGCTGCCGGCCTACTTCTTCCAGCAGGTTTTGGAGCTGCTCGGCCGGGTCTTCACCCAGCTTGGCGCGGGTTTTCTTTTTTAGCTTCACGAGGCGGCGCAGCGTGGCCACGCGCACCTTGAAATACTCGTCGAGGTTGGAGCTGAAAATGGCCAGAAACTTCAGGCGCTCCAGCAGCGGCACCTCCGGGTTCTGGGCCTCCTGTAGCACGCGGCGGTTAAAGGCCAGCCAGCTCAGCTCCCGGTTCAGCAGCCGGGGCGGCGCTTGTTGGATTTCTTCCATGGGGGGTGTGTGAATGAGTGGATGAGTAACTGAGTGACTGAGTAAATGGCTTGTTCTTTCATCCTGAGGCGGTAGCCGAAGGACCTTCTTATGCCTGGACGGTTGTCGTTCTGAGGTTTTCGCCCGCAGAGGACGCAGAAGCTTGCGCGGAAGACGCAGAGCTGTTCTGCCACTTGTTGTTCTGTCCTGATAAGGTCTTTGGCTCCGCCTTCCCTCGGTTCGCAGGCTCAGGATGACAGAACAAGCCATGTACTCAGTCACTCAGTTACTCATCCACTCACTTTTTCGGATGGTCGTAGAAGTAGTACTCGGCGTTGTTGCGGTCCAGGTCTCGCCACCGGTCGCACTGAAAGCGGAGGCAGACAATGGCGGCCGTCGTCATGTCGGGGATGGCGCTGGGGGAAAGCAGGTTGGCAAACTCCGTGATGGTGGGGTTGTGGCCCACCAGCAGCACCGAGTCGGCAGCGTCGGGCAGGTTACGCACTACGCTCAGCAGGTCGGGCACGGTGGCTTCGTAGATGGCGTCCACCACCTGAATCCGGTCGTGCGGGTACTCCAGTTCCTTGGCTACCAAGGCAGCCGTGCTCAGGGCCCGCACCGCCGGCGACGACACCAGCAAATCGAGGCGGATGGAACGCTGGGCCAGGGCCTGACCCATGGCGGGGGCGTCGTCGCGGCCCCGGTCGTTGAGCGGCCGCTCTTTGTCGCTCAGGTCGTCGAAGCTCCAGCTCGACTTAGCGTGCCGCATCAGGTATAAGATTTTCATGCACAACGGGAAAACAGATGGCAGCCTCTTTACTGCGCGGCTTCGCAAATGGTTATGCGCAGCTAGGGTAATAAAAAAGACCCGCCAGGACGGCGGGTCTTTTTTGTTGCAGGCGAGGCCTGGATGCAGCCCCAAGCGGACGGCTTATTCTTTCACGAAGCGCTGGTGCGACACGTGTTGCTCGTCGGCAATGCGCAACAGGTACACGCCTTTGGCCAGGTTGCCCACCGGCAGCACGCCGTCTTCGTAGCGAACCTGCTTCACCTCGGCCCCGTGCACGTCAAACACCTGCACCGATACCGTACGGGCGTCGATGCCGGTGGGCACTTCGATGTTCACAACATCGGTAGCCGGGTTCGGGAAGAGGCGGTAGCCCAGGGCTTCGGCCGGGGCCGCGAGGCGCGCACCACCCGTAATGGTAACGGTGTAGTCTTCGGTTTCGCCGTAGCTGTAGGAGTTGCAGCTGGTAGTGCCAGAGTTGTCGCTCATCACCACGCGCAGGCGGGTGGCGCCATTCTTAGCTGTGCTGGGCACCGTGAAGGTGCTGCTGAGCGTGCTGCTGGAGCTGCTGGTGCGGCTGGCTACCAGCTCACCCGAGTCGGTAAAGTCGCCGTCCTGGTTGTAGTCGATGTATACTTTCCAGTACTCGGTGTACGCCGAGGAAGCAAATGCTGCTGAGTAGTTGATGGTCTGCGAAGAGCCCGCGGCTACCGACGTAGATGTGGCCGTGCCGTCGTAGTAACCGGCATCTTTCCCGGAGGTCCGGTCAATGGAGCCCAGCCTCACGTAGTCAATCCACTCGTAGGCCACGTTGCTGCCCTTGGAAGCGCAGTAAGTAACCGGCGTGGGGCCAGGGTTGGGGTTGGGGGTAGTGCCGCCCGGCGCTATGCCACCCTGCGAGGTAAGCAGCGAAGCCCGGGCCCCGCCGCTGGCAAACAGCGCGTTCATGCGCGACGACTGCCCCGTGGAGAACATGTACATGCAGGCGTCGTTGGTGTAGTCCATGTAGTTCATGAACATGTCGCCGTACTGGCCGTTGCCGGTGCAGGAGCTGGTCTTGGGGTAAGAGGGGCAGCCGGTGTTGCTGGTGCGCTGGGTGGGCGTGTCTGCTACTTGGTCGCTGCCGCAGCTGGCATCACCCCAGATATGGCGCAGGTTCAGCCAGTGGCCCACCTCGTGGGTGGCGGTGCGGCCCAGGTCGAAGGGGGCAGCGGCCGAGCCGCCCCGCCCGAAAGCCGAGGTCAGAATCACCACGCCGTCGGTGGCGGCGGTGCCGCCCGGAAACTGGGCGTACCCGAGAATGCTGTTGCTCAGGTTACACACCCAGATGTTCAGGTACTGCCCAGCCGGCCACGCGTCGAGGCCGCCGGAGCTGGACCGTTTCATGGCGTCATTGGTGCTCCAGCTGGTGTTGCTGGTCTGCTTGCGCTGAATGCCGGTGGTGGCATTGCCGTTCGGGTCGCGCTTGGCCAGCACAAACTCCACGCCCACGTCGGCGCTCAGGCCCGCAAAGCCGGCCGGCACCCTGCTGATGTCGGCGTTCTGCTTGCGGAAGTCCTCGTTCAGCACCGCAATCTGCGACTGAATCTGGGCATCCGAAACGTTTTGGGCGGCCGTGTTATAGAGCACGTGCACCACCACCGGAATAGTAACCGTAGCAGCCGTACCCCGGCGCAGCGTGGGGTTGGCCTCTACCTGGCGGGTGTGGTTTTCAACAGCTGCCAAACGCCCGGCCAGGGAAGGATCGGCGGCTATCTGTGCCGCCAGGTTTTCCATCGTGGCGCATTGGCGGACGGTTTGGGCTTGAAGGGAAAGAGAGCCTAAGCTGAGAGCAGCCCAGGTAAAAGCGTAGAATGCTTTCTTCATAGAAAGGAGAATGGATGGTTGTGGAGAAAGAGGACGAAAGGCGCAATCTATTGCAAATATTGCAAATAAAATCCGCTGAGCAACAAATACCGTTAATACGCAGCCTCAACTGGTGTAAACTCAACAATACCATACTACCCGTGTTATCTATATATTATCTTTCTGATTATAACATAGGTAAGCGTAGTAGAACAATAAGAAGATAGAAAACCAAGTTATAGGACGATTCAGTACGCCTTCAAAAGCATCTTTGAGCTTTTCCCAGGATGATTCACCTTACACTGAAATAGAATCAATCTTATATCAGCTCTTCATTCGCATAATACCCACATTCACAGCTATGAGTGAGTTATAAGATGCCTTTACGCATTGAGCAGTTGTTGGATGATGATTTATAACTGCATATGAAGTAATATAGCTATTACATACAAGTTGATGTAAACTGCCTATGATAAATTTATACTTTTTAAAGATAACTTCACCATGATTCACCTTTCCCGTCCACACCTAACCTTTCCGGAATGAAATTTTTTAGTACACACTCTCTCTGGCAGCGGCTAGCTACTACAGTGGTGGTGGCAGCTGGGCTAACTACAGCCGTCCATGCTGAAGGCTCAAAGAACCTAACTCCCGGCACCGGGGGAGCCGGCGGACGGGGCACAGCTACTGGCGTAAATAACTACATCGGCTACCTCCAGCACGACGATAACAACGTGAATACCGGTAGCCAAGACAACTCCAGGCAGTTCCTAAAGCAAGGTAGCCCGGCCGACCAACGTCTTTACATTCGCATAAAAGCAAGTGAGACGCTCTATTACGGTGTGCGGCGCATCCGCTCCGATGGCCCCGAGAACACCCGGCTGCGCCTTCAGCTTAAATATCTGGACGTAAATGGCCAGGAGCAGATTGCCCAAACTACCTTCCTGGAGACTTTGGCCGCTTCCACAAACAACCCAAACCTGGCCCCCAACCAGGCCGGGCGCATCAACAGCCCCGAGGAAGCTGCCGTGGGCCCGCGTTACCTGAGCGGTGGTACTGCTCCGGCAGGCGGCTATTCACCTCTCGTGTACGCAAACACCACGGCTCGTGAGCAAGACTTCTGGATAGAATTTATGGAGGTGAATGCCAGTGGAAGTGAAGTAGGCGTAACGCAGCGCAAGTCGTGGTATGACTGCTGGGACTTCACCGTGCGCGACGCCACTGGGGAGAAGCTTGGCCGACTATACTCGCAGCATTGGTCGTTTTCGGCGGCGGGTGGTAATAACTCCCTGGCGTCAACATTTGCCCTGTACTCGCTTATTCCGAATCCTAACTTCAACAACCAGAGCTTCTTTGTGAAGCGGGTGAGCTACGCGGGTATCCAGCCGTTCGGGGTGATTCTGGTAGCCAACAGTCAGGGCACCACGGTGCCGGGCAACTTCAAAGCCAAGCGTAAAAGCCAGACCACTAACTCGGGCTACGCCGAATACAAGCTATTCGTCAATAACCCCGACCCAGCCATTTACCCCACCACGGCCCGTCCTGCGCAGCCTGTCGTGACGACTACCTGCGCCAACGGCGTAACCACCTTCACGCTGAACGTGGACCAGGCCGGCTACGGCGTCGTGTTTATTGATGGGGACAGCAACGGGCAGTATGACCGCACCCGAGACCGGGTGCTGGAGAAGGCCACCGTAATTGGCAACAATGCCTTCGTGTGGGACGGCAGGTCCGATTCGGGCGTTTCGATGACGGCTACCAAACTACAGGTGACGTTTTCCAGCGGCGTGGGGCCGGTAAACTACCCCATCTGGGACTGTGAGCAGGCCCCCGACCAGGGCATTGCCGTGCAGGACGTGCGCCCCGGCAACAACGGTGCCGCCGACTACATCTTCTGGAACGACTCCCTGCTGGGGCCCGACTTCTCCACTCCCCTCATCAACCCCATTGGCACCAACACGCTGGCCGCCAGCCACCGCTGGGGAGCGGGCAGAGGTGACAGCAGGCTGGTGAACTCCTACGCCGTGGGCCTGCTGGCCCGCGGCAACGCCATCCAGATCAACTACGACCCGGCCACGGCCTGCGCCTCGTCGCCGCCCATTGTGCTGCCGGTGCAGCTGGTGTCGTTTACGGCCGCTTTGCGGGGGCGCGAGGTGAAAATCAACTGGGAAACGGCCTCGGAGCGCAACTGCGCCTACTTCGACGTGGAGCGCAGCGCCGATGGCCGGACGTTTGAGCCCGTAACGCGGGTAGACGGCCACGGCACCACCACCCAGCGCCACCTCTACAGCGCCACCGACGCCCGCCCGCTGGCCGGCCTGAGCTACTACCGCTTCCGCCAGGTCGACCAGGATGGCACGGTGCAGCTAAGCCCCGTGGCTGTGGTGCGCAACCAGGCTCTGCGCGCGGCCCTGGCCTTCCCCAACCCCGCTCCCAAAGAGCTGACCCTACAGCTCAACGAACCCATAGCCGGCCCCGTGACCCTGCGCATCGTGGATGCCACCGGCCGCGTGCTGTGGCAGCAGCAGCGGCAGCTGCCCACAGCCACGCAGGAATTGGTGGTGCCCACGGCCCAGCTGAAAGCCTCGCCCTTCTACCTGGTGCAGCTGGTAGCCAACGGCAATACCGTGCAATACCAATTCACCAAGTAGCCCGCGGCGTACACTCGGAAGGCGGCGTTCTGGTTGTTTTCTTAACGCAAAGCCCCCACGGAGCAGTGGCCTTATTCAACGAGGCTACTGTTCCGTGGGGCTTTTTCGTTCAGCGGCTTTTAGTGAGGCTGTTTAGAATACGTCCTAATACCCCCTTTTGCCCGTCATGCTGAGCTGGCCGAAGCATCTCTACCGCTTCGTCCTCACGAGTAGAGCTACCCTCGGTAGAGATGCTTCGGCTGCGCTCAGCATGACGATATAGTATGCTGGACAGCTTCAATATCTCACTTCTACCTATTCTTCCTCGGTCACGGGCTGCACATTGGGGTAGCGCTGCTCGTAGAGGGCCCGCACGTGGCGCGCCAGCAGGTTGCGCAGCTCGTCAATATTTTCGCGCTCCTGAGCTGATACAAAGATTACCGGGTCGTGCAGGCGGGCCATGTAGGTGGCTTTTAGCTGCTCCAGACTGGGGCGGACCGGGGCGTCTTCTCCATCTTCGCTGTAGTCCTCGAAGCCGCCGTGGTGGTCGGCCGCGGCGTGGGGGTTGTATTGGTCTATCTTATTGAAGACGAGCAGCATGGGCTTGTCGGCGGCCTCAATGTCCTTGAGCGTGTCGTTGACCACGGCAATGTGCTCCTCGAACGACGGGTGCGAAATATCGACGACGTGCACCAGCAAATCGGCCTCCCGGATTTCGTCCAGCGTGCTCTTGAAGCTCTCGATGAGGCGGGTAGGCAGCTTCCGAATAAAGCCTACGGTGTCGGAGAGCAGGAAGGGGGTGGTGTCGAGCACCACCTTGCGCACGGTGGAGTCGACGGTGGCGAAGAGCTTGTTTTCGGCAAACACGTCGGAACGGCTCAGCAGGTTCATCAGCGTGCTTTTGCCCACGTTGGTGTAGCCCACCAGCGCCACCCGTACCATGCCCGTGCGGGCTTTGCGCTGGGTGTGGCTTTGCTTGTCGAACTCCTTGAGGCGTTCTTTCAGCAGGGCTATCCGGTCGCGCACCACGCGGCGGTCCGTCTCGATTTCCGTTTCACCCGGTCCGCGCTGGCTTACGCCCCCGCCCCGCTGCCGGCTCAAGTGAGTCCAGAGTCCAGTGAGGCGGGGCAGCAGGTACTGGTACTGGGCCAGCTCCACCTGGGCGCGGGCCGTGGCTGTTTTGGCGCGCTGGGCGAAGATGTCGATAATAAGCAGGGAGCGGTCCACGATTTTCACTTCCAGCTCGGCCTCCAGGTTGCGCAGCTGGGACGGCGACAGGTCGTCGTCGAAGATGACCATGTTGGTGTCGTTGTGCCGCACGTAGGCTTTGATTTCGGCCAGCTTGCCCTCGCCCACGAAAGTGCGGACGTCGGGTTTTTCGAGGCGCTGCACAAACCGCTTCGTGACCTGGGCGCCGGCGGTTTCGGCCAGGAAAGCCAGCTCGTCGAGGTACTCCTGGGTCACGCGGTCGGGCTGGCGCTTGTCGGGCACGGCCACTAGCACGGCGGTTTCCTGCTGCTGGGCCGTGTCGTAGGTACCGCTGCTGTTGGCTTTGGCCAGGATGCGCCCGGCCCGGCCCTTCACCCCATCAACGGCGCCGGGGTGGCGGGTGCTGTTCTGGCCCTTGCGGCCTTTAGAAGATGGGGTATTCGCCATGGAAAATCGAAAAGAAAAAATACGAAAAGCGGCCGGCTAGCCTTCCCAGTCGGCTCGGTACAGCGCCTACCGCAGGGCCAGCGAATAGGCTACTGCCCACTCATTCTGCGCAGGGATGAGCTGATTATTGAAGCTGGGCATTCCACTCAGGCCGGTGGTCAGCATGTACACGCGGCCGGTGGCATTGAGGTTGCCACGGGTGAGGTCGTGGGCGCCGGGCAGGCCCGGCTTGCCGTCGGGGCCGTGGTCGGCGGTGTGGGCAAACAACGCGTGGCCCTCGGCCCGAGTTGCGGCCGGGGCGGCTTCCGGAGCCACGGCCAAGGTGGCGGCATCAGCCCCCGGCAGGCCAGCTGTTGTGGCGGGCCGCGCGGTATCGGCGGGTACTTCGGCTTCCGGCGTGGGCGTGGTTTCGGGCTGGCCGGCCGCCGGGGCTGGGGCAGCAGACTGTGGCGGAAGATGAGGGCGCGGCCACAGCAGGCTGCCGATATCGGCCAGGCCGTACACGACCAGCAAGCCCAGCAGCGAGAGAATGACCCCCGGCTTGTAGTGGCGGCGCAAAGCACCGATGGCCAGCGGCAGGAGCACTAGCACCAGGGCCAGCGTCTGCCACAGCCGGCCCGGCACTACCCCCGGATACCAGGCCAGCAGCGCCCCGCCCGTGCCCAGAATCAGGAGGCTAAGCAGAGAATCGGCGGCGCGGGTGCGGGCCCGCACGGCCCGGAGCGTATCGAGGCGGCCCAGCAGAAGCAGGGCAGCTTTAAAGCCATAAAACAGCAGAAACGCCAGTACCGCCAACAGGTGCAGGCGCAGGAGCAACGGAGCTACAGACATAACAGTCGCAAAAGTAGTACAGGATGCAGGCCGCGCGGCCGGACCTTTGTAACGGCCGGAAACCAACTTTCGCACGTGCCCCACCGTAGGGCGGCCCCGGCGCCTTCCGTACCTTTGCGCCACGGCCAAGCCATTGGCTGACCTCCTGTATCACTCTTGCCTCTCTTTTCTTCGTGCGCGTTGCTATAGTTATCAATACCAGCTGGAACATCTGGAACTTCCGCCGCAACCTGGTGCAGGCCCTGCAACAAGCCGGACATGAGGTGCTGGCCATAGCCCCTCCCGACGCCTACTCCGAGCGGCTGGAAACCGAGCTGGGCTGCCGCTACGTGCCCATCCCGATGGAAAACAAGGGCACCAACCCCGTGAAAGATGCCCAACTGACCCGCCGCTTCTATCAAATCTACCGGCGTGAGCGGCCCGATGTGGTGCTGCAGTACACCATCAAGCCCAACATCTACGGCACGCTGGCCGCGCGCCTGGCCGGTATCCCGAGCGTCAATAACGTGTCGGGGCTGGGTACGGTGTTTATCGTGCGCAACCTGGTGAGCCGCGTGGCGCTGGGGCTGTACCGGCTGGCGTTCCGGTTTCCGAAGCGGGTGTTTTTCCAGAACGACGACGACCGGCAGCTGTTCCTGCAGCACGGCCTGGTAGCGCCCGGCATCACCGACCTGCTGCCCGGCTCCGGCGTGGACACCCAACGGTTTCGGCCGGCCCCGCAGTGGCAGCGCCACGAGCCCTTCACCTTCCTGATGATTGCGCGGGTGCTGTATGAGAAGGGCGTGGAAGAATATTTTGAAGCCGCCCGCCTCGTGCGCGAAGCCGTGCCCGGCACCCGCGTGCAGCTCCTGGGCGGCGTAGACGAGTCGGGGGGCGTGGGCGTGAAGCGGGCCGTGTTTGAAGAGTGGCTGCAAGCCGGCCACGTGGAGTACCTGGGCACCTCCGACAACGTGCCCGAGCACATCGGCCGGGCCGACTGCGTGGTGCTGCCTTCGTACCGCGAAGGCACGCCCAAAACCCTGCTCGAAGCCGCCGCCATGGGCAAGCCCGTGGTAACCACCGACGTACCTGGCTGCCGCGAAACCGTGCTCGACGGCCAGAGCGGCCTGCTCTGCGAGGTGCGCAACGCCCCGGACCTGGCCGCTAAGATGCTGCACGTGCTGCGCCTGCCCGCCGCCGAGCTGGAGCAGATGGGCCGGGCCGGCCGCCGCCTCGCCGAAGAGAAGTTCGACGAGCAGATTGTCCTCAACAAGTACCTGCGAATTGTTGAAGAAGTAACCTCGCCGCGCACCCGGCGCTCCTGAAACCCGCTAACTTGCGGCCGTTTGTGCGCGAGCCGCACCCGGCCTTCATCCGTCGTCTATTCTTACTGAGTTGCTGAATGGAAATCAAACACCACGCTCTGGCGGGCGTTATTGAATTCACTCCCCGCGTATTTGGTGATGCCCGCGGGGCCTTTTTTGAGTCGTTCAGCGAGAAAATCATGCGGGAGGCCGGCGCCGATGTGCCGTGGGTGCAGGACAACCAGTCGCGCTCCATGCGCGGGGTGCTGCGGGGGCTGCACTTCCAGTGCCCTCCGCACGCCCAGGCTAAGCTGGTGCGCGTAGCCCAGGGCCGCGCCCTCGATGTGGTAGTAGACATTCGCCGCAACTCGCCCACCTATGGGCAGCACGTAGCCGTGGAGCTGGATGCCACCCGCTTCAACATGCTTTACGTGCCTACGGGCTTTGCTCACGGCTTCGCGGCCCTCGAAGACGACACGCTGTTTCTTTACAAGTGCAGCAACTACTACCAGCCCAGCGCCGAGGGCGGCCTGTACTGGAATGACCCGCAGCTCGGCATCGACTGGGGCCTCACCGACCCCATCATCTCCCCCAAAGACCAGGTGCTGCCCCAGCTGGCGGAGTTTGATAGCCCGTTTTAGGCCTCACCCCCCGGTCCCCTCTCCCGCGGAGAGGGGGAGCCTGACGCCAGGTCGTTCTGCGTCGCCCTGTCGGCTACCGCCTCCAGAACGGCTACCAAATTGTGCTGGTAAGTAGCCGCGTAGCGGCTGAAGGGTTGTAGTAGCCGCCACCCATAGAGAAATGTAGCGCCGCGTAGCGGGGCAAGGAACGCTCCAGCGTCTCTTGCCCCGCTACGCGGCGCTACACGTGCCTATCTTATCTGGCTATAAACCTGTAGGCCGCTACGCGGCTGTGCTGTTCATTGCCGTCCTCAGCGGTAGCCGTGCTGGAGGCGGTAGCCGTTCCGGAGGCGGTAGCCGAAGGGGCGGCGCAGAACGACCTGGCGTCAGGCTCCCCCTCTCCGTGGGAGAGGGGGCCGGGGGGTGAGGCTACACCAGCTCTAGCAGCGTTTCCAGGCCCATGCCGCGGGAGCCTTTGATGAGGATGTGGCGGCCGCGCGGGGGGTGAGCCTGCAACCAGGCGGCGGCTTCGGGCTTGGTGGCGAAATGGTGGAAGGCCGGGGAGGTGGCCGCGTGGCGCATTTCGGGGCCCACGAGTACCACGGTGCCCAGGGCCAGGCTGTGCAGCAGCTCCCCGATGCCCCGGTGCTCGACGGCGCTTTCTTCGCCCAGTTCAAACATGTCGCCCAGGATAACCACCTTGTCGGCGGCCGGTGCCGGGCGGGAGGCGAAGCTGTGGAGGGCGGCGCTCATGCTGCTGGGATTGGCGTTGTAGGCGTCCAGCACCACGTGGTTGTGGGAGGTGCGCACCAGCTGGGAGCGGTTGTTGGAAGGGTTGTACGAGGCCAGCGCCTCGGCAATATCCGCGGGGGGCACGCCGAAATGGGCGCCCACGGCAGCGGCGGCGGCCAGGTTGGCGAAGTTGTAGGCGCCCGTAATTTGAGCTTCCACCTCCAGGCCGTTATATAAGCGCAGCACCACGTTGGGGTTGGCGCTGACCAGCTCGGCCGGGTACGTGTCGGCTGGGCCGGGGTAGGTGACGCAGGTGGGCACCACCACGGCCAAGCCCGGCAGGCGCGCATCCTGGGTATTGACGAAAGCCAGTCCGCCCACCGTAGCCAGAAAGCGGAACAGCTCACTTTTTCCCTTGGCAATGCCTTCTACCCCGCCAAATCCTTCCAAATGGGCCTTGCCGATGTTGGTGATAAGGCCGTGCGTAGGCTCGGCCAGCCGGCTCAGCAAGTCAATTTCGCCCTGGTGGTTGGCGCCCATCTCAATAATGGCCAGCTCATGCTCGCCCGGCCGAATGCTGAGCAGGGTGAGGGGAACCCCGATGTGGTTGTTGAGGTTGCCACGAGTGTACTGTACCCGGTAGCGGCGGCTAAGCACGGCGTAGCACAGCTCCTTGGTGGTGGTTTTGCCGTTGGAGCCGGTGATGCCCAGCACCGGAATAATCAGCTGGCGGCGGTGGTATTGGGCCAGCTCCTGCAAGGTAGCCAGCGGATCGGGGGCGTAGGTGTAGCACTCGGGGTCCTGGGCGGCCAGGGCGGCATCGTCCACGACGGCGTGGCGGGCCCCGGCGGCCAAAGCTTGGGGCGCAAAGTCGCGGCCCCGGAACGAGGGGCCGTTGAGGGCGAAGAACAGCGTATTCGGCTGCGGCTGCCGCGAGTCGGTGCTGACTGCCGAGCACTCCCGGTATCGGGCGTAAAGCGCCGCTAGATCTACCATGCGGTTAAGTGCGTAACTTAGGACTAGATGAAAAACGCTCGAACACTCACGGGCCGTATGCACGGCTGGCAACTATTCGCCCTGCTAAGCGCCGCCCTGGCCGGCGCAACCCGGCCAGGGCAGGCCCAAACGTTTGGCTTTGAATACCGGCCCCTGGCAAAAGTAGCAGACGGCGCCCAGACCCTGCGCAACGCCTGGGCCGGGGGCCTGAACTCGCCGCAGTTCTCTAACATCGACCTCAACGCCGACCAGCAACCCGACTTGTACGTGTTCGACCGGGCCACTAACCGCTCGTTCACCTACCTAAGCGTGCCGGCGGCCGGGGGAGCGCGGGCCTGGGAGTACGCCCCGGCCTACGAAGCCCTGTTTCCGGCCGGGCTGGTGGGCTGGGTGCTGCTGCGCGACTACGACTGCGACGGCCGCCCCGACCTGTTCACCTACGCCAACGGCGGCGACATTCGGGTGTACCGCCACGTGCCCGACGCGCAGGGGCGGCCCGGCTTTCAGCTGCTCACCGACCAGCTCACCTACTTTGCACCCGGCCCCACGGGCGGCAACGTCAACATCAACACCGGGGGCTACAACCTGCCCGCCATCGAGGACGTGAACGGCGACGGCCGCCTCGACGTGCTGACCTACGACTTTTCCTCACCAGTGCCCAGCATCTACTACTACCGCAACACGGCCACGGCGGGCAGCTGCGGGGGCTTGCAGCTGGTGGAAGAAACCTCGTACTGGGGCGGGTTGACGGCCTGCCTTAGCGGGTGCGGGGGCTACACCTTCGCCCCCAACCGATGCCGCCCCGACGGCCAGCGGCCCACCCACACCGGCGGCTTCAACATCAGCCTCCGGGACCTGGACGGCGACGGCGACCAGGACCTGCTCACGGCCCGCGACATGTGCCCCGAGCTGGTGAGCATCCGCAACGACGGCAGCGCCCAAACGGCCGTGTTCAGCAGCGCCGGCCTCAGCCTGAGCTTTCCGGCGGGTACCACGGCCGCCCACGTGCCCAATTTTCCGGCGGCGTATTCCGTGGATGCCACTTTCGACGGCCGCCCCGACCTGGTGGTGGCTCCCAACTTGTTTGACAACCAGGACACTGTAGACCTGCGCCGCAGCACCTGGCTGTACCGCAACAGCGCCGCGGCCGGGGCAGCCCCCATCTTTGGGCTGCTGCAGTCCGATTTTTTGCAGCGCGACATGCTGGACCTGAGCGAAGTAGCGGCTCCCGCCCTGGGCGACTTGGACGGCGACGGACTGGTGGACCTGCTGGTGGGCAGCACCAGCCGCGACACGCCGGGCCAGATGTACCGGGCCACGCTCCGTTACTTCCGCAACGTGGGTACGGCCGCGGAGCCCACCTTTCAGCTAGTAGATAACGACTACCTGGGCCTCTCGCAGCGGAAGCTGACCACCGTGAAGCCCCTGCTCGTGGACCTGAACCGCGACGGCGCCCTGGACCTGGTGTACACCGGCGCCCGGCTGGGCTCCTCCGACAGCCGGGTGGCGGTGCTGCTGAACGCGGCCCCGGCTGGGCAGGCGGTGGCATTCAACGCTGCCGCGCCCCTGTACCTGGAAAACCTGCCCGGCCGCCGCGGCGACGCGCCCTGCTTCGCGGACGTGGACGGCGACGGGCGCCTGGACCTGCTGCTGGGCACCAATTCGCTCGACACGCCGGGCATGAGCCTGCGCTACTACCGCAACACGGGCGCCGCCCAGCTCAGCCAGGCCTTTCAGCTAGCGGACAACGACTACGGCCGCCTGCGCACCAGCACCGGTCGCCCCGCCAACCTGCACCCCGTAGTAGCCGACTTCGACGGCGACACCCGCCCCGACCTGCTCACGGCCGACGGCAGCGGGGCCATCCGCTTCTTCTCCGACTTCCGCGCCCAGGGTTCCGCACTGACGGAACGCACCGACCTGTTTTACAACCCCTTACTCAATCAGCTGCTGCCCGCTCGCCTGGGGAGCGGAGCCGCGGTACGGTTTGCCCCCGCTGCCGCCGACCTGAACGCCGACGGTGCCCCCGAGCTGCTGCTGGGCTTGGAAAACGGCGGCTTGCACCTGTTCGGCACGCGGGGCCGGGCCGTGCTAAGCACCCGCCGCCCCGCCAGTAGCCTGCTCGTGCGCCTCTACCCCAACCCCGCCACCTCGTCCGTCACCGTGGAAGCCCCGCGCCCCGTGCGCCTCACGCTGCTGGACCTCACCGGCCGCACCCTGCGCCACTCCGCCACCTCCGCCGCCCGCCACACCCTCGATGTTAGCCTTTTGGCCGCGGGCGTATACCTGGTGCGCTGCGAAACCGCCGACGGCCAGCAAACCACGCAGCGGGTGGAGGTGGTGAAGTGATGAGGTGACAGGTAACAAGTGACAGGTAACAGGTACACCGTCATGCTGAGCGCAGCGGAGCGGAGTCGAAGCATCTCTACTGCTTCGTCTGCACGATTGAGATTAGCCCGCGGTAGAGATGCTTCGGCTGCGCTCAGCAGGACGGTGTACCTGTCACCCTTCACCTCATCACCTTCTCACTTCACCTCGAACTCGTCGCCATCTTCCAGGGCGGGGAAATGCTCGCGGAAGGCGGTGAGGTCGGTGCGGCGGAGGGCGCGGGTGATGCTGGTTTCCTGGTTGCCGACTTCGACGAGGTACTCGCCACGCATGTCCAGCAGGGCCGAGTCGCCGGTGTAGGTCTGGCTATTGCCATCGAGGCCCACGCAGTTCACGCCCAGAGTGAAGGCCAGGTTCTCGATGGCGCGGGCGCGCAGCAGCGTAATCCAGGCGGTGCGGCGGACGGCGGGCCAGTTGGCCACGTACAGCAGCAGGTCGTAGGGGTCTTGGCGGGAGTTGCGGCTCCACACCGGAAACCGCAGGTCGTAGCAAACAAGCGGGCAGATGCGCCAGCCGCGCCACTCTTCCAGCAGGCGCTGGGTGCCCGGCGTGTACACGTGCTGCTCGCCGGCCAGCGTAAACAGGTGGCGCTTGTTGTAGTAGCTCATCGAGCCATCGGGCCGCACCCAGAGCAGGCGGTTGTAATAGCGGCCTGCTTCCTCGATAATAACACTGCCCGTCACCACGGCGTCGTGGGTGGCGGCGGTGTCACGCATCCAGGCCAGGGTGGGTCCCTCCATCGGCTCAGCCAGGGCTGGTGCATCCATGCTGAAGCCGGTGGTAAACATTTCGGGCAGCACAATCAGGTCCGTCGGGACGGATATTTCCTGGATGTGCCGGCCCAGCTCCCGGCGGTTAGCTTCCGGATTGTGCCACTGCAAAGAGGACTGGATAAAGGAAACGGTGAGGTCAGGCAAAGTCTGGCAGTGGTTGGGTTAAGTAAGGCAGGGAGTAGTTTAGCGAAAAATAAGCATATAATAAAGCGAAATAATTATAATATCAGAGCTGTCTACGAAAGTTACTATACTGTCCTGCTCCACCTGGCGCCCGCGCAGCCGAAGCATCTTTCCCGCTTCGTTGTACTGCTAATCAGTTAGTTAAAGGGAGAGATGCTTCGGCTGCGCGGACGCCAGATGGAGCAGGACATTCAGTGCCACGACATCAGCATACGAGATGGTTCGGGTGCGCAGACGCCAGATAGAGCAATATGGTAAGCCAGCCTACAGCTGCCGTAGGCGAGCTGCGGCGGCGCGTAGTGTTGCTTCCTGCTTGGCAAAGCAAAACCGAACAAGCTGGTGGTCGTGCCCATTGTGATAGAACGCCGACAGCGGCACCACGGCTACGCCGGCTTCGCGGGTGAGGCGGCGCGCAAACGACACATCATCTTCCTGCGGGGCCAGGGCCCGGTAGCCGACCACCTGAAAGTAGCCCCCCGCCACGGGCAGCAGCTCAAAGCCCGTGCCCGTAAGCAGCTCCCGAAATAAGTCGCGCTTCTGCTGGTAGAAGGCCGGCAGGCTGTCGTACAGGCTCGTATCGGGCAGCACGTCGGCCAGGGCATGCTGGGTAGGCGTGCTCACGCTGAACGTCACGAACTGATGCACCCGCCGCAGCTCGGCGCTGAGGGCAGCCGGGGCCACGCAGTAGCCTACTTTCCAGCCGGTAGCGTGGTAGGTTTTGCCGAACGACGACAGCACAAACGCCCGCTCCCGCAGTTCGGGGTGTTGCAGGGCGCTGGCGTGCGGGGCCCCGTCAAAGACCATGTGCTCATACACCTCATCCGACAGCAGCAGGGCGCGGGTGGGGCGCAGCAGGTCGGCCAGGGTGGCCCAGTCGGCGGGCGTGAGCACGGCGCCGGTGGGGTTGTGGGGCGTGTTGAGGAGTACCAGGCGGGTGCGCGGCGTGAGGGCCGCCGCCACCCGGTTCCAGTCGGGCTGGAAGGTGGGCGGGGCCAGGGACACGTACACCGGCACGCCGCCCTGCAAGCGCACGGCCGGGCCGTACAGGTCGTAGGCCGGTTCCAGAATCAGCACCTCATCGTGGGGGCGCACCACAGCGGCCAGCACGGCGTACAGGGCTTCGGTGGCTCCGCTGGTGATGGTAATTTCGGTGGCCGGGTCGGGAGCAGGCACGCCGTAGACGCGGGCGGTTTTCTGGCTGATGGCCTCGCGCAGGCGGGGCAGGCCGGGCATGGGCGCGTACTGCTGGTGCCCATCGGTGAGGATGTGGCGGGCCAGGGCTTCGCGTAGGGGCAGAGGCGGGTCGTAGTCGGGGAAGCCCTGGGCCAGGTTAATGGCCCCGCACTCCTGGGCCAGCTGGGTCATCACCGAGAAAATGCTGGTGCCCACGTCGGGCAGCTTAGAGTCGAGTAGGGGAAGCGGCATGGAGGGTAACGGATAAAAACCTAAAAGCCTGCAAGGGATGCGCGGAACCCGTCTGGGCTGCCTGCTTTACGGCGTCTCCGTCACGTCGCGCATGGCGCCCACCATGCGCACGGGCAGGCCGCTGGCATCGTGGATGACGCAGGCCCGGTCCAGGATGGTGAGGTAGCGGCCGTCGGCGCGGCGCAGGCGGTAGATGGCTTCCCGCAGCTTGGCCGTGGTGGTGAGGTCGGCCTGCACGCCGCGGGTGACGCGCTCCAGCTCGTCGGGGTGGATGAGGCTGAGCCAGAAGGCCACGGTTTCGGTGTCGGGGTGGGGCGTGTGGCCCACCAGCTGCCAGAACTCTTGGCTGTACCACATGCGGCCCGAGCTAATGTCCCAGTCCCAGATCAGGTCGTTGGTGGCGCGGGCCAGCAGCTCAAACAGCTCCCGGCCCCGGCGCTCCTGTAGCTCCGTGCGTTTCTGCTCGTCGATGTCGGTGGAAGTGCCCAGCCAACCCAGCAAAGTAGCGCCATCGGGGGCATACAAGGGCACCACGCGCTCCAGGTACCACCGGTAGCGGCCGTCGTGGCCGCGCCAGCGCAGGTGCAGCTTCAGGGGGCGGGCCTGGGGCAGGTGGCGCAGCTGGGCCTCGGCGGCTTCGGCCCGGTCGTCGGGGTGGAGGTAGTCCACGAAGCCCCCGGCGGCCAGGGCCGTGGCGGGGGCGCCGGTGTACTCGTACCAGCGCTGGTTGCAGTGGATAACCGTGCCATCGGGCGTCGACAGCCACGCCAGGTGAGGCAGGGCATCGAGCAGGAGCACGGGCCGCAGCTCCTGCAGCAGCAGCTGCGCCGCCGTAGAGGTGGAAAGGTCAGACCAAAGCATGGGAGGAGAGCCAGAAGATAGTGCGGCCCTAAAGGTCAGCGCCGGAAGCGTGGAATCCTATTGCCGGCCGCCATCTTATTTCACCGTCTCAGGTAGATAAGGCTGACATGGAAGGACAGTCTCAAAATCATGTACACGCCGGCCCGCTGTTGCCCCCACCCCCAGCCCACCTCGCTTGATGCGCGACATCCCGCGGGAGAGGGGGGTGTTCCAGAGCTACAAGCTTCAGGCTACAAGCTGCAAGCCTCAATGACAATGCTTGCAGCTTGTAGCCTGAAGCTTGTAGCTAACCTCTGGTGCCCTTTCTTGAGGGAGAGAGGAAGGTCTACACCAACGACCAAGGCGGGAACAGCACCCGGAACGTGGTGCCCTTGCCCACCGTGCTGGCAACGGTGATGCGCCCGCCGTAGCCCTGCACCACCCGGTTCACCAGGTACAAGCCCAGGCCGGAACCGTCCACGTGGTCGTGAAAGCGCCGGAACAGCTGAAACAGCTCCCCGCCGAACCGCTCCAGGTCAATGCCCAGGCCGTTATCCTGCACCTCCAGTACGGGCTGGCCCTCGGCCGTGAGGTAGGTAGTCAACTCGATGCGGGGGCGCCGGTGGGGGGAGGCGTACTTCAGGGCGTTGCTGATGAGGTTGTAAAGGATGCTTTGCAGGTGAGGCCGCACAAACTGTAGCACCGGCACCGCCGCAAAGTTGGTGTGCACCACGGCCCGGCCCGTGGTCAGCAGTTCCCCGATGCTGAGCAGCACTTCCTCGGTCAGCTGGGCCACGTCGATGGGCTCGGCCGGCCACTCGTGGCGCAGCTTCTGCACCCGCACCAGCTCCGACAGGCTATGAATCGTGTCGTTGATCTGGTGCAGGGACTTTTCAAACATGCTGATGAGCTTGATGGCGTCCGGGTCGCGGAAGTAGGCTGTGCGCGTCAGCTCCTCAAAAATGCCCGCCATGTTATGAATGGGCTGCTTGAGGTCGTGCGAGGCCGTGTACACGAAGTTGTCGAGGTCCTGGTTGATGCGAACCAGCTCATCGTTTTGCTCGCGCAGCAGCTGCTGGGTAAGCTTCACGTCGTGGATGTCGGTGCAGGTGCCAAACCAGCGCACCACCTCCTGGGTGGTGGAGTGGCGCAGCGCCCGGGCCTGGCCCAAAAACCAGCGGTAGGCCCCGTCGCGGGCCCGCAGGCGGTACTCTACCTCAAAAAACTCCCCGGTTTGCACCGAATGAACCCAACGCTCGGTCATCAGCTCCAGGTCGTCGGGGTGCAGGGCGTGGGCCCAGTTAATCTCGCCCAGGCTTTCGGTGAGCGGCAGGCCGGTGTAGTCGAGCCAGCGCTGGTTCACGTACTCGTTGCGGCCCTGGCCGTCGGCGGTCCACACAATCTGCGGCACGCTTTCGGCCAGAAACCGGAATTCCTCTTCGCGGCGGCGCAGCTCGTCGGCCAGCAGGTGCTGGTCGTGCACGTCGGTGCTGGTGCCCACCCAGCGCACAAACCGGCCGTGCTCGTCGTGCAGGGGCTCGGCCCGGTGCAGCAGCCAGCGGTAGGCTCCGTCGGAGGCCCGGCGCAGCTGGTTCTCGAAGTTGAAGGGCTTGCCTTCCAGAAGTTTGTTTCTGAACTCGGTGAAGGTGGAGGCCACCATATCGGGGTGCACCAGCTCGGCCCAGCCCAGGTTCTGGGTTTGAGCCAAGTTCTGGCCCGTAAAATCAGTCCACCGCTGATTGACGTAGCTGGTCTGGCCATCGGCCTCAATGGTCCACACCAGCTGCGGCACGCTTTCGGCCAAGCTACGGAAGCGGTTTTCGCTCTGGCGCAGGGCCAGCTTCGCCTCTTGCTGGGCCGTAATGTCCTGGATGGCCCCGATCATGCGCTGGGCCCGGCCCTGGGCGTCGCGCCCGATGTAGCCGCGGTCCAGCACGTGGGCATACGTGCCATCGGCGCGGCGGTAGCGGTACTCGTCCTGCCAGCTGGCCTGCCCCCCATCAATAGCGGCATGAATGCCGTGTACCACCCGCTCGGTGTCCTCCGGGTGAATCTGGTCGTACCACCACTGAATGGTTGTGCCGACCTGCTCGGGAGCATAGCCGAATACGCGCTGCATGGCGTCGTTCCAGATCAGGGAGCCGGTGGTTTGATTCCAGTCCCAGATGGCATCGTCGGTGGCCAACGCGGCCAGCTCGTAGCGCTGCTGGCTGTGGCGCAGCTGCTCGGCCAGCTCCCGGTGCTCGTGGATGTCGGTGCTGGAGCCGTACCAGCAGCTGATGGCGCCGCGGGCGTCGAGCATGGGCAAGGCCCGGCTCAGGTGCCAGCGGTACTGCCCATCGTGGCGGCGCAGGCGCAGCTCCTGCTCCCACACGCTCTGGCTGGCCTGGGCCTCGGCAAACGAGGCGTAGGCGGCGGCCAGGTCGTCGGGGTGCACGGCAGAGGTCCAGGCTGTCAGGGTGTCGGCGCCATCGGCTGCCTGGCCGGTGTAGCTAAACCACTGCGGACTGAGGTAGCGGGTGGTGCCGTCGGGGTGGCTGCTATACGTAATCTGCGGCAAGGACTCGGCCATGATGCGCAGCTGCTCGTCGCGGCCGTGCACTTCGGCAGCCAGGGCATTGGCCCGTTTGCGGCTGCGCACCTGCTCGGTGGTATCAATGGCAAACACCAGCAGGCTGCGGTCGGGGCCAGGCCCGTCGTGCAGGCGCTGAAGCACAAAGTCGAAGTAGCGGGGCTCGGCCGAGTCGGCCAGCATCACCACGTGTTCGTGGCCGGTGTAGGCTTCGCCGGTCTGGTAAACGTGGTCCATGAGGGCCACGAAACCTTGCTCGGCCATTTCGGGCAGGGCCTGGCTCAGGCTGCGGCCTACCTGGGCGCGCGAGCCCAGCACCTGCGCGAAGGTGTCGTTGATAAAGGTAAACAGGTGGTCGGGGCCGGTGAAGGTGGCAATCAGGGCCGGCACCCGGCCCAGAATGCGGTTGAGCAGGCGGTCCGTTTGCTCCAGCAGGTGCTGGGCGCGCTTCTGGTCGTCGATGTCGGTGGTGGTGCCAAACCAGCGCACCACGTTGCCGGCGGCGTCGCGCATGGGCTGGGCCTGGGCCAGAAACCAGCGGTAGGCGCCGTCGCGGCCCCGCAGCTGAATTTCTATCTCGTAAAACGTGCCCGTGGCCAGGGCATGCTGCCACCGCTGCTGCAAGGTTTCGCGCTGGTCGGCCGGCAGCAAGGTGCTCCACTTGCTGAAGTCGCGCAGGGTTTCCTGGTCGACGCCGGTGTACTGAGTCCACCGCTCACTCATGTACTCGCTGCGGCCGGCGGCGTCCGTAATCCACACCATCTGCGGAATAAAGTCGGCCAGAAACCGGAACTGCTCCTGCTGGCGCTGGGAAGCCGCCACCGCCGACTGGGTGGCGTGCTGCTGCTGCACCTGCTCGGTGGTGTCGAGGCCCAGCAGCAGCACGCCGTCAGTGGTGCCATCGGCGGCGCGCAAAGCGTGCAGGGTGCAGTCGAGGTAGCGCGTCGGGGCTTCGGGAGGGGCATCCAGGGGCTGAATGGGCACCGCCTTCAGCTGCTGAAGCTGGCCGGTGCGGTACACCACATCGAGCTGCGCCAGCAACCCCGCGCCCGGACTAGGATGAGCCGCGGCGGCCGGCCGCCCCAGCGAGTCGGCGGTGAGGTAGGGCCGGGCCTGGGCCGAGAAATACTCGATGACGTGCTCGGGGCCGCGCAGCATGATGAGGTGCACCGGCAGCTGATCGAACTGCTGAAGCTGGCGCACCAGCTGGCGGCGGCCCCGGCGGTCGGCCAGGCGCTGCTCGTGCACGTCGGTGATGGAGCCAAACCAGCGCTGCACCTGCCCGGCCGGGTTACGCTGGGCGTAGGCGCGCATGAGGTGGTGGCGGTAGCGGCCGGTAGCCGCCGCGCGCAAGCGAAACGTAATGTCGGGGCTTTCGCCGGTGGCTACGCAGTGCTTCCAGTGGGCCAGGGTAGCGGCCTGGTCGTCGGGGTGCACGGCCGCCAAAAAGCCCTGCGCCTGGGTTTCGGCCAGGCTCAGGCCGGTGTAGCGCCGCCACCCTTCGTTGGCGTAGTCGAGGCGGCCGTCGGCGTCGGCCATCCAGATCAGCTGAGGCAGGTGGTCGGCCAAAAACTGAAACTGCTCGGCCGTTTGCTGCAGCTCCCGCTGGGCGCGGCGCCGCTCGGTTACGTCGCGCATGGCGCCCAGCAGGCGCACGGGCCGGGCGGCGGCGTCGCGCACGATGTAGGCCCGGTCCAGCACTTCCAGCCAGTGCCCCTGCCGGTGCCGAAACCGATATTCCGCAGTCAGGAAAGCCTCGGTACCGGCCAGGACTTTCTCCACGGTTTGTTGCACCTGGGTGGCGTCATCGGGGTGCAGGCAGCTCCGCCAAAAGTCGATGGTGTTTGTTTCGGGCCCGGCTGTGTAGCCGGTTATTTCCCAGAACTGCTCGTTGCGCCATACTTGCCCGGTTGGTAGGTCGGCGTCCCACACGCAGTCGTGGGTGGTGCGGGCTAGCAGGTCGTAGCTTTGGCGGCCGAGCTGGCTTTCCTCGTGGGTGGGCAGGGTTTCCGTCACGTCGAGCAGCTGGCACAGCAGGTAGCGCGCCGGCTCGGCAGGAGTGAGCCGCACGGGCGTCAGGGTCGTTTGCCAGAAGCGCGCAGCCGCGGCAGTGGCCGCGGGCCGCGGGTGGGGCGGCAACACCAGCGGGGCCGTGGCGGCCTGGAGCTGCGCCCACGTGGCCGGGGAGGCTTCGGGGGCTGCGGCGTCGAACAGAGCGGCTACGGGCTGGCCCGTGGGGTCTTGCCCGAACAGCTGAACTGCCGCCGGATTAGCCGCCGCCACGGTCAAGCTGGCGGGCAGCACCACGAGGTGCGGCGTCGGCAGCGACTCAAATAGCAGATGAAAATCCAGGGGCGCGGCAGCCATAGAGAAGAGCGGGCAATGAGGTGTAGACAAATGTACCGCCACCGGCGCCCACCAGCCGGGCCGGACGGTGGAAGCCATGCTTTTGCCGTTATAGCCGCCTTGTTGCCCGATTAAGCTATTACCCGGACCAGCAGCGGCGTTCCTGAAAACGCCGCTGCTACCCGATTGGTATTCCGGCGCTGCCAGCTTCGCTCCTGCGCAGAAGCCGGCCCGGCCGGTCTGTTTGGGCAGCCTCACAGCCGGCGGGTCGAGTAAGCCGGGCTGGGGCCGGAAGGAATAGGCTTCCTGGCAACAGGCACTGAAAAGCTAGTCAAGGCACCAGAACGGTGGAGAGCCGCGACCCGTGGCCAGGCCAACCGGCGGCTCACGTCTCCTCGCGTATCAACCGTTCAAATAGGAGACGCAAAATATTGCGTCTCTACATCATTTAACCAACCTGGTAGCGTAGCGCAAACAGGCACCAAGGCGAAGCACGGCAGCGGGGGTTAGAGCGGATTTTTGAGCAGCTCGGGAAACTTGTGGCGGAACTTCTCCACCTTGGGTGTGGACACGCCGCGGACATACGGTTCCTGGGGGTGGAGGCGGAAGTAGCCCTGGTGGTAGTCTTCGGCGGGCCAGAACTGCCGGAACGGTACCACTTCGGTTACAATGGGGCTGGCGTACTCGCCGGCGGCATTGACGCGGCGGATAGCTTCGGCAATACCCTGCTGCTCCTGGGGCGTGCGGTAAAAGGCAATGGAGCGGTACTGGGCCCCGGCATCGGGGCCCTGGCGGTTGCGGGTGGTGGGGTCATGGGCGCCGCGCAGAAACACGTCGACCAGCGTGGCGAAGCTGATTTCTTTGGGGTCGTAGTACACCTGAATGCTTTCGGCGTGCCCGGTCTGGCCGCTGCCCACCTGCTCGTAGGTGGGGTTGGCCTCGCGGCCCCCGCTGTAGCCCGATACCACGGCGCGCACCCCGCGCAGCTCCTCAAACACTTCCTCAGTGCACCAAAAGCAGCCCCCGGCAAAAGTAGCCAGGGCCAGGCCTTGCAAATTGGTGGGCGCCGGGCCGGCCGTGGAGCGGGCCAGGGCCGGAGTGGCCGCCTGCGCTGCGGTCGGCTGCCGCTCCGAGCAGGCGGCCAGCAAACCACATAAGCTGAGCAGGTAAATTTTCAGAAAATTCATTCGCAGTGAAAAAAAGTAGGTTCGTCGTGTAAACAGTCAGCCTGGATATACGTAGCTGCTCCCGCCGCGGACGTGCTGGTATTGCCTGCTACATTTACCCCTTTCTTCGGCTCTTTTCGGCGCGGGCGGCCCACCAGGATGCCGCTGCTTTTCTTGCTTCTATGTCTCAACGCCTACTGCACCAACTGCCCCACATTTCTATTTACTACGATTACCTAAACGACTGGCTGTACGTGGACTGGACCGGCGACCAGGACCTGGAATCGGTGCAGGGCGGCTGCCTGCTCATGCTGGAGTGCCTGCGCCAGGAGCGGTGCCGCAAGGTGCTCAACGACAACACCCGCGTCACGAGCATGTGGTCGGATGCAGCTGAGTGGGGCGGGCGCGTCTGGTTTCCGGCCATGACCGAGGCCGGCCTGGAGTACTTTGCCTGGGTGTACTCGCCCAACATCTACAGCCGCCTCTCCACCGACCTCACCCTGCAACACACCACCCGCCCCCTCATCTTCACCTTCGACGACCTCGCCACCGCCCAAGCCTGGCTGCGGCAGATGTAGGTTGTAGGGACTTAGGGGCTTGGGGGCTTAGGGTCTTGGTTGACGTTCTATTTCCGTTATCCAACGTCTATTTGCGAACGTGGGAAGGCGGAGCCAAGGACTTTCTGCCCGTTGCACAACTAGGGCTGGAACAACTCAGCGCCTTCTGCGCAAGCTTCTGCGTCCTCTGCGGGCTAAAGTCGGCTTAACGATAATCGTTCTGCCATGAGAAGCCCCTTCAAGTGCATTCAAACAACAGGAGAACATCATCTAAGCCCCCAAGCCCCTAAGTCCCTACCTTAGCAGCGTGACAACTTCTACGCTACGATTTCTGCTGCTGGCAGCCGCGGCGCTAGGGCTACCGACGCTGCCGGGGCGGGCGCAAGGCCTGCTGCCGGTGCTGGACCAAACGCCCGCCTCCCTGCCCTGGTACGAGGTGCGCACGCCCCACTTCCGGGTACTGTATCCGGCGGGCTTCGCCGAACGGGCCCGGCGTACGGCCCACCGCCTGGAGCAGCTGCACGGCCCGGCCGGGGCTTCGCTGGAGCAAACGGGGCGGCCCGTCACCATCGTGCTGCAAAGCCAGAACACCATCGGCAACGGCTTCGTGACCCTGCTGCCGCGGCGCAGCGAGTTCTACACCACCTTCCCGCAGGACCCGTTTCTGGTGGGCACCCTCGACTGGCTCGACCAGCTGGCCGTGCACGAGTACCGCCACATTGTGCAGTACGACAAAGCCCGGCAGGGTGTGGGGCGCCTGGCCTACGCGCTGTTCGGCTACGGCGGCCTGGGCCTGACCACCGTGGGCGTGCCCGACTGGTTTGCCGAGGGCGACGCCGTGGGCACCGAAACTGCCCTAAGCCGCAGCGGCCGGGGCCGTATGCCCAACTTCGACGCTACCTGGCGGGCCAACCTGCTGGCCGGGCGCCGCTACTCCTACGGTGAAGTAACGGGCGGCTCGTTCCGGCGCTTCGTGCCCAACCACTATGTGCTGGGCTACTTCCTCACCACCCGCCTCAGGCGCACGGCCAGCCCCGCCGTCTGGAGCCAGGTGCTGAACCGCTACTACCGGTTTCCGGCCTACCCGCTGTCGTTCAGCGACAAGCTGCGCCGCGCCACCGGCCTGCGCACCGACGACCTGTACCGCCGCACCGAACGGGAGCTGGACAGCACCTGGCGGGCCGAGCAAGCCCGCCTCACCATCACGCCCGCCACCGAGGTACCTGTAGCCGCCGATGGCCGCGTGTTTACGGAGTATCAGTTTCCGCAGTACCTCAGCAACCAAACCCTGGTGGCTCTGAAAAGCGGCCTGGGCCACGTGCCCCAGCTGGTGGTGCTGCGCGGTGAAGGCGCCGGGCCCGCTGAGCGACGCCTCCACACGCTGGGTTTGCACCACAACCCCGAGCAGCTGTCGGCGGGCGGCGGGCGGGTGGCCTGGCTGGAGTTTCGCTACGACCCACGCTGGCACCAGCGGGTGTATTCGGAGCTGCGGGTGCTGGATGTGGCTACGGGCCGGGTGAGCCGCCCCGGCCGGCGCACCCGCTACACCACGGCCGTGCTCAGCCCCGACGGCCGCCGCCTGCTGGCCGTCAGCACCGACTCGGCCTACCAGCACCGCCTGCACCTGCTCGATGCGGCCACCGGCGCCGAGCTGCGCACCTATCCCAACCCCCAGAACCAGCCTTATCTGCACCCGCGCTTTGCGGCCGATGGGCGCACGGCGGCCGTGGTGCGCCTGGAGCCGGCCGGTAAAAGTCTGGCCTTGCTCGACGTGGAAACCGGCCAGCTGCGCACCGTACTGCCCGCCGCCAACGACAATCTCTCGCACCCCCAGCCCTGGCAGGAGTGGGTGCTGTTCAACTCGCCCCGCTCGGGCCTCGACCAGGTGTACGCCGTGCACACCGCCACCGGCGAGGTGCGCCAGGTAACCGAGCGGCCCGTGGGCGCCTACCACCCCGCCGTAGCTCCCGATGGCCGCCACCTGGCCCTGCACGAGGTACGCGCCGAGGGTAGCCGCCTCATCGAAATGCCCCTGGACCCCGCGCAGTGGCGGCCCGTGCCCGCCCTGGGTGCCACCCCCGACCGATACGCCGCCGCGCTGGTTACGCAGGAACCCGGCGCCGCCCAGGCGGCCCTGCTGCTGCCCACCGACTCGCTGGCCGGCTCGGCCCTGGTGGAGCGCCGCTACCGCCGCCTGCTGCACGCGCCCAACGTGTTCAGCTGGGGCCTTACGCAAAGCGCCTCCGGCAACGGCCTCGACCTGGGCCTCCGCTCCCAGGACGTGCTCAGCACCACCCAGGCCGTGGCCGGGGTGGGCTTCGATGCCGCCGAGCGCACCAGCCGCGTATTCGCCGACTTCAGCTACCAAGGCCTGTGGCCGGTGCTCGACCTGAGCGTGGAGCGGGGCGGCCGGCGCGTAACGGGTTCGTTTCCTTCCGGCGACGTGGGCGAGGACCAGTGGCAGTACACCCGCCTCAGCCTGGGCTCCCGCCTGCCGCTGGTGCTGACTTCGTCACGTATGCTCACCTCGCTCACGGTGGGCGCCTACTACAACCAGGAGCGCACCCAAGGCTACGAGCTGAGCCGGCGGCCTACGCAGGTAGGCCGCCGGCCCTTACAGTACCTAACCGGCAGCGTGGCCTTTGCGCGCACCCTGCGCCAGAGCTACCGCGACGTGGGGCCTCGCTGGGGGCAGACGTTCAGCGCCGTGTGGCGCGACACACCCTTTGGCGGTACCGGCCTGGAGGCGCGGCAGTGGGCCGTGCAGGGCAGCGTGTTTTTGCCGGGCCTGGGCCGGCACCACAACCTGCGCCTGCGCGCCGGCTACCAGCGCCAGCAGCAGCGGGAGTACCGCTTCGGGGCGGCCGTGTTTTACCCGCGCGGCCTCACCTACCTGAGCTTCAACCAGCTCACCACCTACGGCGCCGAGTACCGCCTGCCCCTGGCCGACGTGCACTGGAACCTGGGGCGGGTGCTGTACGTGCAGCGCCTCAAGGCAGCCGTGTTCTACGACGGCTTGCGCGGCCAGGGCTTCCTGCAGCTGCCGCGCAACACCTACTACGCCAGCGGCTTCGACATGTCGGTGGTGTTTAACCCGCTGCGGCTGCGCACCCCGCTGGAGTTGGGCTTCCGCACCGTGTACGACTCGTTTAGCGGCGGCGTGCAGGTGCAGCCAGTGGTGATTAACGTGGGGTTCTAGGAGTCGTTGGGAGGTGAAGCAAAGCTGCGCCGTGGCGGGTGGACGCCGCCGTCAATAACCTCATGTGGCACGGCTTCTATACGGATGCTGTTCTATGCCGCCCGCCTCGGCTCCAATATTCGCAGAAGCCGCCCGGAGCCTTCTGGATAAATCTACGGAGGAGGCAACACGGCACGTTCCTTATAAGCAGTAGGCGGTAGTTGTTGTAGCGTCTGGCCCATGTAAAGACGCGACCCTAGGCTTTGCCGGCCTGCTACCTGCGGCTCGCGTCCCTTAGTTGAACGATGCCATTCTAGCAGCGCGGAGTAGAGACGCGAAGGGTCGCGTCCCTACTCCGCTCAATCAACCTGATAGCGTAACGCGGACCGCCGCTTACTTCCCGGCCCGGAACTCCAGTAGCGGCGTGGCGTGGGTGTCGTTGTAGAGGCGCAGGGTGCCGTTGCTGATGGCGTAGCGGGCCGTGTTGGGCAATAGTTGCAGGTAAATGGTTTCCTGGGCCTGCTCGGGGCAGGTGGCGCGGGTGCTGCTTTGGGCAGTAAACCGCAACTGTGGCGTGCCGGCGGCCAGCGTGTACAAGCCCCCGTAGGTGTTGCACGCGGCCCGTCCGCCGTTGACATTGCCCACCGACTCCAGCAGCAGCGTGGTTTCGGGGGTGCCGGCCGGCACGGGCTGGCCCTGCACCTGAGTCAGCACCCAGCGCTGGTCGAGCAGGTACACCGGGGCGGGCACGGGGGCATCGTCTTTGGCGCAGGAGCCCAGGCCCAGCAAAGCTGCAAGCAGTAGGGTGGAGCGCAGCGGGGAAAGCGGAAGCATAGCAGAAGGGCGAAAAAGTAGCAGTATAGAACAGAGGGGCTAGCGGCCAGCAAGGTTGCATCAGCTTAAAATCAGACAAGGATACCACCAAATACAGCAACTTTTTTATTTCTAATTATGCATATTCGCGCCGCATAGCCGCGCGCTACTGATGAGCTTAACTGTAGCGCTACAGCCTTAGCCGTTGATCTGCCGGGCTTCAGGCAGGTTTTGCCTTGGGTACACGCTTCTCAGGCCAGCCCTCTACTGCTTATTTCCCAGGTTTCACCGCTGACTTTTCATTGCCTGTATCTCACCTCTGGCCTCTAACTTCCCACCTCTACCTTCTAAAGTTTATTTATTTCCGTGTTCTTACTTTCTGGTACCACCAAGCGCCTCCTGAGTGGCGCGGCCCTGCTAGGCGCTCTGAGCCTGGGCGCCGCCTTCCGGTTTGCCGACACTACGCCAGTACAGCTGCTGGAGCGGCTCGATGCCTTCTACCGGCAAACGTTTCCCGAAAAAAGCTACCTCCACCTCGACCAGGGCGCCTACGCCTCCGGCGAAACTATCTGGTTTAAGGCCTACGTGGTGGAAGCCCGCTCCCACCAGCCCGACACGCTAAGCAAAGTGCTGTACGTGGATGTGGTGGCACCCGAAAGCCGGCGGGTGCTGCTGCGCCGCACGCTGGCCCTGCGCCAGGGCCAGGCCCACGGCGACCTGGCCCTGCCCGACACCCTGGCCTCGGGCGTGTACACGGTGCGGGCCTATACCAGCTGGATGCGCAACGCCGGCGAGCAAACCTTCTTCAACCGGCGCGTGCCGGTGTGGCAGGCCGTACCGCCTGCTACGGCCGGCTCTGCCACGGCCAGCACCAGCGCACCGGCTGCCGCGCCCAGCCGCGCCGGGGCCCGCCGAACCGCGGCCACTCCGCCCGATGTGCAGTTTTTTCCCGAGGGCGGTGCCTACGTGGCCGGCCTCGAAACGGTGGTGGGCGTGAAGGCCGCCGACGCCAGCGGCCTGGGCCTGGCCGTGCAGGGCGTTGTCCTTGACGACCAGAACCAGGAGGTTATCCGCTTTCAGACGCCCGCCCTGGGCATGAGCGCCTTTCCGCTGACGCCCGCGCCGGGCCGCCGCTACCGGGCCCGCGTGACCCTGCCCGAGGGTGGCGGCACCCGCGAGTATCCGCTGCCGGCCGTGCAGCCCAGCGGCTGGGTGCTCAACGTGCGCGAGGTGGGCCCCAACTTCCTGGTGCTGGTGCGGCGCCAGACTGCGCCGGGCACGGCTGCAGCGCCCGAGGCGCTACAGCTGGTGGCCCACGTGCGGGGCCTGCCCGTGTACGCCGGCCAGGGCCAGATGGAGCCGGGCCGGACGTTTTCGGCCACTATTCCGCGCAGCAAGTTTCCGGCCGGGGTGGCCCACTTCACCGTGTTTGACGGGCAGCAGGTGGCGCAGGCCGAGCGCCTGGCCTTCGTGGCTCCGCCGCCCGGCCTGCGCCTGAGCCTCCGGCCCGACAAGGCCAGCTACGGCCCGCGCCAGCTCGTGACTCTGAGCCTGGACGTGCGCGACGCGGCCGGGCAGCCCGCGGCAGCCAACCTCTCGGTGGCCGTTACCAACCAGGCCGGCCTGCCCACCGCCGGCACCGACAGTAACACCCTGCTTTCTCACCTGCTGCTGACCTCGGAGGTGAAAGGTTACGTGCAGGACCCCGGCTACTACTTCCGCGCCCCCAGCTACGAAACGGCCCGCGCCCTCGACCACCTGCTGCTCACCCAAGGCTGGAGCCGTTTTGTGTGGCGCGAGGTGCTGGCCGGCACCAACCCGGTGCTGACCTACCCGTTTCCGCTGGAGCGCCAGGGCCTGACCCTGAGCGGGCGGGTGGTGCGGGCCGGGGCTGCCACGAAGCCGTTGCCCAACAGCGCCCTGACCTTGTTTATGGCCAATGAAAAAAGCGTCATTGCCACCAACGCCAATGCCCAGGGCGACTTCCTGTTCATGGGCTTTCCGGGCAAAGACACCACCCAGGTACTCTTGCAGGCCCGCTCCGAAAAAGGGGCCCGCAACGCCCTGCTGCGCCTCAACGACCTATGGCCCGCGCCAGTGGCCCTGCCGCCCGCGCCGCCCCTGCCGGCGCCTTCACCCGAAGTGGCTCAGTACGGCCAGCGCAGCCGCCAGCAGCAGGTGCTGGAACGCCGCTTCCGCCCCGACTCCACCGGCACCATTCTGCTGCGCAACGTGACGGTGAAGGGCCAGAAGCCCGCCCCGCGCCCCGACCCCCGCGCCCTGCACGGCAACTCTGCTGATGCCGTACTCCGCCCCGACGCCATTCCCGGCTCGGCCTCGTTCACCAACGTGCTGGAGCTACTTCAGGGCCGCGTGGCGGGGGTGCAGGTGCTGCGGCAGGGCGCTTCGTACCAAGTGCAGATTCGGGGGGTGAGTAGCATTATGGGGTCCTCGCAGCCGCTGTTTATTATTGATGGCATTGCGGTGAGCGACGTGGACGCCGTGGTGGCTATTCCGGTGATGGACGTGGAGCGGGTAGAGGTGCTGAAAGGAGCCTCGGCGGCCATCTACGGCAGCCGCGGAGGCAATGGCGTCATTGCCATTTTCACCAAGCAAGGCAACCCCGACTACGACTACTCCAAGCAGCCGGCCGCGGGCGTGGCCACCCGCCGCCTGCCAGCCTACTACCGGGCCCGTGAGTTCTACGCGCCCCGCTACGAGCGAGCTTCCTCTCAGCCCGACCCCCGCGCCACCACGCTCTTCTGGGCTCCCACGGTACAAGTGCCCACCTCCGGCCAGGCCCAGCTCACCTTCTATACCGCCGACCAGGCCGGCACCTTCCGCGTGGCCGCCGAAGGCCTCACGCCCACCGGCGACGCCCTTGGTGCTGAAGCTGTGCTGGCGGTAACGAAATAAGAGCTACAAGCTGCAAGCCGTAAGCTGCAAGCTCTACACTAAAACGAGCTTGTGGCTTACGGCTTGTGGCTTACGGCTTGCAGCTTTAGCTGCGAAACGGGTGGCGGCCGGCGGCCAGGCGGGTCACCAGCTCCACGGTGCGCCGGGCCCGGGTTTCGGCCTGGCGGGCCGAGGCCACGTGGTAGGCCACGGCGCGGCGCATGCCGGCCGTAAGCCGCTGGAAGCCGGCCTCGGCTTCGGGCCAGGCGGCCAGGGCTTCCGTCAGCTCCTCGGGCAGGTCGATGTGGTCGGGCTGCGGGTCGGGGGCCAGTGCCACGGTGACGCGCTGACCCACCTGGATGCCGGCGCTGCGGCAGAGGTCTTTGTTCAGCATCAGGTAACGGCCGCCGCCCGCCTGGCACAGCAGCCCCAGCCGCACCGGGTAGCCGTTGACGGTACCTGTTACCCGTTTGATGCCCTTGCCGCCCAGCGCTTCGAGCACCAGTGAGGGCACCTGGACCACTTGCGTGGGCATAAAGCTGGGCCCACCGGCTTCCAGCGGGGCTTCAAACGTATAGGGTAGCGGTTCGGGCATACGCGGCAGAAAGGTCGGGTCAGGGAAAGAGCTTGGTCAGCTGAATTGTATGGACAGTTGATGTGAGAACGTCATGCTAAGCGCAGCCGAAGCATCACGCGTGCTGACCTTGCAGTGGTATAGTCATGCTGAGCGGAGCCGGAGGCGCAGTCGAAGCATCTCTACCGCTTCGTCTGCACGGTTGAGGTTAGCCAGAGGTAGAGATGCTTCGACTGCGGCTACGCCTTCGCTCAGCATGACTGTTCTTCTTGTTTAACTCTATCAACTGTTCGCCCGGTCTAGCTGAGTTACGGGCTGAAAGCGGGCTATGCGGGCGGGGTGAAACATTTTAGTGGCTGATTTCCTTATACCTCGTCTCACCCCAAAATTGCCGCCATGAAAATAGAAATCTGGTCCGACATTGCCTGCCCGTTCTGCTACATCGGTAAGCGCCACCTGGAGGCAGCCCTGGCCCGCTTCCCGCACGCCGACCAGGTGCAGGTGCACTGGCGCAGCTTTGAGCTGCAGCCCGAGGCCCGCACCACGCCCGAGCGCAGCCTCTACGAAGCCCTGGCCGAAAGCAAAGGCCAAACCGTAGCCTGGGCCAAGCAGATGACCCAGCAGGTAGCCGGCATGGCCCGCGAGGCCGGCCTCAACTTCCAATTCGACAAAACAGTACCCGCCAACACCTTCCGGGCCCACCGCCTCATCCACCTGGCCGAGGCCCACGGCCGCCAGGATGCCATGAAGGAGCGCCTGCTGCGCGCCTACTTCAACGAGGGCCGCAACATCGACGACCTGGCCACTTTGCAGGAGCTGGCCGCCGACGTGCAGCTGGCCGCCGACGAAGTAGCCCAACTGTTCACCTCCGACCGGTACGCCCAGGAAGTGCGCCACGACGAGTACCAAGCCCGCCAGATTAACGTGCGCGGCGTGCCCTTCTTTGTATTCGAGGACAAATACGCCGTGTCGGGGGCCCAGCCGGCGGAGCTGTTTGAGGAGGTGTTGCAAAAGGTATGGGCCGAAGCCCAGCCGGCGCCCATTCCTGTAGCCGGCTCCGGCGGGGCCGCCTGCGACATTGACGGCAACTGCTAAAGCACTCCTTAGCAAAACACCCCGCCCCCAACTAGCCAGGTGCGAGTTAGGGGCGGGGTGTTTTGCTGGAAGTGAATTGGGTAAGATGGTGGGTCGAAGTGCCCGCCGTCATCTTCCAGCTCAGGCCTGGCTTAGATGCCTACTGGCCGCGGCCGGCGTTGGAGCCGGCGCCGGAGTTGGGCTTGCTGGCCCGGCCCTGGCTGTTCTTGCCCATCGTCTCGATGTTGTAGCTGCCGGTGGCGCTGCCCTGGTTAACGGACTTTTTGGTGGAGCTGGAGCGCGACGCCCGCGTGGGGCCGGTGGCCGGGTGGGTCGAAACAGTTTTGCCGGCGTTGCGCTGGGCCATGGTGGTTTGGGGCGTGCCGGTGCCTTGGTGCTGGCGGCGGCTGGGAGTGGCGGTTTGGGGCGTGCCGGGGTGGGTGCCCGATTGCGCTACGGCTTCACAGGAAAAGGCGGCCACGGTGGCGGCCAGCAAAAGCAATGATTTCATACAAGCGACGGTGAGGACTATACAACGTGGGCCCGCAGCAGTGGGGCCCGTGGGGCGTACGGCAAAAGCCCTGGCAGTGTTGGTGTCGGGCTGAATGAGCCCTGGCCGGCCCCGGCGTAACCAGCACCCGGAAGCAGGTGGCGTTATTGGTTGGGGTGCCGGAAGGTGCAGAGGCGCGGGAGGCGGAGGCTTCCCAATTCAGCATGAAGCAGTTTGCAGTGGCTCCAAAACAGCGCCGCCGCCGGGCGGGACGGAGAGTGACAGGTGCTCTACCCCCGCGGGGGCGGGGCGTTTGGGCAAGGCACAAAAGCGGGGCGGGGGCTACTTGCGGCAGTAGTACCAGCCCCTGGCCAGCGGACCCAGCACGCGGGAAGTGCGCATACGCAGTGACACCAAAAGCGAAACGACCTGAACTCTAGCCGATAAGCACGGAAATATGAATGATTTCCGCAACTCCTTCACCTAAGCATAACCTGGCGGCCACCCGTTCCACAGCTCGCGCGCCTGACAGGCTGCGTGCATGCCCGAAGCATCTTACGCCGCCACTTTGCTTCGCAGGCAGACGCTGTGTTGCCTGCATACGTCGTGAGACAGGAGTGCTCGAATGCTACAAACCAAGGCAGACAACTTCCAGTAAGAAAATCTGCGTTAAGAAAAGGCCTGCCTACCGCTAAGCGGGCTGTGTGTTTTCCGCTCACCTTCACTTGCTCACTATGCGTCGTCGTCTTTTTCTGCTGCCGTTGATAGTGCTGGGACTGGCCGGGGGCCGCTGCAGCCCCAAAGCCACCGAACCAACTACGGCTACCCCACCGCCCGCGCCGCCCGCCCCGGCCGACCCCGCCCGCCTGGGCGGCACCTGGCTGGTAGTGCGGCTTAATGGGCAACCGGTGCCGGCGCCGGCGGAGGCCCGCTTGGCGCCCCAGCTCGTTTTTGATGCGGAGCAGGGGCGGGTGAGTGGCTTTACGGGCTGCAACCGCCTGATGGGCAGCTATACCGTAGCGGGCAGCACCATCCGCTTCGGGCAGGTGGCCAGCACGCGCATGGCCTGCGCGGGTCCCAACGCCGAGCCAGAGCTACTGGCCACCCTCAACACAACCGAAGGCCTCACCTACGAGCTGAGCGGCGACGCCCAGCTGACGCTGCGGCAGGGGAGCACGCCGGTGCTGGAGCTGAGCCGGGCCGTGGACCCGGCTCATAATTCGCGCAACTCCCTCGACTGGGCCGGCACCTACAGCGGCACCCTGCCCTGCGCCGACTGCCCCGGCATCCGGACGGAGCTGACGCTGAACCAGGACCTCACTTACCGCCTGCGCACCCTGTATTTGGGCAAAGGCACTGGCAAACCCATCGAGGCGACGGGCGTCTTCCGCTGGGACGACGCCGGCCGCACCGTGCGCCTGCCTGGCCTCGATGATCAGCCTGCGCACTACCTAGTGGGCGAAAATCAGCTTATCCAGTTAGATAAGAACGGGCAGCGCATCACGGGCAGCCTGGCCGAGAAGTACGTGCTGCGCAAGCAGTGAGCGGGGCCGGGTGGGCCGCCTAAGCAAGCTCAGGCATAGAGAAAACAGCAGAATATCAACCAACTAGGGTTGCGACTGATGCGTAAGGAAAAGTCGTTTTCACCTGTTCTTTCCGTTGCTCACCCCATGGCTCAATCCAACCACCCGACGCCCGATTCTGGCTGGGCAGTGCCCGGCGGCCTGTCGCCCATCGTCAAAGAAGAACTGTACCGCGTCCTCGACGAGGAAAATATCCAGGAAGCCGACTTGTCCGGGAAGGCGCCCTACCTGGCCGACAAAATCCGGGACACTTTCGAGAAGGTGTCCGGCGAAAAGCTGACCCCCGACCACCAGGAGGCGTTTCAGGCGCTGGTGAGCCGCGAGTCGCAGGAGTGGCTTTCGCGCCGGCCCCACGTGTAGGGGCTTTGAGGGTATCTGATGCAGAGACGCACTAGCGGGAGTCTCGTTGCCCGCGCCGGCAGAACACTGGTTGTTCAGGCGGTGTCGCTCAACGAGGAGATTCCCGCTAGTGCGTCTCTACGACGTTCTCGAAACAGCTCTAACTAACCCACGTTGCGCAGGGCTTGCGGAGCCGCGTAGCGGCTGAAGGATTGTAGCTCGACGCCTGCTGCGCCGCCCGCGCCGCGTAGCGGTGCCAGAGTGCCCCAGCCTTTTCTGGCACCGCTACGCGGCGCGAAGGTCTTTTCCGCTCGCCGTACTACAACCCTTCAGCCGCTACGCGGCTCCGCAAGCCTTGCGCAACGTGGGTTAAGTAGTTGTTGACGCTTTCTCAACCAGCTTCTCTAGCAGAAGCAAATAGGTGGAAGCGCCTTGCAGAAACCGACCGGTCGGGCATCCTGGCTACGGGGACGGATGCAGCGCCTTAAGGGTGGCTGGGCGGCGCGGCTTTGGCGGCTTGCTCGATGCGCTTGGCTTCGTCCAGGGTCATGGGCTTGTACTGGATGCCCAGGCGCTGGGCGTTGGCTTCTACGGTGGAGTCGAAGCCGGCTTTTTTGCGCCGCTCGTTTACGTGGGCGGCATCTTTGATGGGCCAGATGAATTTTATCCAGTCGTGCTGGCCGGTGGTGGGGTTGGGTACGCTGTAGCCGCAGCCCTGGGTGCCATAGATCTGCTCCTGGCCCTGGTACATGAGGTGGCGGTCGAGCATGCGGGCGTAGAGGTAGAAGTCCACTTCGCCTTTATCAGCCATGTGCTTGACCAAGGGCAGGTACTGCGGGATGCGGGTGGAGTGCTGAATGACGAGCAGGGCTACTTCGTTGGTGGGCGTGCCCACGAGCGTACGGCCGGGGTAGCCGTACTGGTCGATGATTTGGGCAATGCGCACCACGTTGGTCGAGTCCTGAGCACTCATGCGCCGGCTTAGGTAAGGCCCCACCTGCTCGGGCGGGATGCCGGCAGCCCGCGCTACCGAATCGAAGCGGCTGTTCATGGTGGTGCCACCCATCATGAGCTTGCGGTAACGCTGGTCTACCACCTCAATGCTGTCCAGCTCCCGCTTCAGGCGTAGGTTGAGCGTGGGCTGGGTAGGGGTGGAGCGGCAGGCTGCGCACAAGGCGGGGAGCAGGACAGTGAGGATAAGCGCGAGGCGGATGGTGGGCATAGGAGGAAGATGAAGAGGATACACTGAAGGTTGGCTACTGCCTCGCCGCTGGCTAAGCTAGCGGTTGTTTGTCATGCTTTTACCTAACCCATACGCGTAGAAAGTAAGCAGGAGTGAGGCCAAGGCCAGCAGGATACCTAGAATAACAAACGGCCGCTCCTGTAAAGAAGAGCGGCCGGGGCAGATAGTGGAATAAGGGAGTTAGAGGGGAGCCGGTGCGGTGGGCTTCTCTGAGCGGGTGGCCGTGTTGATAACCTGGCGGGCCGACTGGTAGGCGGCAAAGAACTGGGGCTGGGGGCGGCGGTAGCGCAGCAGAAACTTGTCGATGCGGTTGCGGAGCAGGGCGGTGGCCTGGCGCAGGTCGGCGGTGATTTGCTGCTTGAGGGCCTTACTGCTGGCGATGGTGGTGCGGGGCGCGGTCATCTCCGCCCGGAAGGCGTCGAGGGCGGCTTGCAGCTCGGTCAGCTCGGCGGGCGTCACGGCCTGGGCGGCCAGGGCCTGGGCGTGCTCGGTGGCGCGGGCATGGATGTTTTTGGCGATGCGCAGCAGGTCGTTGTCGGTGGCGCGCTGGAGCTGGCGCTCGGTGTAGTCAGCGTCGGTGTGGAGGCTGATGTTCTGGGTTTCGTCGGCCAGGGCGAGCAGGGCGGCGGCTACTTCGGCGGTGCGCTCGGCCAGCAGGTTCTTGGTGGCTTTCTTCACGGCGCCGGGGCTTTCGGTGCGGGCGGCACCCTGCTGGATGGTAGCGGTGGGGTCCAGGTCCTGCACCAGCTCGGCCAGGGTGGCGCGGGCCTTGGTCAGGGCCGTGTTGGCGGCGTAGAGGTCGGCGTGCTGGTTGAGCACGGCCAAGGTGGCCTGCATCATGGCGAGGCGGGCGCGTTGGCTATCTTTCATGCGGATAAAGGGGTTAAAGTACCGGGGAAATATAGAAACATACCGGTGTTATTGACTATACAGGGGTAGAAATAGTGTCGGCAGCCGGCGCAGGCGCTGCTGCCGCTGCGTCAAGGCACTGGGCCAGGGTGGCAATGCCTCAGATCAGCGTGCCAAGGCGCCGTACCGATGCGGCAACGCGTTGGGACAAGGTGTCAACGCGTTGGGATGGCGTGGCAAGGCGTTAAACCGTGGTGTCAACGCGCTTAGTCGGAGGTGTCAACGGCTTGGATGGAGGTGGCAAGTCGTTGAAACGGCGCGGCAGCTCGGTAGGCGGGGGCGTCAAGTCGTTGGAACGGCGCGGCAACTGCTGCGGACGAAGCGTCAAGCCGCTGGGAAGGGGTGGCAGCCTGCGTGACAGAGGTGGGCAGTTGGTGTATTCTACTGGATGCTGGTTGCCCGTGCTCCGCTGGTTTCTGGTGTTTCTGCCTGGCACAAGCCGGCTGCGTGGGCCTTGCTTGTCGTGAGACTGGGCTCCACCCAGCCAGCACTACTGGCGCGGCCCCGGCTTGCCGCGTGGCGGCAAAGAAGGTGCGGCTTCATCGTCAGAATAGGCACGCGGGCTACAAGGTGGCGGCAGGTGAAAGTAGCAAGTCGCGTGCTGGTTGAAACTAGCTCGTAAGTCAACTTATAAAGAAACTTTCTGGTACTTTCGTTGCGTATCTACCTGCAACGGCATGAGCGTACCGATTACCGTTAAGATGAGTGACGAGGCGCGGGCGTTCGTGCGGGCCTTGGATGAAGAAACCCGCATCCGATTAGACGTGAGCATCCGGCGCACGCAGAATGGAGAGCAGGGCAACTGGTGTAAGAAGCTGGCTGGCACGGATGGTATCTGAGAATTTCGGGTAGACGGACCGCAGCACACCTACCGGCTGTTTGCCTTTTGGGACAAGACAGGTCCCGAGCCCACGCTCATCTTCTGCACCCACGGCCTCGACAAAAAAACGCCCAAAACCCCGGAGCGCGACAAGCAAAAGGCCGAACGCATGAAGCGCGAATACTTCGAGCAGAAGCCGCGCGCCACCTAAGTCATGCTGCGGGCTCTTGCCGTGCAGTAGTTTTCACCTGTTGTTTCCGACTTCATTATGGCCACCACTTACACCGATTACAACGACCTGGAAGACGAGTTCTTCGGCCCGCCCGGCTCCCCGTTGCGGGTGCGCTACGAAGCGGCTCTGGACCTGGCCGCCATACCCGCCGCCATCCGCGACTACCGCCGCCAGCACCACCTGACCCAAGCCGAGCTGGGCGCACGCATCGGCGTAGGCAAAGCGCAAATCTCCAAGCTGGAACGCAGCGCCCTCAACGTGACTATCGACACGCTGCAAAAGGTATTCGGGGCGCTGGGGACGGTGGTAAAGATTAAGCTGGAGCCGGCGGGGTAGCGTTTTCCGCCGTGGCGTTGGGTGCGTAGCTGAGGCAGTGGATGGGTTGGTAGCTACCACCGGCTTCCCGGTATGGTTGGTAAAGCGCTGCGCCATGTATTACTCCTCCTACATTTCCATTAACCCTGAAATTCGTTTTGGGCGGCCGTGTAGTACGGGCACGCGCATCAGCGTGGCCGATGTGCTGGGCTGGCTAGGCAGCGGGCAGACCATACCAGAGATTCTGGAGGACTTTCCGGAGCTAACGCAGGAGCACATCCACGCCTGCCTGCTCTACGCCGCCGACCGGGAACGGCACCTGCGCACCGCTGGATAACACTACTGCCGGACGGAGACGTGGAAAGCACAAGAGCCACCCGCTACCGGGTGGCTCTTGTGCTTATTCTTACCAGGATGATGCTAGGCAGCGTTCTTCGGGCCGGGGTTTTCGAGGTTGCCGAGGCGGGTATCGTGCTCGGACAGCTTACGGAGCATAGCCGTGTTGGTATCAGTTTGCTGCATCAATGCCTGTAGCATCACCTGCTGCCGCTGATCGGATTGCCGCAATTGCTCCAACGTGTTGTCGATTCGTTTGAGGGCTTCGGACATCATTTCTTCGAGTTGGCTAATACGCTCGTTATTGGTCATAGGGAATACGCGTGAAGAGGCTTACGAATATACGGAGCGAAGAACTTTGTCCATCAGCGCCGCCCTGGCCGCGTTGCTACGGCAGCTTTGAGCTACAGGAGAAGCGAAGCTGACGCCGGAGACGGAAACGTATTGTTTGACGCTGCACGGGAAGGTGTGGTAGTGATAATAGATGCGGGCGGAGGCGGGAGCGACAAGGTTGTTTTTATGTAAGACGCATTCCTTGCTTTTCCAACTCGGCCGCGCCTGGCAGCACTCCGCGGCTTCCGAATTTATACACGGCCCATTTTGTGTGTACTAGGTACTTGAGCTGCCGGGCGGTCCGGTGTATCTCCGTCCAGTTCCAGGCGGCTACCTGATTAACGGTAGAGAAACCTGCTGCTTCTTGCCCTAACGCTCCTTTCTCGTTAAAGTGACCTATGTGCGAGTGGGCTAACTCGCCATTCTGCAATCCGCCAAAATAGAGCTGAATGAGGCCCCAGCCGATGGTACGGTAGCGGAATGTATGGCCTTTACAGTAGCGCGGATTCAACTCAACGCGCCTGAACTCCGGCGGCGCGCCAAATCTGGGCGACCAAAGCTGAAACGTAGCCGCAAAAGAGCCGCCAGAGTTCAGATCAACGTTCTGCGCCACCTCATCCGCACTGCTGTATTCACTGATTTCCTGGCTGTAGGCAGAGGACAGATCATACATGCGCAGGTCGGTTTCGGTAAATAGGTAGGCTAGCAGATGCAGCTTGTCAGTTGTGCCGGCGTAGAAGTTGTAGTTCATGATGCGAGTATACTCACGCTGAGTGAGGGCGTATGTGTTTTACCTACGTTTTGGCAAACCCGCGTACTTTGTAGCCACACCCCTGCCGCCCTATGTCCGACTTTGCCGCCCCTGCTGGTTTCCCCCGCCTCACGTATCTGCGCATCCGCAACTACCGCGCCCTGCGCGACGTGGAGCTGCGCGACCTGACGCCGCTGACGGTGCTGATTGGCCCCAACGGCAGCGGCAAGTCCACGGTGCTCGACGCGCTGGCGTTTCTGGCCGAAGCGGTAAGCGGCAACCTGCAACAAGCCTGGGAAAAGCGGAACCGGTTTGCGGGGATGCGGACGCGGGGGCAGGAGGGGCCGATTGAGTTTGAGGTGGAGTATTTTATCAATCCTGAAGCGCCACGACTTCGGTATATGCTAAGCATAGATGAAGCTGACGGATTAGTATTTATTTCTAATGAGAGTTTGACTGAATTTGGAGCAGAGCCAAGAATATTAATTAA